>JAJDAK010000086.1 GCA_029261895.1 Deltaproteobacteria bacterium
CATGTCCCTGTTCATCCCGGAGCTCGCGGTGGCGATCCACGTAGTCTGCCACTTCCCCTTCCAACGCTTCCTGCAGCATGCGACGAGCCCCTGCTAACGCGATCTCATCCAAGCTCTGCGAAACTTCGCGGTTTCTCTCACCCTCGTTCTCGAGTATTCTCAGCATCGGTAGCGTGTCCTTTCTCCGGCACAGGGCCGGTTTCGTGTTTTCATTCACACAAAAGGATACGCTGCCACTTTCATTCCTTCGATCCACAACTTTCGGTTATATCTCGTAAACCTTTCGAACACTCTATTTCGATAGTCTTCGGGGATTCCAACCCCACTATCTGACACTGACACTCGGACCATTGATTGATTGTGCTGGATCGATACCTCTACGTCGCCGCCTTCTTTAGAGAACTTTGCCGCATTGGATAGAAGGTTGGACATTACTTGCATAATGCGATCTCGGTCCATACGAATGAGTATGCCGTCAATTGACTCTACTATATCGAGTGAAACGCTGTATTTGTCAGCCATGGGTTGATTGAGTTCGATAGACTGATGCACAAGTGCTACCAAATCCGTCGTATCAAAGGTGAACTCCAAGGTTCCTGACTGGAGCTTCTCAAAATCCAGTAGGTCATTGACAAGATTCATCAACCGATCACTGTTTCTGGATGCCAGTTGTATAAGCTTTTGGTTTTTTGATTCGTCATTGCCAGCAACGCCGCCTTCAAGGAGCAGAATCGCTCCAGATATCGCTGTCAGCGGCGTTCGGAGCTCATGGCTCACCGTGGAAATAAGTTCATTCTTGATCTGCTCTATCTGTTTTCGTGAACTGATATCGCGAACCATCATCGTGTACATGAGTTGATCTTTTGTGTTCAGTTGAGACATGGATAGTTCAAGTTCTAACTGTTTTCCGCTCTTGTGCTTCCGCTGACCTCACATTCTGTCGTTCCCATACCTTCTTCATTGCCAGACGCCAAAGCCTCAATGATGTTTGTGGCTGATTCGTGAAAGTCCGTGATAAGTAGAGTCTTCGCATTTTTTCCGATCGCTTCTTCAGCGGAATAACCAAACATCGACTCGGCTGCTGGATTAAACAGCACGATCGTACCGTCTTCGCTGATTGTGATGATACTGTCTGCAGCTCCGTCTAAAATTAAACGGTAGCGTTCTTCATGTTCGATCCGACGTTCGTCAGCGCGAACTCGTTGAATCGCCGTCTGTTTGAAGACTTCCACGGATCGTGCCATGTCTCCGAGTTCGTTTGTCCGATCTGTACTCTTAATCGATACATCAAGATCGCCTGCCGCTAGTTGAGTCATCACCTCTGTGATCGATGTTATGGGTCGAACGATCTGTACTCTGATTAGGAATAGAAATGCGACCGCAAGAAATAGGACCATCCCCGTAATTGTACCGCTCAAAGCCCATGACAACTTTGTTACTCGCGTCAGGGCGGCGGTCACGGCTTGTGCGTCGACAGCGCTTTCTGCGAGAGCCGCTTGATTCAAGGTTGCGAGTCCATCGAGCGCCGGACGATCATTGATTTTAACGACGCGATCGACCTCCGAAGGGATCGACCCACCTTTTTCTAAGCGTTCGATGGTAGTCAACGCTGAGCCATACGCTCCAAGAATTTTCCGGATGCCGTTGAGCGCACCGTGCTCCGCGGGATTGATTTTTAGAGCGGCATATTGTTCGATTGTGTTTTCTATATCCGAGATGTCCTGTCTGACTTGATCTGCAAGTATGGGCTCGTTTCGCAGCACGAAGTTCTTGAATTTGTGAATCATTCCGCCATAGCCCATTGATTGTCGTAGAGCGCTAATCAGCTGCGGCTTGGCAAGTGTTGTTTCGAAACCGCTCTTGTCGCAATCCGGTCGAGCTCGTCAAGGCCTGCCAGCGCTGGGGCGTCGTCGATCAGGACCTTGGAATCAATCGCGCTGGAATCATTGCCTTCGGCTACCATCGTCATGGCTGTTTCGAGTGCTTGTTCATAAGCGACAAGCACCTTTTCAATTTCCGCGAGTACGCTGTTCTCTTCTGTTGATATACCAAGCGATTGATATCGAGCAATTTGTGACAGGGCTCCTCCGAGACGCTTCTTCATAGAGGTGATGTGAGCCGGTTCATGTCGCAGTATGTAATTTTTGAAATGATGAATCATACCGTCGTAGCCGAGTTCTCGGCGCAGATCGTTGATGATACGGGCTTTTTCCGAGCGTCCCGTTTGGAATGTGTCCCAGGAAGAACGGACCATCGAGATCTGGCTCATTGTAATTGCGCTTGCGATCACAACAGCTGCAGCCGCACCAGTCAATGTTGCGATCAAAAGCCAGCTTATTGTCGTAATCCTAAAATTTGCCACGCTTGTTCCGTTCACACAAATATGTGTGGGCCAATATACGATCCGTCATAGGTTGGGGCATCTGAAGAACGGCCACGGTAGGCTATACGCTGAGAGCGAAGACAGCGTCTGTCAAAGTAAGCCATTGATGCTATCCAACCGTACATCGTGCACTTGACGTGACCCAGATGATGAATGCGACCAGAACCCAGCGTCCGCCTCCTGGCCAGGGGAGTGGCTCCGTTACGCGACGCCGGTGAATGCCACTTGCGCTTGATGTCGCGAGGGTTGGGCAACTCTGATGCAAAACTCGCCTAACCTTCCCTTTTCCATGTAAGATTCTCGAGCGGGGCTACCGATAAACTGAAATCAGGCAGCCCCCTACACATGAATCATCTCAGTTTGATGGAGATAGGCCTTAGTCTTGGCATGTTCTTCGCACCGCAGGCCGTGGGGACTCTGCACACGGCAACGAATGTGCACTTTGGGTTCTCGGTCTAGCAAACGGAGAAGAAAACATGGTCCAAATCAGTTCCAAAAGACGAAAGGGTAAGTGGGCGGAACTGGTGATGCCAAACTTTGGAGACGTGTAGGATGATCGTCGATGGGATTCGTGTGTTGGCTACCGTTGCTACTGTGATAGCAGTCATCTTGTTATTGTTCCGACCGCGGGCAGGGCTCGTCCTCTTTATAGCAACGTTTCCGCTGAATGCCTGGGTACCGAGATCTCCAATCCCGGCATTGAATGCAGAGACCATAATGATCGGGCTTGCGATCGCCACAACGTTTCTGCATGTGGGAACCCGTTTACCGCCCATGCGCTTCACGGGCCCAGCGCTGGCATGGTTGCTGGTTGTTGTCGTGGGGGTGGCGTTTGCGATCCCCTGGGCCCGAACGGCCCCACCGATCGTATCAGGTGAGAACGCCCTCTGGACCATCGTGAAGCTCTCGAAATCGATGGTATTCACGACGTTAATCTTTTTTCCCGTGTATTGGTTTGCCGATACTCCAATTTGGCGGCGTCGCATGCTTGAAGCCGCTTCGATCGCGGTTCTTATTGGCGGCGGGTTCGCGGTGATCGATGCAATTGTCGGATTCAACCCCTATCGCGACGACGGTGAACGCGCGATGGGATTGTTTTCAAATCCGAACGAGATGAGTCAGTACCTTGGCGCAATGATGCTGGTCTCCCTGCATTTGCTGCGCAGCGCAGAGCTACCACGTTGGCGCCGCGGCATACACAGCCTTGCTTACGTATTGGCATGGGCTGGTGTAGTGCTAAGCCTCTCACGGGGCGGCTGGGTTGCCACTTTGGTCGGTCACGCTCTATATCTAGGCTTTATCAATCGCCGCTTGCTCGTAGTTGGAATTCTTGTGATGCTGGTGACCGCGACGGTTGCATATCCTTTTCTACCTTCGATCGTGCGTGATCGAATCGAGGGCACGACCCGCAGCGGGCCGATGCTCTATAGCGTTCCTGGGGCTGGGAATTTGGATGCATCGACGGCCAAGCGCCTTGCATTTTACTACGTCGGCTGGGATATGTTCAGGGAGAGCCCAATCTGGGGCCAAGGTCTCTATGCGTTCCGAATGCGTACGCCGGAGTGGGGCGCGAAGTACGGTATTATGACAGGTCGAGATGCGCATAGTTTGCCAGTCCGCCTCGCAGCCGAAAACGGTTTGCTCGGTCTTTCAGTCTTCGCTTGGCTTGGTTTATCTGTATTCGGACTTGGCTGGCGTCTTTGGCGCCAGCGGGGGAGCGAATCGAGTCTCGGGCCCCTTGTGGTAGGGGCAAGTGCCACGATCTTCATTGCGAACCTCGCGACATCTGGTTTTCTTTTTCTTAAATCAGTGTCGTTCTTTTTCTGGGTGCTCTACTGCGTAGCTGCGACTGCGACCATGAGCCGTGACGAGGACGACGTCGCTAGAACGACGCCTAAACCGTTGCCGCGTTGGCGTCGCGGTGTACATCCCATCGGAAGAACATGATCCAAAGCGTGATATCCGGAATTGCAACTCTGCGTGCTATCATGATCGAGTGTCGTGCCCGGCCGGCGGAGGGGACGGAGAGCCGCGCGTTGAGAAGTACGATTTTCCAGATGACGCAACGAAGCAGAGCCTGATGACAAAGCGAGTATCGTGGAAACTCGTGTGGCAGTTACTGGCCACCGTCTTTTTGTTGACAGTGCCTGTCGCAGTGCTGACCGAGATTCCGATCTGGGTTCGACCTCTCAGAGAAATTGTGCCGTTGGCGGGCCTAGCACTGGCATATCTTAGCGCTGCACTCATTCTCATCGCTGGTGGGTACTTTACGGAGAAGCTCACGTGGGTGTGGGTCATGCTGGTCTTCGCCAGTGTATTTGCAGTGTTGTTCTTGATGCTTCTTGTCACGCCGAGAGTCCAGTTCTCAGCTCACATTCTGATGGTAACCTTTGTCCTGGCCGCATTCCTGATCATTCAATTCTTCGTGCTGGAACGGTTTAGTGGACTAACTGCAACCGTGATGGTGGCTGCGGTTCTCATGGCGGGCGGGGGAACAGAGCTCATCAAGATCGAAACCCATGCCCCAACGGCTTTCTATGATCTAAGGCTCTTGGAATTCAGAAAGGTGATTCCGCAAGCAAAAAATGGTGGGGGAATCTCGCGGCTCGGTAAGGACTATCTTGTTGTGACTTTCGATGGTCGCCTCCATCGCGTGCGTTTTGATGCCCGCTCGAAGAAACTCGATAGCGTGGAGCTCCCGTATCAAGTTCCCCTCAACCGCGTGGACTACGCGACGGATGCCGGTGATCATGAGCATTGGTTCCGTACGGCGGATGTGCTGGCAGAAGAAGCCGATGGACGGGTACGCGTTTTCGTTTCCCATCACTTCTGGAAACGCGAACCGGGTTGTTTTGTCGCACGTGTTTCCAAACTTGAAGGGTCACGCACTGCTTTCGATGCGGGCGATCCATCATTGCAGTGGAGCACAGTGCACGATGCAAGTCCTTGTCTCAAGCTCAAGCAAGGGCCACCCGGGCATCGCTTTGCAGGGCATCAAATGGGAGGAGGACTGGCGCTTCTTGATAAGGACAGATTGTTACTCGCGGTCGGCGACCAGGAATTCGACGGCGTCAATGCCGATTCGGACTTGCCGCAAGATCCTGCTGCGGAATACGGCAAGATTCTGTTGATCCATCTGGCCAGCGGTCAATCTGAGGTCCTAACGCTGGGGCATCGCAATCCACAAGGTTTGGTGGTTGGTGCGCAAGGTTCGATCTGGTCAACCGAACATGGACCGCAGGGAGGAGACGAACTAAACAGGATCCGTCGCGGATCCAACTACGGTTGGCCGCTCGTCACTCTTGGCACCCAATACGGAAGTACATCATGGCCGTTGAGCCAGCAGCCAGGTGAGCACCATGGCTACGAGCTGCCTCTATTTGCGTGGACACCGGCGATTGGGGTGTCTAGCTTGATCGAAGTTAGAGGCGACTTGTTCCCTATCTGGCGTGAGGATCTATTAGTCGCGTCACTTAAAGACTCAGCGTTATGGCGCACCCGAGTGCGCGATGACAGAGTGGTCTATGCGGAGCGCATCCCCGTCGGACGACGCATTCGCGATCTGGTTGAGGGAGCGGATGGCCGGCTGGTCTTGTGGACAGATCAGGGTGATCTGATCGTGATCGAGCCCGATGAAGTAACCTCGTTCGCGACCTGCATTGGCTGTCACCCTATGATGGAGGGGGTAGATTCGGCGCTCGGACCCAATCTGAGAAATGTCGTGGGTAGACCTATTGCGTTTGATCAGGCGTTTCAGTATTCCGACGCTTTAATGCGGCTAGAGGGCAGGTGGACCGTCGATCGCCTCGATCAGTTTCTTGCAGATCCACAGGGTTTTGCTCCCGGAACCCTCATGCAGATCGAGGGTGTGAAGGAAGCAGATGTCAGGTCAAAGTTGATCGAATTCCTGCAAACAAGGTGAAGCGCTGTCGAGGCGGGGCTTCCGACCAGACGTAGCTGCGAAAACGACGGCGAGGCCTAGTAAGAACGCGAGCCAGCTTCGGGGCTCGGGTAACGGCTTGGCGGGCGGGGGATCCGGATGCTCGTTCGATATGGGGAACGCGGGTGGCCCTCCATGGGAGCGACCCGGGTCGTAGCTGGCGACGACCACCGTCGAGGTGCCGAGCACCGCAGCTCCACCACCCCATGCCGGCCAATTAAGTCCGGCGTCTCCTTGGGATGATTCCGCTGGGATGCCCGCGATCAAAACCGCGGCATCCCCGTTTTCCAACTGCAGCGCCAACAGGTCGGCGCTGTCGAGTTCGAAGGGGATGTCGGCTACCTCGTCTGGAGCTGGGTCTACTTGGGACTCCTGCCCGATGTCCGAAACTTCGGGCATTTCCGGTTCGGGGGATACCAAGAGCGTTGTCGAGGCCCGATCGGGCTCCGTGCCTAGATGGGCTTGGGTGTCGGCATTTCCTTGAGAGAAGAAAAACAACACGACAATAAGGAAGATCCCAAACCCAGCAGCACATACCCGAATACCGCGACTCGACTTTCCCATAGCAGCCCTCCAGTGACCCCTATCATGAGCAAGGACCGTGCCGAACTTTCGGGCTTCTAGTCGCGGGAATACGACGTCGCACCGACGCTGCAGGCCGCTACCTACCAGGATGCCACAGTGCGCCATCGCGCACTGTGGTGGGAAGTCACTACGGAGCTGGGGGCTGATTCGCTAGTCGCTAACTACTCGATCGTGCATTCTTCCCCGAGTGGGCACGTGATCAGTACGCGGTTGTAGACGATACCGTTCCAGCCCGTGCTGATGTTCTCGCCTACCGCGAAAGCGCTATCGTTAACAAACTCCGCACACAAGACATTATGCTCGCCCATCTGTATTGCGAAATCCGTGCTCGTCACCCCTGGGTACATGTCGGCAGGGAAGGTTATTCGCGAGTAGCTGCCCCCAACAAATTCTCGTGCCGTGCATACCGAGTCAAAGCAACCGGTAAGCGGCGCAACCATCAAGATAAGAACCAGTGAACTCCATCGACGAATCATGATTCGCTCCTTCTAAATAAGTTAGATATTCGAAACGAGTTTCCGTGCAAGAACTCCCGAGGGTTAAGTGTAGGCGCACCGCGTTGTTGGAGTTCTCAATTTTTGATTTCTGCGATATAGGTGAAGAATTCGACCACGGATTTAGAGCGACCCGAGGCAGGGTTGGGTCGAACCCTCGAAACGCTAGCGAGAGTCGGAAGAGCTGTCGCCACTGGAGGATAGGAGCCTTACCTGCAGAGGTGATGCGCTGTCGATGTGGACATCGCGCTGTGGAAAGGCGATGACCACACCACTCTCACGGAAGAGTTCCTCGATCTTGAAGCGGACGTCGCTCTCGATGCTGAGACGATCCATGATTGTGCGCATATTGATCCAGAAGCGGGTTTCAAACGCGAGTGCGTTATCGCCGAAATCACGGAAGAGCACGACAGGCACAGGGTGAGTGTGCACGCGTGAATTATCGCTCAAGGCCTGCAGGATCAGTCGTTCTGCTTCGCGGGTTTCTGATCCATACGCAATACCGACGCTGACCTCGATACGAACCTTGGGGTCGTTATGGGTCCAGTTGATGATTTTATTCTCAACGAAGAGCGCGTTGGGCAGGATCAAGTGAACATTGTCACCGGAACGAATCCGCGTACTTCGTAGTCCGATTCGCTCGACGATGCCGTAGTTGCTGTCGACCTCGATGAGATCACCGACCTTTATAGGTCGCTCCGCCAGTAGAATCAGGCCGCTCATGAAATTGCTTACGACGTTTTGGCTACCGAAACCGACACCGATCGCGAGTGCACCGCCAAGCACGGCGAATGCGGTGAGCGGGATACTCACCGTTCTCAATGCGGTCAGGAACACGAGGAGAAGCAGCACATAGAAGGTAAGACTTTGAAACGCATACGCTGCGCCTCGATCGAGCCCAATCTTCGGCAAAATGCGTGTCCCTAATATTTTCGCTACGAAGCCAGCCAGCATATACCCGGCCAGGAAGATGATGATTGCCGAGATGAGTTTGCCGAGCGTGATGGGTTGTTCATCGGATGCGGTGATTTCGTAATTCCAGATTTCACGTACTTGGCCGAGCAGCGCGAAGACTCGATCCCGAAGCGGGAGTGCAGAGCTGCTTCTGTCCAAGGCCGCGGTAAGTTCTGCACTCAATGCGGCGGCGGTCTCTAGTTCGGAGATATCTGCCTGATAGCCCGCGATGAGCTGATCGAGCGTGCGTTCCTGAATGCGCAACCACCGAATGCTTTCGCTCGTCGCCGGAAGCGCCTGTCTTCGTTCGGCGGTGAAGGTTTTCTCTTGATTGAGTTCACCGAGTCGGCCCGTCTTGATTTTGAGCTGTCGATTCACGCCTTCAAGCGCCGCGGCGTTCTCGGCGATCCATGCTGGCAGCATCTCGGGGGAGAATCGTTGTTCTCGAAGTTCGATGAGGCGCTGCCATGAAAGTTTGGTTTGGCCTACCCGTTTAAGCCGTTCGGTCAGCAACGCGATCGTTCGTTGGGTACTGCTTACCTGCAGCCGACGTGCCGCGAGTTCATCTCGGAGTGTGTCGCTGGGAATCGACTGATTGTCGAAACGCGTCTGAGTACTGGTGAAACGGCGTTCGGCAGAGTTCAAGTCGAGCTGGGCGGCGTCCAATGCCCGCGATAGATCAAACTCCTGTTTGTCGAGCGATTCCATGGCTTGCTGGGCTGTGGGTGGGGCCATGACGATTTCGGCTTGGGCCCATACAAGGGTAGGCGCAACCAAGAAGATCAGGATCCCTGCTGCGTGTAAAACCTTCGACATCGAGCGGATGATAGCGAATTAACAGCTCAAGCAGACCCAGCGATCATCGACTTGCGCTTGTCCTTACGGACTCGCCGGGCATTGGACAGCAATGGGATTGTTCTGGAGTAGGACCCAATCGTCGTGGTTGCCTGCGTTCTTCGCATAGGCGGTCAGTTGATGGAGCTGACCATCTCTGAGATGCGCGGGCAGATTGAAGAAGAAGCCGTGGCGTGGG
>JAJDAK010000087.1 GCA_029261895.1 Deltaproteobacteria bacterium
GTATTTGAAGAGATTCGCCATACCGACGGTTTCGCGGTTACAAACGATCTGAACATCGAGCGCCGCGGCTGCGCTGCCGACAAACGTCGCGACTTCACTGGGCAAACCTGCACCCAAGCAGGTACTCGCCAGCGAGAGAAACGCATCCCCTGCTCCCACGCGATCGACGACTTTGGTCGAAAGCGCTGGAATCTGATGAATCTCATCGCTATTGCGATCGAGCATGACCACACCCTGCGGACCGCGGGTGACAGCGATGCGCCTCGCTCGAACCGTTTCAGCAACGGCCCTGGCGACTTTCTCAATCGGTTCGCGTCGATTGCGCGCAGCCATCCGCAATTCCGGCTCATTGAGCGAAACGAAATCGGCTGCGTTGTAGCGATCGATGGCGTGAAATCCGTAGTTGCCACTATTGAGCTGCGTGTTGACCGCGAGGAAGCGAGATTCCGCGGAGATTCTTTCCACCATCGCATCGGAAATGAATCCGTTACCGAAGTCCGGCACGATGACAGCGTCGTACTCGTGCCCGCGATGGCGCAGCCATTCACAAACGCCATACTCGACCTCGGGTGCGGTTCGATCGGCTCGACCGACGTAGACCTCGAAGAGCTTGTTGAGGTCGGTATCAACGAAGCGGCGCTTCACCAAGGTATCGGCATTCTCTGAGAAGAAAAACTCAGGCTTGACCGACTTCCCTAAACGCGACCGAATGAAATGCTCGTAGCTGTTTTCACCGCCTAGGCCGGTTATGAGGGTCACGTCATCAACGAATGCGCCAACGTGATTCGCTACTGCGATCGCACCGCCAGCGAACTGTTCTGCGTTGTCGAATCGAACGGAGAGCGCGCTCCCCTTACCTGTCCGGCCCAAAGGCTTGGTGTAGTGGTACTCATCGATGATCGCGTCACCGATAACCAGTACGCGAAGATCACGAACCGATCTCAGCATGTCTAGTACGTTGTTGATGCTGTAACGCTGCCGAAATCCGCGGATATATTCTGAGGTTTCCTGCGGAAAGACATTGAAATGCTCGTTCAACAAACTACTGGAGCTGAACGTTACATCATCGGTGAAGGCAATTCGGCCGCCCCCGATTTCGACGGCGGCCTGTTCACGCTGAATGTTGCCCGTAATATCGTTTGAAGAAGTGGCGTATTCGATGCCCTTCATATAGACGTCAGGTTTTAGAACCTCAATAACTCCTATCGCCGTTGGTCCGTCGTGCACACTCACGTAGTCGACATACTCGAGCGCGGCCAATGTTTCAGCGCGAAGTTGTTGATTGAAAACGGGTCGACCCGGACCACGATTTACGTGCTGATCCGCAGTAATGGTGACAATGAGAATGTCGCCTTGCTCACGGGACTGTTGAATATGCCGAATGTGACCCGCGTGCATCAGATCGAACGTGCCATGGCAGAGCACGATGCGGTGCCCAGCCGTTCGGCTCTCCTCCAGCTTGGATGCCAAAGTTCCGAGTGGAAGAATTTTTTCAAGCGCCATACAACACTCTCACGAAGACTCAGATAAAATTCACATGGGAGACGTTGTTCTTCTCCAGTTTGAACAGGTACCGGTTGATCTCATCCATGCGGCAATTCTTGCGGCATTCACGAATGTCGAGCTTGCTCCGAACATACTCCCAGTTCTGATGCCGCTTCTCGCCTTCCCAGATCTCCTGGAAGGAACTTTCATTCAGGTTCCCGTACTCGAAACGCGAGTCCAGGAGATACGCACTACACCCGTAGACGGCCCCATCGGCCATCACATACGCCCAGAAATACGGTGTCGCATTGCACCGGTTGTATCGGGTCGATTCGGGTTCCATGTGTTTTCGCATGGTATGAGCGCGAAATACGACATTGAAGTGTTCGTTTGAGAGTTTATTTAGGCGCTCTTCAAGTCGCAACAGATCGCTATAGTCGACACCTTCATACTCATGTGTGTCGCTAAACTTATGCTGGGAGTAAGGCTTGATAACAAGATAGTCGAGTCCGATATCATCGCGGCATAGCTCAGCCAACGCTTCCATTTCATGCGTATTCTCAGGGAGTAGAAGCGATTGAGCACCAATCGTGCATTTGAGGTTCTGGCCATCTCGTACCCGCACCGCCTCGCGAAGATTGTCTATTACACGATCAAAATCGCGTTCCTTGGTGCGATGAACCTTTGAATACGTCGCTGCGGTTCCAGCGTTCAGCGATACCTTAATCCACGTCGTCTTCGGCAATGCGCGTTCGCGGAATGCGGGCGTCATCGCCACGCCGTTCGTCGTGAACGCGACATCAATGCCTGCCGCATACGTGATTTCGGTAATTTCGGAAATCTGCTTATGCAGGAGAGGCTCGCCCTCCCCGGCGTACATCACGCTCCTTACCCCGAGCCGGCCCATTTCAGATAGCCGGGCATCAAGCATCTCAAGATCGAGCATCCGGGTTTGATAGCCAATGTAATCGACCGCGCAGAAGGTACACCGATGGTTACAGGCACCCACGGGCGATATCTCGACATAAACAGGGTAGACGGATTTGGCCTTGTCCCAATCATCAACAGACGCACGCCAAGCCGCCACCCGTTCCGGATGGTAGATGAGTTTGTGGCTATCGATTGCGAAATCATCGCCCATAGTTAACCCGTCGCCGCTGTCGAGCCCTGTCATCTACTGACAGAACACGACACGCACTCCCTCTTCTGATTAATCGGCGCGCGATCTTCAGGCTTGAGCAATTCCGGCGCAGATGTAGCGCGTATCTTCCTAGAATCCCAGGTGATATACGCTTACTTGAGAACGTCGACCGGGGGAACGATCATATTCGCCAGGAACTCATCACGATCAAGAGCTGGCGCCAAGTCTTCGAGTGGGTTCGACATAATGCTGCCATCTGGCTTCTTTACCGATGACAAGCGCGGAACTAGTTTCTGATCCGGCGGCATCATGATCTCACAGATATAAGGGCCGGGCTTCGCGAGAATCGCATCGATTCTCGCATCCAATGTGTCAGCATCGGAAATACGCTCACAATCGATTCCGTACGCGGTCGACACCTTCATAAGGTCCGGACAGCTTACCCCGCTGCTCGGTTCCGAACCCACGAGACGACCGAAATGATTCTGTTGCGTCAGCTTGATCGCGAGATAGCCATCGTTGTTGAGCACGAAGAGTATAATCGGGAGCTGATTGTGAACCAGCGTCTGCAATTCTTGGATGTTCATCTGCAGACCGCCGTCGCCACTTATACAAATTGTCTTGCGGCCACCTCGACCGAGGCATGCGCCGATCGCACCCGGCAGACCAAATCCCATGGACGCGTGTCCGCTCGAAGTAAACAGGCGTTGGCCTGCCTTCATGCGCAACGACTGCATCGTACAGGTGAAGCTTGTCCCCATATCCGTCACGACAACGGAATCGCTTCTGAGTTTCTCGGAAAGCACGTCGATGAAATAGAACGAGTTGATCCGTTCCTCTGTATCCCGATATTCAGGCTCGATTACGGGATACCGTGCTTTCCATCCCTGGCAGCGCTTCACCCATGATTCAATCGCCGGTTTGAATTCCGATCGATCCAGCTCTTGACTCAACGCATCGATGAACTCGCCCGCATCGGCTTGAATCGGCAGGTCGGGTTGAATGGTCGGCTTTGACAGCTCGACCGGATCAATGTCCACCACGATTTTCTTGGCCGCACGGGCAAACGTCGTATGGTTGTATCCGACCTGAGGAACCGATAGACGCGTACCGACGGTCAGCAGCAGGTCGGAGTTTTGAACGGTGAAGTTCCCTGCCCGTTCCCCCATGATTCCGCTGCGTCCAATATAGAGCGGGTGTCGATTGTCGATGAGATCACTCGCATTCCACGATGAAATGAGTGGAATGCCAAGGCGATCCGCCAGGACTTGGAGCGCTGATTCAGCACCAGCTAAACGTACACCGTAACCGTAGATGAGCACCGGACGTTCAGCGGCGCGAAGTAGCTCAACCACGTCGTATACTTGTTCGGTCAGCGAACCCGACGCCGACACATGGCTTTCATCCGCTGGGTCAAAACCCTTCTGTTCATCTACGTTGACCAACGCACCTTGAACATCCAACGGAATATCAAGCCAAACCGGTCCGGGCCGCCCTGTGGTCGCAAGATGAATCGCTTTTTCTACGTGGTACCGCAGGGTGCCGGGATCCGTGATCGAAACAGCGTACTTCGTAATGGACCGCACCATCTCGACGATATTGGATTCCTGTATGCCCAACTGTCGCACCCCGGTGTCGCCAATCAAGCAATCGCTCGTCACCTGGCCGGAAATAAAGATCGTGGGTATTGAGTCGATCCAAGCGCCCGCAACACCGGTCATCGCGTTCGTGCCACCTGGTCCTGAAGTCACAAGAGCGCAGCCAGGACTCTTCGACGTGCGTGCATAACCTTCCGCTGCCATCGCCGCGGCTTGCTCGTGGTGTGTAGCGACGTAGCTCAGCTCGGGATGCTTACCAACAGAATCGGTCAAATGCATCGCCGCACCACCGCTCACTGAAAACACATGCTTTACACCCAGGTCCGCGATCTTTGAGAAGACGAAGTCTGAAACTTTCTGAAGCTCCACCTCGCGCTGAATCACTAGAAACGTATACGGTCCCAGTTCTTCTCCCACCGTTCCGCGCGAGAATTCCTCAAAACTCGTTAGTCCGCCAATCGCAAGCTGTGGATTCTCGCTTACCACTGAGGCATCACTGGCGATGATAGAGATCAGACTGTCTGGAGAAGGACGTGATTTGTGAACGAGCCCATCGCCTCTACGAATGGAGAACTTGCAGTCGTTCAACTCCCATTCTGGATCCTCGTTCGCGTCCGGCACTCGGAAACGGATACATCGCTCAGGATCGAAGACCATATTCTTCTGACCCTCGTAAGCCGCACCCGCTCGACCATAGCTGTCTTTCAAGCGAACTAAATCTGTCTTCGCTGGCGGTGATTCGATCTCCATCACCCAAATTCCATTCTCAGAAATCGGCTCAAGCGGAACCGTACTCGACGCCTCGGTCGAATGGAACGCACCCCGGTCGATCACAACACCATCCAGCGGACCGAGTTCGATTTTCCCAGCGAGATGCGAACATTCCGCACGTCCGGAAAGTAAAATCAAACTGGTCTTCTTCTTGGGATGACTGTGCATCGATGTACGGCGATTTCGCACAATCTGAAGCATCCAGATCGCAACGTGGCGATTGGAGAAGGCGAGATATTCGTAACCCCAGGGTTTTCGAACGATCACGTTCGAGTAGTCAAACTCCTCGACATCGTGCTTCGCTGGAGGCTCAGCAATACGACGCAGTTGATGACGATCGGCACGATCCGCTTCGATACTGTGAATCATGCTACTGACTCAGCTGGTTGACTACAGCCTTCATGAAATCACCGTTGTTTCGATAATGCGGCGACGTAATCAAGTTTCCATCAATCACTACATCTTCTTCGAGATAATTCGCGCCGGCGTTTCGAATATCGTCCGCGGTCGCGATGTAACCCGTGGCTTGTCGACCCGGCATGATTCCAGCAGAAATACATACCCACGGTCCGTGGCAGATCGCCGCGATCAACTTGCCCGCCTCATTCATCTCTTTGACGAAACTCAAAACTTCTTTGCGAATGCGCAGTCGATCGGGCGCTTCAAAGCCACCCGGAATGATTACGCCATCGAACTCAGAAGCCTTTAGATCCATGGTATCGATCGTTGGCTTAGCGGGCACACCGTACTTGCCGTGCACAACCTGCTTGTCAGGTGTTGCGACTTCGACCGTGCAACCTGCTTCAAGCAAGCGGTAGTAGGGATAGGTGAACTCCTCATCCTGGAAGTTCTGCGCTGTGATGATGACAACTCGTTTCATCGGGTCCCCCGTCTCTGTCTGTCCTTCATCGGACCGAACGCTTCACACTTGAGCAACGAAGCAATCATTTCGCTTGTAAGCTATTGATTTCAAACGACTTATGCCTTGGGAGGCCCCAGGCAAGCGAACCAATCCTGGGTGGCCTCTGCTATGGAGGCCTCATCCCACACCGGCGCTTCCCGCCAATAGTCGATGTTCTCGAGCAAGACCTGGACGCCCTGCTCGAACGAGACCCTCGGCTGCCATCCGAACGCGTCTCGAATACGCTCATTGGCCGCTGACGTGCAATCCGGCTCACCCGGTCGCTTGGGAATGTGAACCTTCTCGCCCCGAAGCAATGCAACTAACTCGTTCACGCTACGTGGATTACCCGTTCCTACGTTAAACACCTCGCCAGATCGATCTGACTTTGCCGCACGAACAAATGCGTCCACAACATCCGTTACGAACGTGAAGTCACGCGTCTGCGTTCCATCACCCACGACAGTGAAATTCTTTCCCGCAAGTTTCTGCGCCAGGAACACACCAAACACGGCGCCATAGGTACCCGATGTTCGGGAACGCGGTCCATATACATTGAACAATCTCAATGATACGGATGGGATCTGATAGATCTTCTCCCAATGCATTACCAACTGCTCACCGAGATTTTTTGTCAGTGCATATGGGTACTCAGGGCGAATTTCAGCGGTCTCTGGCGTCGGGAATTGATCAGGTACGCCATAGCACGATGAAGATGCGGCATAGATCAACCGATCCACACCAGCCCGACGCGCCGCATCAATAACATTCGCGGTGCCTTCAACGTTGACCCGAACGTAGCTCATGGGGTCTTGGATCGAAGGAACAATTTCTGCGATTGCTGCAAGATGAAAAACCCACTCCACACCTTCGAAATGAGAACGAATCATTTCCGTATCTGTAATATCAGCGCGTATTACACTTAGTGTTTCATAGTCAGCAAGGTGTGTGAGGTTGCGTGGTCCTCCTGTCGAAAAATTATCGATCACGGTGACTTCGTGACCCTCATTCAGAAGTCGTTCAACGAGATGACTGCCGATAAAGCCCGCTCCACCTGTGACGAGCGCGCGACGTCTCATGCCGTGGATTCGATCTCGGTTCGATGCCTCAAAAACTGGGTCAAGCAGTGCAGGATGCTCTGATGGGTGTCTTCGGCCATACCGTAGTTGTCGACCGGAACCCAGAGTGTGACGTCGGCAAGCTCCGCGAGCGCCCCACCCTTAAACCCAACCAATGCGATCGTCGGAATACCGCGACTCTTTGCGTAGCGACACGCCTCAACTACGTTGGGTGAGTTTCCACTGGAACTCACCAGAAGCAACGCGTCCTCGTTTCGAAGGTAGTAGACCAGCTGCTGACGAAACACATCTTCGTAAGCGCAATCGTTGGCGAGCGCGGTAATAATCGCGTCATTGGACGCAAGCGAAAGCGCGCGGAACGGAGGCCGGCCCTCACGAAACGTTCCCTTGGTAAGGTCGCAGACCAGGTGATTGGCAATCGACGCGCTGCCACCGTTCCCAGCAACCCAAGTCGTGCCGCCGAGGTCGCGCACACGGTCCAAGATACCGACCACTTCCTGCAGCGGACCGCGATCCCATGCATCTATCACATCGTGGAAGCGCTGAAAATAGTTACTCACAAAGCCGTGCAAATCGGCGTTCTCTGCCGGTATCGCTACAGGCTCAGCACGTGGATTTCGCTTACTGGGCCGTTGTTGACGTCGCCGTGGTTCCATTTCTCACTCCGTTCTTAGCTCGAACTAGTTGTGATATTCCGCTGCTGAAAAGTCATCGATGACTCCGCCATTCACCAATGCGAATACTTCCCGAACCCCATCGGCAACGGATCGCGAGGTTTCAAAACCCAGGCGATCATGAATCTTGTCGAACGCTACGCGATAGTCCCGTGGGTCTTCGTCACGATGGACATACTCGATCGTTGCCTCTGGAACGAGGGGCTGAATCAATTCGGCAATCTGTTGCTTTTGATAGTTCTGATTATTTGCCCCAACGTTGAAGACTTCACCAGCAACCTGCTCTGCCGGAGATTCCAAGACAAGTTGGATCGCCGCGGCGGCATCCGCGACATGCACGTAGGGCCGCCAAAATCGTTCACCGAAGATTTCGAGTCGCTTTCGCGTCGCCAATTGGTACGTGAAATCGTTCACCGTCAAATCAAAACGCATCCTTGGCGAAACACCGAAGAGCGTGGATAAGCGCACCGCCGTTGGAGCCCAAGCTCCATCGCCAACCGACTGCAGGACCGCGCGCTCCATCTCTACCTTGGTCTCTGCATACAACGAAACCGGTCGCAGTTCATCGTCTTCGGTCATCAAGCGATCGGGGTCTTCTGACTTTCCATAGTTGCTGCACGTCGATGCGAAGATGAAGCGCTCCACACCTGCCTTCTGCGACGCCTCAAGCAGACTCTTGCCCGCATCGAGATTCACCGCACGCGTAACCTCGGGCTCTCGCGCGCATGCAGGGTCACCCACGATGGCCGCAAGATGAACCACGGCATCAACATCGCTTAGCGCACTTTGGATCGCCGCAGCATCACGAATATCGCCAAAGTGATAATCAAAATTCGGATGAGCCCAAACGGGCAGGAGCGACTTACCCGAATGCAGTAGCGAGTCAATCACCCGAACATGCAAACCCGCCTGAAGGAGTCGCGCGCTCAGTGTCGATCCCAAATACCCTGCACCACCCGTAACGAGAACCCGCATTTCTAGACCTCTCCGCTGTAGTCGAATCGACAACCCGCAAGTTCCAAGTACGCACCGGGATATCCGGGGTAATTCGTGGCTCGAACCCGACGACGAATCTCCGTCGGATCCATCTCCGGATTTATACGACAGAGTGCGTTCAACTCCTTGCGCCGAAACGGTCGGCGCGTCCATTGCTCATCCGAAACCGGAAGTTCTTTCTCAGCAAGGATGATGTCGGCAATGGCGTAGAACTCTTCTGCAATGTTCGAATAACACCGCTCGGTCAGCGACAAGACTGTGTCGTGCGGATAGATCGGAAAACGACGCACGCTGATCACGTTGCCCGTATCCACACTCGCTGCCATGTGATGACAGGTAATGCCGAAACTCTCGGCCTCCTCGTAGATGGCGAAGTTTGTACAACCGATCCCCGGATACTCGGGCGGACCGGGATGTAGATTGATCGCAGCGATGCGCGCGGCGGCAAGAACATCTGCAGGAATGATCCATGGCGAGAGATACGAAATCACGTAGTCGACGCCAGAAAGCTCCAGTTCAGGGAACGGCAGATCCCGATTGCCGAAGTGCACGCATACACCGTCCGCATGCTGGTCCAGATATCGTGCCGCACGCTCAGCGAGCGGATCGTCTTGCTTGGCAAAGAACAGAACATTCACTGGATGTGCTTCCAGTCAAGAAGTTCATCAGCCTCGACATCGGCAATCAGTTTGCGGCCGATGACGCGATCCAGCTCGACGGGTGAAATTCCTGTCCCAGGTCGTTTCGCGGTCAAATGATCTGCCGCAATAACGGTGCCCGATTCGAGGTCGTGCGCGGCCACCAAACTGCGCCGCGCGATCTCGCGGGTATTGAGCTCAGCTTGCGTCGGGCGTTTGATGCCGTCGCCCAGGGACGCTTCGATCGAGCGGATGGATCGAACCAATACGCGTAGTTCATCGGGTTCGATTGACGCGCGATGGTCAGGGCCCGGCATCGTTCGATCCAATGTGAAGTGCTTTTCGATTACCGTGGCGCCGAGCGCGACGGCCGCACACGGTATTTCGAGTCCGACCGTGTGATCTGAATACCCTACGGGGCAACCGGTCACAGCATGCAGCGTTTTCATCGCGTTCAGATTGCAGTCCTGCGGCGCTGTGGGGTAGCACGATGTGCAGTGCAGAATCGTGATCTCGGATGCGCCCGCGTCTTCCAAGGTTCGAACCGCAAGTTCGACCTCACCGATGTACGACATTCCCGTCGATAGAATCACCGGCTTACCCAACGAACCCACGTGACGCAGCAAGGGAAGATTGACAAGTTCACCGGACGGAATCTTAAACCGCTTCATTCCTACCCGGTTCAAGAGATCAGCGCTTTCACGATCGAAAGGCGTCGAGAGAAACTCGATTCCGGCTTTCTCCGCTGCCTTGGCCAAACTCAGATAGTCCGACTCCGTCAGCTCCAGCGAGCGAAGCATGTCTTGTTGTGACTGGGCCGTATCCGTGGTTTCTAGTTGGTAGCGCGCTTTGGGTGCGTCAGAAGTGGCCAACTCCGCCGCGACGAAAGTTTGAAACTTCACCGCGTCAGCACCGCAATGTGCGGCGATCTCAATCATGCGATGAGCAAGCTCGGCTGAGCCGTTATGGTTTACGCCAGCTTCGGCGATGATGTAACAAGAAGACATCGAATCCTCTTCCGAAGAAGATTTGAGGGGTCTTCTGCTTAATCGTCAGAAACTTCGGGAGCCTAAGCGAAGGGCTGCGCGCCAACGATTGTCGCGTCTGGCCTTACTTGTCATCACCTATGCCAAAAGCAGCACGCGCACGGCGTTCCCAATCGGCGAACGGAATCTGCCCACTAATCTCTTTGAACTGATCGAGGACTTTCATTTTATCTTCATGATCCGTCGACCATTCCTTGCTAAACGCACCTGAGCGTATCTCATCAAGTATGACTTGCATTCGCTGCTGAACCGGTTCGGTGAGCGATGCGAAACGAGCCCCGCGAGTGAGCGATCCATACTGACTTGTGTGGGAATGAAACTCCATCTGCTTCAACACGCCTACATCGCGCATTTTCTGGAACGTGTATGCCAGTTCGCCGGACAACAGAAGTTCGAGCAACACCGCCTCCGGTGGATACCCCGCCCTCACCAAGAGGTCGGTCGCTGCCATCAGGACATTCCCGAACGCAGGCCCAAATCCCTGCTCGGTGAACAAATCCAGGGTTGCCTCATCATGCATCGACATCTCAATGCATCCCGCTCGCGTAGACCCCATTGCCTTCGCAAGCGCTAGCATGCGTGCCTTGGCGCGACCCGTTGCGTCGTGATGGACGCCAACAAAACTCGGGAAACCTTCACCCGAAACGTAGGTATCTCTGACCCCAGGACCAATCATTCGGGGTGCAACCAAAATCACATCGGCGTTCTGGGCCGGATGAATGTGCCCGAACGCAATATTGTAGCCAGACGCAAAATCGAGCAGTGCCCCCTCTCGTAACTGAGGTCCAATATCGACTTTGTAAATCTCCGGCATGATTTCGTCCGGCAGCAATACGAGAATCGTGTCCCCGCGTGCGGCTGCAGCCGCGATCGATACGACCTCGAAATTTTCCGCTAACGCTTTTTCAGCATACTCGTCATCGATATTGCCAACGATTACGTCGAGGCCGGAATCGCGAAGATTCAGCGCTTGTGAGCGGCCCTGGTTCCCATAACCCAGAATCGCCACGGTCTCACCATCGAGTACACCGATGTCCGCATCGCTATCATGATAAATCTGTGTCATGACAATCTTCCTATTCGTAGATTATCTGATACACTATCAGATTACTATCTGACATACCATCAGATTTATGCTCGGGGCGCTACAGCGTCGGGTGGCCACGCCGCTACGCCGTCTTCCAACGGTACCTGCAAACTACGAAGCAGTGTCGAAATCATCGACCAGCAACCAATCGCGGCCACCAGCTCGAGACGCTCCTCAGCTGACTTCAATACCGCTTCGCATTCGGCCCAGGTCTGCTTGCTAATCTCGCCGTGTTCAAGTGTTTCATCGGTTGCCGCGAGCACCGCGCGTTCGGCCGCACCGAAGCGATTCGACGCGCGCCAGTCTCTCACCGCCAAGACGTCTTCGGCTTCGACTCCCAGCGCCAACGCCACCCGCCAATGTTGCGTCCACTCGTAGACCGATCCCGTCGACCAACCGATGCGCATGATGATCAGTTCGCGCAGACGGTCATCCAGCTTCGCGTTGAACAAAAGTGTGGAAAGCAGTTGCTTAATCGCTTTCCCGACGGGTGGATGCTGCAGCAGCACGCGAAACACACTGAGCTTCGCCATCGGTTCGGGTATCCCCGCCTCTTCGCCGCGATTAAGTGAATCTTCCATCGCGAGCATCGGTACACGGCTTTGCATCGGAATCCTCCTCGTGAACCCCATTTGTACACCGATGCTCGCGATTTGGTCTAGCGCCCTTCTAAAATGGCCAGAGCGCGGTCACGGGCGACGTCGAAGCCATCGCCTTCCGTCTCGAGCGAGATGCGCTCGCGAGGCGCACCCAGCAGAAAGAACACGCTTTGCACCAGGAAGAAGCCCCAGATGGCCAGCACGTTGGGCAACACGTGGGTCGACGCGAGGAAGCTTGCAAAACCCAACCCGATGACGACAAGCGTGACCTCTTTGATCATCGCCCGAGCGATCGGAACGCGATACAGCAGACCACTGCGACATAGCGCGATACTACTCGCAGCCACCCAAGCGGTCGCGAGCGCGGAGCCGGTAACGACCAAAGTCAGCATCGCGGCTCCGGCGGTAACTGCGCTCGAGATGAGCGAAGTACGCCATACGGTTCCCAACCCGAGAAGGTAGATCGAGGCCACCAACACGACGAACGTGCCGGTCGTGATATTGGCCCCGAGCCAAGGCCCTAATACGATTGCGTAAAGCGTGCACGCAAACGCTGCGGCCGCGGCAAAAAACAAACTGCCTGTAAAACTATTCCATCGCATCACGACCGCCTCCGTGACGACGGAGAAGCTCAAGTTCCACTTCTTCGTCGAGAACAAGCCGAGGGGCGAACTGCCCGATACCCGTTTCTGGTCGATCCTGTTCCGCAATAAAGCGCCGAATACGGATCTTGAGCGCTTCAAACTCACGTTCCTGCTCAGTGAGTCGCTCAACAAGCTCCTGTCTTTCCTTCGCGATCTCGCGCAACAACGAGATGGTTGTCGACAGCCCCTCTCGTTCTGGGATCAACTTGCGTATCGAAAACCGTGCAAGTTCCTCCCTACCCTCCGAAAGCGCCATCTCAATATCTCGATCGAGCGACTCGATCGCCGTGCTCATTCGAGCTTCCTCATGACCCAACGACTCCTCCTCTTCGAGGAGCCGGTCACGTTTCGCGCGTTTCTGAACCAAGTCGAGCTCCGCTTCGCGAAGCGTTTGCTTGAGTAAGAGCTGTTTGTCTTCAAGTGCCTCAACAACACCGTGCGCGTCCGCCTTTACTAACGTTCCAATTCGATTGACGAGTTTGAGTGACATTTCGAGCCTCCTATTTCTTTCGATCGCCCACACGACGGCCTTCGAGACCGGTCGAGTAGAGCGATTTTCCCAGCTTGTTTTGTTTGTCGGCCGTGTCGTCGCCAACGAACGCTTCGGCGACCGTCGCCTTCAGCTCCTGCGCTTCATCCAAGCGCTCATCGACCTTCTTCGACTGCATCGGGGCATTGAGCGCGGCGTTCTCCCTGTAGAACGTATCGATCTCGTCCATGGCCTCGGCCTTTTGGCCGCCTTTAACCATCTCGGCGACACGCTGACGCAGGCCGAACCAACCTTCAGTGGCGACGCCTTCTTCCCAGCTCTCGCGATCGATCGACGAAACGTATTCCTCTTGCGTTTTTACCCAGGCGATCTTCGGCAAGTCGTCAACGACGAGTCGATGTGCGGCACCATCTCGGTTGAAACCGAGAAAGAACTCACCCAAGTCAACCGTCTCGGTCGCGTTGCCATTTACGCGCAACGTCACCCAGACGCGGCGCTCCTGACCTGAATAGAGTGTTCCGGGTCGGAACAGAACTTTCCCAGCGCTGCGCTCTAACGGATACCCCGCTGCATCGACGACTTCGATCCCAGAATCGGGTTTGATTTCGACCGTCACGCCGGTCGCGACCGTCTCCCGTGCAGTTTCAAACTCCGAGTTGAAAACCCAACTCAGTGCGGAAACATCTTCTAGGTAGTAGAAATTCCCCGTTCCGTGATCCGCGAGTGCCGACATCAACGTTTCATTGAAATCCGAGCCAATGCCTACCGCCGAAATGGTGAATTCCCCGGGGATCGCGCGGCGAGCCTGCGTGTATAGGTCCTGAGGTTCACCGGATGTAAGTCCATCTGAGATCATCACGATCCGCGGAATGCGTGACTGGCCACGCTCCGCTTCTACGATTCGTGTCGCCTCAGCGAGTGCGGGGTGCATGTAGGTACCGCCGCCTGCAGCAATCTGGTTCACGCGCTGCAGCCACTCTCGCCGCCGTTCCGAAGTCGCATACTCGAGTGGTATCTGGACTTGGCTTTCATGTGAGAATGCCACCAATGCGAAACGATCCTGATCGCGCAAGCGTGAGATCAATTCTCGGACCGCCGCATGGGCGTACTGGATCTTTTCTCCAGACATGGAGCCAGACTTATCGAGCACCACAACGAGGTCTGTGGGCTGATCCGTGGCGATCACACTCGCAGAATCTGGCGCGTTCATCACCAGCTCTACGCGTACATGATTATCACCGCCTTGCATCACCGAAGTTCGATCCACACGACCGTGAAAACCGATATCAGAATTCGGTGCCGGTTTTATATGAGCGCGAGTCGCAATTCCCACCGTAAAGGTGCCGACCAATAGCGCGGTTAGTATTAGGGTTGGTTTCGTCTGTTTCATCGTTGCCTCCGTTTAAGCTTTCGCATCAATTCGTCGATGCGCACGCTAATTAAGTACGGCAGCGCGAGAGAAAAAGGGACAAAGACCCGGTAAAAGAACGTCGCCGTGTTTTACATTCGATTTACAAGACTCAATGCGTGGGAGCGCTACACTAGAACCGATGGATACGACTGAAAAAATCGAGATCCTTGTCGTTGAAGACGAGGAAGCGATCCGCCGCGGACTCTGTGACGTCATCGC
>JAJDAK010000088.1 GCA_029261895.1 Deltaproteobacteria bacterium
CGGGCGATCTTTTTCCCACCCAAAAAACACCCAAATTTTAACCCCAACGACCCAATTAATTGCACTAAGGACCGTCCCCATTAATTGCAGATCTGGTTCACGTGGAACTCGCAAACTGGCTTCATAGGTACGCGTTTGACGCGGCTAAGTGAGGAGGCTGCGGGCTTTTTCGAGGACGGCCTCGACCGTGAAGCCGAAGTGTTCAGCGAGTTTGGTGTAGGAAGCAGAAGCACCGAAGCGCGTCATGCCGTGAAAAAGATCCTGCGGTCGAATGACGCAGTCCAATCCATGTTGGACGCCAGCCTCAACAACGAGACGAGGCGCATCACCGAGCACAGATTCGCGATATGCCGGACTCTGTGACTCGAAAAGCTCAACACACGGTAGGGAAATGACGCGGACCACCCGGCCCTCCGCCTTTAGCCGTTCACCCGCTTCCAACGCAAGGGATATCTCCGAACCGGTGCCGATGAGTACCAGCTCAAGTGACGCATCTGCAGGTTCATCGAGCAGCACGTAGCCACCCTTTGACGCGCCTTCTTCAACGCCTTCCTGCTCAAGCGTCGGCAACCCTTGACGCGTCAAAGCCAAAGCTGTCGGGCCTGACGTATGACGCAATGCCGACGTCCACGCGACAGCGGTCTCTCTTGCGTCGGCGGGGCGCCAGACCCGGAGATTCGGAATCGCGCGCAAACTAGCAACGTGCTCCACGGGCTGGTGCGTAGGCCCGTCCTCCCCGACAAAAATCGAGTCATGGGTAAAGACGTATACGACCGGCAACTCAGATAATGCTGCCAGGCGAATCGCTGGCCGCATGTAATCGCTGAAAACCAAGAAGGTTCCTACGAAGGGTCGGACCCCTTGATGCAGCGCCATGCCGTTCGCAATCGCGCCCATCCCATGTTCGCGAACACCGTAGTTGATATTGCGACCCTGGAACTTCCCGCGTTCGATATGGGACTCGTCTTTGATCGTCGTTCCATTGGACCCCGCAAGGTCTGCGGATCCCCCGATGAGAGAGGGTACCTTTGACGCGATGCTATTGATGATTTTGCCCGACGCTTGACGCGTCGCCAAATTTGAATCGCTGGCAAAGTCTGGAAAGACTGCGTCAAGATCTGCTGGCAACTGTCCCTCGAGCATGCTCGCCCAACGTTCCGCGACGCCAGGATCCGCAAGCGCCTTGGCCTTGCGGTTCTCCCACGCTGCACGTACTTCGGCTCCACGCTGGGAATTCGCGAGGAACGCATCGCGCGCGTCATCAGGGATTTCGAACGGCGGCAGTGTCCAACCGAGTGCGTCACGCGTTTGCTGAGTCCGCTCGTCGCCGAGTGCCCCGTGTGCGGCGCTGGTATCGACCGCAGGCGATCCGAAACCAATCTTGGTGCGGCAGATAATTAGATGGGGCCGGTCTTCATCCGCTTGAGCCTGCCTTACAGCGCCGCGGATCTCCGCGATGTCGTAACCATCGACGGTCTGGACTTCCCATCCATAGGCTTCAAAACGGGTCCCCACCTGCTCGGAAAACGACAGACTCGTCGGTCCATCAATGGTGATTCGATTGTCATCATAGAACGCGATCAAGCGCCCCAGTCCGAGATGCCCCGCGAGCGAGGCCGCCTCCGACGCAACCCCTTCCATCAGATCGCCATCGCTCGCAAGCACATAGGTGCGATGGTCGATCAACTCACTGCCGAATCGGGCAGCCAGAATTCGCTCCGCCAGCGCCATGCCGACCGCGTTGCCCATACCTTGGCCGAGCGGCCCGGTCGTGCATTCGACCCCCGGCGTCATGCCGCGCTCAGGATGTCCGGGCGTGATCGAGCCGAGCTGACGGAAGTTCCGAAGATCTTCAGCGGAAATCTCGTATCCAGACAGGTGGAGCAGCGAGTAGAGCAGCATCGACCCATGACCCGCAGAGAGCACGAAGCGATCTCGATCATGCCAGGCTGGATCCTGAGGATCGTGTTTCAAGATCTCGCCGTACAGAAGAACGCCGAGTTCGGCGCAGCCCAGGGGTAAGCCCACGTGGCCGATTCCGGCCTGGCGAACCGCGTCAACGGTTAACACGCGCACCATCTTGGCGGCGCGCGCGAGCGCATCCTCGGAGATTTCGATCGACTCTGTCGAGGTGGGAACCATGGCGACAATAGTGCGCTTTCGCGCATCTTGTCTCAACTCCCGATGCGCCGAAACCGATCGCACTTAAGCCGGAGACGGCTTTTATTATCAACCACTTGGGGATCTCGATGAACAGCTTCGAACGATCATTGATCGATTCCCCCAAGCTGCCCACGATGCCTGCAGTCGCGCAACGGCTGCTCGAGCTCCTCAACGATGGTGACCAAGACCTGAGCGCACTCGCGGACGTGATCAGTCGCGACCCGGCGCTGGCGGTAAAAATCATTCGCTTGATCAACTCACCGTTCTACGGGATGTCGCGCGAGGTGACTTCGCTTCAAACCGCAGTGCTCTATCTCGGATATCAAAGCGTCCGATCTGTTGCGTTGTCGTTTTCACTTTTCGCAACGTTTAAAGCCAAGCCCGATCAACGTGACCGTTTTCTTCAGCTCTGGCGTACCTCACTCATGATGGGACTCGCCGCGCGTCGCATATCGAACGAAACCGGAACCTGGGACCCCGACGAAGCCTTTCTCGCCGGACTTATCGCAGACTGCGGTTCGCTGTTGTTATTGCAGAGCACTCCACATTACGCAGAGGTCCTTGATCGCTTTGTTGAAGGCGAAGACGACCTCATTGGAATCGAAGAGTCTGAAATACAAACCACACATACGCGGCTTGCGGGTTTTCTCCTCGAGAAATGGCGGTTTCCAACATCGATCCGCGAACTCGTGGAGAACCACCACGGCCCCGTGGACAGCAAGAGCGATAGCATCCTCACAACGCGCATCCAGATTCTTCAAGCCGCTTGGCTTTACGCACGCACGTTGACCATTCCCGGTTTCAGCTCTGAAATTCGCACCCTCGACCACATTGTCGCCGAGCTTACAAACATTCCGGTTCCCATCGCGAAATCTCTCGCTGAGGAATTGCCACAGGAATTCAGAAGCATGGCGGAGCTTTTCGATATCTCGCCAATGGAACAGAAAACGTACGAGCAGCTGTTGGAAAATGCGAACGACGTATTGAGCGAGCTTGCTCTGGATGCCGACGAGAGCGCGCGCATTCTTGCTGACGCGATCGCCCGGCGGAAGGATGATTTTGCGGGCATCGATGGGATCTGCGAAGAAGACTTCGAACAAGATACCGGATTACTTTCACGTCCTGCGTTCGAACGGCTGACCGAGGCCTTCCACCGTCGTGCGCTCACAACGCGTCGCTCACTCGGCATGATGATCTTGGAGATTCGTGATCTCAAAGTACTCGAGGAAGCCAAAGGCCCTCGGGCAGTGATTGAGACCCTCGGCAAAGTCGCGGAGCTCGTATCCAAGCAGATCCGTCGTTCGGATCACCTCTGTCACTTCGGAGAACATCAACTTGCAATATTACTCCCGGGTTGTGGATCAGAGGATCTGATGCGAAGTGCGGAACGCATCCGTCTCAGTGTGGAAACGGAGGCCTTGGGCGTAACGGAGGGATCAGCTTGCGATATCGCGATTGGCGTTGCGAGCGCGGACCCACACGCAGACGCTGTCGATCCGTATGCGTTGATGCAGTTCGCTTGCGGGGCCGCGGATCGCGCGGCGCGGATCGCCGAACGCATTGTACTCGGACCCTAGGAAACCCTATTCTGGTGCCGTGAAACCAACGGACGCGCTGTCATTTCTGGTCGAGCTCGCTGAGCGCGCGGACGAGATCGCATTGCGGTATTTCCAATCGCAGGATCCCATGGTCCGCGAGAAACCCAATCTCGGACCGGTGACCGATGCAGATTTGCAGATCGAAGAAGAGGCACGCAAGCAGACGCGGAATCGTTTTCCAGACTGGGGCGTGTTCGGTGAGGAGGAGGGCGAAGCCGCGGGTACGAGCGCAACGCGTCTGATCATCGACCCCATTGATGCAACACGAAATTTTATCCGCGGCATCCCTGTCTTCGCGACACTCCTTGCCGTCGAGACAGACGGTGAGATCGTCGCCGGGTTGGTGAGCGCACCCGCACTCGCGCGCCGCTGGACCGCCGCCAAAGGTTCGGGCGCATACTTGGGACCGCGCAAACTGGCAGTGTCGCAAATACAAGACTTGGCCAGCGCACAGCTCTTTCACGGAAGTATCGGCGGGGTCGAAGCGCAATCATTGCCGCCCGGGATGCAAAACTTGCTGCAACAGACGGAACGCCAACGAGGCTTTGGTGACTTCTATCAACATTGTCTCGTTGCTGAAGGCGCAGGAGAAATCGCAGTCGACCCGATTGTTTCGCCATGGGACATCGCGCCCCTGAAACTTCTGGTGGAGGAGGCCGGGGGTCGCTGCAGCAGTCTCGGCGCTGAAAATTCCATCTATCGCGGCAGTTGGATCAGCACCAACGGGTTACTCCACCAGCCGGCGCTGCAGATTCTGCGTGGCTAGATATCGCGCAGCAGCTGGACCCGTTCGATTTCCTCGTAACGCAGGCGTAGGCCTGTAGAATCGCAGAAAGCGTAGCGCTCTGGATTAGACGACGTCTCCACCTTGAAAACGCCTCCTTCGGACTCGCAGTCCAGCACCCGCGCCACGATCACTTCGCCATCTCGCGCATGAATTCTTAGCGGCTGCCCGGACTCTAAGGCTGTTTGAATGTCTGAACGCGCTCCCATGCCAGCAGGATAGCCTTCGGGTAAGCTGTGTCGAAGATGAAAAATACCATTTTGACGGCCACGCTCGCCCTGGTATGCATGACCAACGCGAGCCACGCGGTAGAAGTCCCGAAGGCTGGCTCCTGCCCGCCGTATCCGGTCAAACCCGGAGCGGAAGCTGGCGGTGACGAAGATATCGTGACACCGATATTTAAACGCGGAGACCTGATCGAAT
Source organism: Deltaproteobacteria bacterium (assembly GCA_029261895.1). Lineage (GTDB taxonomy): Bacteria > Myxococcota_A > UBA9160 > SZUA-336 > SZUA-336 > JAJDAK01. The sequence continues at coordinate 4,969 of JAJDAK010000088.1, forward strand.
TCGGCTCGATGTCGCGCTTGGAAAACTATCTGCCGCGCGAGATTTGGGAGCGTCGAGAGATCTTCTTCTTCGAAGGGCAACGACTTGAGATCGGTCCATGTCATCGCCGATACCCAGCCGCACCCGAGTTCGAAGCGTCCACCGAAAAGAATCGCAAAAGCATTACCGTAGACAAGAAGGGCAACCTGCTCGGCTTCAAAGGTCACGGCTTACCCTTTCCTATGGATTCAATTCAAGACGATGATCCACAAGCGGGGATGAAATGGGCTTGGAATTACCGCTATCGGTATTTGGGTTCGGGATTTCGGGGTGACTTTCGAATTCTGCATGTGTTGAAGCGCGGTAAACGTTTAGAACGTTACGTCGGGGAATTTTTTCTTCTACCGATGCATGGCGTTCCCGGTGTGAAGGACGACGAAAGTGACGTGGACTTCTGGGCTGGCGGCAAGTTCACCGAACCTTCGCACGCGCGTGGCATCGCATGGCGTCAGCGTCGCTCTCTTAAGCGTTTGAAGGCTGGCGAACGCAGCGACGACATTTTCGTCTACACACCGGATGAACGTAAGGTACGACGTGCAGCGAATACAGCGGTGAATGGTATCTACATGCCGTCGTACACGCGTGCACAACTTGCGTCGGGCGGTGGACTCAACCTACCTCAGGAAGGCATTCGAACGCCGGACGCATCAGCACTCGCGCTTACCGAGCACTGGCGCCGCGGCTTTGTTGGCCTATTCGCACAACCGAACGCCTTCGAGTTTCAGTTCATGCGTGTTCAGGATGTACTCGCGCCCATGAATGCCGTACGCCCTGGATTTCCGGAGAGCCCTGGGCGGTCCTACGGCCCCAGTGGCCTTTCTCTCGCGAACGATCGCTGGGACCTGCGACGTGCGATCGTCATACGGGGTACGCGCAAAAATGCGGAGGAGCGCGTGGCAATCGTTACGTTGTATATCGACGCCTTGACGTCGCAGCCGCTTTACTACATTTCACACCGCAGGAACCGCTCGATCTACGAGGTAGGCATTCTGATGAGTCGGTACAGTGCAGACGACGCATTGCTTCCGAACTGGGCCGGCAATTCCCAAGACTTCGGCGTGTTTGTCCCCGCGGCAGCGTCCTTTTTTGTAACGGGCAACAACAGTTGGCTACGGGAAAGTTTCGGGTTTCTCTCAGACCCACCCGACAAAAAAGATCGACGGCGCTTCACGCGAACGAGCACGATGCAGCGACGCGGACGCTAGCTTCACCGACGCGCTCGTACCCTCAAGATCCACGGAGCGCCTCCGATACAACAAGCGACACTAGTGTCGCTACTGTGTCGTTATGAGGCTCTATGCCCCTGAGGTTTCCCATTTCCACAAGAAAGTCGCCGAGTCGTCGCTCTCCTCTGCGTCTGACCTGCATGGCCGTGTTCGTCCTTGGAACCTCCGCATGTGCAACGGATACGCATGGAAGGCGTGAATTTACAGGATTTTCTTTCTTCAAACCCAAGCAAACCGTGGAGGTCAACGCCGATATCTATCGCCGTGCTGAATTTCTGCGAGCAGAACGACTGATGCGCGAAAACGAGCGTCTAAAGAAAGACCTCCACCAGGCGGAACAAGCCTTGGTTTCGATCGAATCGGGTTTGCGTGGCATTCACCGGCGCGCAGACGCGGTCTCGGCTTTGGCTGAAGCGCGGATCCAATTGGAAAATGCCGCTGCGCGAACTCGCTGGCGTGAGGACGATATTCAAGACGCTCGCCAAAAACTCGAAGAATCACGCAAGCATATCCAAGCGGGACTTTTCGGTGCATCTATCTTCTTTTCGGCCCGCGTCCAACGCGTTGCACAGAACCTCAATCAAGAAGCAGATACTGTTGATGCTGCGAACTCAGTCAAAGTCGTTCTCGCAGAGCGCGTGAACCTGCGCGCCGGACCATCGACACGAGATACGGTACTTGAGGTATTGTTGAAAGAGACACCCGTCTTTCCGGAAAAGCAGATAGACGAATGGGTCTTGGTACGCACAACTAGCGGTGTCGTGGGCTGGGTCTACGCGCGGTTACTGCGCGCGTCCTAACCCTTCCTGCGCTTAGGTTTGACCGGAGCGGCCTTCGGCTCCTCCACACAAACACAATCCTTGCCGTTTTCTTTTGCACGATAAAGCGCGCGATCTGCGGAGTTGAAAAATTCAGGGCGATCGCCCTGATATTGTGCAACCCCCACAGAGACGGTTACCTCGGCCGTTACAAGATCTCCATCTGAATCTACTGAGAACTCTGTGCTCGAGATCGACATCCGCATCTTCTCAGCCAGCATCGATGTGTCTTCGATCGTGGCACCGCTTGGTACCAAAGCAAACTCTTCGCCGCCATAGCGGGCGAGAACATCGTTCTCCCGTACCAGACGGCCCAAGACCTCTGCAACACCGCGCAAAACCGAGTCGCCAGCGGAATGACCGAAACGATCGTTCAAGTGCTTGAAATTGTCGATGTCGATCAGAATCAAACACAGTGGATCCTTCGTCCGCTCAACCCGTCCGATCTCCCGCGTAAGATGTTCTTGGAAGAATCGATGATTGTAGAGCTGTGTCAGGCCATCGGTGACGCTGAGTTGCTCCAGCATCTCGTTCGCGCGCTGCAACTCTTCGTTCTGAGAGCGCAACCGAGTATTCGCCTGTTCAACCGTCTTTCGGCTATCAGAAAGCTGTTGAGTATTTCGATGGAGCCGCGCCGCCATTCGATTGAACGTACGGGTCAAAAGCGCGATTTCTTCATGGCTTGTCTTCTGCACGACCATGACTTCGGTTTCGCCCTCGGAGATGCGAAGTGCACCTCCCACTAACTCTTTAATAGGACGCGTGATCGACTGAGACATACGAAACGCAACGATGCTGAACAAGAGGACGATCGTTACGTTGATCGCCAATACCTTCCAGATCAGTGATACGACCGGTCGAAATGCTTCCTCGTAGCTTTCCTCAACGACCAGCGTCCAATCGAAACGATCAACGCCGCGTGCGCTACCAACCACGTGCTCACCGATGTAGTTGGTGTACTCGTGAACGCCAGGCGAGCTCCCAGGCGATGGCAATTCAAGACCATACTTTTCGCCTTCCACCCGGCTCTTCGTCGCAGTGAGATATGCGCCTTCTGCCGCGACGATGAAAAGTTCTCCCGATACACCCAGACGCTCACTGTTGAGCAGCGAGCCAAGAACCGAAACATTGAACAATGCATGCAGCGAGCCGAGTGATTTGCCCTTTGAGTCGGTAATGCGCGAGGAGATTACCTGTACATAGCGATCGCCGATGAAATGGATGTCACTGACGGCTTCACTCTGGACCGTTGAGATCCCCTGGCGGACCGCATCTGAAATGGGAACCTGGTCACCGACCCAAAATTCTGCCTTCCCGCGATCGTTCAGAATAAACAGCGATCGATACTGCGGGAAACTATCCAGCACGTAGGTGAGATACGTCGTCAATTCTTCTTTGGCCCGCTTGCTAGAGGGACCGGTGTGCAACTGGCGAACGTTGGTCACCACCGAACGACTCTGTGCAAAAGTCACGACATCGCTTCGGCGCTGATCGTACCAATCATCGATACGGGTCGCGGTTATTTCCAGGATCGCTGGAAACTTCGTGTTGATCTTGTCCTGCAGGTACATCTGAATCGACTGAACCGACGCCCAGGTTGTAACAAGCGACGTCATCACCGCCGCGAGAATAAATGCCGTAATCCTGCCCGCAAGCGTGTTGAACGCTTGCGACCAACGTCCACCGACATGTGCGCGCAAGACCGCAGTCCATCCATGCCAGGCGGAAACCGCGTTACTGCGGCCTTCTGAGCCTTTTGGCTGCTCGTCGTTCAAGTTCGATCCTTCGGCGCACGGGTGCCGACTGGCACCAAGGCCAAATCTACGTATCGAATGCGCGAACCAAGGTCTGTAGAATATGCGCCGATGCTCCAACTCTCTTCGCCGCGATTTCTTGCGTATCTGCTAGCTCAGTTTCTGGGTTCGCTAAACGACAATGCTTTCAAGATGACGCTCATCCTGTTCATTCTTGTCCACTTCCCGGACGAAGCGGTTCAGACCCAACTCAGCAGCATCGCGACCGCGCTCTTCCCACTGCCTTTTATTCTGTTTTCACCGCTTGCAGGTTGGTTGGCCGATCGCTATCCGAAAGGCCGCGTCCTCTTCTTCACCAAGCTGCCTGAAATATTTGCGATGGGACTGGGTGCAATCGGGTTTGCGCTGGGGAACCTACCGTTCCTCTTCGGCGTGCTGTTCCTGATGTCGCTTCAAAGCGCGCTCTTCTCTCCGGCCAAGTACGGCATCCTCCCTGAAGCTTTCAGCGAAAAGGACCTCGCCGAAGCCAACGGCATCCTCAGTATGACGACCCATCTCGCGACCTTGTTTGGGATGGGGGTTGGCATTGCGGTTCACAGCATATTTCAAGACGACCTGTCACAAGCAGGCTGGATGTACGTGACCATTGCTGCGATCGGTACCACTGCAGCGTGGTTCTCACCCCGGGGTGCCGAAGGCAATCCGCGCGCGCCGTTTGACGCAAACCCGCTGCGCACAGTCCAACGAGACTGGGGTTACGTACGCGGAATCCGCGCGCTACCGCAGACTATCTATGGTCTGGCGTATTTCAGCTGCCTGGGGTCGCTGCTCCTTGGTGTCATTCCAATTTACGGTGTAGTCACACTCGGCCTTACAAACGAAAAATCTGCATCAATGCTCGCACTACTGGGAATTGGGATTGCAGCCGGGTCAGTCGTCGCAGGCAAGCTATCGCGCGGGAAAATTGAACTCGGATTGGTTCCCCTAGGCGCTCTCGGTATGACGTGCGGCGCGTTTGATCTCAGCTTCTTTGGCGATAGCAGCTGGCGGATCAGCGACGTACCGGTACGCGCGATCACGGATATGGCGCTAATCGGTTTTTGCGGTGGACTCTTTTCGATTCCGCTGAATGCGCTGTTGCAAACACGCAGCCCCGACGGCGCCAAAGGTCAGGTCATTGCGTTTTCCAACATCGCGAGTTTCAGCGGTGTTTTGATCGCGGCTGTTTTCTCATACGTGCTCGCACAGGTTCCATCGTTTCGGATCGAATACGTCATCTTCGCCTTCGCACTCATCACGATCGCTGGCACCGTCTACACGTTGAATCTTCTGCCCGAGTTCTTGGTTCGTTTCCTGATTTGGATCGTCCTTAATCTGATGTATCGCATTCATACGGTAGGGAGAGCGAATATTCCCGAGCGTGGTGCACTGATTGTGGCGAACCACGTGTCATGGATCGACGGCCTACTCGTTGCAGCGACAAGCGGCCAGATGGTCCGTTTCCTGATGTATCGACCTTACTATGAGAACCCCATGCTGCATTGGTTCTTCAAACGCATGCACGTCATCCCGGTCGCATCGGGTGATCCAGCCGAGCGCACCAGGGAGTCCATTGAGATGGCGCGCGCAGAAATCGAAGCCGGGCACACCGTCTGTATTTTCGCGGAGGGAACCATCACGCGTACGGGCCAACTGCTCAGCTTCCGACGAGGTTTCGAGCGCATTGTCGAGGGACTGGACTGCCCGATCATTCCCGTATGTTTGGACGGACTCTGGGGCAGCATATTTAGCTTCGAACGCGGTCGTGTCTTACTCAAACGGCCGCGACGTTTCCGTCACCCTTTGCATGTTCACTACGGCGAACATCTTCCATCCAGCGCAAGAGCAGGCGAAGTTCGCCAGGCGGTTCAGGAGCTATCGGTAGATGCATTCGAGTCCCGCACGCTAAGGCAGCGGCCACTCGCCGTCGAACTGCTGCGAAGTGCCAGTCGACATTGGTGGAATACGTTCCTTTACGAATCAGGACGTCGGAAGCTTCGTTATCGAGATGCGTGGCAGCGCGCGCTCGCCATCCGCGACCAACTCTTTGCCATCGACGATGGCATTCGCAATGTCGGCATTCTACTGCCTCCAGGTATCGATGCGGCAATCGCCAACCTCACGATTCTTACCGCGGGAAAACTGCCGATCAATCTTCATATTCGTTCGGAAACTGCGACTACGAACGCCGTTGCAAGCGCGGGAATTGAGGAGATCATCTCGACGCGAAGCTTACTTCGAACGATGGACTGGGACCCCGACTGGGAGTCTGAGAAAATTCGTTTTCTCGATGATCTGAATTTCGATTCCCCGGCACCGACGCGTCTACTCAGATCATTTGTCACGCTTCTGTTTCCGCTAAAACTCGCCGCTTGGGTCTTGCTTTGGGGCAATCGGGACGACCCGAGCCAAGCGGCCGCTGTACTTTTTTCACGCGGAACCGCGGGTACACCCAACGGGATCATCATCAGCCATAAAAGTATTCTTTCCAACATCGAAGCATTCCGACAGGTCTTTGAGGTCGAGAGCGAAGACGTTGTGCTCGGGGTCATGCCACTGTCGCATCCATTTGGATTCACCGGAACATTCTGCCTGCCGGCGATCGCGGGGGCTCAGGTGGTCTACCATCCGGATGTGAACGATGTGGAGGGTATCAATCAAGCGTCACTCCAACGGCAGCCTACGATCGTGCTCGGTACGCCCGAATTCCTGGACAGCTTCACCACAGGCGTTTCTAAAGAAGCGTTTAAGCACGTACGCAATGTTGTTTCCGGCGGAAATCTATTGCCGCCCCGTGTACGCGAAGACTTTGAAAGTAAGTTCGGCATCGGCCCGCTCGAGGGCTACGGCTGCAGCGAACTAGCACCCCTCATCGCGCTGAACGTGCCGGACGCGCCATCGGGCAACACGATGCAGACGGGCAATCGGCCCGGCAGCATCGGCCACCCGCTTCCAGGCTTTGCCGTGCGCGTAGTCGACCCCGCGACAGGCGAACCCTCTGCACGAGACACACTTGGACTGCTCGCGGTCAAAGGCCCCGGTGTTATCCATCATGTCCTAAAGGAAAGAGAGTCCCCGTTCGCGCTGGAGCCCGACTGGCAGATCGCACCCGATTGGGTCTCAATGGATCGCGATGGCTTTCTGCGTATTTGGGATCGCGCGGACAGAGTGGCCAAGGTTGCGGGCGAACTCGTTCCGCTCACCCGACTCGAAGCCGCCATTCGCGATGTCATCTACGTGGGAGGAGACCGTGGACTAGAGGACCGTGCGCGCTTTACGGTCGTCACGCGCCCCGATGACGATGGCGTGGGAGACAAACTCACAGTCTTCTATGAGGACGGTGTTTTGAATCCCATGGGGGTTCGAGACAGGCTACGCGAAAATGCGTTCCCACCTCACTGGATTCCAGCGATTGAAGAATTCCACCCGATCACTGAGATCCCGCTCCGCGAAACCGGCCACATTGACCACTACGCGCTCCCCGATGGCCCAGCCCTTCGACCTAAAAAATATTAGAAATCCATTAGATAGATTTGAAGTTGCCGGTTCCTGATGGGTCCAATCCGGCGATTGATTCCCGCCGAAAAGAGCACGCGCGAATGCAGTGGAAGTGAACCCCTCTTTTATGGAGGTAACCGCCACAGTGTTAACGCAAGAATTTAACTATTACGTCGACCTATTCGGAAAAATTTGCGTTAAGCTAGGCCGTCGGGTCAGGGGAAATCCGCCAGCTCGGCCGCGTCGGTAACGATGAGACCTGCGCAGCTATTGCTGGAAGATTCGGCATCACTTGCGGTAGATGCAGTGGTCGGCACTTAAATTGCGAATGTGATTGTGTGCGGCTGATAGATGCGCAGGGAGATTTGGGTATGAGGATCGGGATTTTGGGTGGTGGTATCGCAGGACTTGCGTGCGCGCACTACCTCACCAAGACCGGCCACCAGCCGGTTGTGATAGAGCCTTCAGGCCAGGTCGGGGGCCCCGATGTCTACTTTGATCACGCCGGATCCTCGATCGACTGCTTCCCCAATACGATTCGAGACAAAGACTCAGCGCTCTGCGGCCTCATGGCCGACATTGGTGTGCTGGGTCGCGTCGCCTGGGCCGAAACTCGCTCCGGCATACTAATCAATCGCGAGAATCACCGCGTCAATTCAGGACGTGATTTGATGCGCGTCGAAAGTTTTAGCCTGCGCGATCGGCTGCATTGCACACTAGGTATGGTCTATTTGACGCGGTACCGCCGCTACGCGCTCGATCTCGATAAGATTCCAGCGTCAACTTGGTTGCCACAAATCTTCGGTACCCATATTTACAACCGAATTTGGCGTCCATTCTTGGAAGTTCGCTTCGGCGAGTACGCCGATGAAGTTCCTGCGTACTGGATCTGGCGCAAACTCAATCATCATATGAGCGGTCGACGCGAATGCCGAGGCGCAATTCGGGGCGGCCAGCGCTGGCTGATTGATCAACTGCGCAAAGCCGTGGAAGAGCGGGGCGGAGCCATCCGCGTCAATACTGAGATTACCGGCGTCGAGGCCAACGGTAACTGCGTCAAAGTTGAACTGAATGGCCACGAGCAGATTTTTGACGCGGTCGTTTCCACGCTGCCGATTCCGGATTTAGTCAAATTGAGTCGGGGCGCGTTGACGCACGAAGTTCCGCTGACTGATGTCGCGTACCAAGGCCTCATCAGCGCAGCCGTTGTTTCCAAACGACCGCTGGGTGAGTTCTACTCCACGGCGGTCTTTGACGAGCAGGCCTCATTCAATACCGTCTTCGATTCGAGCCATGTGGTTCCGTCGGAATGGATCGGTGATCGCAATGTGCTGCATCTCAATAAGTACTGTGGCGCCCATACCGAGAGTTACCAACTCTCCGATGACGTGGTGGCCAAACAAGCGATCGAAACCCTGCATTCGATCAACCCAGAATTTTCGCCAGAAGACGTTGAAGCGGTGCGCGTCTTCCGAACACCCCATGCCGATCCCATTTGGAGTTGTGGCCAGCTGAAACGCGGACCCGAATTCCAGATTGGCGATAGCCGGGTGTTTCTCTGCACCAGCGCTCAGTCCTATCCGCGACTCCCCGGTTGGGACACCGACGTAGCCTTGGCTCGCGAAGCGATCGCCAAGCTGCAAATGGTGGTACCAAACGGGAATGTCAGCTCTTAGTCAAAAAAACCTCGTACTCATAGGCTATACGGCTTCAGGTCGCGCGTATCTCGACGTGCTGGCCGAGTTCCCCGACGTCCGACTCGTTGGCGTGGTCGAAACCGATCCGGTTCTCGCAGCCGAAGCTCTTAAGATGGGACTTCCGGTCGCGAAGGACGTGAACGAACTGCTGGAAACCGGCTGCGCGCCGAACGTCGCGATTGTATGCACCGCTCCCGCGCTGCGTCTTCACGTCATGGAGCCACTGCTCCACGCCGGCATCGATGTGTTGATGGAGCCACCGATTGCGGTACAACCGCTCGATGCCGATCACATCTCAGCGACCGCCGAACGGCTGGGCCGCGTTGCACAGACGGCATCGCGTTTCGCCTTCATTCCAGCACTCCAGCAAGCGTTGGATCAGATCCAAAGAGGGCGCATCGGTCGACTCTGTCTCATCGAAGCCGTGATTTCTGAAAAACTGAACGCCCGCGCGAGCGAGTACCGCGACCCCAATCGTTGGGGTAGTGGCATCTGGCTCGCCCAAGCGGCACACGGAATCGACCTGGTGGAAAGCCTTGGTGGTCCGTTGCAACGCATTCGCATGTTGAGCGCTCAGAAGATCCAGAACGCACCTATCGAAGACGAAGTTCAGGTCGAATCCGACCACGGTCGCGGCATCGTTTCACGCATTCGCATGAGTTGGAACGAAGAAGCCAGCGCCCCGCTCGTGCGCTGCATCGGCGACCAAGGCGAAATCCTGATCGGTCACGCACAATCACTGATTCGAACCGAAACAGGCGAAGAAATCATCTGCAAAGCCATCGATTTCCGCGAGCTCTACCGGCTGCAACTCGCCGACTTTCTCGACCGCCGCATACAGCGTGAACTCGCGGTCGACCACGGTGCCCAAGCCAGCGCATGGATCCACACCGCCTATGACACGCTACGCACCGGCACCTGGCACTACGCCTAATCCGCTTTCCCTAACTTAACTAGCGACAGGACTTCCTCATGACCGAACTGCTCCTCACACTCTGCTTCTTCTGTACACCGGCACCGACCGCTAACACCAACGTGGAGACCGAGTACACCAAGGTGCCGATCGTCAAAGGCATCAGCGATGGTTACTCGATCGGTATTCGCAATGAGGATGATGGCGAATTCGACGGTCTCGAGATCAAGAAAGTCCGCAAGCCCAACATCGCTCAAGCCATCGGCCTCAACACCGGCGATGTCATCGTCATGATCAACAACCACGACATCCAAATACAAACGGCTGGGCTCGAACTCTCACAGCGCAACGTCACGCTCACCGTCCGCAACCCCGAAGGCCAGCTCCGCGACCTCCACTGGCCCCCGGCGCTATAACTGCTACTGCGCGGCATGTCGCCAAGACTTTTTCCCCGCCCACGGTATGATCCATTTCGACTGAAAGAGGAGATTCCCGATGAGCGAGTCGAGAGAGGGCGGCTGTCAATGTGGCGAAGTGAGATACAGACTAGAGAGCGCTCCGCTCGCTCTCGTTGTTTGTCATTGCACGGAGTGCCAACGGCAAAGCGGTAGCGCATTCGGCATGAGCCTCATCGTGCCAGAGCAATCCTTTAAGCTGACCGCTGCCAAACCGAAGTCCTTCACGCGGATGGCGGATAGTGGCAAGACGGTTGAATGCGTATTCTGCGAAAACTGCGGGACCCGGATCTATCACAATCCAGCGGCCATGCCGGGTTCGGTAAACATCAAACCTGGAACGCTCGACGATACTTCGTGGCTTAGCCCAAACCTCCATGCATGGACCCAGCACCGCCAGCCGTGGGTTGAGGTTCCCGAAGACATACCCAGCTTCGATATGCAGCCGGGAAGCTAAATGGACGACGCCCTCGACAATCGTTTCTAGCGCTATTGATTCGCCTGGGGCATGGCTGCCATTTTCTGATGGATCAAATTGATCGCCTTTCCGGCCTGAGGCGTGTGTACATTTGACGGCGCCTTAAAATAACTCGGTGTAATGTTCTACTTTCGGAAACGGATCGTAGAAGTGGTGCAACAGACTCTTCCACCGCCCGTACTCGGGAGACTCCCGGAAACCCACGGTGTGGCTCTCAAGATCTCGCCACCATACGAGAAGCAGGTACTGGGATGGGGTCTCAATACAACGCCGAAGTTCGTGGCGCCGGTAGCCTGGCATGGCCGAGATAATGGCCTGGGCCTCGGCGAACGTCTTTTCAAACTCGGCGGCCTCGCCGGAGCGGACATTAAGAATGGCTACTTCGAGAATCATAACTGTGCGCCCGCCATACTAGCTGAAGCAGACGATGGATGGCGATAGCCGGAAGTTTAAGCGATTGAATACTAGTGATACATGGGAGAACGATATGATCCAAGACTTCCAAGCGTCCGAACAACCCGCCTGGCGTTTAGTCGCAAGAGAGCTGCTCGGTTTTGCTGGGGCCGCAGCACTTTTCCCCTTCGGCGTCAAAGCACCGCGGCAGCGCACACCCCGTCAGCAGAATCAACGGACCGTTGTCCTCATCCACGGGTATTTAGCCAATCGGTCGACGCTATTTCCGGTAGCCGCTTACCTACGTCTTCATGGCGCTAAGCAGGTGCTTTCGTTCAACTACCGTTCCGGCAACGGGATCGAACAAGCTGCGCTCGCGTTGCGTGAATATCTCCGGCATCACGTCCGAGGCGGGCGCATCGATCTTGTTTGCCACAGCCTTGGGGGTCTCGTTGCTCGAACGTACATCCAAGAACTCGGCGGCGATCGGCGCGTCGATCGCTGCGTCACACTGGGAACGCCTCATCGCGGTACCTACAACTCCTATTGGCTCAATTCACGCGTAGGTCGCGAGCTTCGACCGGATTCTCCGCTGCTTGCTCGCCTTCATGAGTCCCGTGCGAATGCGGCGAGTGTCCATTTTCTTTCGTTGGTCGCCGGATCTGACAACCTGGTGGTTCCCCGCGTATTTGCGAGTCATGAACAAGAAATCCATGTTCCCGATCTTGGTCATGTCTCCATGCTCTTTTCGCCCCAGGTGCTGCGCATTGTCGCGGACTATCTCATCCCCTCAGCTGCAACCGAATTCGCATACGCGTGACCGATGCCGGCGAATGACTCGTCAAAAATTCGATGCAAATGCTCGTGCGGAGCGGTAGAACTCACACTTCGGCGTTTGCCTATGACTCATTCCGAGTGGCAATAAAACTGCGATGGATCAAGCATGACTACGAACTCGAAAGAGATCGTCGACTTCTGGTTCGGCAACGCACTAACGACGCCAGAAGAATATGGTCCCCGTGCAATACTTTGGTTTAGTCAGAACGATGACTTCGATCGCGATATTCAAATCCGGTTCGGATCCCTTTCGGAGCAGGCAGCGCGCGGTAAACTAGATGCATGGCGGAAAGAAGCTTCTTCCGCATTAGCATTGGTGCTTGTCCTCGACCAATTTCCGAGAAACCTCTACCGATCCAGCGCCCGGGCGTTTGAGTTCGATCCGTTAGCGCGTGACATGGCACTTGAAGCGGTTTCAAGTGGATTCGACAAAGCACTTCACCCACTTCAAGCCGTGTTCCTTTACCTTCCGCTGGAACATGCGGAAGACATCGAGCTCCAGAATCGATCGGTGCAGTTGTTCACACAACTCGCAGCCGAGGCGCCAAGCGAATTGCGCACAAAACTGGAACTTTTCACATCCTTCGCGCAACGCCATCATGATGTGATTAACCGTTTCGGGCGGTTTCCTCATCGTAACGAAGTTCTCGATCGACATTCCACACCCGCCGAGATTGCATATCTCGAATCGGGCGGCGACACATTCGGGTAATCTATAAAGCGACTCCTCCTCGGATTTATTGCGGTCATCATCGTCATAGCGGCCGTTGGTTACGCGTTCCGCCAGGCGATCACGATTCGAATCGCGGAACGCGTGATCGCCTCTAGACCAGCAACCGATCTTGTTCGCGAACTACATCTTGTGTTGTGTGGCGCTGGATCGCCGCTTCCTGACCCTAAGCGCTCAGGGCCGTGCACAGCCGTGATCGCGGGCAAGCGCCTTTTCATTGTTGATGTCGGGTCCGGTGCTTCACGCGTGCTTTCGCGGCTACGTATTCCACAGGGCGAGATCGAGGGAATTTTTCTCACCCACTTTCACTCGGATCATATCGATGGATTGGGAGAGTTACTGCTTCAACGTTGGGCGAATGGATCGCGCAGTGATCCGGTGCCCGTGTACGGTCCAGACGGTATTGAGCAGATCATCAGCGGATTCGACATCGCGTATGCACAGGACCGGCAATACCGCGTTGCGCATCATGGAGAGAAGATCGTGCCTGCATCGGGTGCGGGCGCTGCAGCGCAGTCGTTCGCGACACCAACCAACGCTGAAGCCAAAATTCTCATTGACGATCATGGCTTGAAGGTCACAGCGTTTCGCGTCTCACACGAACCTGTTGAACCCGCAGTGGGTTATCGCTTTGACTATAAGGGGCGATCAGTCCTCATCAGCGGCGATACGACAAAGTCAGCCAACTTGCAGAATTTCGCCGAGGGGGTGGATCTACTTGTCCACGAGGCGCTGGCTCCGCACCTGGTTGCCATCATCACCAAAGGCGCAAAAGCCGCTGGTCGTGAAAACTTGGCAAGGATCACCGAAGACATCCTCGACTATCACGCCACTCCCATCGAAGCGGCAGAGATCGCTCGAGACGCGAAGGTGGGTCATCTCCTATACAACCATATCGTACCGCCTTTGCTCATCGCTCCGATGGAGGAAATTTTTGTGCAGGGGGTCGACGAAGTCTACAACGGCCCCGTCACGGTGGGGCGCGACGGTACATGGGTCCAACTTAAGGCCGGTACGGATTTGATCGAAATGTCGGATCTGCTCTAATAGGAGATATATGGACGACCTCGCAGCACTCGCCAATATCGCGGAGATTCTGGGAACACTCACCATCGTGGGTGGTGCGCTCTTTGCCCTTTTTCAGATCCGCGAGTTTCGCGCGCAACGGCGTCAAGCAGCAGCCGTGGAACTGACTCGTTCTTTCCAGGGCCCAGAACTCGCTCACGCGGTAAACCTCATCCAAGAACTGCCCGAAGGCGTAACGGCAGCGGAGCTGAGGGCCAAGGGGCCCGAGTATGAACAGGCCGCCGTTATGGTCACCACGACGTATGAAACGATTGCACTTCTCGTTTTTCATGAGCTGGCCTCATTCAGCATGGTTCGAGAGTTGACCGGTGGCCTGGGTGTGGTCATGTGGCGGAAGCTCTCGAATTGGACGAATACCGTTCGCGAGGAACAGTCCCAACCCTCATGGGGCGAGTGGTTTCAGTGGCTCGGCGAGCAGCTTGCGCGGGAGAATGCGCAGAAAGAAGCCCACCCTGCCTATAAGCGGTTTGCAAAGTGGCGGCCTCGTAAGTAGCAGTAGTACTAACGGGGCGGCGCACGCAGAGGAAACATGATGCAGTCTACAGCCATTCTCTATCCGTGCATCGCAATGTTCACCCTTACGTTCGGTTCCATACTGCTACTCGGTTTCTCCCGTTACACAGCCATACATAAACGTGATGTACGCATCAGCTACTTCCGCACTTACGACGAAGGTACTCAGCCGGCGCGACTCCATCTACTATCAAGACACGTCCAGAATCATTTCGAGGTCCCGCCACTTTTTCATATCGGCGTACTCATCACATTTGCATCCGGTTCGGTAACCACTTTATCAGTCATCTTTGCGTGGCTCTTTGTCGCTGCACGCTGTGTTCATTCATACATTCACTTAGGTAACAACGATGTAAGCCGTCGCTTTTTCACCTTTGGCACAAGTCTTCTCTTTCTTGCGGGGCTATGGCTTACGCTTCTCTATGGGTTGGTGACGTCTAACAGTATGCTGTAGGAAAACCCAGAACCGGCACGATCATTATTCCGGTCAGATTCCTAGTACCACCGGAGGTGTCTGTCGTAAGCCTTCTACGCCTAGAGCGCTGACAACATTTGCTCCGCCCGGTGTCGATAGGTGTGGTCGTGCAAAACCACATCATGCATGCGCTTCGCAATGTCCAGGCGCTCGTCTTCTCGACCTAGGAAGTATTCGACTTTTCGATTCATCTCTTCGCTGGTCCGAAAAGTTATTTCCCGAGCAAGGTCGCGCCCCAACAGTAGGAGATCCTCATTAAAGTCGGTTAGCAAAAACGCACCCACACCACCGGCGTCGAAGATACGCGAGTTGATCGTAGTTTCGTTCTGAATCGAATTGATGTGTAGATTGATTTTTGAAAGATTGAATAATTCCGGAAGCTCTTTCGTGTATTCCACCGGGGGATGGTGAACAAACCGCCCATGACCATCATCTTTAGATCCGAAAACATGCAAGGGACTAACGACAAGATCGTTCAGCACCATTCTTCGGTATATTGCCGATCGCGCTTGGTTCGCAAAACGTATACGGGTTCGCGTAATCACACCATCAAAAACATCTTCGAACGTGACACCTAAATCTTCAAGAACTCGTGTCGTAGTGCTTCCGAAATCGATCAGTCGTTCCGTCAGCACTCGAGTAGCCAGTCGACCGGTTTCCGGTGGGCCCATCGGGTGCTTATCGGCGCCTTTGTATTTGAACAACCAATCAAGGGAGCCAACCATCGAAACGTCGTACTGGTACTCCACTGGTGGAGGCATGTGGGTGAAAACCGTGTCATCGAGCGCATGCATGAGAACTTCGCAATCTACACCGATCAAACGAAGCTCTTCGGCAAATACTCGATCGAATGCGTAGACCTTGAACGTATCTCGAGCATGGCGAACCAAGTCGAGGTGGTCGCGTTCCGTCAACCCCCCAGTCAAGGAATAGAACGGGTTATCAAAGAACAACAACGCTACCGACACGCCGAGTTCATAACAGATACGAATGTTTGAAAAAGAGTGCTGAGAGTGAAGCGCGTCTACGTGGTAGAGGACGACAAGGTCTGGATCGAAACGAATGACCGTATCGATGATCTTTTCCGGGTTGTAATTTTCTTGACCGAAAAGAGTTCTAACCTCGCATCCTGCTTGCTCAAAACCGCGCGCATGAGATACCGGAAAATTTAGACCTACTCCCAATATCGATACGGAATCAGTCATAACCAGCACGCGTTTGGGCCGTTGCGCGAGCTCGCTCTGTCGTACTTGTGCCGCCAACTGTCGGTTGTGGCGGATCATTGCAGCGGCGCCGGCGACTTCTAGGTGATGATGAAAACGGCCATCCTTCAGGTATCCAAAAAAGTCATCCGCGATCGTGTCACCGGGTTTCCCTGATAGAAATAGGCCGTTGAGATACTCAAGCATCGCCTGAGTCTCCGGCGTAATTGCCAGGTTCCGTGATTCTTGCAATATCGAGTTGGCCACGACTAAATTCGCAGAGACCTGCGGATCGCCACGGGATCATTCTCGATCAATCCGAGCGCGTGCTGGTATGTCGAACTAAACGCATCCAGCTTTGCATCAGCGAACTCCTTAACGATCTCATCATAGTTCTGAGCGATCACCCGCGAATTTGGATCAAGACCTCGGATCATGACGAGGCCAGACGGCGGTGCAGGTATGGTCGCGATCTTAAGATCGGGTCGATACTTGCGAAGAATTGGAATCAGTTTCCAAACATCCCCCGCCCAGGGTCCACTGCTTCGCTCTCGCTGCGCGACGACCGGATGAATCGGAATGCAGTCATGTAGCAGTACAACTGAGTTGTCATCACAGAAACGCTCCGTATTCATGAAGTCTCGAAGCAAAAACTCGAATAGATGCAAGCCGTCCAAGAAAGCGAGCTCAATCGGTCGATGACCTAGGATTTCTGGTACGTTCTGTTGCTGAAAGAACTGATCGCTCGTCATTTCAAATAACGAGGCGTCTTGTTTCTCTTCTGCTGGCAGTCCGCTCATATCGGGATCTACGCCGATGCGCAGCGGCGCTTCGGCGGATAGGGGAAATGATCCAGCAACGCCGATCTCGAAATAGATTCGCGGTGCCAGGGTTTGGTGAATCACTTCGAGCGCGTGCATGTAGTCTTCGCCCGGAAGTCGAAGGTGGGTCAACTCAGCCAGTACGGGAGGGTAGTGGGGGAACGCGAATGCAAATGATTCGTAGGCAGCAATCGCCAACTCCGGCTGATCGGTGTCGTTATATATTTTTCCGAGAAAATACTGGGCGAGTAGCCCATCTCTATCGTTTAATTGTCCCCGAAGAATATCTATACCCTGTTGGGTCTGACCCTGTCGGTGCAACGCATAAGCATAGATGGATCTGGAACCACCCGTGAGTCGATCGGGCTGCGCGACTCGCTTAATTACGCCGTTCGCACCGAGTTGATCCCGTTGTTCAAGGTGAACAAACACCAGAAACGCTAATGCGTCATCCGATAGCTCCGAATGGGACGAAGGTTCAAGACTGGGCGCCATCTATCTCGAATCGGACGCAATCGGTAGCGCTTAAGGAGATCCAACGGCGGCGATTCGTGCCTTAGGACGCCACCGGCCGTCATATGCGCCCACAAGTGGTAGGCGATGACGCGGGACCATCGTACCTGCGGGGATTTCCCGCTAACTCGCTCCATCTTCGAACGGCATGAATCTCATGATAGGATGGAACCAACCACGATCCCTTGCACAGCGTGGCTAGTAGGAGAAATTTTCAGATGACAACACCCCTTTGGTGTCTTCTTATCGTTGCGGTGCTTCCGTATGTTATGGCAGGAGTTGGCGGCTACCTTCGCTTCAAGCAGCTCGGAAGCATTGATGCACAACACCCCCGTATCCAAGCAACAGAACTGCGGGGAGTCGCAGCCCGCGCCTACGCGGCGCAGCTGAATAGCTGGGAGGCGCTCGCTCTGTTTAGTACGGCAGTCATCGTTGCCCATCTTGCAAACGCAGACCCGGAGGCCTCCGCAACAGCGGCGGTTGTATTCGTTATCGCACGCGTGATTTACCCGGTGTTCTACCTCGCAAATCGCGCACCGTTGCGCACACTTACCTTCGTGATCGGATTCATCTGTTGCCTTCGCCTGTTTGGCTTAGCCATCAGCGCGTGAGTGAAGCAGAGGTTCCATTCGGGACCGGCGATAGTTCGTTTCAGGCCGCGGGGGGCTTAGATGGCATCCGCTCGCTCGTAGATGACTTCTACCGCATCATGGACGAGAGTCGGGAGGCGGAAATCATACGTGGCATGCATCCGCCCGATCTCAAGGAATCGCGTGACAAGCTCACGTTGTTTCTTTCGGGTTGGCTCGGGGGGCCTAAACTTTTCGCTGAAAAATACGGACCTATTAAGATTCCGATGGCTCATAAGCATCTGGCCATCGGTAGCAATGAACGAGACGCCTGGCTGCTATGCATGAAGAAGGCGATTCAGAACCGACCCTACAGCGAGGCATTCGCCGACTACCTATTGGCTCAGCTTCGGATTCCGGCAGATCGTGTGCTTCAAGTGAGCCGCGATCCTGGGAGCGATTAGATGCGTTTCAATTTCTTCGTCATTGCGTGCGTGGTTTTGTGTGGCTGCCCATTGGAGAGTAAGTATCCGATTTCAGACCCTGAGAATGCTCGTGTTCCCAACGAGCTTCTTGGGATCTGGCACTGTCCTATTGCGAACGAAGAGCCTGCACGAATGAAGATCGTGAAGTTCAACGATCATGAATTCTTATTCGAGACCTATGAAGAAGACCAATCTATTTCGTTGGCGCGTGGATTCGTATCCGAAATCAAGGACACGACATTCATCAACTATCAGGAGCTTGGAGCCAGTTTATCCGAACCATTCGGATTCGCGATCTACAACGTAGACAAATCATGGACACTGTCGATCCGCGCAGTCGAAGACACGCTCTTCCCGACCCGCTTCAAATCTTCAAAGGCCTTGCGAAAGGCACTTCGCAAAAACCTTGATGATCCCGAACTCTCTGAAGAGCTAACCCGCTGTACACCGGAGCTGTTGCGAAAACTCGATTCACCCAATTCGATCCTCGAGGCGGCACAAATTAGTCCGCCCGGAAACATCGTTTCAATGCTCCATGTAGACCCAAACAATTGGGAAGCGGTACTCAGTCAGATCAGTCTTGGCGGTCGGGAATGGCTTCGTGTCGCAGCAGCACTCGCGCCTGGAACCGATGCCACAGCCAGTCTGGAATTAAAGTATGCCGTGGCCGGGGCTATTCCGAAAAACCCGCTCGGTGTGATTCGAATGCTGGACCGCACCTTCACACCAGAAGATATTTGTACCAGCCCTTTCACTGAACCCGAACCGGGCGTCGCTGGGAAGTTCAATTCCGAGGCGATCGAAGCGCTTTCCACACTCGAAACGGATCGCTTCGACGACGCGCGCCTCCGCTGTCTCGAAAAGCTTCAACGCTAGCCTGCGCTTCAGGGTTGGCGTGATATGATCGGCCTCTTCAAGGAGGTTCAGATGAAGATCGCCATACTTCTCTACGAAAACATGACCGCGCTCGATGCCGTAGGGCCGTACGAAGTCTTGTCTCGATTTCCAGGCGTGGAGGTTTGCTTCGTTGCAGAGAACGCGGGCCCCATCGTGACTGACACGGGCTTTCTTACACTTACTGCGCGCGCCGGCATCCAAGATGTATCAGAAGCCGACATTCTCTTGGTTCCCGGCGGACCCGGCGACCAGGCCGTACGAAAGAACGAGAAGCTCCTTGATTGGATTCGACAGATTCATCAGACAAGCCGATTCACGACTTCGGTTTGCTCGGGTTCACTCATTCTCGGTATTGCTGGCATTTTGAAAGGCTTGCGCGCGACGTCACATTGGACACAGCTGGAAACACTGCGCGAATACGGCGCCGAGCCGACGCTCGAACGCGTAGTGGAGCAGGGCAAGGTCATCACGGCCGCAGGCGTTTCATCCGGAATCGATATGGGGCTGCGTTTGCTCCAGATACTTGGCGGAGATGACCTCGCAAAAGCGATTCAATTGGGCATCGAGTACGATCCTGAGCCGCCGTTCGACGTCGGCTCACCGTCGAAGGCACCAAAAGCGATCGTGGATCTCGTGCGACAATCGATGGCCTATTAAGTATGGACGGGGTTCGCTTGAGCATCGAAGAGCCGGCGAGCCCAGAACAGATCCACTTTCTCGAGCAGGGTCTGAACGAACACGCGATTGAAGCGGTTGGGAAACGCGGCTTCAATTCCATCACTATTGTCGCAAACGACGCGGATGGCGTTGCTGTAGGCGGCTGCTATGGGATGGTGAACTGGAACTGGCTTTTCGTGGCCGATCTTTGGATTGCTCCAAACCTTCGCCACAAAGGCTTGGGTTCGAAGCTACTAGCAGCATTTGAGGCCGAGGGAATCAAGCACGGTTGCAAGCAGGTGCACCTGGATACATTTAGCTTTCAAGCGCGGCCGTTCTACGAGCGCCAGGGGTACCGGGTCTTCGCGACGCTAGAGGACTATCCGCCGGGACACGAGCGCCATTTCCTGCGCAAATCTCTCGATCCCGTCTCTACTTCGTCTGGATGAGTTCGATTTTATAACCGTCGGGGTCTTCAACGAACGCGATTTCGGTCGCGCCATGCTTCATGGGGCCGGGTTCACGCGTGATTGTCGCACCTTGTTCCCGGAGACGATCGCAGGCCGCGTAGATATCGCCCACGCCAATCGCTAAATGGCCGAAGCCATCTCCTAGATCGTATTTTTCCGTATCCCAATTATGCGTGAGCTCTATAACAGTATGGGAGGACTCGTTTCCATAGCCCACGAAGGCCAATGTAAACCGCCCGGCTTCGTAGTCCTTGCGGCGAATGAGCTTCATGCCAAAGCAGCCGGTGTAGAAAGCGATTGAGCGGTCAAGGTTCCCCACGCGAATCATCGTATGCAGCAATCTCATAGCGTGGTCTCCCGTACGGCGATCAACTGATCCAGTTCCTTCTTCAGCACCTGAAGCACTTCGTCATAGCCGTAGCTGCCCAGCTTTTCGCCCGCCCGCTTTACGTTGACGGTCCTCGGACCACACCATAGGCCGAGATCCGCATCATCGGTTTCACCCGGGCCGTTCACACGACAACCCATGACGGCAATGGTGACGTCGTGAGCTTCCGCATAACGCGTCAGGTCGCGCACATTCTCAGCGAGATCTACGAAACGTTCGTTCTCTACCCGTGAGCAGGAGGGACAGGAAATAATATTGAGTCCAGACAGGTCGGGCACGGAACGAAAACGACCCGCCTCGATATCGGCAACAATACTTTTGCCGACCAGGACTTCTTCGTGCTTGCGGTCGTTCGGAAGCGTTAGCGAGACCCGAACCGTATCACCGATCCCCTGACTAATCAGCTGTTCGAACGCTACACGCGTTTTGATCTCGCCGAACGGGAGTAACCCTGCCTCGGTTACGCCCAAATGGAGCGGCACGTCAGGCCGCTCAGCTGCGAAACACCGGTTGGCTTCGACGACTTTGGCGGGGTCCGAATCCTTCAACGATACGACGAAGTTCTCAAATCCGATTTCATCCATGTACCCACAGTGATCGATCGCGCAGGCCACCATGGCGCCTATGGAATCGTTTGGATACCGCTCATCGTATTCGGGCGCGACCGAACCGCAGTTCACGCCGATGCGAATAGCGCAGTCGTTCTGGCCTGCGATCTCCGTGAGCTCACGCACCTTATCGCGCATGGGGCGCGACCGTTCGTGATGATGCAGGTGCCCAGGGTTGTAACGAAGCTTATCGACATGAGGTGCAACCCTCGCCGCCAAGCGATAGTGCTCCTGCAAGTCGACGACAAGACGCGCCTTTGTGCGCTTGCGAATTTCAGCAAGTGCATCAGCATCTTTCGCGCTGTCGACAGCGATTCGCACGAGACCGGCGCCTTGATCATTCAGCTGATTCGCTTGCGCAGACGTCGCCTCTACATCTGTTGTCGAGGTCGCGCACATGCTTTGTACGGAGATCGCCGCATCGCTACCGATTTGAAGATCACCGGCATAGACCGCTCGCGTCGAATTTCGCTGAATCGGGGGCATCTGGCCCCGTACAGTAGCACAGCCCCGGAATCAGACTGAATCCAGTCCCCATATATATATAGGAAGCGTGGGCGGCGTTTCAGGATTGCCAAAGAGCGAGCACGGATCCGCTGTCCCAAAGACGTCAGGCTTTAGGATCTTGAACTGAGCTAGCGGCTCGATGCTGCTTTCATCATCGAGCGGCGGTTCCTGATCCGCGGGCCCAAGGACACAACTCGCACGGGGGTTCAGCGTTGCGACCGTCCGCAGTAGCGGATCCAGGACCCGAGCATCGCCACCCCATTCATGGATCACGCCTCGTAAGTCCCGTCCCTTACCTTCTATACAGTAAGCTCGAATCTGATTTGCTTCTTCCCACACATACACGTGTGTTTCAGGAATGCTCAGGAGTGCTGCAAACTCATCGGGAGTTCGCCGCGCACGTAGTGGGTGATCTTCGAGTAATGGCAGCAGCGCGGTCGCGTCTGGCTCGAAGGCTTCACGCACATTTTTTTGGGGTTCGTAGTCTTTATTGAGGGAGATCAAGCGTTCGCGGCCCGCCATCGCGAATCCGAGCTCAGAATAGAGTTTCCGCGTCTCCGCAAAGAGAAAGGCAACCTCAGCGCCCTGGCCGGTCGCCGCATCGAGACATGCATTCACCACTTGCCCAGCGAGACCACGTCCGCGGTAGTCGGAGTGAGTCGTTACCAGACCAATACCGACCGCACGAATGGGTCGTGCATGCGACAGCAACGTAATCGGACGCCAAGCTGCGTGTGAAACTGGCAACTGATCTGCAAGAATCACCCACGAGCCTGCAGGGTTTGCGCAACCAATCAGCAAGGGAAACTCGGAGAGCAAACCCAGTTGCCCATCGAATTCCTGGTCGAGAAAGCATATGAGAGCTCCCGGGTCCCGAGAAATTACGGGGTTCTCCAATGCGCAAGTTAACGACTCTTCCGCTTTCACAACTAGCACTTCGGCGTCTTTCTGCGTGTACTTGAGGTCCCATGTTTTGTCTGCACCTGACAGTGACGCACCTAAAGATCGGTTTAGTAGTCACCGAACCATTCTTCGCGTGCGGAATTCCGTTCGCAAGAGACTGGTTGGCTAATAGGGAGGGGCAAGCGTAGCAAGGACGCTGCGTAGGCCACTTTTCAGGGAGGAAACCTCATGGGTCTCCGGATTAATACAAATACTGCTTCAATTACAGCACAGAAAAACTTGGCAAAGAGCCAACAATCGCTAGAGCGATCGTTGGATCGATTGTCGTCAGGTCTTCGCATTACGCGAGCTGGCGATGATGCTGCAGGGTTGGCCATTTCCGAATCTTTGCGTGCACAGATTCGTGGTCTTCTCCAAGCGCAGCGAAATGCGAACGATGGTATCTCGGTAATCCAGACGGCTGAAGGTGCGTTGAACGAAGTTTCAAACATCCTCATTCGTATGCGAGAGATCGGCGTTCAGTCCGCGTCGGAAGGTTCCGTCAGTAACTCAGAGCGCTCGTTCCTTCAGAACGAATTCAGCGCCCTACAGTCGGAAATCACTCGTATTGCTAACTCCACGAAGTTCGGTGGTCGAACGTTGTTGGATGGTACACTGTCGGGTACGGGCAGCGCCCTTACCTTCCAGGTAGGCATCAACAACGTTTCCTCGGTTGACCGAATTACGTTGAGTGTTGGTGATGCTACTGCGAGTGGTCTTGCGATCCAACATTCGGATGCGGCAATCTCCACTACGGCTTCGGCGCAAACGTCGTTGGCCACTATCGACTCCGCGTTGGACACAGTGTCCACTCTTCGCGGTGAATTGGGCTCGGCTCAAAACCGACTCCAGTCCGTCGTCAACAACCTCGCGTCTTCAGTAGAGAACCTCTCTGCTGCAAACTCGCGAATTCGAGACGTTGACGTGGCGAGCGAAACTGCGGCGCTAACGCGAGCGCAGGTTCTCCAGCAGGCCGGCATCGCGGTTCTGGCCCAGGCGAACGTTTCGTCCCAGGTTGCTCTAACGCTACTACAGTAAGAGCGCTAGGCTAATCGTCTCGCGACAATAAGATTCAGGGTGGGGAGTGGTCCGATTCCGCTCCCCACCTCGAATCTAGCCGGAGGGGTCCATAGACCTAGATAGCTAAACCTTCACGAGGTTTTGCTCGAAAGGAATACCATGGGACTCCGAACTGGATCGATAAGTATTGGCGGCCTTGCCTCCGGTATTCAAAGCGATGAGCTCATCACACGGTTGCTCGAACTCGAGCGCCGTCCCATTGATTTACTCGAAACACAAAAGACCGACTTCGGCGATAAGCTCGACATTATTCAAGACCTTAATACGAAGGCGCTGAGTCTGCGGAACGCGCTGCGTGCCATTGACAACATGGTCAACGTCACGACTGTTTACGATTCCGACGGCAACCGAACTGCGCCATCTACTAGTTCATCCGAAGAGTTCAGCCGCTTCAAAACAACATCAAGCGACTCTACGATCGTGACTGCGATCGCAAGTGGCAATGCTCAGCCCAGCAATCTGTCGCTTCAGGTCCGACAGCTCGCGCTTGCCGAGCGCGAAGTATCTACAGGGTTCGCCGACGTTGATACGACGACCATCGGGACGGGTACTTTCAGCGTCACGATTAACAGTGTAACTACCGCCATTACCGTTGATAGCACAAACAATACCCTAGAGGGGTTCGCCGATGCCATCAACGACTCGGGGGCGGCGGTCCGTGCATTCATCATTAACGATGGCGACGCGACCAGCCCATACCGTGTCGCGATCGAATCGACGACCACGGGTGCGGCTCAGGCGATCGATGTCACTACGGGAACGACCGCTAGCCTCACATCGACACTCATATTTGCAGAGTCGCAAACCGCGAGCGATGCCACGATTCGTCTAGATCCTAATAGCGCGAACTTCATCGACATTACGAGCTCAACGAATACATTCACCGACTTGGTTAAAGGCGTTACTGTCACGGCGCATAAGGCGGATACAACGGCGGTTGAAACCGTAGAAGTCGCTGAAGACGCCGACACGATTGTCACCAATATTCAGGCGCTCGTCAGCGCATACAATGACATTGTTGACATCATCGCTACACAGAATGAAGTTGATCCCGAGACCAATCGCGGCGGCCCGTTGATCGGTGATTCGACGCTGGTGAGCTTTCAGCGCCAGCTATCTGCGGTGGTCGCGAGTCAGATTGGGACAGGTACCTTCGACACATCCGGATCTGTGGGCCTTTCGCTGGACCGCGACGGGACTCTCAAACTGGATGAAGACGACCTTCGTTCAGCACTCGCGTCCGACTTTACAGCTGCTGGCACTTTCTTCGCTGGGCTGGACTCATTCTCGGACAAGATGCGCGTCGTAGTCGACTCGTACTCGGATCCTGTCGAAGGCCGATTGATCACACGCATCGAAGGCATCAATACTTCGATCACTCGAATCGATAACGACATACTGAGCGCGGAAGCACGAATCGACGAAGTCGAAGCGCGGCTTATCCGCCAATTCGCAGCTTTGGAACGTGCTATCGCAGGCATTCAGCAGCAGACACAATTTCTGACCGCCTTTGTTAATCAGCAGCAATCCAGGTAGTTCTTGAGGGGGAACTAGAATATGAACATCGATCCGCGAGCGGCCCACGCCGCCTATCAACAGGGGCAGGTTGGCTCGGCCGGCCCGGTTCACATCGTCGTACTACTTTACGAGGGTGCGATTCGGTTTGGACGACAAGCGCTCGACTCTTTCGACAGTCCAGCGATTCGAGGCCACGCGATTGGGCGCTCGCATCGAATCGTTTCTGAACTCCTCGCATCACTCGACTATGACAAGGGTGGAGATATCGCGAGAAACCTAGATAGCTTGTACCGCTTTGCGCTCGACTCACTCACGCAAGCCAATACGCATCATGATCGCCAAGCACTACAAGCGTCGATCCAGGTATTGGAAACCTTGCTCGCTGGATGGCGCGAGATTCGAAATAACCCCGAACTCATGAAACAAGCCGCCCAGAGTGGATGACCCACGACTTCTGACTTGGCTTGAGCTAACCGAGTCAGCGCTGTCGGTTCCCGAACCCGAACTGGTCGAGATACTTTCGGAACTCGATCGACAGCGAAGCGAGATTCGGGAGTCGCTTGAGCAGAATCCGCCTACGCAAAGGCTTTCGGACGCGCTCGGTCAGCAACTCATCGAGATCGAAGACACTCTGCACAAGCGTATCGCTGCAATTCGCGGAACGATCGACAACGCACTCGGCGAACTCCGCGAAGTACGGACCGGCACTCAGGGCTACCGTCCCGCCCGCACACGACTGCCATCCTTTATTTCCAAGTCCGTCTAGGTTCAAATCGCCCACCCGGCAGCGATTGCCTAGAGACACCGCCACTTTCGTCACCCGATTCCCTTCAAACGACCTTCTGACGTGGGCATGCGAATTGCTCTCTATAACTTCGCCCCTCTCCACGGGACGCAATGGGAAATCTACATCGCAATCTCGATGTTATTCGAAATCGGGATCCGGACTTAGCGTTGAGAATCGACGCGGCTGTCCAGGATGACACACTCGAAAGCCTGCAAAGCGCGAGTGGCGCGATCACCTTGTCCGTTGATGGAAGGCTCGAAGCCAGCGCGGAGGACCCTGAACGCGAGGGCGAAGCGTTTGCTGCGCATTTCTTAGAACGCGCCCAAGACGCCAGCGCTACGCGTATCGTGCTCTTTGGCATGGGTGTGCATACGCTTCGTTACCTGAGCGAGTTCACAGGAAAAATTCTCGTCATCGAGCCTTCGTTGGCGTTTTGTAAAGCGGTTCTTACTTCGATCGATCTCAGTGAATTCTTATCGAGGCACGAAATTGTCGTGACAGAGGATCCCGCGCGCGTGCTCAGCCATGCAACGTTTGGCGGCGAAGAACTCGGTGTATTCGTACAGCACCCCACTGCGCGTCGACGACATGGAAAATTCCACGACTATCTCGCACAACGCTTTAGTGCGGGTGGGGTGCCGTCGCCGTACGACATCGCAGTCATACCACCCATTTGGGGCGGATCACTACCGATCGCCCACGCATGTGCACGCGCGTTCAGGGTCATGGGGCATCGTGTACGCGAAGTCGATTTCTCACCGTATCTGCCTGCCTACCAGGAACTTCAGAGGGTCACGGCAGACTCTCGATTGAGCGGAGCATCCGATGCGCTACGGCAAGGGCTGTCACGTGTACTCGGTGAATCCCTGGTAGCGTCTTTTCATTTGGACCCACCGGACCTGGTGTTTGCACTCGCGCAAGCCCCACTCGACACTGAAACACTTCAGAAATTCGCGAACATGGACATTACGCGCGCGTTTTGGTTCTGCGAGGACTATCACGTGATGTCGTACTGGCAGGCGATCGCACCGCTTTACGACGTGTTCTTTCACGTTCAGCCGGGTGACTTCGACGGCATGCTACGCGATGCCGGTGCGTACGGATTCCATCTCCCGATGGGAACGGATCCAGAAGTCAGTCGACCCATTGAGCTGACCCACGACCAGCAACAACGCTACGGCAGCGATTTGAGCTTCCTCGGCGCTGGGTACCACAACCGACGGGAGTTTCTGCCCGGCTTGATCGATCAAGGACTACGGATCTACGGAACCGAGTGGCCACATACCTCGCCCTTCCTCGAAGTCATGCCGGAGCCAAATGCTCGCCAGAGTCCGGATGACTCAAACATCATCTTCAACGCCACTAAGGTCAATATCAATTTGCACTCATCACCCTGGTGTGATGGCGTTAATCCAGCAGGTGATTACCTCAACCCTCGAACGTTTGAACTCGCCAGCGCGCGCGCGTTTCAACTGGTCGATAAACGACAGCACTTGGAACTTTCGTTTAATCCAGGACTGGAGGTTGAAACGTTCAAAGACCTCGGAGAATGTCGCAAGAAGGCAGCGTACTATCTTCAACACCCGAGCGAGCGCTGCGACATCGCCGACAACGCGTACCGGCGTGCGCTCGCGGAGCACACCTACGGACACCGTATGGAGGTTGCTCTCGATGCGCTTCGAAGTAGTCCCCGACCCCTAGCCGCGCGGCAGAAACCACTACCTACGGCAGCAGCTCTGGTTCTGGACGCGAAAGACGAACCCGGACTTCGTGCGATCGCCGCACGGATCCCAGGCGACAGGATCATGGACAACGATGCCATCACACTCGCGCTCCGCAGTGGAGACGGCGAGCTCACGGAAGATGAGCGCATCCTGCTCTTCATGCAGGAGACCTTAGTTGAACTTGAGTTTTTGAGTGATGCGGGGAAAGCGTCGTGAGAGATATCGCGATCCTCAACCTGACTCGATTCGGTGATCTGATCCAAACCACCCCCGTACTCAAAGGTTTGCGCAAGCGCTACCCCGATGCGCGCCTGCACCTGATCATCAAGCATCGCTTCCGTGCGGTTCCTGAGCTGCTGCCGGAACTGGATCAGGTTCACGAGATCGACGGCGACCACCTTGCCGAAGTGCTCAGCGATCCGAACTACAGCTTCCTCGAGCGATTCAAGGCCGTTCGAGAGATCATTCGTGGCCTGCAGCAGACGCGCTTTGATTTCGTGGTCAACTTTACGCACTCCCGATCAAGCGCGGCCTTGCTCAGCTTGATGAATGCTGAAGAGATGGTCGGATTTCAGACGGACCGAATCGGCCAGCGAATCATTGAAGACCCTTGGCTCAGTCACATGTCGACCCTCGTCAAGACGCGTCGGCTCTCGCGCATCAACCTCGTGGATATCTACCTCGGCGGGGCGGGAATACCTGGTCAAGGCGGGCCACTTGAAGTTCGAATTCCAAATTCAGCGCGGGCGTTTGCGAAGGATCGTGTTCCTGAGAACGGTACACGTGTCGCGGTTCAGCTAGCTGGGAGCACAAACAATCGTTCCTGGACAGTAGACCACTACGCGCGAACGTTGCGCCGACTTAATCAGCTGCTTCCAGATCTACAGATTGTTCTCGTCGGGGTGGACTCGGAGCGTAGCGCTGCTGAAGAGTTGGTGTCGCAATGCTCAGATCTGAGTTTTACAGACTTAGTAGGAGCGACTCGCATTGATGAACTAGCCGGCGTACTCGAGCGTGTGGACCTTCTGCTCACCGGCGACACAGGTACAATGCATCTCGCCGCGGCCACGGGTACAACGACGTTTGCGGTCTTTGTTGGACTCGCGAGCCCACATGAAACCTGCGCCTACGCGCCAGATCAATGGATCGTATCCACACGGATTTCGTGTTGGCCCTGCTCACACAACGTTCACTGCGGGAATACGATCTGCCACGAAGACATTCCACCCGAGTGGCTCGCCCAGGTACTTGCGCGAGTGATCCAGAAACTAGACGTCGACGATCTAGATGTACCACCGCAGGCCGATCTTTTTCGCACACGTTTCGACGACAACGGCTTCCTTGAGGCTGTTCCATTGTTTCGCCGCAAACCCGACGCCCAGGAGCTTCTCGCGCTCGTCTTCCGTGCGGCGTTCATCGAAAGCTTCGGCGGTGTAACCGCGGACCCTTCATTGATTCGCAAAATCGCCGCCGAACGATATCAGATGGGCTCAAGCAATTGGCTTGAGTGTATTCCGCACGAACTGCCCGCCGAAGTGGAACGCATGCGACATCTGGGTGAAGGCGCGCAACAGAATGCGGCCGAACTCCTACGCCTTGCAAATCGACCGACCGAGCTCTCAAGAATTGCTGCAGCTCTTCAGCAAACCGACGAAGAGATCTACAAGATCTCGCGGGCTCAGCCCCTGCTCTCGCCGATCGGACATTCCCTTGAATCAGGTTTGGAAAATCTCCCCGATGAGGAACTAGCGATCGTCGCAAAGACGAGCATCGAAAGATACCGAGAACTCTACCGCAGGGCTTCGATTCTAAGCGATGTGATTCACGGTCGAAATGCAGAGAAGAGCGAAATAGGAGCTTTCAGATGATTCAAATCGATATCAATGGGGATCGCGATTCAATCGATCCGGGATCTATCAAGGAACTTCAAGACTACATCCATTCCAAGGTTCCCGATGACCAGGTTGTGTGCGTACTGCGCGTGAACGGAAACGAACTTCCTGAGTCTAGCTTGGAAGACCTAACCATCAGCACGATTCGCCTCGTGTCCGTAAAGAGCGATACGACACAAGCGCTGGCAGTGGCGTCACTCGGCGACACAGGTGACTGGATCGAACGTATTGCCGAGGTGCTTGACGGAATAGCGCGGGACTATCGCCTGGGGAACGAGAAGGACGGTGCGGGACGACTCGTTCTCGTCATCGATGCATTGCAGGTTCTCGTGGGACTGCTTCAAGGCATTCATTCGTCGATCACTCTCGAGGAAGAACATCGTAATCGACTCGCGATTCCATGGGAAGACGCTTCCATCCAACTTCGAACAGCGATCGAGGGACTGGCCGAAGACCTGGAATCAGGTGATCCCATCCGAATTGCTGACCGAGCCGGTTACGCCGTTCCTCGATCGCTCAATCGCTTCAAAGAACTTCTCGGAGACCTACGGCCCTAATGGAGAGACGGGAATATTTTCGCGTGCGTGCATACGCACGTTTTTGGCTGAGTGTGGTCACCGAGGAAGAACTCGATGAGGCCCGTGTTCGCGTGGTCGCGCGGCACAGCACCATCGGTTTCCTGCCGGGGTCGGTTGAAGAAAGCCGACTCTCGCCCGCACAGCGGATCACGATCGATCTGCTGAAACAGATCGCGCTCACGTTGGATCGCATTGATCGACGCTACGACGAACGCAACGTACGAGTAACAACCGAAGCACGCTGGTGCACGGATTCCGCCATCGATATTACGATTTCTGGTTCAGGGTTTTCGACTGAGATCGACATGGATATTCCCGAAGGAACGTGGCTCGAGATAGAACTCGACATGCTGGACTCCGGTATTCCACGGATCCCCGCACTCGCCCGCGTGGTGGGCCGCCATGAAGAGAACGGTAGCAATGTTACCGCGATTGCGTTCGAGGAGATCCATCGTGATGACCTCGAAAGAATCATTCAACTCACCATTCGCAATCAGCGACAATCGTTACGCGAAGTTCGCCGGGAGCAGTCACTCTAATGTCTAGCGGACCTCGAATCGTATTAATAGGTGGAACCTACCGAGCGCTCTGCGTTCTAGAGAGGTTGATCGAGCGAGGCAATCGTGTCGTCGCCTTTGTCGGTCAAGAGACCGAAGGTGAGCGTGATTTTTGCTCAGAGATCGCGGAGGTATGCGATCACTATGGAGTTCCCGCTCGCAGTGCTCGAAAGTTCGGCGAAGAGATCGTGCGCTGGCTTGAAGATCGAATTCGACCTGACTTAGCCATCTCTGTCGGTGTAAGTACGGAAATTCCGTTGGCGATCGGCGGCAATACACGTTTCGGTATGATCGAGATCGTCGACCACCTATCAACGCCGAACTGCGCGGGAGTGTCGATTCGGCAACGCGGTCAAGACATACTGACCGACGCTGTGAAATGCACTGACGACGATGCAGAGGGCAGCGACCTCTACCTGAACATGGTTGACGGCATCGTAAACATGCTTGATCGATATCTGGACCAACTGGCCGCGCCAGCAGAAAACATCAAGTCGCAGATACCGTATATTCGACCTACACCGTCCGCTCCAGAGATTAGCGATCAGCTGCTCCGAGTCGATGCGGGGCCCGAAACGGAACGCTTTGAATCGGTTTTCGGCGACTACGTCCAGGCGAATGACATTGTCGCACTGCGCAGTCATACAGATGCGATTCAGTCAGTGCTACGAGGCATTCGTACGCAGCCGGAGGATGAAATTATTTGCCCCGGTGTGGTTTCTGCTGACGCGTTGGCGGCCGTCCGGAGCCTGGGAGCGCGTACGGTATTGACCGATGTCAGCGCCCAAACACTGGCACTCGACCCAGAGCGCGTACGCGATGCCATTACCTCTCAAACCCGTGCAATTCTAGTGAGCCACCCGTTTGGCCAGGCAGCGCCGCTGGATCAGCTCTATGCATTGGCCCAAGAACGGGGCATCGAGATCATCGAAGACGCGGGCGATAGCATTGGCGCTACCTTCGACGGTTCGAAATTGGGCCGTTCGCCATGCACCTGCGTGTTTCGTTTACCGCTCTACGATCCGTCCTTGGTGCAGTCCGCAACTCTGGTCACAGGACCCTCTTCGATTGTCGATCATGTGCGTTCCGAACTCGGGGAGACCCAACGGCTAGGCGCAGGGTTGAGCGAGCGCGGGCTCAGGGTGATGGAAGGCTGGGATGACCGACTCTCCGCCCGACGACAGAACGCATCTCATTATTCTGCAGAACTCGTGCGCTATAATGCATTCCAGGTTCCAGTTACACCGGACGCATCTCATCCGGTTTATTCAGCGTACCTGCTTCGCATCACTCGCTTCGCCCGTACAACCGCCGATGATCTGCAGAAGCTCCTCAGTGAAGCCGGCATCGAATCACGTCGCATCGGCTTGCCACTGGTGGAACGCGACCTCATTCGGCTGCCCACGACGGAGGCCGTACGCTCCGACGGCATTCTGCTTCCCGTTGAACAGGGCCTAACCGAGGTCGAGCTAAATCGCGTGCTCGATACAATCTACGATTTCGCGATCGGTTAGAGTCGAGTCAACCAACTGTCGTATTTCGACGCTTTCCCTTGAACCGCATCGAAGTAGGTCGATTGAATCGTCGTGGTGATCGGACCGCGCTTGCCTTCGCCGATCTTTCGATCATCCACTTCTCGAATAGGTGTCACTTCAGCAGCGGTGCCCGTTAGAAAAATTTCATCCGCGCGGTAGAGCTCGTCGCGCGTGAAGCTCTGCTCGACGACCTCGATCCCCTTGTCACGAGCGATTTGAATCACGGAGTCACGCGTAATGCCTTCGAGAACCGCCGCGATCGGCGGCGTCTTGAGTACGCCCTTACGAACAATGAATATGTTCTCACCACTGCCCTCGGCGACGAACCCGTTGGTATCAAGCAAGATCGCTTCGTCGTAACCAAGGCGCGTGACCTCGCGCTTCGCCATAATCGAATTTACATAATCACCGCAAGTCTTGGACTTGGTCATCGACACGTTCGGATGATGTCGCGTATAGGACGATACCTTGGCGCGAATTCCGCGCTCCAGGTTTTCTTCGCCCAAATAGGAACCCCAGGGCCAAACCACGACGGCGACCCGCACGGGGTTGTCTGTTGGCAACAATCCCATCGCACCATCGCCCAGAAATACCAATGGGCGGATATAACCTTCGCTCAACCGATTCACGCGTAGCGTTTCAAGAATCGCCTGTTCGATTTCGCTGGGCTCGAACGGAATCGCAAGTTCCACGATATGTGCGGATTGGTAGAGCCGTTCTACATGTTCCGCCAAACGGAACACAGCCCCATTACCATCAGGGCCGGTATACGAGCGCACGCCCTCAAATACCCCCAGACCGTAGTGAAGTGTATGGGTCAGCAGGTGGACTTTTGCCTCGTCCCAGGGAATAAACCTGCCGTCCAACCAAATGTTTTCGGTTTTGGATACAGCCACGATGCCCTCACGATGAGTTACTTATTGCGACGCCGTTCAATGAGCCGGACTTCTTGCCCCGCCTCCACATGGCCTGGCTGAAGCTCTAGGACCTTGCGGAACATTTTCTCCGCATCATCCAGTTCTTCGCAAGCCTTTCTGAAGCGCCCGAGGTAGTAATAACCGGTTGGCGAGCTCGGTGCGAGCCCAATGCCTTTCTGAATGTTCTCCAGCGCCTGGCCCTTGACGGCATCGTCCTGATTGGCGGCGAGCCAGAGCGCCCAACCGTAGAGCACGTGGAAATCACCCTGTTCTGAGTCCAGCTTGATCGCAGCTTCAAAGCAATCAAAGGCGCCATCATAGTCGCGTTTTCGGAGTGCTTCCTCGCCCTGCTGAAACTGCGATTCCGCGGTCAATGCGCGGGCCACTTCTTGCTGACTTTCCTCTACCGTCTTTCCGGTGCGCAGTTCGGACAGATAGACACGCCGGCGCTCACTATCGCAAAGCAGATCGTTGGCTTCAGTGATGCGCGCGAAAACTTCCGATGCGAGAGTCACCACGTCATCGGCCTGACCACTGAATCGGTCTGGGTGGTACATCTTGACTAGCTTCACATAAGCCGTACGGATCTCTTTTAGCGTTGCATCCGCCCCCACACCGAGAACTTCGAAATGCGTCATCGATGCCTGTTTTACGCGAAGCTGACGCAGCGCATCCACGGGACCCTGCACGCTCGCCGCTGGGTTCGTAGAAGGTGTGGGTTCAGCCTCTAGCGCATTGCTTGATCCAGATGAGCCAAACTCGAGCGCACCAATGAGTTTCAACGCAAAGAGCGCCGGTGCCGCATCGTCTATGAATTCACCCACAGTTGAAGATGGAGTGAGTTGCTGGAGCAGATCTTTCGCAAGTGCTGTGAGCAGATCCTCGTCGACCGTCGTCGTGGTTCTGGTGATCGCATGATCCCGGCTGGGCTCGAGCATCTCGACCAACCGTCGCGCCTCCATCCTCTCCGCCCCGTGCAAAACCGCCCGCTCCGCGCTCCAGCCATCCAGGGGAGACATCAGCGGGAGCTGCGTCAAACCGGGCTGCTGCCAACTTTCGCCTTCATTCCAGCCGAAGAGCTCGAGAATTTTATCCCTGCCAGCACTCCGCAGCATTTCTTCCAGCTCATTCGCTCGTACGGCTCCGAGATCAACAAGAATCTCACCATGACGCTTGCCCGTCCGCTTTGCACGACGAAGCGCGTCTTCGAGCATCGACTTGTTGATCCAACCTGAAGCAAGTAAGCGCTGACCCAATGATTCACGCGCGAGATTGGAGCGCACTGCGGTGGGCCGACCTTCCTCAAAGAATAAGATCTTATGACGACGCTCGGTTTTGAAATGTATCCCTCCGGTGAATTCCGAAGTTCGCGCGCGCCAAATCAGCTCGGCGACACTGACTTCAGCGAGTCCGATTTTATCCTCCGACTGCGATGTCGTATCGGAGGCCGTAGACCCGAGGTACTGACGGAGATATCCCCCCAAATCCTTCGAGGAAAATGGCTTCTCGAGAAATACCCGAGCACCGGCTTGCTCGAGTTCACGCGCGTGATCGCGGCCGCGAAACACGCCACTGATCACGATGACTGGAATACTTCGTGTGTAGGATGCGTCCTGGAGCACCTGCAGCACCGCACGACCGTCCTTCTTGGGAAGCAAGAGGTCAAGCACGACCGCGTCGGGTTTCGTCTTTCCGATCTCCCGCAGGGCGGCTTCGCCATCGAACACCGTTTGACAAGAATAGCCAAGCCCGACGATGGCGCGCTCTAGCGACTTCGCAAGATTTTTATCGTCTTCAGCGACGAGGACACGCTTCTCCACAACTGGAGTATCGGACAACGCTCGCCGTGCTTTGAGCAGCCTGCTTGTCGGTAAATCAACTCGGGACCGCTCGGTCACACACCCGCTAAACGGGCGAGACTGTCCGTGTATGGCGCCCGGGCAACGCCACGCTCGGTCACGATCGCCGTTACCAGTTCGGCGGGGGTAACGTCGAACGCCGGATGCAAGGCCTCAACACCAACGGGCGCAATGCGCGTGCCCGCGATCACTACAACTTCCTCGGTGGACCGCTCTTCGATTGGAATCTGATCCCCGTTTGGCGTGAGCAGATCCAGCGTCGAAATAGGTGCCGCGACATAAAATGGAATCTCGTGCGTCCGTGCCAACACCGCAAGTGAATAGGTGCCTATTTTATTGGCAACATCGCCATTCGCGGCGATGCGGTCCGCACCAACCACAACGACGTCGATCTCGCCACGACGCATCAAGGAACCACCCATCGAATCGGTGATGAGCTTTACATCGATCTTATCCTCAAAAAGCTCCCATGCGGTCAAGCGTGCGCCTTGAAGATACGGCCGCGTCTCCGATGCCAAAACACCGCGCACCTTGCCGTCCCGGTGAGCCGATCGAATCACGCCAAGCGCGGTTCCGTATCCCGCAGTGGCCAAAGCACCGGCGTTGCAATGCGTGAGAACTCTGGCGTTCGATGGAAAGAGTATTGCACCGGCGTCACCAATCGCACGGCAGTTTTCAATATCCTCATCATGAATCTGCTGTGCAAGTGCATCCGCCTCGGCTCGTAA
Organism: Deltaproteobacteria bacterium; assembly: GCA_029261895.1. GTDB lineage: Bacteria > Myxococcota_A > UBA9160 > SZUA-336 > SZUA-336 > JAJDAK01. The sequence continues at coordinate 41,154 of JAJDAK010000088.1, forward strand.
GTCGCTCGCGGACATTCCGGTCGCCATTTTATCCTCGAGGCTCTGACGCATTCGGCCCAGCGCCCAAGTCAAATTGACCGCCGTGGGACGTGTCTTCTGCAGACGCTGGCAGATGCGATCCAATGCCTGAGGCAGCCCAGCATCATTGGTATTTCGAAGTTCGATCGCGATTCCCATGGCCGCTGCAACGCCAATCGCTGGCGCGCCACGGATGACCATGTCTTCGATCGAACGCGCGACGTCCTCGCCTGTTTTGAGCAGGAGATATTTCTTTTCTGCGGGCAGTAGACGTTGGTCCAACATCTCTACCCCATCACTCGTCAATCGAACCGTAAAGAAACTCACTCTTCCGATTCTCCTCGAAGTAGCTGATTCAGTATGGATTGAACGGCATCGGCGCCGTCCTTACCGAGCTCTTTCTCCAATTTTTCACGAATGCGACCACCGCCTGCGTAGGTTGTAGCCAGCGTGGCGACCGCCTTTCGGTCGAGCTTGATCTTGGGATCGTCGATCGTACCGGTGAGACCGGCAATCGGGATCACGCGTTCTTGACCCGCCTGCCCGGTTAGGTCGGCATCAAGTTCCTTTCGGAGCACGACCCGTCCGGACATCTTGAGCGTGCCATCGCCGAGATTTACGGTCCCGCCAAGCGTCGTGACCGAATGCTTGTATTCAATCGTTAGATTGCTGGTCTTTAGTAGCCCTGCGCGCGTGGTGTAGTCAGCAAACATGCGGCTAAAACGTTCTTCATCATACTTCGAGAGGTCTTTGCCTCGGGCTTCAGCGACGGTGATCGCCACTTCGCCAAGCTCGCCGAAAACCTGCTTCAAAATCGAAAACCCACGCACGACGCCGTCGCGGATTTCAAAACGCCCCTTACCTCGCAGAAGCTCCAGGTCAGGGGGGCCAAGGAAATCGAAGTTCGCATCGATGGTGCCGCCAAGCTCATTCTTGCCGAAGAGTCGCGTCGCTACGGGCTCCACCTGAGTGCCCTCGGTTTTCAGTACGCCCTCCACATTGCCGGTGGTCATATTGTAGCCGCCACTTAGAAGCCAAAATTGGTCCGCAATCGTAATCTGAATAGGATCGTAGTTCACAGAGTTACGGCCAAACAGAAATGGCCCCGAGATTTGAACGGGCCCGTGGCCAAGGTCGATTGTCGCGGCGTTAAGTCTAAGTTTCCCATTGAAACTTGGTTCCGATAGATGAGCGGTAAATCCTTCCACGACAAGCGGTCCCGATATTGTATTGAGTGGGGCGTCAAGGAGTTCAGCGATTGATTCGAGTTTGATCTCTTGGTTGGATAACTCGACTTTGATACCACCCACCGTATTTTCGATTCGAATCGGTAGTTTCGCATCGGCGATTTGAAGCGTGCCGTGCGTAAGCTTCAACGCGGTCAGTGAGTCGCCGAGCGTCCCGTCGAGTACCAACTTCATGCCTGCGGGCTTCTTGAAAGAGTCCGCGTAGCTAAGTCCGGCGTTGGATAGATCCATGTGAAATGGACCGCCGAGCTCAAAACTCAATTTCACTTCTCGCTTAAGGCCCAGGTCGTCGAGCTTTAGCGCAAGGTTCTTCGCCACTATTTCGACCGCCGCGCGAGTGACCTCATCGTTCTCTAGACCCGCTTCGAAGCTCCCCCTGATCACTCCGGCTAGGTCGACATCATCGCTGCCGTGAATCTCTGCATCGAAATCACCGGTAGCGCTTTGGTCCAGACTCAAGCTGCCGTCGAAATTCAGCTTCTCGATCACCCAGGGTCCTCGAATCAACACACCGTTTCGAATGCTTACACGATCCACAGCGACCGAAAACGCACGTTCTGTCTCGCCTGAAGAATCCTTATCAGCGGAGGTCGATGCATCTTCGTTCGAAGACTTCGCTGGAGCCGATTCAGGTAGGTAGAGCCTTGGCTCATCCAAAGTGACGGACCGTAAAACAACCTGTTGAAAAATCAGCGGTAGGACCGCGAGCTCCAAGTCCAAACGCTTGACCTGTGATGCGGGTTCGCTCGAGTTCTTACCCGCAACCACGACATCGCTGGCTTGCACAGAAGGGAGGGGAAAGAGATCCATCTCAAGCTGCTGAATCGTTACTTCGCGTTCAAGCATTTCCGAGAGTTCTGCGGCAAGCGGTTCACGGAACTGCTCCGGATCCAGCAGACTCGCCGCCACGAATGCAGCGATGATGACCAGGAAGAAAATTCCAAGAACTATCAGAACAGCGCGACGCATCGTCTTTATCCTAAGCCGATAGACTCGGCATCCGCTGATGCCATTCAGTTCGTCGTTCGTAGGCATCCCCGACGCGGAGCAATGTGGATTCATCGAGCGGCCGAGTGATGAGGTGCAGGCCAGCCGGCCAACGATCCTCTACGAAACCGCATGGAACAGAAAGCGCCGGCAATCCAGCGAGGTTGGCAGTCACCGTAAACGTGTCTTGCAAATACATCTGTAAGGGATCTTCGACCCGCTCGCCCAGTGGCCACGCGGGTCCAGGAGCAGTCGGCATCGCGATGACATCACAGCCTTCGAATGCTCGACGAAAATCTTCTCGCACCAATGTTCGAATCCTCTGCGCTTTACGGTAATAGGCGTCATAGTAACCGGCAGAAAGCACATAGGTGCCAAGCAGAATTCGGCGCTTCACCTCTCTACCAAATCCTTCCGATCGCGTACGGCGGTACATTTCGTCCAGCGTTTCCGCCTCCGCGCGATAACCAAATTTGACGCCGTCATAACGCGATAGATTCGAAGATGCTTCGGCGGTACAGATCAGGTAGTACGCAGCGATGCCGTACGCGCTGTGCGGGAGCTCCACATCGACAGTCTTCGCACCCGCACGTTCGAGTTCTTCGATGGCCTCGCGAACCAGTGCCAGAGTGCGCGGATCGGCGCCGGGCGTTTCGAAAAGTTTCCGCGGCACACCGATGCGGAGATCATCCACCGATCCGTCCAACGCGCCCTTGTAGTGGGGTACTTCTTTTTCGAGCGATGTCGAATCTTTTGCATCATGCCCGGCAATCACCTCGAGAAGCAGTGCGAGATCTGAGACACGATTTCCCATCGGGCCGATCTGATCCAGTGAACTCGCAAACGCGACCAACCCGTAGCGGGAAACCCGACCGTAGGTCGGCTTCATGCCTGCAATCCCACAGAGTGATGCGGGTTGTCGGATCGAACCACCGGTATCTGAGCCGAGCGCAGCTGGCGCTTCTCGTGCTGCCACCGCAGCCGCGCTGCCACCGCTCGATCCTCCCGGTACTCGACCCAGGTCCCATGGATTCGAGGTGGGGTGAAGCGAGGAATTCTCGGTGGACGAGCCCATTGCGAACTCATCCATATTCGTATTGCCTAAAACGATCATACCGGCCGCTTTGAGTTTCGTAACAACCGTGGCTTCATACGGTGCGCGAAAGCCTTGAAGAATCCGCGAACCACAGTGGGTTTCAAAATCCGGGCTCACGAGATTGTCTTTCAACACGATGGGCAACCCGTGAAGTGGCCCCTTGGCATTGCCTTTGCGCCGTGCATCATCAGCTGCCGACGCCTCACGGAGCGCAGGCTCACGATGCGTCCGTACCATTGCACGCACACGATCATCGACCTCATCGATGCGGCCTAAAAATGCTTCGACAATATCGCGACTGCTGAGGTCGCCGCGGTCGATTCGCTCACTGAGCTCGCTGAGCGATAGTGCGAGAACTTCGTTCACTCGATCACCTTGGGAACAATTATCGAAGCGTCGTCATGCGCCGGCGCATTCCGCAACGCTTCATCAACCGAAAGCGTCCCCCGCACCCGATCTTCGCGTAGCGGCGTTGCCAACTCGAGCACATGCGCGGTGGGCTCAACCTCTTCGGTATCCACTGAATCGAGCTGCTCCACATAGACCAGGATTGCGTCCAGGTCATCCCGCATGGCTTTCGCCTCTTGCTCGCTCAATTCAAGCCGTGCAAGTGCGGCAAGACTTTGAATCCGTTCGGCGTCGATTTTCACAGGTGGGAACCTAGCTCAGTGAGAATCGCGGGTCAGGGGCCGGCCCGAGTCCAACGGGTCGCGAAACCAACGCCAGCCCCACTTCCCCACGCGGACGCGATGCCAGGCAGCGCCGCCGGAGCGCGCCTGTTGATGTGCCAAGCGAATCGCTTCGCCCCTCGCCCAAGCTCGGGTGTCATTGGGAGGGCGCGTCAATGCGTACTCCACGTCCTCGTCCGCGCAGAGTGAGCGAATTCGACCTTGGCGCACGCTACGTCGAAATCCACCCCGCGGGCTGAGCTCGTGGTAGCGCAGATCGGCGCGGAGTAGACGATATGCGAGATCTCGAACCCATGGATCCGGATCGACGAGCGCTGACGCTCCGGCCTCGCGAAGCACGCGACGATCGTCCGAGCCACGAAACTCGCGCTCGATCCATACCTCTTTCGCGCGCCAGTCCAACCGATCCGAAAGTGCGACAGATGAAGTGGCGAGTTCATCCAGAGTCTCCTCCCACATCTGGAGTACTTTCCGCTTCCACGGCTCGGCCTGCTCACGATCCAACATGCGGCATACGCGATCGCGATACTGCTGTTGCAACTCCAATGCACCGCACTCGCCGCCATCCTTAAGTCTGAGCCGACGATGCGGATCGGTTCCCCGATTGAGCGTACGCAGTGCTTCCAACGGGTCTGCAAGCTCCGGCCATGGATCGCCATCGCCGGCTTCAATTGCCTCGAGTACCAACGCGGTCGTGCCCACACGCAATACCTGCGCCCAGTCACAGAGGTTTGCATCGCCGATCAGTAAATGTAGCCGCCGCTTTTGCACCAATGCACTCCACGGTCTAAAAAACAAATCACGTGTTTCGTACAGCGGCCGGTCATCACCGTCAGGAAAGATTCTTGAGAGCGTGCGAAGAAACGGGGGACGTTGTGCGAACCGCAGCAACTCTCCTTGGTCGAGCGCCACGGCTCCAGCACCTGAAAAAATAGTTCGCGTGATCAAAAAACTCGTGAGCCCCTCACGAATTCGTACGAAGTGAAAAAAATTATAGACCTTCGAGTGAGCCCACATCAGTCCGTAGAGCGGAAGGCTCAGACGGTGCAATCGTCGCGCGAAATGCCCGGGGTGAAGCTCGAGTCGTCGACCGAAGCGTTCCACCCATCGGTAGACACGATTGGCTGCCGCTTGACGAAAGAAACTCAACATGAGCCCGGTGGCGAGTGCTGCGGTCGCAAGCGCCGACAGACCGAGGAGAATGACAAGCTGCAAGCCGATCACCAGCGCCAGCACCGGCAGCGATAGCGCCCATAGTACAATCCACGCTGGTAGAACCAAGAGTCGTTGCTGAATAGTCAACGGATCGTCGACCCAATAACTTTCGTGCGAGCCAAAGGTATGGCCTTCACTGTCTACGTTGTTCTTTCCAATACGAATATCACCCGTGTAGCCTGCCAGCTTCAGTTCCGCATTCACCTGCACGGTCAACTCTTCCATCAGCCGATCCTTCGCGCGCTCGTAACGCAGCAACACGAAAGGGTCTCGACATTCGGGGCTCGCCATTTCGATCAGGCCGTGTTCGTAGTGCAGCGCATTGGCTTCATAGTGGAAGCTGCAGCCGTTCTCGAGAAAACGGCCGCCTTTTGCGCGGAACGGCGAAAACGCCATCGGCAAGCTACACACACGCCCACGCAGTAGGGCTTCGTAACGACGATACAGCTCCAGACTCGTCGGCCGCTCACGATCGATCCGCCCGGGGTGATAAATCACCGCGTACTCCGTTTCGATGCCAAAAACTCGATCTTTCATGCAGCGGAAGCCTTTGCCGTACAGCCAATTTAGGGCAGTCTACCCTGTTAGGACGATGCCTGAATTACCCGAAGTAGAGATCACACGACGACGTATAGAACCGCTGCTGCTCGAGCGGCAGATCGCCCGCGTTAAAACCACCCGCGATAGTTACTTCTTTCTCACAAAGCCCAAAACACTGCGCCGCGCACTTCCTGGGCGAAGAGTTACTGCGGTGACGCGCCAGGGAAAGTACCTCATTGCCGACCTCGACAACGGCCAGCGCTTGTTATTGCATCTCGGTATGACGGGGCAATTCTTCGGTGCGGGTGCGACCTCGGTGCGGCTGCTTTCGAGCACCCAGCGTGCCGCGCTAAGTCCGGAAACACAGGTCAAATTCGAACCGGATGAGCACACCCATCTGCAACTTTGGTTTGATGACGCGGGACCGGCGGTGTTCTTTCGAGACGTGCGCAAGTTCGGCAAGGTTCGACTGCTTAAATGCAACGAGTCCGACCCACGACTGGATCGATTGGGGATTGATGCCCTCAAAGTCTCAGGTGAAGATCTCTTCAGGGCTTCCAAACCACGGAAGGCCGCAATCAAGAATCTGCTCTTGGACCAATCGGTGTGTGCGGGAATCGGCAATATCTACGCCGACGAAGCGCTTTTCATCAGCGGCGTTCGACCGACGCGACGTGCCTTCCGAATGACACGTAGCGAATGCAATCAGCTCGCCACGAACCTGCAGCGAGTACTTTCGCGCTCGATCGAAACCGGGGGGGCTAGCATCAGCGACTTTGTTGGACCCGACGGAGAAGATGGTCACTACCAGGATGAAACTCAGGTCTATGGACGTACGGGCAAGCCCTGCCACCACTGCGCAACCACGATTCGGCGTACCGTGCTGGCGCAGCGCGGTACGCACTACTGCCCAAGCTGTCAACGCTAGCCTTCACCGCGTATAGTCAGCGCCGTGAAAATCGTGGTTCATTATTCTGAGATCGGCCTGAAAGGGCGCAATCGCCCTCGCTTTGAGGATCGGTTGTTGGCGAACCTTCGCGACGGCTTGATCGATCTTGGCGATATTCGCGGGCAACGTCTTTTTGGTCGGCTGATGCTCACGCTTCCCGACGACATCCCGTTTGAACAGATTCGCGCGAGAATCCAATCGGTCTGTGGCGTGGCTTACTTCAGTCGTGTCACCGAATGCGAGCCCAACTTTGACGGAATTCAAAAGGGCGTAGACGACTTCTTGGAAAGTACTCGTTTCGAAAGTTTTGGCATTCGTGCGCGGCGCAGTGAAAAGCGGCTCCCGTTTACATCGCTCGAATTGGAGCGGCACTTCGGTCACTACGTCGCCCAGAAAACCGGCGCACGCGTGGACCTTAAGCAGCCGGAGGTGTGGATCGAAATCCATGCGATGAACAAAGTCGTGTTCGTACTGCACGGTCGGCAAAGCGGCATTGGCGGTTTACCCGTTGGTATTTCTGGCCGGGTCACCGCTTTGATTTCGGGTGGAATCGATTCCCCGGTTGCTGCGTTCAAGGTCATGCGCCGTGGCTGCTACGTGCGCTTTGTTCACTTTCACAGCCACCCGTTCACGAGCGCCTCATCGCAGGACAAGGTGCGGGACCTGGTGGCTATTCTGGCGCGATACCAGGGGCCGAGCCGTTTGCACACGGTTCCATTTGGCGAGATTCAGCGACAGATCGTACGCGATGCACCTGAGGAACCACGGATCATCCTCTACCGCCGCATGATGTTTCGCATCGCCCAACGACTTGCGGAGAGCCAGGGATCGCTCGCCCTGGTGACCGGGGAGTGCGTGGGGCAGGTTTCCTCACAGACCCTCGCGAACCTCGACAGCATCAACCGGGCTGCTACGCTGCCAGTACTTCGCCCTCTCATTGGAGAGGACAAGGACCAGATCATTCGTAGTGCCGAGCAGTTAGGGACATATTCATTGTCTATTGAACCGGATGATGACTGTTGCAGCTATTTGATGCCGAATCGGCCCGCGACCAAGACCCGACCCGAGGCCCTCGAACGAATTGAACAGCTTTGGGATATCGAGGGTATGATTAAGGACGCGATCGATCGCAGCCAATTTGAGGTCATCAAACCCGTACGATGAGTGACACGCTTTCCAACTTCGATTCGTTTTCCGAGACGATTCAACAGGGTATTCGTGAATTGGGTTGGGCCAATCCCATGCCCGTTCAAGAACGCGTGATTCCAATCATGCGCCGCGACGCCGACTTGATTGTTCAGGCCGTGACGGGGAGCGGTAAGACCGGTGCGTTTGGTCTTCCGATCGTTGAGAAGGTTGATCCTGAACTGCGTAAGATTCAGGCGCTCATCATGGCGCCCACGCGGGAGCTTGCGATTCAGATCGCGGCTGAAGTCGAAATCATGGGCAAGCACAGTGGCGTCGAAACCATTGCGATCTACGGTGGTTCCGCCTACGGCCCCCAGCTCGACGCGTTGGAACGCGGGGTTCAGGTGATCGCCGGAACTCCGGGTCGCATTCTTGACCATCTCAAGAATGACCGCATGGATCTGAGCAAACTGAAATTTCTTGTCTTTGATGAAGCGGACGAATTGTTGAGCCTGGGTTTTTGGCCCGACATGAAAGAAATCGCCAGCTTCGTACCCAAGAAGCGCCAGACCGGATTGTTCTCCGCCACCATGCCGGAACGGGTGCGCTCGCTATCGCGCTTTTTCCTGAATGAGCCCGAGTTCATCTCTCTCACCGACGGTGGCGTACGAACCCCTGAGGAAATCGAGCACTACCACTACATCGTTCAGGCGCAGGAGAAGGAACATCTGCTGCTCCGTGTTCTTCAGTATGAGAATCCGGATTCTGCAATCGTGTTTTGTAATACCCGGGACGATGTACGGTTCATTACCGCCTATCTACAGCGCAAAGGCATCGACGCTGACATGATTCAGGGTGAAATGAGCCAGGCTGCGCGCGAAAAAGTAATGACACGAATCAAAGCTGGTGAGCTCAAATTTCTGATCGCAACCGACATCGCCGCGCGCGGAATTGACATTAGTGATCTCTCGCACGTAATTAGTTACACCGCACCTGATTCACCAGAGACCTACCTGCACCGCATCGGCCGCACAGGGCGCGCGGGGAAAACAGGCACCGCGATCTCTTTCGTCTCGGGTTTGGATATCGCGAACTTTCGCTACCTCCAACAGGTCAATCGTATGACGATTCCGGAGCGCCAAATCCCAGCGGCCGATGCCGTTTTAAATCGTGAGGCAACACGACTTGCCAATCAGATCGAACACGACTTACGCGAACTACCGGAGCGCGATCTGCTGCTTCTACGCGAGAAGTACCTACCGATCGTCGAAAAGCTGATTGCTACCGAGGACGGCAAACGCGATTTAGCGGCAGCCCTCTATGGCTACCGACTCCAGGGCAAACCGCAGCCAACGCCTCGCGAAGACGTTTCGGTCGACGAGCCGAAGACCGACGGCCCGCCCAAGCCACAACGCAAACGGCGACGAAGACGGTCTTAGAACCTTGCGTCTCGGTGTTTGGTTCCTGATTTGCATTGGACTCTGGGGTTGTGCGACCACGCTGACGCCCCATCGCAAACGCACGATCTATGAAGCCCTGGAGGATCTTGCCGCGGCGGGCTTTGAGTTTGACGCCGATGTGCACTTCATGCCGGATCAATATGCGGTTTGCGACGACATGAGTTGCGCCGATGTGCTCATCTACAAAGAGCGACGCACCATTCTGGTCGCGCACGAAGCATTTGAGTCACCGTCACGGATTCGCGCCACATTGCTCGAGATCTGGCCGCGCTACCAGAATCCACGGCCGGGTTTCCTTCCCGATCTCGCACGCGGAGCACTCCAGGTCGTGCAAGACGGCCCGCGCGTGGGCATCGAAGATGTCTATCTACTGCGACGCGCACAGCACACCTATCGCCGCCTCTACGATGGGACCGAAGCCGACCAGCGAGACGGTCTGGTCGACCCGAACAGCCTCCCGTTTCCCTAGCGCCAGATCCACCCCTTTTCGTGTATCTTGGCCGCATGAAACTTGGACTCATGCTTGGCTATTGGATGTCTCAACCGCCGCCCAACCCTTTGGAAATCGTCTTGGAAGCGGAACGGTTAGGTTACGACTCCGTTTGGTTCGCAGAAGCGTACGGATCGGATGTGTTTTCGCCGCTTTGCTGGATTGGTGCCCACACCTCGCGCATCAAGCTCGGAACCGCGGTCATGCAGATCTCCGCACGAACGCCGGCATGCACCGCGATGACCGCCGCCACCATCGATCATCTCTCCAATGGTCGCTTGATCTTGGGTATGGGTGTTTCTGGTCCGCAGGTGGTTGAAGGCTGGTACGGGCAACCTTTCCCGAAGCCACTCGCAAGAACGCGCGAATACATCCGCATCATTCGCGACGCATTAAAGCGCGAAGCGCCGGTTTCCAACGACGGTCCTCACTATCCATTGCCCTACCCGGGCGGCACCGAGCTCGGTAAGCCACTCAAACTCATCATTCATCCCAAGCGCAATCGTATACCCATCTATCTCGGTGCAGAAGGTCCCAAGAACGTCGCGTTGGCGGCAGAAATCGCCGACGGCTGGCTGCCCATGTTCATGTCGCCGTATCGCTTCAACATCTACGAGGAATCGCTAAGAGACCGCAAAGCTGATTTTGAAATCGCCAATACAGTCACCGTTTCGATGCACGATGATGTTGCAACCGCCTTGATACCTGTCAAAGCCAGCCTCGCGTTTTACATGGGTGGCATGGGCGCACCCTCGGCTAACTTCCACGTGAACCTGCTAAACCGCATGGGATTTGGCGAAACGGTTAATCGCGTTCAGGAGCTCTTTCTCGCCGGTCAACGCAATGAGGCCATCGCCGCGGTTCCGGATGAGCTTGCGGATGAAATTTCACTTGTCGGTCCGGCCGCACGCATCAAGGATCGAGTCAAACCCTGGCTCGATAGTCCGGTAACCACGATGATCGCGGGCACAAACGACCCGGCCGCGATACACGTACTTGCGGAGGCCATTAAATGAATCTCGACGATTCCGCTATCGCCCAATATCACGACCAAGGCTTTTGCATCACGGATCAGCTGCTCGATGCGGGAGAGTGCGAAGAGATCGTCGATGCATTCAACCAAATCCAGGACCGGCTGATGCTCGGTAGCGATGAAGACGGTGCGCTTCGCTATCAGCCGATGCTTTTCGATCGCAGCGAAACCCTCACTGGGTACATCGTCGATCCTCGAATTCTGGAAATCATGGCAGAGCTGATTGGACCGAACGTGCGCATGTACTGGGAGCAATTGGTCGCCAAACCTCCTCAGGCACGCACAGAATTGCCCTGGCACCAGGACGATGGCTATGCGCCAACGGACCCGCCTGGGTACGTAACGTGCTGGCTTGCACTCGACGACGCCGATACCTCCAACGGTTGCATCTGGGTCATTCCAGAGAGTCACCGTGATGGCATCTATCCACACCGCATGGACGGGCCGAATTTCCGCAATGGAATCGATGGGTTCGCTGGCGACACTCGTGGCATTCCGGTTCCCATTCGCAAAGGCCAAGCCTTGCTCTTCAACTCGTTGCTATTCCATCGATCGGGACCCAATACCAGCGACACAAATCGTCGCGCGTGGATCATTCAGTACTGCGACGCGGCGGCGCGACATGGGAATTCACTCGAGGAGCTCGATGACCGCACCTGGGTGATTCAAGCTGGGAAGTTCCTGACGAAGCCCTACTCAGAGCGTCCGATGGATGTCGGCAAAGTCTTTGCTAACTGGACCCCGGTTTAAATCCTACCGTCGGAGATGCGAACTTAAACCGATTCGCGCTTCGATTCGCTCGCGACCGGCATTGTAGAGCTCATCTGGGGCGTGATCCCTTGCACCGCTCGGAGAAACCTCGCGTGCAAGGTGCACGGCAGTCGCTCGCGTCCAGAGGCTAATACCGGTCGTGCCCGCATTACGCATTCGATTGCGCAGATCAGAGTCTTCCTTGCCGTAACCACTGAATACTTCATCAAACCCGTCGACTTGTCGGAACAACGTCGCACTGACGCCAAAATTTCCACCCCGAATTCGTGGTCGCGTCTGTTTTCTCCCGCGATGTAGCCAGTTTCGAAAATGCACCGAGCGAAATCTGCGCCGTTCTTTCTGGGAGAGCGTGTCCTGGTGGCGCCCCTTGCGAACGTCTTCGACCGAAAGCTCGCGACTTACATCGACGTCGAGAAAGCCAACGCCTCCCACGAAGAACTCACCCTCGCGGTAGGCGCCCCGATAGACCTCAACCAAGTCGAGAAACGGAATACAGTCCCCGTCCAGAAATATCAGCAGTGCAGCGTCAGTCAACGCCGCGGCCTGATTCAAAATACTCGCTTTGCGAAATCCATCGTCCGCATGCCAGACATCGCGTAGCTGTAGGCCTAGCTCATTCGCGAGTGCCCCGGTCTGTTTCGACGCGGGAGGATCCGAACCATCATCCGCTACGATGACTTCGAACTCCCGATCCGTTTGCGCAGCCAGTGCCTCCAGAACCAAAAGGAGTTCTCTCGCCTGATGATAGTAGGAAACAATCACAGCGGTTCTCGGTCGCATTACCACCAGTGCCCCACCTTGCGCCTAAAGCGCCGAAGAGATGTCGTACGACTGACCATCTGTCGCCTCAGTTCAAACGGCGCGGTGTCGGGAGTATTAAATCCCTTCAGCGTAGTAACCGCCGTTTGATAGCCCGCAGCTTTGGTGGCCTGAATGACCTTTTCCGACACGTCCCCAAACGGGTAGGCGAAATGGTCACAAGCACCGACGCGCTGCGCAATTTCAGCGCGACTACGCTGTAGCTGATCCGTGAGAACTTCGTCGGCAACCTTGCTCAACCGGAGATGATCTACCGAATGAGAGCCGATGTCGAAGCCGCGCTTGGCTGCGTTTTCAAGTTCGTTCCAGCTCGCATGCGGAAACGCACGGCCGCCCTTCTTTACATACCAGTCCGTCGTCCTATCCATGGCCGCAGTAACGATGTACAAGGTCGCGGTGAAACCGGATTCCTCGAGCACCGGAAGTGCGTGTTCGATCACCGAACGATAGCCGTCGTCAAACGTAAGCACGACCGCTCGGTCCTGCTGCGGATCGTCACGGCGCAACCGAGCCGCTGCCTCAGATACTGAAATTCCGAGGTAACCCCGCCGAACGAGCCATTCGATCTGGAGCCGAAAGTCATGGACCGCCACCGTGCCGCGAACCTGTTCGGACGTCGCAAGTGGCAACACCGCATGGTATCCGAGAATAGGGAGCTTCAAAGACGCTACTCGGGCGGGAGGGTCGGGGTTAGGGTCTCGACCTGCCCGTCGCGGCGAAACCAACGGAGCTCTCGCTCCTTGCAATCGATCGCGACGACGGGTTGCAAAAACGAATCGTCCGTCCCCGCACTTTCCAGGACGTCGGCAACCCCCCGCCGAAAATGCAAGACCACTCCGGTACCGTCGGAGGTTGCGACCAAAATTCGCCCATCGACCGACATGTACTTTGCACGGCTACGAAGATGATCGATCGCGGGCGAAAGTTCACGCGCGCGGAACAATACGTCCTGCGTGAGCACGCGCAGACTGAGCGTTTTAAGATTGCGGTCCTCGATGCAAACCGCACCGATACCTTCGTGATTTACACCCGCCAAGCAACCGGCCCATGGCGCACAACTCAACTCGACAGATGGAAACCCACCCGCATCGGGCAAACTATGACGAACCATGAGCAGCGCTTCCAAGTCGGTCCCGACTTCAAAGTTTGCGCTGAGCCGCGCTCCATCATGACGCGCAGCGCCGACAATTCGGTACAGCGTCTCATGCAATTCCAACGCGGCCTGGGACACCTCCGCGCCTCGCGCGATGCCCTGAAGTCGCTCATGTTGTTGTGGCGTGAAGCATTCCATTTCTCGGCCCGCACCCCAACGAATCTCACGTTGACGCCACCACCAACCCACACGTCCGTAACGGCCACGGAGCAAGTCGATCGCGCTACGCACCGAGAGACGCTGCGCCTCGCCCTGTTGTCGGCCCTGGTGAATCGGCGCGCCGGCTGCGGTAATCACGACCGCGTTCCCGGCCGCTCGATGACAAGCCCTTCGTTCAGCGAACCCGTGCGATAGCCATCAAGGTCCAACGCCACGTAGCGGAATCCGACTTCATGCAACGCTTTTGCCATCTGCTGCGTCATATCGGCACGTAGCGCGCGCGTAAGCTCAATGGGCTCAACTTCGATTCGCGCCAGATCTCCATGGTGTCGTACACGAACCTGTCGAAAACCCAGTTTTCTTAGCGCGTCTTCGGCGGCATCGATTTGGCGAAGTTTTTCGGGCGTCACTTCCATGCCGTAGGGAATCCGTGACGAAAGGCACGCGCTCGCAGGAATCTCCGCCGTCGGCAACCCGGCCGCACGCGAGAGTTCACGAATTTCCTCTTTAGATAGTTCGGCGTCGAGCAACGGTGAAAGGACTCGCTTTTCTTCCGCAGCTTGGTGACCGGGACGAAAGTCACGCGTGTCATCCAGATTGACCCCATATGCAACCGCATCAAACTCCAACTCAACACGCATCGTCTCAAGAACCTCGAAGAGTTCTGACTTGCAGAAGTAGCAGCGGTTGGTCGGATTCGAAGTGTAGCGCGACTGCTCCATTTCATGGGTCTGGACAAAGCGGTGCGCAAAGCCGAAGCGCTCTGAAATCTCCTCCGCCAGACGCCGGTGGCTTTGGGGATAGGAAGGCGAATCTGCCGTCACGGCGATCACGCCAGAACCCAGCACCCGATGCGCCAAATACGCCAGATAGGTCGAATCCACGCCGCCCGAATAGGCGACAATCACACGACCGGCGCGCTCCAGGCTCTGGGCGAGACGCATTTCTTTGGCTTTGAGGGGGGGGTGCACAGCGGCAGGGTAAAGAGCGGGCAAACAACCTGTCAATGCGGCCCAGAATCGCGTTGCTATCCTGGGGATGTGGCAAAGCAACGTGTTGGAATTCTATTCGGGGGGCGCTCGACCGAGCACGAGGTCTCGATCAACTCGGCAACCGCGATCGCGGATGCGCTCGATCCCATCCTCTATGACGCGGTGCTGATCGGCATCGACCACGACGGCAGCTGGACGATCGCGGAGCCTTCATTGGGCTTAGAGCCCAGCACCGTCCTCGCCAGCCAAGCAGCCGAACGCAGCGGCACATCGCTTCGAGACGGCCTTGCACTGCTCGAAGCGCATCCGGTCGACGTCCTCTTTCCCATCATCCACGGGCAGGATGGTGAGGATGGCGTGCTTCAGGGAGTACTCCAGCTGATCGACGTACCGTACGTGGGCTCAGGCGTAGCCGGAGCGGCGCTTTGCATGGATAAGATCCTCAGCAAGCGGGTCCTTCGGGACGCGGGCATTCCGGTCCTGCCACATCTGGAACGCACGCGACGCGAGATTGAGACGCATGGAGATGCGTTTCTAGACGAAATTGAAGATCGATTCGAGTATCCGGTCTTCATCAAGCCGGCAAATACCGGTTCGTCTATCGGGGTCCACCGGGCCACCGACCGCGCATCTTTGCGGAAGTCATTGAGCTCCGCGGCTCGTTACGATACGCATGTTCTGGTCGAGCCGGGTCTGGATGCGCAGGAAGTTGAATGTGCGGTACTCGGGGGAACCGAACCACGCGCATCGGTACCGGGAGAAATTCGTACCGGGAATGAATTTTACGACTACGAAGCAAAGTACGTCAGTGATAATACTCAGCTGCTGATTCCGGCCGAGGTTTCAGACGCGACACGTGACGAAATTCAAACATTAGCGGTAAAAGCATTCCTCGCATGTCGTTGTTGGGGAATGGCACGGGTGGATTTCTTTGTAACGCGGCGGGATCAGAAGATTTACCTGAACGAGCTCAACACGCATCCCGGTTTTACGACAGCGAGTTTGTACCCGCGGATGTGGGCAGCATCAGGACTCGAGACAAAAGCATTGATTGGGCAGCTGATCGAACTCGCGCTTGAACGACACCGAGAACGCGGCGATATCGAAACCCGCTACGGTTCCTAAAAGAGTTAATCGAGAAAGAAACTCGCCAACTCTTCCTCCTGCTTTTCCGCGTCCTTGTATCCAAGCTCGATCAGCGTCGACGCATACTCACTATCGAAGAGCATGTAGCTCATCAGATCCGACTCGTGCTCGGGGGACCCGCGGGTCAACATTCGAAACGCAGCATTGCCAAGCCATGAGCCCGATAGATTTTTTTTCAGTCGCCTTACCTGATCGGCCGCGATCACACCGATGTTCTCACTCGGCTGAACCAAACAATCTTCCACAAGCTGAAACCCCGCTCCGCGTTCTGGCTCGACTTCGGCGTTAATCAACTCGGTTGCTCGCTCGCCGGCAGCCTCGATGCTGCCGCGAATCACGCGGTTGAGTACCCGCATATGCCCAATATCGTAGTCGAGTCGATCAATCAGAAGCGTGTTCAACACCTTACCGAAGAGGTACCAACCCGAGGTAAAATGCTCCACGCGTTCGTCGGCGAAGTCTTCGTCGCCGACTTCGTCCTTGGGCTTGCGTAGACCAATCACGAAAACGCGATTCGAACCCAAGCGCAGCGCCGGCGAGAGCGGCGTGTGTTGACGTAAACTCCCGTCGCAGAAGAACGTGTCCTTAACTCGAACCGCGGGAAACAAAAACGGGATCGCCGCCGATGCCAAGGTATGTTCCGGTCCAATACGGGTCGGTCGTGCAACGAAAGTTTTATCGTTGGTCCAGCGCGGGACCTGTTGATCTCGACTATCGAGAAAACAGATCGTGCGTCCGCTGCGAATCTCTGTGGCTGAAACACAGAGATAGTCAAAAAGGCCATTGCGCAAATTCCGGCGCAGACGGCGCCACGGGATCTGTCGAACGACGAGTTGTTCCAAGGGCTCGGTGTTCAACAAGCCATGAATACGATTGTTGGGTTGGCTTGGATCGATAGTTCTGCCCGCCGCGAATCCAAAGAGCGTTCGAGAAAAATTGAGCGCGTCGGTCACACCAAAGCGATACACCCGCGCAAAAGACATACGCTTCCACATATCGACTAGACCGCGCATGCCTTCGCGAGGGTCATCGGCGTAACCTGCGAGATAGGCGCTGTGCACAGCCCCAACGGAGGTCCCGGAATGGACGTCAAATCGTGGCAGGAAGCCAAGGCGGGTAGAGAGCTTTTCGTAGATAAAGTGGAGAACCCCGACCTCGTAGGCACCACGCGCACCTCCGCCGGACATCACCAACGCGCGGCGAATGCCCTCTCGGCGTTCTTGTGGCTGTAGTACGGCCATCTCACTCCCAAAGTAGTCCAGGTCCAGAAATTGACACAGAAATCCGGCGACGAGTACCCTGCATCGCGTGCCGAACAAGTACCTGCAGGTTCGGGGCATCGCGACGTATGTTCACCACAGTGGTCCTACGACACTCCCGGGCGAGCCCCCCGATACGAGCCGTGGCCAGACTCTAGTCTGTCTTCACGGTATCGGTGTCAGTGGCGCAAGCTTTGAGCCGCTGTTTCCGGCGCTGGAAGAACACCACAGCGTGATCGCATTCGACTCGCCGGGTCATGGCCGCTCGGGTGAGCTCGATAGTTTGGGCTCGGTGGATTCGATGGCGACCCATGCCGCTGCGACCATTGCCAAATTGCAACTCGATCGACCCATCTTGGTTGGCGAAGATCTTGGCGCAGCGGTTGCGATCGAACTCGCGCTCGCGAACCCTGATGCTTGGCGCGGCCTTATCCTGCTGACGCCCTTTCGATCCAGCCCCATCTCGGAAGCAACGTTTGAGAGCACATGTCGCACGATGCAAGGCAAAGAGCGGCGCGGCTTTCCTAAGCATCTCTATGGCTCGAACGCGAGCCCCGAGATGATGCGGAGTGGTTTTATAGAAGGCATGAAGACCGATCCGCGCGCGCGCTTCGGCGATATGCAGGCTTGTCGCGATTGGACCGCTTCGCGGCTGAACGAGCTTCAGCTGCCCGTGCTCATCATCACCGGCGCCGAAGACGTGAGCGGAAATCTCGCCGAGGCCGATCGCGTGGCGCAAGCAATCCCGAACGCGGAGCGCGTCTCGATTGAGAAAACGGGCCACTACCTATGCACCGAATCGCCAGATACCATGGCCCAAGCGATTCGTCGCTTTGTTGGAACGGCCATCCAGTGAGTATTTCACCCAAGACCGTCATCGCAGGTGCGTACGAACATCCCACGCGCTGGGCACCCGATAAGACGCCTTGGCAGATCATGGCGGAGTCAGCGCGTGGTGCGCTCAACGACTGCGGGCTCGAGTTATCGGACGTGGACGGGCTGTTCACGGCGGGGATTGAGATCGGGTCGATGGCGGTGATGCAATTGGCCGAGTATCTGAATTTGAAACCTCGGTACCTCGACGGTACGAATCTTGGTGGCTCATCTTTCGTTGCGCACGTCGCCCACGCAAGTGCTGCCATTCACGCGGGCCTGTGTAGCGTCGCGCTGATCACCTACGGGAGTACCGCGGCATCCAACGCGATGGCGATTGGCACCGGCGGTGGCAGCGGTCAGGACGCTGCATCCGGCATGATCTCGCCGTACGGACTCACAACGGTTGGCGGGTACGCGCTCTGCGCACAGCGCCATATGGAAATGTACGGCACTCGCAGCGAAGACTTAGCAGAGATCGCTGTGACGACTCGACGTCACGCCGGCCTGAATCCGGCGGCGAAGATGCGCACGCCCATTACGATTGACGATGTCCTTTCGAGCCGCATCATTTCGACGCCACTCCATCTATTGGACTGTTGTATTACCAGTGATGGTGGCGGTGCATTGATCATCACCAGCGCAGAACGCGCGCATGACCTAAAACAAAAGCCCGTCTCCGTGCTCGGCAGCGGTGAAGCTATCTGGCACCCTCAGATTGGCAACGCCGACTTGCTGGAACTGGCCGCAGCCCAATCGGGAGAACAGGCGTTTCGTCAAAGCGGCATCACTCCTAGCGAAATCGACTTTTGCACGATCTATGATTCGTTCACCATTACGGTACTGATGACGCTGGAAAATCTCGGCTTCTGCAAAGCAGGCGAAGGTGCCAGCTTCGTACGCGACGGTCGCATCGGGCTCGGGGGTGAACTGCCCATCAATCCCGACGGTGGTGGGCTTTCCTCCAATCACCCAGGAATGCGTGGTGTGTTTCTGGTCATCGAGGCCGTTCGGCAACTCCGCGGTGATTGCAAAGGCCGGCAGGTTGACGACGCACGCTTGGGCTTGGTGCATGGAACCGGCGGACTGCTTAGCGCGTTTCATTCCGGTGCCACGTTGATTCTGGGGAACGAGACATGAGCGAGATCGAACATCCGAAACCCGGCATCGACTGGGAGACGCGCGCGTACTGGGAAGGTGCAAAGCGGCACGAGCTCATACTCCAACGCTGTAGCAGTTGCGCGGCGATTCAACATCGTCCACGCGCGCTCTGCGTCAGCTGTTTCGCCGACACCATCGAGTACTTTAGAGCATCGGGTCGTGGTAGCGTGTACAGCTACACTATTACCCATCAGAACCAATCGCCCGGGTTTCGAAACGCGACCCCGTATGTATTGGCTTGGGTCGAACTCGAGGAAGGTGTGCGTTTGCTAAGCAATATTGTGGGGTGTTCACCTGACAAAGTAAGAATCGGTATGCCGATCGAAGTCGATTTTGCCGACATCGATGGCGAAGTCGCGATTCCAAGGTTTCGCCCGCGATGAATCTCGACCTGCATAGTCACTCGATTAAGTCCGATGACGGCAGAGCCAAGGTCGAAAACTATTGCGAGTGGATTCGCAAAAAGGAGCTCCCGTTGGACGGTTTCGTTTTGACGGAGCATCGCCAGTTTGATGATGAATCAGACTATCGAAACCTCGAGGACGAGTACGGTATTCTGATTCTGAAAGCGAGTGAAGTTGAGACGGACTACGGCCACGTGCTGATCTTTGGCGTCAATACAGATATGCGACACGCCTATGACTTCGGTGCGATCAATCTCAGCCTCGACCATGTGATCGAGGCCAGTGAGCGCTGCGGCGGCATGGCTGTTCCCTGTCACCCGGGGCGTCCCAATGTTGGGCTCGCGGCTCACTATCATGAACGTGGCCCGGTGAACTCGGTTACGATCATCGAAACCAGGAATGGGGGCAGCCGCGCAGGCGAAGACGAAGCGTCGATACACCTAGCGGAAGCATACGGCTATCGCGGCGTCGGTGGCAGCGATGCGCATCTCGTGAGCCAAATCGGAAAATGCGCAACACGGTTTGATACACCCATTCGCAATGAGGCGGACCTCGTTGCCGCTTTAAAGAATGGCGATTTCGAGGCGGTCTCATGTCAGACGTAACCATCGACAAGAAGTTAATCGGCGAAGAGTTTGATGTTATCGATATCGTCGTGAAACAGGATGAGGCGTTGACGTTCGCGCGCGCTTGCGGCGAAACACATCCGCGCTTCACCGATCCTAGCCACGAGAACTTCCAGATACCTCCAACCATGGTCGCGAAATTCGTTGGGCGCAAGATCATGCCCGAGGGACTCAAGGGGTTCTTCGTAGGGACGTTTGATGCGGGGAAAGTCGTCGACATATTCGCGCCCATTCGTCCCGGCGACAAACTCCGCGCAAGTAGCAAGATCGCAGATATCTACGAGAAGACCGGGCGCTCTGGACCGATGACATTCGTGGTGCATCGCATGGAATTCACCAATCAAAATGGCGTGAAAGTTGCGTGTGTAGACTGGCGGATGGTTCGTCGCACACCGCTGAAAGCAGAGTAAGTATGTCGTTACGTTTTCAAGACATTGAATTGGGCGACGAGCTTCCCGAACACCGACCGGATATCCGTCTCGAGATCGTGCGCGAGTTTGCTGGCGCTGCGCGCATGGATGCCGCCGCGCGCTTCACCGATCACGACAAGGCGCGAGAAGAAGGTTTGCCGGGAGCCATTGTCCCGGGGATCATGAGCCAGGGGATTCTAGCCGCGATGGTGCATGGTTGGTCTGGCGATGGAATCATCGAACGCATCGATACCGTCTTCCGTGCGATGGTGGTCGCCGATACGGAGCCCATCTGCCGCGGCGTGGTGACTGATGTCGACCCAGGCACGCGCACGATCGTGGTCGACCTCACGATGCAAAACGAAGCGCACGAAACCACCGTCCTCGGAACGGCGACTGTACGATTCTCCGTTTGAGTTGAGAGTTCGACAGCGGCCCGTCACTCGCTGAAATCTTGGTTTTCGATGAAGGCCTGTAGCGAACTTGGGCTGCCCCGGGGCCCCCAGCGAGCGGAGGACCTCTGCTAGACAATCCGTTTAACGCTGCTTGAACGAGAGACTGGCATAAGAAAGCCCGGGCCGAATTCTCGCACGATGCGAGAGGAGGGGTATTCGACCCGGGCACTCCCAAGAGCCCGGACGGACACCGTCCGAGCGCAAACCTCTGGTAGTGCAACGCACGTGCCCGGATCCACGCGTAGACCCCCGGGATTCGACACCGTAAGAGGCTGGAATCAAAAGGTATTTCGGATGGGCTCTGAAACGACATCTGCGTCACGCAGATGGGCGGAATGACGCACGCAGCGAGAGTCACAATTCGCGGCTTCGAGTGACGAGCTACGTCAGTTTCGCGTCAAACCAGCTACAATCCTGTGTCAGAAAGAAGGAGCGACGGCGTGCGAAAGTGGTTCATCTTATCTGCGGTGGGTCGCGACCGACCGGGAATCGTCGCTGACCTCGCCCAGCTGGTCTTCGATTGCGAAGCGAATCTAGAGGATTCGCGCATGACGCTACTCGGCAACGAGTTCGCAGCGATATTGCTCTGCTCCGGAACCACCGACGACGTCGAACAGAAACTGCATGACGGCGCCAAACGGCTCGAGTGGGAGAACCGTTTGACGGTCTTCATTCGACCGGTCGAAGGCGACCTACGGCCACCCGTGCCAGGCCCGGGGAATAAATTATTCCGCATCATCGCTGAGGGGGCGGATCGCGCGGGCATCGTTGCCCAAGTTTGCCGTGCACTTGCAGACCATAGCGTCAACATCGCCGACCTACAGTCGACGACATTGCCATCGCCAAGCGGTGCTGCGTTGTACCGTATGACATTACTGACTGAAGTACCTGACACGTTGGCCTCAAGTGAACTCGCGCGGACGCTGGATCAAGTGGGTGCCACGCTTGGCGTCGACGTCTCGATCGAACCCGCTTAAACATTCGTGTCAGACCAGAACGCTCAAGTCAGTGTCGTGGGTGCGGGCCTCGCAGGCCTTGTCGCTGCATACACGCTGCAACGTGCCGGCGCAACGGTCACTGTGTACGAATCAAGCGATGTGCCGGGAGGACGGCTCAAGTCCCGAAGTATCGACGGCCAAACTTTCCAACCGATGTCGCAGACCCTTCCGAGCACCGCGCCAGCGTTATCCCGACTGCTCCGCGAAATCGGCGCGATCGATAAACTCCGACGAACTCCATTACGCGAAGTACATCTATTCGAGAACGGAAAAAACCGGACCATCGCGCTCGCAGGCAAAGCCTACCTGCGGGGTATGGGACGTACGCGTTGGAGCCGGCCGCCCAGGTTACGACGCGTGCGCGATATCATTGAATGGTTGGCCGAACGCGTGGGTCGCGACACACCCGCGGAAACGACGCGATTGGATGATCGAAGCGTGGCTGACTTCACCCGTCTATATCTTGGCAACCGCGCGCATCAATCGATCATCGCACCTTTACTGGACGCGGAGTTTGCACTCGATTCATACGATACCAGTCGCCTGACTTTGACCGTGCTCATGAACCCCTGGGCAGAACCCGAAATTTCGCGTTTGAACGATGCCTCCTTCCTCATCGATGCTTTGGCGGATAGTTGTGCAGATCTTCGGGTCAACCGAAAGATCACTCGCCTCGACGAGATTGATACACCTATACGCATTCTTGCCGTACCTGCGACCGATGTCGCGGGATGGGTCGATCTCTCGCCGCGCGAGGAGGAGTTTTTCAAAACCACTTCATACGCGCGCGAACTTACACTTGTTTTGAAAACCGACGGTACCGGAGAAAGCACGCAGACCGACGCGTGGATTCCACCGCGACAAGGCGGATCTTTGCGGCGCATCGCAGCCATCGCGCCCAACATCCTCTTACTCAGTGCACGACTCCGTTGGGGAATTGAACACTGGGAAGACGAGGACGCTCAGTTGACGCATAGTCTGCTCAATCACGCGGAACTGGTTCGCCCCGGCCTACGCGACACGCTTCACGCGACCGAGATTCTACGGCTCGAGCAGACGGTACCCAGGTTCGACGTCGGGCATTACCGTCGGTTGGCCACGATGCATCGCGATGATCGACCCCGCGCGGCAAATCGCGGGGTATTCTTCGCAGGCGACTACCTCGTTGGGCCACATATCGAGGGTGCCATTGTCTCCGGCATGCAGGCAGCGCGCGATGCACTCATGCGCTTAGGCGTTAAACCTGGAGCAACGTCTGCACCAATCGGTGGATCGTAAACGCGCAGCCAATCCCCGCCAATGCGAGAACTATCGCCAGCCCAAACAACCATCTGCAAATGCGAACAGCCTCAGCACCAGTATAGGTGCCGCGCGGAACTTCAAGGTGTTGATCACGTAGTCCTCTTCGCGCACGTCGACCTACGTAGAATGCGGCGCTCAGCGAGAGCATTAACGTTACTGCCCCCAAGCCATAGAGAAGGACCTGCGCGCGTTCTACCGCGACATCCAGTTGCTGCTTTGCAAGCTCGCCAAGCGTTTCGACGTACCCGTGAAGCCAAAATAGGGTGACTCCGAGAATCGCACTGAAAAGTATCAACGCGATGATTTGCTTCCAACGTTTCATAAGTACGTCTTCTTCATCGGATGGCGCCCAGTGCTTCTTGGCTGGCGGAACTGTCATATATTGTCGCTTGACTCAATGAATTGGGCCCTTTCGCTCGATACGTACGACGGACATGAAAAAACCCCAAGGTGGAAAAGAGCGCGTCACTGAGGCGTCGAATCCCGAAACTCAGGACTTGGATCGTCTGCCGACGCGCGAGGTTTTGAAACGCATCATCGATGAGGATCGGTCGGTCGCGGACGCGCTTATCGCGGTGCTGCCTGAGATCGAAGCCGCGGCCGAAATACTCTACGACACGCTCGCCAGCGGCGGTCGTTGGTTCAATCTCGGTGCTGGAACCAGCGGTCGGTTGGGCTTGCTGGACGCAGCCGAGATTCATCCCACATTTGGTATCGCACCCGAACGTGTGCAAGCGGTTCTGGCGGGCGGAAACGCTGCGCTGGAACGCGCCGTCGAAGGTGCAGAAGACGATCTTCAAGCTGCCGCAAGGGAACTGGAAAGCCGCGGACTTTCGGATCGCGATACGGTTCTGGGTATTTCCGCGAGTGGTCACACGCCCTTCGTGCTCGGGGGTGTCGAGTATGCAAAGCGCTTGGGTGCACGCACAATCGGACTCACGTGCGCGCCAGGTTCGCCGCTGGATCTTGCCGTCGGTACATCCATCGTCACCGTTGTTGGACCCGAGGTAATCGCCGGCTCAACCCGTATGAAGGGCGGCCTCTCACAAAAAATGACGCTGCACGCGCTATCTACGACGGTAATGGTTCGACTCGGTCGCGTTCAGGGCAACCTCATGACGGGCGTACGCGCGGTGAACGCCAAACTTCGCAAACGCTCACTTCATATCATCATGGAAATCGCCGGCTGTGATTCGAGCGAGGCAGAGGCTGCGCTTGAAGAAGCCGCTGGATCCGTCGAAGTCGCGCTGCGCAACCTCAAAGACCGCAATTAAAGGAGGGAGAATGGGGACGTTGGTTGAAGGGGGTGCAATTAATGGGGACGGTCCTTAAAACTGCAATTAATGGGGACGTTGGTTAAAAAGTTGCATGTCTTGGCCATTGGCCAAGACATGCAACT
>JAJDAK010000089.1 GCA_029261895.1 Deltaproteobacteria bacterium
ACCACCCCGGAAGGCCCTAGGAGCGCCGCGATACTAGACTCGTCCTGCGGGAGCGTCAATTCAGCAGTGGCCGCTTTAAACGCCCAGGCGGTTGAAACCCCGAATGGGAACGCGACAAGCACCCAAAACATTTCAGGAACGCCGTCCAAGCGGCTCAACCGATCACCGATTCCGCGACCAATGGACGGAACCGGATCCAGGAAAAACGGCACATCCGCTCCGAGTTCTCTGGCCAGCTTGAGTCGATGCGCCTTTTCGAGCGGTTTTCCGGCGAGCTCTTCGACCGCGAGCAAGACGGTCGCCGCATCGGAGGAGCCACCGCCGAGCCCAGCTTCAATGGGAATCCGCTTTTTCAGACGGATATCTAAGTGGGGGGGAAATCCCGTCGCCTCGCAAGCCTGCACCGCTGCACGGATCGCCAGATTTCCGGAATCTTGCGGAAGATCCGCACCTACCACTCGAAGCTGGAACCCGCCATGATCCCTGGCTTCGATCTCAAGCTCATCGCAGAGGTCCAACGGCAGAAAGACCGTCTCCAGGTCGTGATAGCCATCCGATCGTCGCGCCAAGATGCGCAGACCGAGATTGAGTTTTGCTGGCGCCAGGCGAGCGATCATCGCGGACTACGACTTCGAAGCGTTGACGTAGTGGATCCGCAGGTCATGCAGCACGTTCACGAGTAATTCGGACTCAGCCGCCTCGAGATTGCCCTGCGTCTTGGCCTGCAGCATATCGAGGATGTCGATCGTCTGGCGCGCAAGCTCCAGGTTGGCTGGCTCACCCGGGTTCACGTCAGCCGCGTCTTCCCCCGTGACCCGCATATGCATCATCGCGGAAGTAGAGAGTGAGATCACCAGCGTCGTGAAATCGATTTTCGGCGCGCTGGATTCAGCCGACGTTTCGTGCATCTGAAAGCCCGTCGGGCCTTCCTGTTCCTTCGGCATGGTGACTTACCTCCTCACAGGTGGGATCTTGCCCCGTCTCTTCCATCACACGGAGCAAGCGCCGTGCGATCACCAGACGTTGCACCGTTGTAATCGTTGCACCGACGGCAATCACCAAGAGTGCGAGCTCCAGGTAACCCGTCCATGCGCCGAGAATCAATGCCACAACGCGCTCCCCACGCTCCATCAACCCGACCTTGAAGTTGGCGAGTTTTTTCTCAGCGCGCGCACGCGCGTAGCTGGTCATCACCGACGCGCTCAGCGCCCAAATGACCAGCGCAGCCCCCCAGGTATTGGCCTGCGCGGCGTAGCCCACTGCAATGCCGCCGAAAACCGCGAGATCGGCGACACGATCCATCGACGAGTCCAAGAACGCGCCGGCTTCGCTTGAGGTTCCCTGCACGCGGGCGACAACACCGTCGACTAAATCGAAGATTCCCGACAGCAGTAGGATGACACCACCCCAGACGGGCGCGTCCTGCGCAAATGCGACACCTGCCCCGATCGAAACCACGCCACCCATCAACGTCAGCGTATCGGGCTTGAACGGAATGCGACGTACGAACGGCAGGATCGTATGCACCACGCGATCGAAATCCGAACCGAAGCGCGCCTTGATCACACGGGGGTCCTAGAAATCGTCGTCGTCGTAGGGAATGACGGGCGGAGGCACAGGCACCTTCGCCAGCAGCGGTTCGTTCTTCGCCCGCTCGATACGCGCGTCCCGAGCGATTTGCTCTTCGGCGAGCTCTTTGCGGAGGGTCGCGATTTCCTCATCCGTGCGTGGCTCAACATTCGCAGCCTGGTCGGGCAAATCGGCCAGATATTTCTCCAGCTCCTTGTCCGTCAGGCGTCCTAAGCGCTTTTCGCGTTCGGCGAAACGTCGGTCTTGAATCAGATTGGAATTCATGGTGGTTTGTTCTCCTGTCTTTGCGGCGAGCATTGTATACGGAGAGCGATTGACAGCTCGCTTACTCTCCGATAAATTCAAAAAACCCTGAAATATCAATAACTTACAACTGTCAGATCCCTCCAGGTGACGCCAGGATGGATCAATTCAAGACAGCCCCGACCCGTGGGTTGGCAGGGGTCGCCCTGCTGACCATGACGTTTTTCACAGCATGTGCCACTGCGCCGCCGCAAGAGGACCTGCCTACGGCCGAATCCTATTACCACGAGGCCCTCACGCTGCTCGAAGGCTCGTCGGTGATGCTTCTGTTTTCAGAGGTGGATTATCCACGAGCGATCGAGCTCTTCCAAGAGGTGATCGACAACTATCCGTACAGCGAGTTCGCACTCCTGGCGGAGCTGAAGATCGCGGACGTCCACTTCGAGCAAGGCGATTATGAAGACGCCCGCGGTTACTACCAGGACTTCACCGAGCTCCACCCGAAACATCCGCAAGTTCCGTACGCGATCTATCAGAACGGTCTCTGCTCGTTCAATCAAATTGGCGACAAAGATCAGGATCAGGGACCGGCACACGATGCGATCGAACTATTCAGAGTTCTGATAGAGCTTCACCCGACAACCGAGTACGCGGCGCTCGCCCGGGACCGCTTGCGCGAAAGTCTCGACACCCTCGCGCAACATGATATCGACGTGGGACATTTCTACTTCAATCGCGAAGAGTATCACGCAGCAGTTCTGCGTTATCGACGCGCAATCGAGCGTTACCCCCAGCATACAACGCGACCACAGACCCTGATTCTGCTGGCGACTGCGCTCAAACGTTTGCACGAGTACGATGACGCGGAACGTGTACTACGAGCGTTCTTTGACGAGGGGCTCCAAAAAGGCCTCGACGATGAAAGCGCGGAGAGCGTTCGCGAATTGATCGTCGACTTAGTACCCGCGGCAGCCCAAAAGAACAACTAGCCCAGGTGCTTCGAAAGTTCCTCGAGCCGTAGCTCTGCCAGCGATGGAACCTGCAGGTTCGCAGCATCGAGTGACAAATGACGTGTCATCGCGTTCGGAACCGCAACACAGAACATACCGGCAGCTTGCGAGGAACGAATCCCATTCAGTGAATCTTCAAACGCCACCGCGTCGCCCGGCGCAACTCCTAGCGCAGCAGCGGTATCGAGATAGAGCATCGGATGGGGCTTGATCTCGCTGACATCCTCGCGCGTGAGCACAGCGTCGAATACTTCAAAGAGTTCGAGCCGGCGCAGATGCCCTTCGACCCAGACTCGGGGCGAACTCGATGCGACACCCAGTGCCAAGCCCGCACCCAGACCCGCCGCCACAAACGTATCAACACCATCCATGAGTGGCTGCCGGTCACAGAGTTCCTGATTGCGCTTGTCGCGAAGCTTTAATATCTCGTCGCGATTCACTTTCGTGCCGGTGATTTCTTCGAGGTAGTCATAGGGATTGAACATATGATGCGAACTACCAACGCATCGGAGGTAGAGCTCGAGCGGCAACTTCTTACCATACGACGCGTAAATCTCTTGCCACGACTCGTACCTCACCTCTTCGGTGTCCACGAGTAACCCATCAAAGTCGAAGATCAGTGCATTTAGCATTGGGGCCTAGGCTGATGCCTCAACGAGCGCGACAAATTTCTCCATCGCTTCCTCAAGTCTGCTTGCGTCGCTGCCACCCGCTTGCGCAAAATCGGGTCGCCCTCCGCCGGACCCATCAACGATCCCTGCGATCTCTTTGATCAAAGCACCGGCTTGAAATCGGTCGATCAAGTCTTTGGTAACACCCATCGCGAGACTCACTTTGTCTTCGTTGCGACACGCTAGGAAAATCACTCCCGAACCGATGCGCTGCTTCAGTTCATCGACGAGCGCACGTAGCTCTTTTGGGTTCGCATCGCCGACTTCGCTAGCGACGACGCGCATGCCACCGATCTCTCGTGCATTCTGCAATGGATCCTGACTCCCGCCCCGCCGCATGGCGGCGCGTGTTTTCTCAAGCTCTTTCTCGAGTTCCTTCTCACGCTTAAGCATTTTCCGGATGCGTTCTGGTAAATCCGCATTTGCGGTTCCAAGCAACCCGGCAGCTTCGTTGAGTAGGTGCGTTTCATTGCGAGCGTACTCAAGGACGCCGAGTCCAGTTCGAGCCTCAATCCGACGCACGCCAGATCCTACCGCGGTTTGATGTATCACTCGAAACGCGCCGATATCTCCCGTTGAACGCGTATGTGTACCGCCACAGAGTTCAGTCGAGAAATCTCCAAAAGACACGACGCGAACTCGGTCGCCATACTTCTCCTCGAAGATCGCGATCGCGCCGGATTCGACGGCTTCTTGGTAGCCTTTTTCCTGCACGGTCGCGGGAGCGTTTTCGAGAATGCGGCGATTGACGAGATTCTCGATCTCTTCGATCTGATCCGTCGTGAGTGGATCGTCATAAGTGAAATCAAAACGTAAACGCTCGGGCGACACAAGCGAACCCGCTTGCGTTACCTGTGGGCCAAGAACTTTTCGCAACGCCCAGTGAAATAGATGTGTGCCCGAATGGTTGCGGATCGTGGCGGAGCGCGTCTCGGGATCAACCTGAAGTGCGACTTCTTCACCCGCCCGTAGCATGCCGAGAACAACGCGGCCTACGTGAACGCGAATACCGTCGATGGGCGACTGCGTATCCTCGATCTCAACCTTACCCGATTCGCCTTCCATCCAACCCGAATCACCGACTTGGCCGCCTGATTCAGCATAGAACGGTGTCACCTCGACGGCGATCTCTACACGATCGCCCTCCGCAACATCGGTCACTTCCTTGCCGCCACGAATCAGCGCAACGATCTTCGACTTTGCTTCGAGGTCTTCGTAGCCCACAAACCGCGTCTTGGAACGCGACGCAATCGGGTTGTAAACCTCTGCGGAAGTCGCGTCACCGGAACCTTTCCACGCCGCGCGGGCTCGCTCTGCCTGTTCACGCATGCAGGCATCAAACGCTGGCCGATCGTACGCGAGTTCTTCGCCACGCAAAATGTCTTCGGTCAAATCGATGGGGAAGCCAAACGTATCGTAGAGCTTAAATACGATCTCACCCGAGAGATGACTTCGTTTGTCGCGACGTAGCGATTTAATTTCATCGTCGAGCAGCTGCAACCCCCGACTCAATGTCTTGAGAAAGCGTTCTTCCTCACGACGCAGCGTATCCTGTATGAACGGCAGTCGTTCGACAAGTTCTGGATAAGACCCGCCCATCTCTTTAACGACGGTGCTTGCGATTTCGCAGAGGAAGGGTTCCTCGACACCAAGTAAAACCCCATGCCGTGCTGCACGACGGAGCACACGCCGCAGCACGTAACCGCGCCCTTCATTGGATGGCAGCACACCGTCTCCAATCAGAAACGTGCAGGCTCGAACATGATCTGCGATCACGCGAAGTGATACGTCGTGATCATCGTTATCACCATATCCATGGCCTGAGATTTTCGCTGCGTGCTGAATAATCGGTTGAAAAAGATCGGTGTCGTAGTTGCTCTTAACACCCTGCATCACCATCGCAAGGCGTTCGAGTCCCATGCCGGTATCGATCGAGGGTTTCGGTAGCGCTGTACGCGTTCCATCTTCGGCTTGATCGAATTGCATGAAGACCAAGTTCCAGATTTCGAGGTAACGACCACATTCACAGGAAGGGTCACACTTCGGAGCATCGCAGACGGGGCCGCAGATCAGATGGATTTCAGAACATGGACCGCAGGGTCCGGTGTCGCCCATCTGCCAGAAGTTTTCCTTCTCGTCGAGGCGAAAAATCCGCTCTTCCGGTACGCCCTGTTGGTCGTGCCAAATCGCAAACGCTTCATCGTCCTCGCGAAATATCGAGACCACCAGCTGCTCTGGGCTGATGCCCATGGTGTTGGTGAGAAACTCCCAGCCGTACGCAATGGCTTCGGCCTTGAAGTAGTCGCCAAAGCTGAAGTTGCCAAGCATTTCGAAGAAAGTGTGGTGACGGGGTGTGCGACCGACATTTTCGAGGTCGTTGTGCTTCCCCGAGACGCGCATGCATTTCTGCGAGGTGGTGGCGCGGGTGTAATCCCGGGTTTCCTCACCAAGGAAGAGCCGTTTGAACGGCACCATTCCGGCATTCGTGAACATCAGCGTCGGATCGCGCTCAGGCACCAGGGGCGCGGACGTAACCACGCGATGCTCGCGCTGCTCGAAAAAGGCCAGAAAGGCCTGCCGGATCTCATTTCCCGTCATGATGGCGGGAGGATAGCAATTAAGCTGCAGCGAGGGGACGGGTAACGCAACCCGAGGCGGTGGGGGGAAATTAATTGGGTGGTGTTTTTTTTTTATATAAAGAAAGAGGGAAGGCGGGAAAAGAGAAC
>JAJDAK010000090.1 GCA_029261895.1 Deltaproteobacteria bacterium
CAGCGACCTTGCCGCGGGTGAAACCGTCATCATCTCGGGTTTGAACTTCACCGCGTTCACCACCGTCGAAGCCGCAGACAATCTCGAACTCGTCGTCTCCGGTGACGGCACCGCCGCCACCAACGACGAAGACAGCGCCACGGTCACCATCGGTGCGCCCACGATGGCATCCGCCGCAAACCAAGGGTTTGCGGTTGGAGATCCTATTACCGCAATCAGCGCCGTCACCGTGACGGAGAGCGGTACTGCAGCGGGCATCACTGCAACCGGCGACATCCGCATTCGGATTCCGTCTGGTTTCGGAATGACGTGGGATAACTCGGATACCACCGCAACCATCACCGGTACCGCGTCGACCAAGGTAGCCACCACCGTGAGCTACGAGAGTTCTGACTCCGTGCTCTGGGTCAACGTCACTACCGACCTTGCCGCGGGTGAAACCGTCATCATCTCGGGTTTGAACTTCACCGCGTTCACCACCGTCGAAGCCGCAAATAATCTCGAACTCGTCGTTTCGGGCAATGGCAGTAACAATACCAACGACGAAGACAGCGGTACGATCACGATCGGTTCACCGACGATGGCATCGGCGGCAAATCAGGTCTTCGCGCTCGGAAGCAATGCAACGGCCATCAGCGCCATCACCGTCACCGAAGACGGAACCGCGGCCGCCATTACCGCGTCAAATGACATCCGCATCCGCATCCCGACCGGCTTCGGCATGCTCTGGGATAACTCGGATACCACCGCCACCATCACCGGTACCGCCTCCGCCAAAGTCGCAACCACCGTAAGCTACGAAAGCTCCGACTCCGTGCTTTGGGTTAACGTCACCACCGACCTCGCTGCGGGCGAAACCGTCATCATCTCCGGCCTAAATTTCAAGACCTTCTCGACCGCGGAAGCCGCGGACAACCTCGAGCTTGTGGTTTCAGGCAGCGCTAGCAATGCCACCAACGACGAAGACAGTGCCACGATTGCGATTGGATCCGCGACGATGGCGTCAGCGGCGAATCAGGTCTTCGCGCTGAGCAGTGGCGCGCAGAGCATTCAGGCCATCACGGTTACAGACGACGCCACTACGGCTAGCATCACCGCGGCCAGTGATGTCCGCATACGTATTCCATCAGGCTTTAGCATGACTTGGGATACCTCGGATACCACAGCGACCATCGCCGGTACTGCGTCCAGCAAGGTCGCGACCACGGTGAGCTATGAAAGTTCCGACTCCGTGCTTTGGGTTAACGTAACGACAGATCTCGCCGCGGGTGAAACGATCATCATCTCAGGACTCAATTTCGCGAACTTCACAGCAGTGAATACCGCAGACAACTTGGAACTCGTCGTTACCGGAAGCGCGAGCGACGCCACCAACGATGAAGATAGCACCACGATCACGATCGCGGCGCCAACTATCGCTTCCTCGGGAAATCAGACGTTCTCAGTCGGCGATCCCGCCACAGCCATCGCACCCATCGCGTACAACGAGGACAGTAAGGGCGGCGTCGCAACCACAGCAAATGACATCCGCATTCGGATCCCAACCGGCTTCGGCATGCTCTGGGATACCAGTGATACCGCCGCCACGATAAACGGCCCTAACTCGGACAAGGTAAGCGCCACCGTCGCTTACGAGCTAGGTGGACAAGTACTCGTCATCGACGTCACGACTGATTTCGCGACTAGCGATGCATTTTCGATTTCAGATCTCAAGTTCACGTCTTTTACCACTGCCGAAGCCGCCGACAATCTTGAGCTCGTCGTCACCGGTGGTGCGAGTGATACCACGAATGACGACGATAGTATGACGATTGCGATCGGTTCGCCCACCATGGCATCTGCGGCCAATCAGACCTTTGCCGTCGGCGATCCCGCAACCGCGATCAGCACAATTACGGTGACGGAGGATGGAACCACCGCAGCCATCACCGCAGGTAACGACATCCGCATCCGCATTCCCACGGGCTTTGGCATGGTCTGGGATAACTCCGATACCACTGCGACCATCACAGGGACCGCATCCAGTAAAGTCGCGACCACCGTGAGCTACGAGAGCTCCGACTCCGTGCTCTGGGTCAACGTCACCAGCGACCTTGCCGCGGGTGAAACCGTCATCATTTCCGGGTTGAACTTTACGACGTTCTCCACCGCTGAGGCCGCAGATAACCTGGAGCTTGTGGTCTCTGGTAATGGCGGCAATGCCACCAACGACGAAGACAGTTCTACCATCTCGATCGGTTCACCCACGATGGCTTCGGCGGCGAATCAGGTTTTCGCTCTAAACGATGGTGCCACCGCGATCTCGGCCATCACCGTGACCGATGACGCAACCTCCGCAAGTATTACCGCGAGCAACGACATCCGCATCCGCATTCCGAGCGGGTTCAGCATGACGTGGGATAACTCAGATACCACCGCGGTCATCACCGGTACCGCATCGACCAAGGTCAGTACGACCGTCAGTTACGAGAGCTCCGACTCCGTGCTCTGGGTCAACGTCACCACCGACCTCGCCGCGGGCGAGACGGTCATCATCTCGGGATTGAATTTCACCGCTTTCACCGTGGCCGAAGCCGCCGACAATCTCGAATTGGTCGTTTCCGGCAATGCGGCCAATGCAACCAATGACGAAGACAGTGCGACCATCGCGACCGGTGCACCCACACTCGCGTCTGCAGCAAATCAGGCGTTCGCGGTGGGCGACTCTGCAACCGCCATCTCAGCCGCCACTGTTACCGACGGTGCGGTCGCGACCATCACCGCCTCAAACGACATTCGTATTCGGATTCCAACCGGCTTCGGCATGGTTTGGGATAACTCGGATACCACCGCTACCATCACCGGGACCGCATCGACCAAGGTCGCGACCACCGTCAGTTACGAGAGCTCTGACTCTGTGCTCTGGGTCAATGTCACAACGGATTTAGCAGCGGGCGAAACCGTCATCATCTCAGGATTGAACTTCACCACATTCTCTACCGCAGAGGCCGCGGACAACCTCGAACTCGTCGTCTCGGGCAACGGCAGCAACGCGACCAACGATGAGGACGCCAATACGATCAGCATCGGTGCACCTACGATGCTCTCGGCAGCAAACCAAACGTTTGCGTTGTCAGGACCGGCGACCGCGATCTCGGCCATCACCGTAACCGATGACACCAATCCCGCCATCACCGCCGCAAACGACATTCGCATCCGCATCCCGACCGGCTTTGGCATGGTCTGGGATAACACGGATGTGACGGCGACCATCACCGGGACCGCCTCGGCCAAGGTCGCGACCACGGTCAGTTACGAAGCCTCTGACTCCGTGCTCTGGGTCAACGTCACGACGGACCTCGCCGCCAGTGAAACCGTCATCATCTCCGGACTCAACTTCACCACGTTCTCGACTGCCGAGGCCGCCGATAATCTCGAGCTCGTGGTTTCCGGATCATCGGGTGGTACCGCTGTGGATGATGACAACAACACGATCGCAATCGGTGCACCCACGATGGCTTCCGCGGCGAACCAAAACTTCGCGCTGAGCGACCCCGCAACCGCGATTAGCGCGATCACGGTGACCGACGACGGAACCTCTGCCGCCATCACCGCAGGTAACGACATCCGCATCCGTATTCCCACGGGCTTTGGCATGGTCTGGGACAATACGGACGTGACGGCGACCATCACCGGCACTGCATCGAGCAAAGTCGCGACCACGGTCAGCTACGAGAGTTCTGACTCAGTCCTCTGGGTCAACGTCACCACCGATCTGGCCGCGGGGGAAACCGTCATCATCTCCGGCTTGAACTTCACGACGTTCTCGACCGCGGAGGCCGCCGACAACCTCGAACTCGTGGTTTCAGGCAACGGTGGGAACGCGACCAACGACGAAGATAGCTCGACGATCACGATCGGCTCGCCAACCATGGCTTCAGCGGCCAATCAGACCTTCGCCTTAAATGATGGTGCAACCGCAATCTCAGCCATCACGGTAACCGATGACGCGACCTCCGCATCCATCACCGCGAGCAATGATATTCGTATCCGCGTCCCGAGTGGCTTCAGCATGACGTGGGATAATTCGGACGTCACCGCGGTCATCACCGGTACCGCTTCGTCCAAGGTTTCTACAACGGTCAGCTACGAGAGTTCTGACTCAGTCCTCTGGGTCAACGTCACCACGGACCTCGCTGCGGGCGAAACCGTCATCATTTCCGGGTTGAACTTCACGACATTCTCGACCGCGGAAGCTGCGGACAATCTTGAACTCGTGGTCTCCGGCAATGCGGCCAATGCGACCAACGACGAAGACAGTGCAACGATTGCGATCGGCGCACCCACGTTGGCTTCGGCCGCCAACCAGGCGTTCGCCGTGGGCGATCCCATAACCGCTATCTCGGCGATAACTGTGACGGACGACGCCACCACAGCAAGCATCACCGCGTCGAATGACATTCGGATCCGCATCCCGAGCGGCTTCAGCATGACGTGGGACAATTCGGATGTCACCGCGACGATCACGGGAACCGGGTCGAGCAAAGTTGCGACTACCGTCAGTTACGAGAGCTCGGACTCCGTACTTTGGGTCAATGTCACAACGGATTTAGCAGCGGGCGAGACCGTCATCATCTCGGGACTGAACTTCACAAGCTTCAGTACAGCGGAAAATGCCGACAATCTCGAACTCGTGATCTCGGGAGGTGCAAGCAACAACACCAATGATGAGGACAGCAGCACGATTCGTATCGGTTCGCCCACCATGGCTTCCGCGGCCAACCAGACCTTCACGATCAGCGACCCCGCCACGGCGATCAGCACGATTACGGTAACCGATGATGGAACCTCACCCACGATCACGGCTGCGAACGATATTCGCATTCGCATCCCGAGCGGCTTCAGCATGACCTGGGACAATTCAGACGTCACCGCAGTGATCACAGGAACGGCATCTGCAAAGGTCGCCACCACGGTCAGTTACGAGAGCTCGGACTCCGTACTTTGGGTCAATGTCACAACCGATTTGGCAGCGGGTGAGACCGTCATTATCTCCGGTCTGAACTTCGCAAACTTCACCACAGGTGAAACCGCAGACAATCTCGAACTCGTGGTTTCCGGCAGCGCGGGTAACGCGACCAATGACGAAGACAGCAACACGATCGCAATCGGTGGCGCGACCGTCGCATCAGCCGCCGCACAAACCTTTGCAGTAGGTGATCCCGCGACCGCTATTTCGACGATCACGGTTACCGAAGATTCGGGTACGGCGACGATCACCGCCGCTAACGATATTCGCATCCGCATTCCAACGGGTTTTGCGATGGAATGGGATACCACCGACGTAACCGCGACCATTACCGGAACCGCATCGGCCAAAGTCGCGACCACCGTGAGCTACGAGAGCTCCGGTCAGGTGCTATGGGTCAACGTCACCACAGATCTGGCCACAAGCGAGACCGTCATCATCTCTGGCCTCAGCTTCACGAGTTTCACCACGGCGGAGGTAGCGGACAACCTCGAACTAGTAACTTCGGGATCTGCGGGCGGCTCAACCACAGATGAGGACTCTCAAACGATCGCAACCGGTGCACCCACCATGGCGTCCGCGGCCAATCAAGCCTTCGCCGTGGGTGACGCCGCGACCGCGATCAGCGCGATCACGGTCACGGATGACGGAACCAACGCGACCATCACTGCCACAAACGATATCCGCATTCGTATTCCGAGTACTTTCGCAATGGACTGGGATACCTCAGATGTCACCGCGACCATCACGGGAACCGCGTCGAGCAAAGTCGCCACCACCGTAAGCTATGAGAGTTCCGATCAGGTTCTCTACGTCAACGTCACAAGCGACCTCGCCGCGGGTGAGACCGTCATCATCTCCGGCCTGAACTTCGCAAACTTTGCCAATGCGGAAGCTACGGACAATCTAGAATTGGTCATCTCAGGCAACGCGAGTAACAGCACCAACGATGCGGATAGCGGAACGATCACGATCGGTGGCCCCACCATGGCATCGGCAGCGAATCAATCCTTTGCCGTTGGAGACGGAAGTACCACGATTTCCGCCATCACCGTGACCGAAGACGGCACCGCAGCAGCCATCACAGCGAGTAACGATATTCGGATTCGTATTCCGAGCGGCTTCGGTATGACCTGGGATACCTCGGATGTCACCGCGGCGATCACAGGAACAGCATCTGCGAAGGTAGCCACCACCGTCAGTTACGAGAGCTCGGATCAAGTGCTGTACATCAACGTGACCACCGATCTGGCCACCAGCGAAACGCTCATCATCTCAGGTCTCAGCTTCGCCAGCTTTACCACTGCGGAAGCCGCCGACAATCTGGAGCTGGTCGTTTCAGGCAACGCCAGCAACCCCACCAACGACGAAGACGCCAATACCATTCTGATCGGTTCGCCCACGTTGGTGTCCGCTGCGAATCAGACCTTCTCGATCGGCGCTTCCGCGACGCTGATTAGCGCCGCCACCGTGACGGATGATGGAACGTCCGCAACGATCACCGCCGCGAACGACATCCGTATCCGCATCCCGAGCGGCTTCAGCATGACCTGGGACAACTCGGACGTGACGGCAACCATCACCGGTACCGCATCCGGCAAGGTCGCGACGACGGTGAGTTATGAGAGCTCCGATTCGGTGCTTTGGGTCAACGTGACCACCGATCTCGCTGCGGGTGAAACGGTCATCATCTCAGACCTAAGTTTCGCAAACTTCACCGCAGGCGAAGCCGCCGACAATCTCGAACTTGTGGTTTCAGGAGGCGCGGGCAACGCGACCAATGACGAGGACAGCCGAACAATCGCGATCGGCGGTGCCACGATTGCATCTGCGGCGAATCAGACCTTCGCCTTGGGCTCACCCGCAACGGCGATCCAAACCCTTACGCTCACCGAGGACTCCGGTACCGCAACCGTAACGGCCGCCAACGATATCCGAATTCGTATCCCCACCGGTTTCGACATGATTTGGGATACAACGGACGTGACCGCCACCATTGGGGGCACGGCTTCGGGCAAAGTAGCAACCACGGTTAGCTATGAAAGCTCGAACAAAGTTCTCTGGGTCAATGTCACGACGGACCTCTCCACCAGTGAAACCGTCACCATCTCCGGACTCAGCTTCACGAGTTTCAGCGCCGGAGAAGCCGCGGATAATCTAGAACTCGTGACCTCGGGATCTGCCGGCGGCTCGACCACCGACGAGGACGCGCAAACCATCGCCATCGGCGGGCCGACCATGGCGTCCGCCGCAAGCCAGGCCTTTGCACTGAATGATAGTTCCACAGTGATCTCCGCGATCACGGTCAGTGAAGATTCCACGACCGCCACGATTACAGCGGCAAACGATATCCGCATTCGTATTCCAAGCGGATTCGCCATGACATGGGATACCACGGATGTAACCGTAGCCCTCGCAGGCTCTGCATCGAGCAAAGTGGCCACGACGGTGAGCTACGAGAGTTCAGACCAGGTGCTCTGGGTCAATGTGACGACAGATCTGGCCGCGAGCGACACCCTCGTGATCTCTGGCCTGAGTTACGCGAACTTCACTACCACAGAAACCGCCGACAACCTCGAACTGGTTGTATCGGGCTCCGCAGGCAACGCAACCAACGACGAAGATAGCGCGACGATTTTGATCGCCGTCCCGACCCTGTCGAGCTCAAATCAGACCTTCACGGTTGGCGCCGCATCAACCGCGATCTCGGCAATTACCGTGACGGACAACGCCACCAACGCGCTGATCGATACGACCAACGATATCCGCATTCAGATACCGAGCGGATTTAGTATGACGTGGGATACCTCGGACGTGACCCCGACTCTCGCAGGCTCCGCGTCGGGCAAAGTAGCAGCAACAGTGAGCTATGAAAGTTCCGGCCAGATTCTGTACATCGATGTTACCACCGCCTTCGCGGCTGGCGAAACGCTCAGCATCTCAGCTCTCAGCTTCAATAACTTCACTGCGGTCGAATCCGCGGACAACCTCGAGCTCGTAATCGGTGGAAGTGGTGCTTCAGCGGCCGCAACAGATACGAACACGATTGCCATCAACGCGGGCTCAAGCGTAACCCTCAGCGGTACACTCTACGATGATGCCGACCGAGACAGGGTCGTGGACTCAGGCGAAGCCCTAAGCGGTGCGATCGTGACGGTCTACGGCGCCGGCGTGGACACGATTCTCGGCACCGCGGACGATACGACCGTCGGCACGACTACGACCAACGGATCGGGTGCGTACTCGATTGGCAGCATCAGTCCGGCAACGATTCTCATCGAAGTCCAAGCCGCGAACTCAAACTACGTAACGCAGAGCCTGGTATCGACGCTTTCTACCAATACCACCCAGAATATCCGTGTCGTGATCGATCCCGCGGGTATCGTCTACGACACGGTGAGCAAGACACCGATCGAAGGCGCAACGGTCAGCATCTACCAGGATCTCGATGCCAGCGGAACCTACAATGGCGCCGACCCACTCACTCCAGCGTATCAGAAGGTCACCACTTCGGATGGTCGCTACGCATGGCTAACCGCGAGCAACGAGTCTTACGTCATCGTCGTGACGCCACCGAGCGCGGACTATATATTCCCATCAGCGACTATTCTGCCGACGACCGCACCCGATCCATTGTCAGCAGGCCTAAACGATAACGACGGCCTTGCCACGGGCGTTTACTATACGGCGTTCCGATTTATCGCTTCGAGTGGCGATCTCATCGGCAACGACATTCCACTCGACGGACCGAGCGGTGGATCCGTGCTGCTATCGAAGGCAGTGAACAAACGCGAAGCATCGATTGGCGACATGGTCCGCTATACGCTCACGCTTGAGAATACGAGTGGTGGAACGCTCTCGGCAATCAAGGTTAAAGACATCATTCCGGCCGGGTTCAGTTATGTGAATAGTTCCGGTCTCTTGACTCGCACCGGAAACACCGCGGTACCCATCGATGCCATTGGTCAGCGCCCCATCGAATTCCGGAACATCTCCCTCAGCACCGCTGAAACCATTACCATCTCTTACCTGCTCCGCATCAGCCCGGGCGTGGTTCCCGCGGAGTACCCCAATACCGCGTCGGTGCACGCTGCG
Organism: Deltaproteobacteria bacterium; assembly: GCA_029261895.1. Classification (GTDB taxonomy): domain Bacteria; phylum Myxococcota_A; class UBA9160; order SZUA-336; family SZUA-336; genus JAJDAK01. The sequence continues at coordinate 9,104 of JAJDAK010000090.1, forward strand.
TTTGGCGCACAGATCAGTAATACAGCCGTGCGCAAGATTCAGATCGTGCTCGACCCCATCCTGCAGCAGTCCACGCTGCTCGGAAAGGTCTTCCACGATGTGGACGGTGACGGATTCCAAGACCCCGCACGCGCGACCAAGGTGATGGTCCGTGGGGGCGTGCCATCCCAGAAGGCGTACGTGCCTAACACAACGACGATTTCGCGCTTTGGTGAGACTCCGCGCCGGGTCGATGATGTGGATGGCGTACCGCCTCTTGTCCAGGGCATCGAGTTGGGGAAGATCCCAGGTCGACGCAGCACGGTCGACTCAATCACGAACCACCAGATCATTATTCGTTCGGAACTCAATAGCCCGAAGCTCTCGCCGATCCTCGTCACGTCTGACGAAGGTAGTCGAATCTACGTATCGCCGAACAGTAGACTCAAGTACGCGCACGTCGACGATAAGAAGAAGGGCTTGACCGGCCAGAACCTGGTGGTCTCGCGCGAGATCGAACAGCTCGGCGATCGAACCATGCTCAAGATCACGGTGGCGAACTTCGGGATCGAAGAGGAAGGCCTACCTGGTGTGCGCATGGCGATGGCCACTGGATTGGTCGTGATCTCCGACGCAATAGGCCGCTTCCATGTTGCCGATGTTGATGGCGGCCGTTGGGACCGGGGCCGGAACCTCGTGTTCAAGGTCGATCCTATGACGTTGCCACTCGGCACTCGATTTACCACGGAGAACCCAAGAATCGTCCGTGTGACTCAGGGCATGGCGACCAAGCTGAACTTCGGTGTGCAGCTGCCGCGAAGTACCGAAACCCATGGCTACACGCCCGTCACGATCGGCGAAAACGCATTCGATGCGAGAACTGGAGCGGTCAAACCTGACTTCGCACCTTCTATCCAGCAGCTCGCAGAAGTGATCACCCAGCAAGGCGGCGGGCGCATCGTGCTATCTAAGGACCGCGACCCTCGCAGCAGCGAAACCAGCGTCGCCCAAACCGACAGCGTTGAGAACCTGCAACTGAGCCTACAGAAATATCTGCGGCCGGACGTCCTCGCCAATATCACAGTGGTTCACGATGGCAGTGAGCATTCCACCGACCCGGATTCGTTGCCCGCGTTCTCCAATCGACATCAGCTATCGGTGGATGATGCTTACCCACTCGATCTCACCGGTTCCTGGCCGCTGCGTATTGAAGGCGGCGGAATGATCTGGGCCACCGAGGACCCAGCGGTGACTGATCCACAGCTCAATATCCTCGCGACGGAGAACGCACAGGTCATCGGCAACCAAATCGCCACGCCCGTTCGCTTTCGCACTTACACCAACTATGGCGCGTTCATCGACCGTTGGGAGTTGGTGATCCGTAAGGCATCCACCATCACCTTGCCCAAAGTGATCCGCACGATTCATGGCACGGGGCTCAGCTTCTCGGACCCAATTCTATGGGACGGTTCGGTGGACGTACCTGCCGAGTTCAACGCGGGCGATGAGCTTCAGTACCTGCTGCGTGTCTACGACAGCGAAGGCCGTATGGATGAGACCGACGCTCAAGCGCTGGCATTGGTCAGTGCGAAGGAGCCATCAGGCGATAGCGCCACCGGATTCGACTACTGCGAGAGCAACGCGATTCCGGGTCTCGATATCTACGGAAGCAGCAACCTCGCGTCACAGACGATCCCGATTCAGGGTAGTCGCATGCGCATCCAAGGTAAAAACATCTCACCGAACCAGCGGGTTTTCATCGCGGGCGAACGTGTACCGGTAAATCGCGAAAACCTTTTCGTGATCGATAAGATTCTGCCCGTCGGTAGCTACCAGATCGATATCCGGCTCGATGACTGCGAAGGACATGTTTGGGAACGTCATCCAGACTTCGACGTTGAAGGCACCTACTACTTCCTGGTTGGGCTCACCGACCTGACCGGTAGCGTAAACAGCTTCTCCGGAAACTTGGAATCATTGGGTGATGACGATAGTTACGACGATACGGTTTCAATCGATGGTCGCATCGCGTTCTATCTAAAGGCCAAGGTAAAGGGCAAGTACCTCGTTACGGCGCAACTGGATACGCGAGAACAGAGCATCGGGAACCTGCTGCGCAATATTCACCGACAGGACCCGCAGTCGATGTTCAGACACCTCGACCCCGAAAAACATTATGCCGTATACGGCGATGGGTCCACCTCGTACGCCGACGTCAACACAATGGGCAAGTTCTACGTTCATGTCGCCTGGGACCACTCGCAGTTCCTCTGGGGCAACTACGACACGGGTTTCACGGGAACCGAACTCGCGCAATTCAATCGATCGCTCTATGGCGCTAAGGTCGACTACAAGAGCACCGAAACCACGAAGCTCGGCGACCATAAGACAGAGTTCAAAGCCTTCGCCTCCGAGGCACAAACCACACCGGGGCATAACGAGTTCGTCAGCACCGGCGGAAGCCTCTACTACTTAAAGCATAAGAACATCGTACCCGGCTCAGAGAAGATCCTGGTTGAAGTGAGGGATCAGAACAGCGGCCAGGTGATCTTCAATCAATCGCTCGAAGTGGGTACGGATTACGAGATCGATGATAGCGGGGGACGCATCACACTGAAGCGCCCACTCAGCCAGGTCACGGGTGACTCAGCGCCACCCATTATCAAGGACACGCCGGTCATCGGTAACGACGTCGTACTCATTGCGGACTATGAGTACTTCCCGAGTGGCACGCTCAGCAACGATCTCACCTACGGTGGCCGTAGTAAGCGATGGGTGACAGACAATATCGCAGTTGGCGGCACCTACGTGGCCGAGAAGCGGAACGGTCAGGACTATCGCCTCTGGGGCACAGATGTCATGGTCAAATCAGAGGGCGGCAGCTATCTGAAGGCGGAATTCGCGCAATCTGACGCAACCCAAACATTGGGTGAGCAGAGCAAAGACGGAGGCTTGAGCTTCTCAAGCTTAGGTTCAAGTACCGCCGCGGCAGGCGACGCAACTGCTACTAGCATCGAAGGCGGCGTGGACCTCGCCGAACTCACAAAAGGAAAACTCGAAGGTTCTGCGACAGCATTCTGGAAGCAGCGTAACAACGGCTTCTCTACAGGTACACAGGATACGACTGCGGATACCATGGAGACTGGCGTCAAACTCGCGCTGAAATTGAATGACAAGACGACCCTCCGTGCGGACGCGACCAAGTCCACCATCGCGAACGGAGAAGACAAGCTAACCCTTCAGCTGCGGGCCGACTACGAGGCAACCGACAAACTGACACTCGGAGCTGAGCTAAAACATGACAAGACGAAGCCAGCTACAGGCGCAGAGTCCAAGGGAACCGTCGCAGGTCTGCGCGCGGACTACGAGGTCAATGACAAGGTAACGGTCTATGGCACCGGCCAAGCCACACTCTCTAGAAGCGATGGCTACGAAGAAAACAACGCCGTCACCCTCGGCGCTAAGGTCAAGGTAAACGACAAGGGTACCGTTCACGGAGAAGTCACGACGGGTACTCGTGGAACTGGCGCGGAGATCGGCATCGACTATCAAGTCACCGATAGCTATTCCACCTACGCGTCCTACGGTGTATCCAAGAGCCGCGGTGGCGACACAGCAGGAACGCTTTCGTTCGGCAGCCGCTCGCAGCTAACGGATCGACTGAGCCTCTTCCAGGAAGACCGCTACTCACACGGTGGCGAGAGCGGCGTCGCTCGCGCAATGGGACTCGACTACAGCGTTAGCGATTTCTGGAACGTTGGCTTCTCTATGGAATCGAGCGACTTGACCGAAAGCCTCAACTCGTCGATCGAGCGCAAGGCCTACTCGCTTTCGTCTGACTACAGCAAGGACAAATTCAGAATTACGAACAAGATCGAGCTGCGCAGTGACGGCGGTGCCACAGATACGAAGCAGTGGTTGCTGGAGAACTCCGTCAACTACCAGTGGAATGAAGACCTTACGCTGAAGGGCGCGTTGAATCTTTCCACGAGTTCCGTCCAGGGCGGTCAGGATGCACGGTATACCGAGCTAGATCTCGGATTCGCGTATCGGCCCGCAGATAACGATCGCTGGAATCTATTGGGCAAGTACACCTACCTGAGCAGCCTCGGCAGTGCTGGACAGAGCAGCACCGACACCGATGAACGCTCCCATGTCTTGGCCCTTGAGAGTATTTACGAACTCAACCAGCGCATTGGTATCGACACGAAGTATGCGTTAAAGATGGGCGAGGTTCGTGCGGGAGCGGACTCGGGACGTTGGTACAAGACGACAACCCAGCTGGCGTCGGTCCGTGCACGTTACCATCTGACCAATGAATGGGAGGCCTATACGCAATATAGCTTCCTCGTAGGCACGGAATCGAAGGCGGCGAAGTCTGGCGCTCAGATCGGCGTGTATCGATACTTGCGTGACGGCCTCAAGCTCGGCGTGGGCTATAACTTCACTACCTTCAGTGATGATCTCACCAACCTCGACTACGACTCAAAGGGTGCGTTCATCAATCTTGTCGGCGCGCTGGGTGTTGATTCGCGACAAAAGCGCAGCAACGACTACGCCAAGAAGAAGTCCCGCGAGAAGCCGTCGCAGCTTTCTTTGCGAGTTGTCTCCATTGCGCTTGAGGGCTTGTCGGGCGATTGGTTCAGTGAACCGGAAATCCTGACGGTCCCGATCCAGCTTTTGAATGACTCCGGTCTCTACACCGCACCGATCGCTGGGCGACCGACGGAGACCATCCCGCTCTGGGCTCTCGGCGGAACCCAGCGCGAGGGTCGCGTCATTTCAGCCTCTGCGATGCAGGAGATCGTGGACGCAATCGCGAACGTGTACTTGGATCGAAATATTGAGGGCACGCGAATCACCATCAATCGAGAGGATTTGATGCGTCTCAACTCCGACAGAAGCGATGGCGTGCTAACCATTCGCATCGATGAGGACACTGCAGTGGCCAAGGATTTCCGGCCCGAGAATATGGCCGATAAACTTGGCATCCCAGCAGCAGCGGAGCACGATCAACCAGACGACGGCGCGACGCCGTGGCGACGTAGACCACCGGAATCGAACGAACCTAAAACAAAACGTGACACCGGCGACACCGACCCTGACCCGCGCCGTCCCGACGTCAGCTACCTTGGGAATTTTTGAGGATTCAAGTAGCGATCGCTCAGCTCGATTGAAACGCAGCTCTCGCTAGCGCCTCTTGCCAGCGTCCCCTCCAGCGCTCTCGTTCATACGCATCGATTCGCGAGTCAAAACGTGTGGGTGCGGACGTCGTCTGTCGACACGCCTCGACGTTCTCAAACACTCCGCAGCTCAGCCCCGCCAAATACGCTGCACCGAGTGCCGTGGTCTCCGTCTCTGCAGCACGTTCGAGTGGACGGCCCCCGAAGTCCGCAATGCGCTGCATCAAGAAATCGCTGCGCGCCAACCCACCATCCACCCGCAGCGGCGCCTCTTTCAATACGAGCGCATCGCAAACATCGATCACGCGTTGTGCAACGCCTTCGAAGACCGCGCGCGCCATCGCCGCAGGACCGCTCCCCCGCGTCAAGCCCAGCATAAGCCCGCGCGCATGTTCATCGAGCGTCGGAGTGCCCAGCCCCTGTAGCGCCGGAACAAAACAGATCCCGTCGCTTGAGTCAGCGGTTTCCGCCAACGCGCTAAGGCCTGCCGCTGACTTCGCAAATCCCAATCCCGCGAACCAATCCACTGCAGCCGCTGCCGTGATCACGGTTCCTTCCAAACAGAAACCGCGCGTGCCATCGACCAAAGTCCAGAGCGCGAGTGGATAGGTGCCGGGTTCAGGTGCAGTTAGATCATCGCCGGTGTGCAGGTCCACCATGGCAGACGTCCCCAACGTGAGTTTCGCGTCACCTTGATTGTGAACCCCGAGACCGAATGCTGCCGCCATCTGATCTCCTGTACGTGCAGCAACCGAAATCGCTGCGCCGAACAGGTTCGCAGGTGTATCGGCAACGATTGCATTGGTTGGGACTACTTTGGGCAACACTTCTTTGGGAACGGAGAAGAGATTGAGCAATGGCTCCGCCCAGTCTCCCTCACTTGGATTGAACAAAGCAGTGCACGACGCGTTCGCCGGATCGGTGACATATGCGTCGCCGTTGGTCAGCTTTGCGGTCAGCCATGAGTCTGGAGTACCGAGACATAGCTCGCCGGAACTCAGTGCCTTTTGGATTTCGGCATCGTTTTGAATCAGCCACTCAATTTTGGTAGCGGATGCCATGGTGTTGATCGGAATACCTGCCGCTTTGAAACCTTGGACGCGATCAAACGTACGCTGATCCTGCCAACCGATCGCCGGTCCGACCGGTTCCAGGGTTCGCCGATTCCACGCGACAACCGTCGCCCGTTGAGTGACTACACCTAAACCGGCGATATCATCGGCATGAAGTTTCGACTCATGGAGCGCAACGCGAACAACGTCAACGCTACGCTCCCACATCTCGTTGGGATCCTGTTCAACCCGGCCATCGGAAGGAAAACGAATACCGAGTGACTGATAGGGACGCGCGAGCACCCGACCATCGCGATGCACCACCAACGCGCGAACGCCGGTGGTTCCAAGGTCCAACGCGATCAGGTGGTCACGACTCATTTTTCAGGTAGCAACGCCCCCGGATTTAGCAATCCATCCGGGTCCAGCACCGATTTGATTTTTCGCAACGTGTCCAGGCCGGCCTCACCCAGCTCCTGCGCGAGAAAGTCCCGACGAATTCTGCCGATACCGTGATGATGCGCGATACCGCCCCCGACACGAATGGTCGCCTCCATGGTGCGGCGCCAACATTCGCGGTAGGTATCCGCCATATCCTTAGAATCTTTGGGCTTCGCAACGAACGTGAAGTACAGATTGGTACCGGAGCGATACGAATGACTCGAATGCGCACTCGCGATGCGTAGATCTGGCACTTTATTCAGGGACGTGACGACCTCGTCGTAGAGACTCTGAACCTGGTCCCACTTGCACGCTACTTCAATCGTGTCGACCACCAAGCCTTTGCTGAGTAGCTCCTTAAAGGTAGGGACGCGGTTGCGGGATTCGAGCCAGTGATCCACCACAGCGGAACTCGCCTCCTCGCCACCCGACTGCCCCGCGATTTCCTTGATCGCTGCCAGCTGCACATCAACGAGCGCAGCGGGTCCTTCATGAACCAAGACGAGTGCGTTTCGTCCTTCAGAAACATGCGCCGAAAAATGTCGATAGGATTCCGGCGCATCGTAGAGTCGTACGACCGGCGGACGCCAGCCGCGGCGAATGAATTCCCGAATCGTCTCAAGTCCCGCTGCAAAAGTGGGAAAGTGCAAGCACTGACCTTGAACCGTTTCAGGAAGCGCGCGCAGAGAAAACGTAACCTCGGTGATCACACCGAGCGTACCTTCTGCACCCATGAAGAGATGACGCAAATCCGGCCCCGCTGCGGCACGCGGGGTTGCATGGGTGCGCAACACGGAACCGTCGGGTAGTACGACTTCGAGGCCAAAGAGAATGTCTTCGATATTGCCGTATCCGCTGGAGTACTGACCTGCTGCACGTGTCGCAACCCAGCCACCGACGGTGGATAGCGCGATCGATTGTGGCCAATGCCCGATCGTCAATCCATTCGCCTGGACCTGCGCCTCAGCCAAGTCTCCCATAGTGCCGGCTTTGAACGTGGCAAGTAGATTATTGTCGTCGAGCTCAACCAAACCATCGAGCCCGCGAGTCGAGAGAACCACAGAATCGGTTTCGGTTTGAATCTGACCACACACACCTGATCCGCCACCAAAAGGAATGACTGGCGTGCCGGCTTCGCGGCAGATACGCAGCGTTTGCGAAACATCTTCAGTCGATTGCGCGACCACGACCGCTTGCGGGCTTGGGTAACCGCGCCCTTCTAGGTCCAGGAGTGTTGATAGCACCCAGCTATCATGCCGATGCGCCTCGAGCGTGGCGGCATCGGTTCGCACACGTTCGCCCAAACTTGATTTCAACGCTGAAACGACGTCGCTCATGAATTCACTCCTGCAAAAGCAAGCTCCGAGTCGATGCGACTGCGGACACCTTCAATCTCTCGGTCGATTCGAGCGGCATCCCAGGAGAGCAGCTCCCCCATCTTAAGAGCGACCGGGCGAATCGCGGCATCACGGACCTGCGGATCGTAGATCGTGGCGCGCATTCGGCGGTAGATCACGTCTTCGGCAGTGGCTGCACCCTCTTCACGCACGGCCCATTCGACTTCACCGCTCACGATCGTCGACGCCTCTGCGATGGGGTTGGCACCGTAACTCAGCACGTCACGCGCTTCGGTGCCATAAAGTCGACACAAGCGAATCGCCGTCTCCGCGCCGAGACCGGATTCCTGCGCAAGCCGCGCTGCAAGCGCGTCGAGATCCCCGTCGAAATCACCACCCGGCAATGGATCTTCATCCGGGCGCGCGCCGAAGTTCTCGTTGCGAAGTTTTGCGATCTCCTCCAGCGTGCGACGCGCCATCGGCCGGTAACCCGTGAGCTTTCCCCCCGCAATCGTCACCACCTGCCCATCCCCGACAAGGATCTCATCCTTGCGCGAAATCTCCGTCGTTTTCTTACCGGGCTGTGCAATCAAAGGCCGCAAACCCGCCCACGCGGCCAGCACGTTTTCGGACTTCAACGGTTCAATATCGAGCAAACGCGGCAACGGCTCGAGCAGGTATTCGACGTCGCTCGAGGTGATGCTGGGCCAGACATCGTAACCCTCGTCATACGCGGTATCGGTGGTACCGACATACACCACGGGCCCGCGACGAATCACAAAAATGGTTCGGCCGTCCTGAGCGCTCACCACGATCATGTTCTTAATCGGCAAACGCTCGGCATCAAAGACGATATGAACCCCTTTTGAGAGCTGAAGCAGTTTCACCGCATGGGCGTTCTCCATGGTTCGAATCGCTTCAATCCAGGGCCCCGCGGCATTGATGACATTGCGGGCTTTCACCGTTATACGTCGCTGGGACTCGGAGCAAACGGCTTCTACACCGGACGCGACCCCTTGTTCCTGCAGAATCTTGTTAACGCGGAGATGATTCAATGCGGTTGCGCCTTGCATCGTGGCCCCGCGCAAGTTCGCCAACACCAGACGCGCGTCGTCGGTGAGATATTCGCGGTACGTACATGCATACGGGTAGGTTTCGCTATTGAGCAGCGGTTCGTGTTCAGCCATATCATCGCGAGACCAATTCATATGAACGTCTGCGTCCTCAACCGCACCCAACTTCTCATACGTCGTTACGCCGAGACGCAACTTCATAAGACCCGCACGTGACCGGCTCGGAACCACCATCCAACGTCGCTCGGCCAAATGCGGCGCGAGACGAAAAATTTCTTTGCGCTCGAGCGCGGTCTCGCGCACCAACGCTACATCGCCAAGTGCCAAGTAACGCAGCCCACCGTGAATCAACTTCGATGATCGGCTCGATGTTCCGGAGGCGAAGTCCTCGGCTTCCAAGACCGCAACCCGTAGTCCCCGCAGACTTGCCTCACGTGCGATGCCGGCACCCGTGATACCGCCCCCGACAATCGCGAGGTCGAAGGTGCCGCGCTCGAACTCGTCGAGCGTGCTCGCGCGAGAGAGCGTAGAAATCGCACCGGGACTTGGCATCTGGCTTCCTTCGAGGTTCGATCGAGTTCGCGGTGCTCTACCCTCGGGCAACGCGAGCCCTGCAGGCTACAATCGGAGCGATGTCGAGGCTACCTGAAAACCCAAGTCCCGTCCGCTATGACCTCGCCCTCACCGTGGACCCGAAGCAAGATCGGTTCAGCGGGGAGCTGAAGATTGAACTCCGAGTCACCGCTGAAACGCACACGATCGAGCTCCACGCCGCCGATTTGGATTTCGAGAACGTTGCGGTAGAAGTCGCCAGCGAGTCCATTCCGATCACCCAACAGGCAAAGAGCCCAAAGCACGAGCGAATGATTTTCCAGCTTGCGCGGGCACTTAAGCCCGGACCGGCGTGCATCAGCATCCAGTACAACGGGCCGTTGAGAACGGATCTGCGCGGCCTCTACGGCGCGAAATCAGGGCGCCACCGGTACGCGGTCACCCAGCTCGAAGCAGCGGACGCGCGACGTTTCTTTCCGTGTTTCGACGAGCCCGATAAAAAGGCCCGCTTTCGCATCCGCGTGACCACACCCAAAAACAACGCGGCCGTATCCAATGGCGCGGTGGAAAAAACCCAATATCACGGACGACTCAAGACGGTCCAGTTTGAAGAGACACCGCCGCTTTCCACCTATCTGATCGCGCTAGTGGTTGGCGAGATGGAGCATTCCCGGACCCAGCTCGCTGGCAAGACCCCGATTCGCGTGTGGCATGTTCCCGGCAAGAAGCGTCTCACTGCGTTCGCGCTGGAGGCCGCCGCAGAGTCGCTCAAGCGCTTGGAAGCCTACTTCGGGCTGCCCTATCCGTATTCAAAACTTGATCTCATCGCGGTACCCGACTTCGAATTTGGTGCAATGGAGAATGCCGGAGCGGTAACGTTCCGCGAGAGCCTCCTGCTGGTTGATCCGAAAACGATCACGCTCGATGAACTCAAACGCGTCGCCGAGGTCATCGCGCATGAGCTCGCACATATGTGGTATGGCGATCTCGTCACGATGGCCTGGTGGGACGACCTTTGGCTAAACGAAGCCTTCGCCACTTGGATGGCGTTTCACGTCGTCGACCAGTGGAAACCCGAATGGAAAATGTGGCTTGATTTCGAGCAGCATCGTGCTGCCGCTTACTCGCTCGATTCGCTACGCAACACACATCCAATCTATACCCAGGTTCGAACACCGGACGAAGCGACCGAAAACTTCGACGTCATCACTTATGAAAAAGGTGCTTCCGTCGTCCGCATGCTGGAACGCTGGTTGGGAGCGAACGCATTTCGCAAGGGTGTGCGGCAGTACATTCGTCGCCACAGAGAAAGCAACGCGCGCGCACAGGACCTTTGGGATGCACTTTCGGACGCCTCCGGGAAACCCGTTGCCACGGTTGCGCGTGACTGGATTGAGAAACCGGGATTTCCGCTCGTGCAAGTCAAACGAGAGGATGATGGACCAAGGGTTTGCTTCGAATTCACGCAGGAGCGTTTCTTCGCCAATCCTCTAGAACCCGAAGCCGAGCGTCGCGAGCAGTGGCCGATTCCCCTTGTGGTTCGGATTCGACGCAAAGGTCGTGATCGCATCATTCGAGAATTGATGCGCAGCACGCGCATCCGGCTACGAGCCGATGCCGACGACGAGGTAAAGTGGATCTACGGCAATGCGGAGGAGTCGGGGTTCTACCGCCCGGTTCACAGCGAAGAAATCCTTAAAGCGTTAGGCGACGAATTTTCCCGGCTCGAAGCTGCCGAACGCATGGGTGTATTGGGGCATCAATGGTCGGGCTTTCGCGCAAATCGGGCTTCGCTGACGTCGTTCCTGACTTTGGTCGAGGGCGTCAATCGCGAGACGGAGCCGGATGTTCTCGAAGCCGCTGCCGGACCGCTCGCTTGGCTCAGCGAACACGTCGTCGCTTCTTTTCCGAAAGACGTTGCTGAGCTCTATCGAGACTGGGTGGCGGATGTTTTCTTACCCGCGTTTCTGGAACTCGGCTGGTCGATCAAAAGCTCTGAATCCCCGATGACCAAACGGCGCCGAGCGGTACTGCTACGACTCTGTGCGGGCATCGCGGAAGACGCGGAGCTCATCGACACCGCAGAGCTGCGCGTCGATCGATGGCTTGTGCAGCGCAAAGGCCTAGACGCAAGTCTCGCCGGACCCGCCGTTGAAATCGCCGCACGCTACGGGGGTAAACGTCGCTACACGGCGTATCGACGCATGATCAGAAATGCGCGCTCGCCTCAGGAACGTTCACGCTTTGAGTTCGCACTGGCTGCGTTTCGCGACCCGGCATTAATCGATACGACATTGGAATCGACATTGAAAGACGAGGTCGCGACACAGAACGTCGTGTTCCTGCTGGGACGCCTGCTGGGCAATCCAAGTGCACGCGAAGCTACCTGGGCGTTTATTCGCTCGCGCTGGAGCGAGCTATCGAAGCGGATCTCACCCGGTTTGGCACCGCGGCTCGTTAGCGCCCTGCCCGCGCTACAACTTCCACGCCACCGAGACGAGGTGGCGAGCTTTTTTGAACGCTATCCACTACCGACCGCAGCTCGTGCGCTGAAGCAAGCGTTGGAACGTTTCGACCTCGATGAAGAACTCCGCCAGCGCGCAAAACCCCATCTGCGTGGATGGTTGCGCAAAGTCGAACCTACAGAGTGATACACTCCCCCGATGAATGATCTTGCCGCTAAAGACTGTGTTCCGTGCAAATCCGACGTTCCGCCGCTTGGGATCGCAGACGTCCTACCGCTGCTTGACCAGCTTGGCGAAGGCTGGGAAGTCGTCGACAACCACCACCTAGCCCGGATGTATTCGTTCAAGAATTTCGCGGACGCGTTGGCATTTGTGAACCGCGTCGGCGAAATGGCAGAGACTCAAGGCCATCATCCGGATTTATCTCTCGCCTGGGGCAAGGTGGGTGTTGAAATCTGGACCCATAAAATCGACGGACTTCACGAATCCGATTTCATCTTCGCCGCCAAGTGCAACCAGCTCTACCCGGCACGCTAGTCGAAGAACCGTTCGACAGCGTTCGTGATGCGTGCAGATGGGTCATGGAATACGCAGAACATGTGCGCATTGTCGATGCTGCGCTCGAGTCCTTTGCGGCAAACCTAGACGCAGACGAGCTTCGAGCCAGCACGACGAACGATGTTTCAACGCAATCAACAGACCGCGAGTCTGCCGCCGCATTCGCCATAACGATCGCCAGCGTCAACTTTGGATCGGGCTACTTTCCAGAACTGCGTAAACGAGGTCAGCGTTCGGGGTACCGCACGATCGAGTCATTTCTTCAGGACCGTTTCAACACGTATGGACCCTTCTCAGTGGCGGAGCTCGGCGCAATGGATTCGAAAAGCTGCGCCGAACTCTTTCAGCAGGATTTGACAAATCCTCATGTCGCGGAATTGATGGCTCACTTTGCGGACGCGTTCCGGGATCTCGGGGAATGGCTAGACCTGCGCGGCGGTTCGTATGCCGGCGCGGTTGACGCAGCGAACGCTCAGGCACGCACACTGGTACGCGGCCTCATTGAGATGCCGCTGTTTCAGGACGTGTCGAACTATCGGGATCGTGTCATTCCATTCTTTAAACGCGCGCAGCTTTGCGTGGCAGATCTCCACGTCGCGGGCTTTCCCTTTACAGACATCGATCGACTCACGCTTTTCGCCGACAACCTGGTCGCGCATGTGCTCCGCATGGATGGCGTGCTCGAATACACGCCACGGCTCGTGGCTCGGATCGAGCGCGGTGAACTGATTCCACATGGCAGCGCCGAAGAAGTTGAAATTCGAGCCGCGGAGGTGATCGCAGCCGAACGGATCGCCGGCTGCGTCGAGCCCACGATCCAACCGCGGGAATTGGACGCCTGGCTCTGGCAACGAGGCGGACAGGCGCGCTACAAGGCTCGGCCTCGTCATAGAACCCGCTGTGTTTACTACTAGTTAGACGACTTGCTGGATCTCAAAGGGGTTTGCCGCTACGGTTGCTGGCCCCGATCCATCGGCCCCACGCTTCTGTTTTCCGCCCTCTCAAAGTAGAGTGTGGCCCGTTGGGACCCCTGACTCTGGAGGATGCCTGTGATCATTGGTGTGCCCCGCGAAATTTCGCCGGGAGAACGACGCGTCGCGCTGATCCCGGACGCCGTACGTCAGCTCGTGGAGAAAGGCTTGGAGATCCAAGTTCAGACCGGAGCTGGCGAACAATCTGGGATCGACGATCAGGCGTACAAAGAAGCGGGTGCTCGGATTGAATCAGATGCAGCAGCACTTTTCGCGTCATCCGACGTGCTGGTGAAAGTACAGCCTCCGGAGCTTCAAGAGGTAGAGGCGCTCCGAGAAGGCGTGGTCTTGATCTGCGTACTCCAACCATTCTCAAACCTGGAGCTCATTTCCAAGCTGGTCGCGCGCCGCATATCGGCGCTGGGGCTCGATCTCATGCCGCGGATCACGCGCGCGCAGAGCATGGACGTGCTGAGTTCCATGAGCACACTCGCGGGTTATCGATCTGTGCTGATCGCCGCGCAAGCGCTACCGAAAATTTTTCCGCTACTCACCACCGCAGCCGGAACCTTACGTCCCGCGCGCGTTCTGGTATTGGGTGCGGGCGTCGCCGGTCTGCAAGCCATCGCGACCGCGCGTCGTCTGGGGGCGATCGTCGAAGGCTTCGATATTCGCCCCGCGGCGAAGGAACAGGTAGAAAGCCTCGGCGCGCGTTTCGTCCAAGATGAATCACTCGATCAATCCGCAGAAACCGCCGGCGGTTACGCGAAGGAACTCAGCGCCGAACAGCAGGCGCGTCAACGTGAAAATCTGTCGAAACACATGGCCGAATCCGACGTCGTGATTTGCACCGCGCTGGTCCCTGGGCGTAAAGCGCCGGTGTTGATGACAGAGGAGCAGGTTCGTGCGATGGCACCCGGCTCAGTCGTCGTCGACCTTGCCGCGGAACAAGGCGGCAACTGTGAACCTAGCATCGCCGGGGAAATCGTTCGCATCAACGGTGTCGAGATCCATGGCCCCGTCAATATCGCGAGCGGAGCCGCGACCCATGCAAGTCAAATGTTTTCAAGAAACGTCTTGACCTACCTGGGTCATCTCGCACGCAACGGTGAGCTCGAACTCAGCTTGGACGATGAGCTCGTGAGTGGCCCCCTCGTAACGCACGAAGGCAGGGTTATGAACGAGGCGATTCAAGCGGCTTTGGAGGCATAGCGAAGTTATGGAAGGAACGTTCATATTAGTCATCACGATCTTCGTCTTGGCCATGTTCTTAGGTTTTGAAGTCATCACCAAAGTACCGCCAACACTCCACACGCCGCTGATGTCGGGATCAAACGCGATCTCGGGCATCGCCATCATCGGCGCATTGATTGGTGCGGGCGCCGAACAAACTTCATTGGCATCGATCCTCGGCATTGTCGCGGTCACGCTTGCGACGGTGAACGTCGTCGGCGGATTCCTCGTTACCGATCGCATGCTCAAAATGTTCGTTTCAAAGCGCAAGGGTTAGAGCGTGTTCGAATCCATTTCCGCGTACGCATATCTCGTCGCTTCTGCCCTCTTCATTCTTGGACTGAAGCGTCTCGGCTCCCCCCGCACCGCGCCGCAAGGCAATGTGATGGCCGCGGGTGGTATGCTGATCGCGATCGTCGCTACGCTCTTCCATCAGGACATTGTCCGTTACGAAGGCATCATTGCTGGCATCCTGCTTGGGTCGATCATCGGTGCCGCTACCGCATATCGGGTGCAGATGACCGCGATGCCACAAATGGTCGCGATCTTTAACGGGTTAGGCGGCGCGGCTTCGGCACTGGTCGCGGCATCAGAACTCACGCGTCTAAATATGGCAGGAGCCAATCCCGACGCGTTCATAACGGTTCCGATTGCGCTGGGATGTTTGATCGGCGCCGTAACACTCACGGGTAGCTTGATCGCATTCGCGAAGCTTCAGGAAATCATTTCGGGCAGCCCCATCCTTTTCCCGTTGCAAAACGGCTTAAATCTTTTGATAGCAGTCGGCGTGCTTGGGCTTTCTGTACTCTTGGTCATGGATCCGTCGGACCCGCGCCTGCTCTGGTCGATCGTCGGACTGGCTGCGTTTCTCGGAATATTGCTCGTTATTCCAATCGGCGGCGCAGACATGCCCGTGGTGATTTCGCTGCTGAATTCGTACTCAGGCCTCGCCGCATGCGCGACCGGGTTCGTGATTCAAAATCAGGTTCTGATTATCAGCGGATCGTTGGTGGGCGCATCCGGCCTCATTCTCACCCAGATCATGTGCCGCGCGATGAACCGCTCACTTGCGAATGTGCTCTTTGGCGGCTTTGGCGCCACCGCGGCGAATACGGCGATCGCGACCTCAGCATCGGGCGGAATCGCAAAGAGCGGTACCCCCGATGATGCCGCAGCCATCTTTGACGCGGCGCGCAGCGTGATCATCGTGCCAGGCTACGGCCTCGCAGTGGCGCAAGCACAACATGCCGTACGTGACCTCGGCGACATGCTCGAAGCGCGGGGTATTGAGGTTACGTATGCAATTCATCCGGTTGCGGGGCGCATGCCCGGCCATATGAACGTCTTGCTCGCCGAGGCCGATGTGCCTTACGAAAAACTCGTGGAGATGGAGCGGATCAACTCTTCGTTTCCACGAACGGACGTCGCATTGGTGATTGGTGCGAACGATGTCACCAACCCTGACGCGCGTGAAAACCCCGGAAGCCCCATCTACGGCATGCCCATTCTTGAAGTCGACAAAGCCAAAACGGTGATGGTAATCAAGCGAAGTATGAGCCCGGGCTTTGCCGGTATCGAGAATCCACTCTTCACCATGCCCCAGACCATCATGCTCTTTGGCGATGGCAAGTCCATGGTGGAAAGCTTGATCAGCGCGGTCAAAGAACTCTAGCGTTACTCTTCGACGTCGATCTGAACATCCGATCGACCTTTGTAGATTTCTCGTAGTTCGCGCGCACGCTTCATCTCGATTTCTAGCTCTCGCCGTATCGTTTCATCGCTGAGACTTCGATGCTTAACCGCAAGGTTCATCTCTTTACATGCGTCGCCCATATGCGGTCCACAGGTGTGATTGGAGCAGCAATAATGGGTGAAGTCGCTGAAACTCTCGATCGGCGCGCTGACCGGGGCTTCGTCCCAAACCTGAACGACCTGTGGGCTGAGACCGTAGGCCACATCGAAAAGATCTCGCGCATCGACGAGATCGCCCTCGCGCCACGCGGCGAGACACTCGATCAATTCCGTATACGCACCACGGCTGCCTTTTCGTCGCGCAATCTTGATACGACGTCGCGCAGAGGTCATTTTACCCTGGTAGATATCCATCTGAGCGATATTGAGGTCATGAACCGGACTCTGCTTGTCGAATCGTTGTGCGTTTTTGAAGCTCCTGCGCGACGCGTCTAAATCATCGCGGTAGGCGTCGACGATTCCAATCCAGGTTTGCACATCGGGGCTATTGGGAGCGAGGCGCGCCGCCTCGATGAGCTCATCGTAGGCTTTTCCAAGGTTTTCGACGTAGTCGCTCTGTCTTGATTCATCCAACGCCTTGCGAGCCAGAAGGTAGTATCCATTCGACGCGAGCTGCACACGGGCTTCAGACGAACGCGGATTTCTATCTCGTATCGCTTCCAGCTTTGCCACCGTAGCGGGTAGATTTTGAACTTGAGGCGCCGACGGCACATTGGATGATGTTGTTCCCGCACACGCGACCGCGAAGATGAGTAACAAGCTGGCGAATAGAGCTTTCATTCGGAGAAATAACTTTTCAAGACGGCGATCATGGGTTGTACATCCGCGGTACCACACATCTCACGACATGAGTGCATCGAAAGCATCGGACTTCCCACATCAACCGTGCGAATCCCGAGCCGCGCAGCGCTAATCGGACCCACGGTGGAACCGCAGGGTAAATCCGATCGGCTTACGAATTGCTGCGTTTCCACTTCTACGCGTTCACAAATCGATTGAAATAAACCATGCGTCGTGGCATCTGTCGCGTACGCTTGGCTCGCGTGCGTTTTGATCACCGGGCCGCCACCTAACTTAGGATGATGCTGTGGGTCGTGCCGATCAGGATAGTTGGGATGTACCGCGTGGGCCATATCGGCGGAGATCATGAACGACCGAGACGCAGCGCGCGGCAACCCCTGCGGCACCGACTCTTTCGTCGCTTCTATTGTGCGCGTCAAAGTATCGAGTAGTAATGAGCTTTGCGCGCCTTGCGCGCTCCGGCTGCCAACCTCTTCATGATCATATAGTGCCACCACACGCGTAAAGTCTGGCAATTCGGCTTCCGCGGCATGCGCTAGCGCCGTCACTGCGGCATGGCATGAAACAAGATTATCAATGCGTCCCGATTGAATGAACTCGCCACACGCCCCGCCAACGCTCGCTCGTTGTGAATCATAGAACATAAGATCAAACGCCAAAATGCCGTCGGGGTCCGTATCCGCCAATTTTCGCGCACGTAGTTCGGTCACAATGAGCCGACGTAAATCTGCGCTGTCTTCCAACCCGACAACAGGCGCAAGATGGTCTTGCGCGTTCAACTTGAGTCCCTCTCGATTTACATCGCGATTGAGATGGATGGCAAGACTGGGTACGCGCGCAAGCGGGCGCTCAAAGTCTACAAGCACGGATCGAACTCCGTCCTCACCACGTAGGGTCACACGCCCCGCTAACGCCAGATCGCGATCAAGCCAGGTGTGAAGCAACGCGCCTCCGTAGACTTCGACGCCGAGTTGCTGGTAACCCTGCTTCTTGTAATCCGCATGCGGCTTGAGGCGCAGATTCGGTGAATCGGTATGCGCCGTCACGATTCGAAAACCTGTGTCCACCGCAGATTCAGCACCGGTTTGAAACGCGATCAAACTACTACCGCCACGCACGACGAAATGTTTAGCGCCCGGCGAAAGATTCCAGAGATCCTGCTCGTTCACTTCGCGAAAGCCGGCGGCTGACAAACGCAGAGCAGCTTCGCGCGCGGCGTGATACGGCGTGGGCGAGCGGTCGAGATATGCGAGTAGGTCGGAAACCTGATCGGCCATGGACTCGAGACTAGCTCAGGTGAGGAATGATTTCCTTGCCGAATCTGTCCACTGTTTCAAGCGTTGGGCCGGAAAGCATGTAAGCGGACGCACCCCACTCTTGCTGTCGCTTTTGAAGCGCGGCGACAATTTCCTCGGATGTGCCAATCAGTGCCAACGGATGCTCGCGGAGCAGATCTTCTTCGACATTCAGAAAAGCTGCCGTTCGGCGAATCGCCTCCGCGGTCTCGGTCGTGGAATCGGTAATTCGACACAGTGCGGCAAAAGCCACGATTTCAATTGCGTCCGGATCCCGACCCGCAAGCTCAGCGGCCTCCCGCACAAAACGAACACGCTCCCGAAAATGGTTCGCGGTGAAGCGTCCCACCATCACAGGATCGATGGCGCCACTCGTCGCGGGCGGAATCAATGACACGATATCGGCGTGGCGCGCGGCAACACGCAAGATTCGATTGCCCCCACCACCAATATGCAGTGGCGGTCGCGGTTTCTGTAACGCAGCGGGCTGCAGCCGAAAATCATCCACCTTGTAGTACTCGCCGTCCAAATGAACGATCTCACCGGCGAGCGCGGGTAAAATGATGGAAAGCGCCTCATCCAACATGCGGATACGTTGACTGGGACGGGGGAATGCGATTCCTGTTTGGCGAAACTCTTCGGCGAGCCAACCCGCACCGAGGCCGAGCTCGAGTCGCCCGCCACTGATTTGGTCAACGGTTGCGGCTGTTTGTGCGGTCAAACACGGATGCCGGAATGGATTGCAATGCACACCGCCCCCGATCCGAATCCGCTCCGTTCGCGCCGCAATCGCAGCAATGCTAGTCCACGATTCGCCGATTCCAGATCCGCTCAGTCGCGGGCCTCCGGTGTAGAAGTGATCTGGCACGAGAATCGCGCCAAAACCAGCCCGTTCCGCCGCCAGCGCGCGTGCCAGGAACGGCTCATAGGCCTCCTCCAGCACCAATTGCGCGATCAAACGCATATGGTCTCTCTCCCCCGGCTCTAACTTAGCCCAAGCTGTTACGAGGTTCCTGTAGAATGGACACATAAGTACGTTTCTGGAGGGCTCCGCTTGGCTACCGTCGCGACCACCGCAGAGAAAGATCCCACACGCCCCGCCATCATCTATGGCAACGGGGAAACCATTGAAACCTACGGCGAGCTTGAACTGCGCTCGCGTCGGATCGCGGTCGTGATGCGCAACCTGGGACTGCAACCTGGTGATGGCATTGCCCTTCTGATGGGCAACGAAGACTCATTCTTCGATATCTACTGGGCGTGTTTTCGCAACGGGCTGTACTTCACTCCGGTGAACTGGCATCTCGCTGAAAACGAAATCGAGTACATCGTGGACAACTGCGATGCCAAACTCTTTATCGCCTCGTCCATGTTTGGGGAAATGGCTACACGCGTCGGTGAAAAAGTCAGCAACGCGCAGGTAAAACTCAGCTTCGGAGAGAGGATCGAAGGTTTCAATCCGATCGAAGACGCGCTCGCCGAAGTCGCTGAGGATCCCACGCTTGACAACCAGCTCGAAGGCGCGCTGATGTTGTATTCGTCTGGAACCACTGGCTTTCCCAAAGGTGTGCGCCATCCGTTACCGAATTTGCCCGCAGGTGACCCACTCATCGGTCTCGCGAGCGGCGCATTCACGGGACTCTTTGGTATGAGCGAAGGCGATCGATACCTCTGCCCTGCACCGCTCTACCATGCTGCCCCGCTGACGTTCTCTGCGATACAACATCGGATCGGCGCTACCACAGTGATCATGCGCCGCTTCGAACCTGAGGCTGCACTGCGCACGATTCAGGATCAAAAAATCACTACGTCACAGTGGGTACCCACACATTTCCAACGCCTGCTCAAACTCCCGCAGGACACGCGCAACAAATACGATGTCTCCAGTCTGGAACTCGCCGTGCACGCAGCAGCGCCGTGCCCCGTCCCTGTAAAAAAGGCAATGATCGAATGGTGGGGCGAAAAGATCGTTGAATATTACGCGGGCACCGAGGGTGGCGGCACATTGATTCGATCTGACGAGTGGATGACGCATCCGGGTTCGGTCGGTCGTCATTGGGCCGGTGGCCAGGTCCATATTCTCGACGAAAATGGAAACGAAGTCACTGAACCCAAGGCAGAGGGGCATATCTTCTTCGAGGCTCCTGAAGAAACATCACGCCGCTTCGAGTACTACAAAGACAAGAAGAAGACGGCCGACACGTATCGCGACAACCTTTTCACGTTGGGCGATGTTGGTTACCTCGATGAGGACGGATACCTCTACCTGACCGATCGCAAGTCCCATATGATTATTTCAGGCGGTGTAAATATCTACCCGCAGGAAACAGAGAACTTGATGATCACCCATCCGGATATCGACGACGTCGCCGTCATCGGTGTTCCCAACGAGGAGATGGGAGAAGAGGTCAAAGCGGTGGTCGTACTCCGCAACGGTGTTAGTGTTACGCCGGCACTTGAAACCGAACTGATTGATTTCTGCCGCGCGAGCATCGCGCACTATAAATGCCCTCGCAGCATCGACTTCGTAGACGAACTGCCCCGACTCCCCACCGGCAAGCTACTCAAGCGCAAGCTCCGAGAAGGCTACTGGAAAGATCACGGACGCGTGATCTAGGCGCGGCTGTCGATGAAGCTTGAATTCGACAGCGGCACGCTTCGACCGATTTCGAGCCAGCAACTGGACGTCGCGGCAGCTGCGGCGCATCAGTCACCACGCGGACGAAGTATCCTGCGTTATCACGATCACGAAGAAGCGGTTCAGCGCATGATCAACGCGGTCGAACCAGAATCATACGTCCGCCCCCACAAACATGAGAACCCAGACAAGGTAGAAGTCTTCATCGTCTTACGCGGCCGAGCCATCGTCTGTCGCTTCGACGACCACGGAACATTGACCGAGAAAATCGAACTATCGGAGGCCGGAAACGGACGGGGCGTCGAAATTCCCGCGCGTATTTGGCATAGCGTAGTAGCCATTGACTCGGGCACCGTACTTTTTGAAGTCTCCGAAGGCCCGTTCAGCGAAACGTCTCATAAAAATTTCGCCGATTGGGCGCCCGCAGAAGGCACACCCGAAGGCGCTGCCTATCTCAAGGGGCTGCGTGAAACGCTTGAGCTCGAACGTTAGCGCTGCTTCTCAATGAAATAGCGGACCATCTCGAAACGATCGTTTCCAAAAAACATCTCATCGCCCACGAAGACCGTCGGCACACCAAACACACCACGCGCGATGGCTGCATCGGTATCCTTTTGCAAACGCTCGGCAAGCTCAGCCGACTGCGCACGATCCATCACAGAATTGACGTCCAGGCCCGCAGCCGCGACCAGCGCAGAAACCACCGCTGGATCCGCTACGTCATCCGCTTCGGCCCAACGTGCGCGATACGCGGGATAGTGGAGTTCACGAAACCGGCCATCATCTTTCGCAACCAAAGCTGCCTTCAGGAGCAATCGCGTATCGGGGCGCGGAGCGGTCCGTACATCCTTCGCCAAGTCGGCGCCGGTGAACTCCGCCCAATGGATGAAGTCTTTCACGTAGTTGGCCTTCTTGCGATCACCCATTTCGGGGGTCGAGCCGGCTGCGGGTTCTTTTAGCTTCACCAAATTGACCGGGCGAAAGTCGATTTCGACCCCGAGATCACGGAAGTACGGCTCCACCCTGAGGTTCGCCATATAGGCCCATGGACACGCGTAATCGAAATAGAACGGAAGTTGCATTGGAATTCTCCCAGGTTCAGAGCGCCAGCATACGCGCGCCGGTGGACCAGGTCACGCTTACCCTTCCAGCGATCGCTCGAAAATGAGAAACTGCGCCCATGGATCTACGAAACCTTGCAGGGCGCACTGCGTTGATAACCGGTGCCGGCAGTGGCATCGGTCGCGCCACCACCTTATTGCTCGCTGACCGCGGGGCCGACGTCTTCATCTGCGACCTAAACGAGGCAGCGCTAAAAGAAGTCAAAGAGGAAGTCAGTGCCCGGGGCCAAACCGCGGTCACACGCCGAGTGGATGTGTCGCGCCGTGATGAGATGGAGGCATTCGCGGAGGAAGTGCATCGCGATGTCGAAGCCGTCGACATTTTGATGAACAATGCGGGTGTCGGAATTTTCGGTGGCTTCCAGGTCACCACACTCGATGACTGGGACTGGATCCTTGGCGTAAACCTCTTGGGCGTAATTCATGGCACGCACTTCTTCGCGCCACCGATGGCGCGGCGCGGTTCGGGTCACGTGATTAATGTGTCATCCGCCGCGGGCTATATGGCAACCGAGCCACTCAGCGCCTACTCGACCACGAAATTCGCGGTCCTCGGATTTTCGGAAGCGATGCGCCAGGAGCTTTCCCGCTCAGGTGTGGGCGTGACTGCGATTTGTCCGGGCATTATCAATACACCGATTGTGCGGTCCGCCCGAATGCGCGGTCCACGCGCGACGCCCCGGTTTCATGAACGCATCTCCAAACACTATGAGACCCAGGCGCAGTCGCCTGAAGCGGCTGCGGCAAAAATTCTAAAAGCCGTCGGAAAGGGCCGCGCGGTGGCTCCGATCGGCTGGGACGCGCACGTCGCCTACTACCTTAAGCGACTCTCCCCTCGTCTACTCAACTGGTTAGCGGGCAAAGCGAACCAACGTCTCGAGCGGCGCCAAGAGCAAGGTTAAGCGACCTTCTCGCAAATGGATGAACGCTTTCAATCCGTCGTTGCAGAGGTCAAAAACCAGGTCGACTCCGGCATTCGTCCATCCATCCAGCTCAGTGTCGAATGGAACGGCATGCCAGTCGTTGACTATGCATACGGAGCCGATGCGTCAACCTCTTCGCTCTATTGGCTTTGGAGTTCGACCAAGCCTTTTGTAGCGGTAGCATTGCTGCAACTCGTTCACGAGGGCCGCGCCTCACTTGATGATCGTGTCAGCAAGTTCATTCCCGAATTTGGCTGCGCGGGTAAAGAACGCTGCACGCTGATCCAGCTTCTGACCCATCGGGGAGGATTTCCCGACAGCGCACCCACCCTGCGACGCGAACTCTTTCGCTGTGCGCGTCGTTGGGAAGACGCCCTCGCCTTTGTGTGCAAAATGGCTGCAAGTTGGGAGCCCGGCAACGCTCGCGGCTATCATCCGTGCTCTGCGTGGTACATCGTCGGTGAATTGATTCAGCGCCTCGACGACCGACCTCTTTCCGATGCACTCGACGCTAGAGTTCTGGCTCCACTCGGGATCGAGCATCAGCAGTTCTCGCTTGGTCGACCCGATAGACTTTCATCCCCAGCGATGACGGTGCAAACGCCCACCGAGCGCGGCGCGCCACCACAAGCCGAGGCCGACTACTACAACGACATTGAGACCCAACGGGCGCTCATGCCGGGTGCATCCGGAATTTCAAACGCCAATCAGGTTCTGAAGTTCTATCGGGCATTGTTAGCGGATGGGCGTGGGGAACACGGAACTCTTTTGCCGCCTGAGTGGGTGCGACGCGCAACCTTTCCGCACGTCGTGGGAATTCCGGATCGAACCTGGCTCCGCGATATTCCATGGGGCCTCGGCTTTCACCTGAAACATGTGATTCCTTCCCTGGACGATTGCGGTGAGACGGCAACGCCTGGCACATTCGGCCACGGCGGTCACTTCCTGGTCAACACCGCATGGGCAGACCCCGGAAAAAACCTCGCGGCTTGCATACTCTCCAATGGATTGACGGAGCCACGAACCGGTATGGAAGCAGTTTCAAAACTTTCTCAGAGCATCCACGACGTTGTGGATTCGATCCTTCGCAGCGGGGGTACGACGTCGTGACAACCCGAAAGCTGAACGAACGCGCGATCGCACCAGGTTTACTACTCGCCATGCCGCAACTCGATGATCCGAACTTTTCGCGCGCCGTCATCCTGATGATCGAGCATGAATCGACGGGGTCGTTTGGCCTGATTGTTAATCGCCCTTCTCAGCTTGGCGTCGGCGAAGTCATGCAATCATTGGAAATCGACTGGAAGGGAAATCCCGACGCCTTGGTTTGGAACGGTGGACCCGTCATGCCACACACCGGCTGGCTGCTCCACAGCCCGGTCGATATGCCGCCCGACGAGGGTACGCTTCAAATCGCGCCGGGACTGATGCTCTCCACCTCACCCATCCAACTACAGCAGGTCGCAGCTCAGCCGCCGCTGGACGTACGATTTTTGATGGGTTATTCGGGCTGGAGCGAACTCCAGCTCGAGAGCGAACTGGCAACAGGCTCTTGGCTCTGCGCCGACGCCTCGCGAGAACTCATCTTCGATACCCCAGCCGAAGAAATGTGGGCGGCCGCAGTCGAATCGCTCGGGGTCGATCCGTTGGGACTCGTCCAGGGCGTAGGGGTGCACTAAAGGACGGATTAAACATTACCGATATTGTCATTTAATGACTCATCGTGTAATATTCGGCCCATGCCCAGTGCCAAAAGCTTAGTCCTCGACCTGCTCTCCACGATGCGTGGTGGATCGATGCCGGTCCGCGATCTCGTCGCGGCAGGATCGCTTTTCGATCTCGCCGAGAACTCGCTTCGGGTCGCGCTCGCGCGGCTGCTTCGGTCTGGATTGGTGGAGCGGGACGAGCGTGGCCACTACCGGCTCGGCTCCGCCGCGGTACCGGTACAAACACGGGTCGCCGGCTGGAGTCGTGTCACCGATAAGATGACGCCGTGGGATGGAGGCTGGATTGCGATCCACACTGCCGCGTTGGGACGAACCGATCGCAAGGCCCTGCGCATGCGCGATCGCGCGCTGCGACTTTTCGGATTCCGAAACCTCATGTCAGGAATCGAAATTCGGCCGGACAATCTCATGGGTGGTTGTGATCGAATTCGGCGTGACCTTTACGCCATCGGTCTCGAGACGGATGCCTGCGTCTATCGGCTAAGCGGACTCGACACGCGCCATGAAACTCAGGCGCACAAACTTTGGGATGTGGACGCATTGCTAACGTCCTACCGAGAACTCACAAATTGGCTTAAGCACAGCGCGGAGCGACTACCCGAGATGGATACGCCACGCGCACGTGCAGAATCGTTTCTACTTGGGGGTCAAGCGATACGCGCAATTGTATTCGATCCTCTCTTGCCCGAACCGATTTGTCCGAATGCCGAACGTGAAGAACTCGTTCGAGCATTGAGTGACTACGATCGTCTGGGTCGCGCGATTTGGCAGGGTCGTTTCGATCACACGCTTATCGCGACACCGTTTTCCGGAACCGCACAGGGAGCCTGACATGAGCACCACGATTTGGAAAGAAGCCCTCACCGACGAGGAACGCGTCGATTTAGCAAAGATGGAAGATTGGCGTTCCTGGTTGTCGGTTGCAATAAACTGGGGCTTGATCTTCGCAGCCCTCGCATTGGTTGCATTCTACCCACATGTCATCACGGTGCTTTTCGCTCTGGTCATTATTGGTGCACGACAACTTGGACTCGCGGTCCTCATGCATGAAGCCTCTCATTTCACTTTGTTTCGAAACGCAAACGTAAATGACTGGGTCGCTAATTGGTTTTGTTCCTATCCCGTCTGGGCAGACTTGAAACCCTATCGTCACTATCACCTCCAACATCACGCAAAGACGTGGACCGCCGAAGATCCAGATCTAAACCTTGCGACTCCGTTCCCTACAACGTGGTCCAGTTTAAAGCGAAAAATCTGGCGTGATCTTTCGGGACAAACGGGTTGGAAACGCGCAAAAGCAATTTGGAGACGGGACATGGGGCTGTCGTCGGGTAAGACCGGTCGCGGCAGCGATGCCGGCTGGCACCAATTGCGCGGCGTGTTGACGACCAACCTGATCCTGCTTGGAATTCTTGCAGCGTTGGGCCACGCTGAACTCTACTTGCTTTGGGTCGGTGCCTGGTTGACGACCTACAGTCTCGTCATGCGCATCCGCGCGATCGCCGAACATTCGATGGTCACGGATCCCGCCGATCCATTGAAGAACACCCGAACGACGCTGATTTCCCCGTTAGAGCGTTTTTTCATCGCACCCAACGGCGTGAACTATCACCTCGAGCATCACTTGATGATGCGCGTACCGCATTACAAGCTCGGAAAGTTTCATCGAATCTTGCATGACCGCGGTATTTTGGATCAGGCGCTCATCGCGCACGGGTACCGCGAAGTCCTGACTGCGGCGGCCTCTCGAGCCTAGGGGACCTAGAGGCCCAGTTCACGGCGCAGCGTTTCTTCCAGATCGGCGGAGAGAAAACGAAAGCCACTTTGCTCCAGCCGCGTGGATGAAAGCCGCATACTATCCAGAAACAAGCCTTGACCCATTTCTCCGAAGAGCGTCTTGAGCACGATCGCTGGGACCGACATGAACGTCGGTCGTCGCATAACACGACCCAGAACCTGGGTAAACTCGGCATTTGTCACCGATTCAGGCGCGACGGTATTGATTGGCCCGTCGATACCTTCGGTAAACAGCAAGTGGTGAATCGCACCGATAACATCCTCCAACGCGATCCAGCTCAGGTATTGAGTTCCGTTCCCCAACTTCCCACCGAGACCCATTCGAAACGGGGCGGCGATTTGCGGCAAGGATCCACCGGCTCCCGAGAGCACCAATCCGAGTCGCAAATTAACCACTCGCGTGCCCGCTACCCTCGCGGGCTGGGTCGCGGTTTCCCAAGCGCGACAGACTTCGGCCAGGAAACCCTCACCTCCGCTGCTTTCCTCGACCAGAAGTTCGTTCCCGCGATTTCCGTAGTACCCCATTGCCGACGCTGCAATCAGCACACGCGGTCGTTTCTCAGCCGCTGCTAGGGCCTCACAAAGTAAATGCGTGCTATTGACCCGGCTCTCGAAGATTTCCTTCTTTCGCTCGGGCGTCCAGCGCGAGTCTGAAACCCTCGCGCCACTGAGATGAATGACCGCGTCCAGACCTTCGAGCGCATCGGTATCGAGTTCCCCACGCGCGGGGTTCCACTGAATCTCATAGGGAGTGCGCGGCTTGCGTCGAACCAGCGGCTCAACCCGATGCCCACCTGCCGCCAGAAAATGATGCAAGGCCTGACCGACTACCCCCGATGCACCACTGATCGCGACACGCTGAGGTCCGTAGCGACGGTGCACGCGGCAGCGAGACAAGTCATCCTTGAGCACACGGTGGCGGTGCTGAAATACGTCGTGCAAACGCTGATGAAAGCGTTTCTGATACAGCTTTGAGGCGAAACCACGTAGCCGATATTCAACGCGATCCTCGACATCGCAGGCGTTGGGTCCCCTGGGAATGAAGAGATGCGTATGCGCCCAAAGCTCGAGTGGCCCATTCACCAGGACCTGAGAGAAGCGGCGGCCCTTTTCAAAGTCGGTGTACACCAGCACCCAAGGTTCGGGCTTTCGCCCCCAAGGGATCTCGAGCGTGACGCGCCCCCCGTCCTGAATTTCACCGCGACGATCGATAACACGGGCACGAAGCCAGGGCGGCAGAAGCCGCTCCACGGCTCCACGTCGCGCATGCCAGGCGAATAGCTCTTCAGCCGGGACATGAACTCGGCTCCGGAATTGAAACATCGGCATGGCCGGCACAATAATAACTCGTCAGGTATGCTTACGCCCATCATGAAAACCCATTGGATCACAGTCGTTATTGCAGCCACCGGCCTCATCAGCTGCGGCCCTCGCGCCGATTCGTTCACCTTTCGATTCGCGCCAGCGCTCGATAAGCCGATTATCAAAACCCTGAAGACCCAAAAGCGCACACTCTATGGCGCCAATTCACTCGCCGAAAATCAGGAAACACGGACTCGCCTTACCGCGACCAAGTCAGATGACGGCTATTTGCTGGCGTACGAACCCCTCTCCTCAAGCTTGACCCGCGATGGAAAACCGGTTGAAGACAAGATTCTCAAAACGATTTCCGACACAACCATCACATACAGCGTCGATAAGAACGGAAAACTCCAATCCGTAGCGGGCTTCGAGGATATTCTCAATCGGCTCAAAGAAGTCACGGACGAAGCCACGCTCGCACAATTGGAGAAAGTCATCGCATCGGATTTACTGAGCGAGAAGGTTAAAGATGATTGGACTGGTCGATACGAAGATTTCGTGGGTAAGACCGCAGCCGTTGGAGACGTTTGGGGGCTGACGCGCACCATCACTTTGCCCGATGGGCGTACCTCCACCTACTACCGTGCGGTCTCGTTTACATGGCGTGAAGCTTGCGCGGAATCCAGCTGCATACGCGTTCAGGAGTATTACAACTCGAATCTCGATGAGCTGGCTACGACACTCACTGAACTCGATCTTCCTATGCCTGAGAATTGGCCCGCACTTCCGGAAGGTGAAGAGCCAGGCGTGGCAACGGTTACGGGCGACGCCGAACGTTTGATCAATCCATCCACCATGCGTATCTATTCGGAGAGCCAGCAACTCGCCACGATTCTTCAGTTCGAGTCGAAAGAATCAGGCAAAATTCCGGTCGTGATCGAGGTCAGCAACCAAGATATCTATGATGACTACTCACCGGAGCCCGCGGAAGAAACCGAAGGCGAATAGCGCGGCGAGAGGGCGCCAACGCCCTGGCACATGCGCGAGAAGTTTACTCGAGCTCCGCGGGCGCAGCAGGAGGTCTTGGGAAACGTTCGCGCAATTCGGTGGCTTCACCCTTACGACCGGAGCCCTCTAGTACAGCAGCAAGATTCTCGGCAATCGTTCGAACACGGGGATGCTGAGAACCCATGGTCCGCTCTGCGACGTCCAGTGCGCGACGATACATCAGCAACGCTTCATCTTCGTAACCACGCGAGTCATAGATTGCCGCGAGGTTATTGAGAAGCATCGCGACATCGGGATGGTCCGGGCCGAGCGTACGTTCGTAAATCGCAAGCGCCTGCTGATTGAGCTCCTCCGCTTGCACATACTTGCCATGCGCTTGGTAGAGCATCGCTAGATTGTTCATCGACGTGGCAACGCGGGTATGTTCCGGCCCAAAGAGATTCAGTCGGGTGATCAAGGCGCGCTCCGCCAGTCGCTCAGCCTCGTCACCTCTTCCGAGGTCTTCATAGAGCGCTGCCATATTGGAGAGAAGCGTCGCTTGTTCGGGCGAGCCTTCTTCCCCACGCTTTTCAGCAATCGCGAGCGCGCGTTTATAGAGCGCTTCTGCACGCGGGCCCTTATCCAACATCGAGTAGACGATGGCGAGGTTGTTCAGCGTTGTACCAACCTTCGGGTGATCCGAGCTAAACTCGATCTCGAAAATCTCAAGTGCCCGCTCATACGCAGCGCGCGCCTTGTCATACTCCGCAAGCTTGCGATGCGCTGTTCCCAGACTGTTGAGAATATCTGCAACTCGAACCGAGGGTGCACCAGCGGATTGAGCATCATTCACAGCGTCCTCGAAGAGCCGCTGCGCTTCCGCGTAACGACCGCGATCCAATGCTTCTAAGCCACGGGAGTCGGCACGTTCCCAACGTGGACCCAAGACGCACGCGGTGGCAAGCATGACCACCAGTCCTAGCGAGATGGAGCGACACTTCGTCATCACTCCTCTTACGGCAGCTTACGCGCAGCACCTAAGGGCCCCTTAAACAGTCTGGGGTGAGACCGAAACGGCCTCACCCCAGGTAAGTCGCTGCCAACGTGGGCACTATGGCAGCGCGTAGGCCCTCACACCTCCCGTATTTCCGAAAATCCCGTAGCCGATGAACAGCACTGGACCATCGGCCGACGCCTGCGACGAGGTGATGTCAGGCAAGGGAAACGTCGCCAGGCGCTGGCCCGTGGCCGCATCGTAAGCGTAGAACTCGGGCGCCACATTGGTGCCTGAGAACACGACTCCGTTATGCGCCCTCACATGGGCCCAACTGGTTCCAATGTCGTCAGACCAGACCGTGGCTCCGGTATCCGCATCAAACGCCATCAGATGATCAGGCGCTGGCACCACCGCGGGTGCGAATTGATAGAGCGCCGCGAAGATGCGCCCATCCTCGTAGTCCAACGCGCCGTTGAACAAGCCGAATCCCGCAAAACCCGGTGACACGGGCTTCGGCAAGACTTCGTTCGTCCACGCGATTGAACCATCGTTCTCGTTGAACGCGTAGAGCGTACCGTTCTTGCTCCCGGTCACGAGTACCGGCTTGGTGCCCCCCAAACCATCATCGATATCGATGTAGAGCGGACCATTGAGCGAACCGAAGTCGTGATAGAACGGCTTGGTCGTGCAGGTCCCTGTCGGGCAGGCTGCATCTGTTCCGCATTCGATGCTCGGATCGTCGGCGCAGAAACCAAATTGCTCAACGACATCCACACGGTTGACCCAAATCGTGGCACCGGTCGCGGCATCAAGCTTCATCGTGGCGTCTGAATCGCCGATCGATGGGAACGTAAAGCAACCAACGGGGTTCGTGTATAGGAACTGTCCGTTTGGATCGAGTGTTGGCTTCGCCGTTACACCCGCGCCCACACCGTCGATACAGGTATTTCCCGCGCCACAGTCGGCATCGACGGTACATTCCTGCGTCGTGTCATTGCTACAAATACGATCCGGGACATTCTGCCGCGTCCACAATACTTGGCCCGTCAGCAGATCCAAGGCAACCATCCGACCCTTTGTACACGGATTGTCACTATGCGATGCAATACCAACGAACACGCGCCCGCCAGCAACACTCGCCGCGCCCCAGATATGATCGACCGCGGGATTTCCGAGCAAGGCCTGCCAGATCACCGCGCCGGTTTGAGCATCGAGGAAATGCAGGCGCGAGAGCGAGTCGCCCACAAGCACCTGTCCACCCGGAGCAATCGTTACCGTCGCCTGCACGCCGAGCACGGCCGCCGCGCCCGTAACAAATGACCATGCCTCGAGACCAGTTTCCTTATTGATGGCATAGACGGTGCCATCCCACGACGTGGCGTAGACAAAGTCCTCCGTCACGGTGGGTGAGGACGTCACGCCCTTACCCAACGGGAAGTCCCATTTCACACCGAGCGCGGCGACATTCTCAGGCAGAATATCCGGCCCGAGTGTTGTGCCGTCGTCGATGTAGAACTGACCCAGCTTGATGAACATTTCATCCTCAGTCGTGACACCGCCGCGCAATGGGCATGCATCACAAACACCGCCGTTACAGACTGCATCGTTTCCGTTGCAGAGCTGGCCTTCATTCGGTCCCCCGAGACATGCAACGACATTATCCGCGCACGGTCCTCCTGGACCCAGTGGCAAACCGAAAATCAAGGGTGGCTCCGGAGATGCGGATTGCTGTTTCACCGGTGTGATCATTTCACCGAACGCGTCACGCGCAAACCCGTTGTCGTACAGGCTGCAGAAGAGGAACGTGCGATTCGCCTGGATCGGATCGTCATAGGGGATGGGCGGATCAAAGGTGAGTTGAACCGGATCTGCGTAGTCGGTACTGAAATACATCGGTGTATCGGGTCGCGGCTGACAAGCCACATCACCAGGCACACACGGCGTGTTCGGCGGACCCCAGATACGGAAGCGGACACCGTGTCGATGCGTGTGCGAACTCATTTGGAAGAGCCGCGTCTGCTCCGCAACCGTATGCGATCGACAGTACTCCGCCTGCCCAAACGGCGGCACGTTCTGCACAAAGATCGAGTTCGCGTTGAAGATGGCCTGTGCGGGGAAGAGTTGATCGCCGATTCCCGCGAAGTCGAGGTTCAAGTACTGAGCCATCGTCGAATCGAAATTCGTCAGGTTGAACGCATGCGAATTCCAAACAATCACACCCGACATCGGAAGCACACTGAATACACCAGGCGCGAACTCGATTTCGTAGAACGGTTCCTGGGAACCACTAAACGACGGTGCGGTTCCACCACCCGCACCAAATATGGCGCCCTGCGAATAGTCAGGTGGCCCGTAGCCAATACACGCAACGCTGGACTGCACGGAACCGGAACAATCCGAGTTGTACCCCGTGTTCGGATCCACCGCAGTCGGGTCGCATGCTGCGCCCTGCCCCGCGGTGTTGGGATCGTTGAATTTCTTTGTAAACGCACCCCAGGCCGGATGGTTCGGTTCGAACTGACCCGTGTAGATATGAATGATGCTGTGGTGTGATTGTGGATCCTGGAACAATCGCTGGCGGTGATATGCGAAACACTCACCGGACGGGTTGTTTATGTTAATGAAGTCCGGTGGGCACGGGACCTTTGCGAAATCAGGCACGAGGTTGGTCTGCGTGAGGTCGTAGAACGTCGTCACGCAGATCTCGTCTTCGGACCCTGCCGGAAGCGGCCACGCGGTTTGTTGGAGCTGCGCACCATTGCCTACGCCTGGATGTTCCGGGACGGGGATCTTCAGCGGGTCAGCTTGCGGTAGACAACTTCCCAAGAGTTCGGCTGTGCCCTCGACCACGAGGTCGCGGGGCGCACCGCCGCGAATCCAGATCGCAACCGCTTCCAGTAACTCTTCCGTGAGTGCAGGCGCGCCACCCGTCGGCATCGGTGTGCCACCACCGGTATCGGTTCCGAGCGTTCGACCCGCCAGTAGTTTGTAGATATAGCTGAGTTCGGGTTCGCCCGGTTCAACACGATCCAAGGTGCTGCCAAACGCGGGTACGCCGACGAGATTGTCGTACGAGTCTGGCGAGGAGAGCGACAGGTTTCCCTGTGCCGCGCCACCGTGACAGACGCCGTTCGTGCAGCCGTACACGCCATCGAAAATAATGGCCTGAATGGCCTCGTAGGTAGAATCAAAGTCACTTGCGAAATCGCAGGGGCCAAACTCGCAGAGCGCGGTACAGCCATCGATTTCGTTAAGATTGCCATCATCGCACTGCTCGCCGGCATCCAACTCACCGTTACCGCAGAACGATTCGAGACAAGCCGCCGGCGGGTCTGCACGCGTCGCATGAAAATTCTCCGCCTGGTTTTTGCGAATGTTGCCACCAAACTCGGCGCACCAGAGTTCTTCACCGGTCCCAATCAGAACCCAGACCGAATCCTGAGGGCCCGCGGGTTCAAAACTCCAATTCGCACCGCGACCGCGCACGCTCAGGAAACCGTCGCGCAAGGTCACGCGCTGAATACCACCCCGCGATCCAGTCCGATCGAGATACTTGAAACCGCCGGACCTCGGGGACCAAAACGCTGGATCGAGCGTGATGATTTCGGTCCGACCACCACTTGCGCCAGTACCGACTACTTGAAGGGTCATCAAGTCCTGGGTTGGGTCATGGCGTGGGCCGACGGCAACGTCCTTGCTAACCCTGAACTCAAAGCGTTTCTGCGTGTCCTTGCGATCTGTCTTGACCCGAACTCGCGCCCCGCTAATCGGGATCTCCGCATCGTGTGCGACAGCGTCGGTCGCGTCACCCAGGGTTCCGAAGAAAAACCCAACCAAGACTGCAATCACCCAAAATCCACGCATCTGATCCTCCGATGACAAAAAGCAAGTTATATAAAAACTGTAATAGTTTTATACCACTGTGATAGTCTGGCGGACCGGTGACACGATTGTCCACTAAAACAAAATAATTATATGTCTACTTTAATTAGTAAGTGCCGCCGAGTTTTCCGTGGTTCCAAGAAACCACGCGGTCGGGCTTGATACGAATCACCACGCGCTTCTCGGCGCGGCTCTTCATGGCTTCGCGAATCTGCTGCAGTTTTTCAGGCGGGGCTTGGCTCGCCCCCGACGCTGCCAGCAATGTATCGAGCACCGTATCGAGCTCGTCGATCACCTCAGCATTTCCATAGAACACGACACCTTGAAGCGCGGCGTATTCCTCACCGGATTCGGCGAGCAGGCTCACGCGCGGGTCGCGCTGAAGATTCTTGATCTTCTGGCTATTTCGATACGTCGTCATACGGATCGTGCCATCGGACTCGAGCACGAACCACATCGGCATGGGATGTGGGAAGCCGTCGGCCCCGTTCGAGACCAGAATCAACGTCTTATTGGTTTCGAGAAAGCGTTGAACCTCCTCGGGGGTCATTTGGATCTGGGACCGTCGTGACATCAGTTCTCCTTCGGAATGAGGCGCTATTATACGGTGATGCTCAATATCGATCTTCAAGGAAAACGCGCGTTCGTCGCGGGGATCGCCGATGACGCAGGATTTGGCTTTGCGATTGCGAAACAGCTCGCCACCGCGGGGGCTACGGTCTGCGTCGGCACATGGCCGCCCGCGTACGGCGTATTCACCAAAATGCTCGCACGCGGCAAGATGGACCAGAGCCTAGCCATGGACGACGGTCGCAAATTGGAATTCGAACGCATCTACGCCCTTGATGCCGAGTACGATACGCTCGAAGAGGCGCCGCTCAAGCTCCGCGAAAATCGGCGCTATAAGGCGCATGCCGACTTCACGATCCAAGGCGTCTCCGATCAGTTGGTCGCCGAGTTCGGCGATAAGCCGCTCGATATCGTAATCCATAGTTTGGCCAACGGTCCCGAAGTTCAAAAACCCTTGATGCAAACCAGCCGTGCGGGTTATCTCTCGGCCGTCAGTGCGAGTGCTTACTCGTTTGTTTCGATGGTGCAACGTTTTGGACCCTTGCTTCGAGCCGAGGGGTCGTTTCTTTGCTTGAGCTATATGGCGTCGGAACGGGTGATCCCAGGGTACGGCGGCGGTATGAGCTCCGCCAAGGCTGCACTTGAATCCGATACACGCACACTTGCATTCGAAGCAGGAAGAAATTTTGGCGCACGCGTGAATTGCATTTCCGCTGGGCCGTGGGCATCGCGCGCCGCGAGCGCCGTCGGTTTCATCGGCACGATGGTCGAACACGTACGCAAAAACTCGGCGATACCAGAACCGATTCATGCGAACGATGTCGGTTCGACGGCGGCCTTTCTCTCAAGCCCGCTCGCCAGTGGTATCACCGGCACGACGGTCTACGTCGACAAGGGCTATCACTCGATGGGCGCAAGCTTCGAATAGACGCGCTACGGGGGCACGGCGAATCAGCTGCGCTCGATCTCCTCTACGTTCACGACACTTTCATCCCCGCTGTTCAGGTCTCGCAGCTTGACCTGAGTGTTCGACCATTCATCGGGGCCAACGATGACCGCCCGTGTCGCACCACTCTGGGCAGCGAGCTTCAACGCTTTGCCAAGCTTGATCGCGGCGTTCGGTCCGTCTGCGCGAAGCGAACGCGCCCGTAATTGAGTGATCACGCGTCGGGCAGGTCCGCGCATTTCGTCCCCAACCGGAATCACAAATACATCCACGCGCCCCGGATCCTCGGGAAGTTTGCCCTTATCTCTGAGTAACTCGGTGAGCACGACATCGCCCATTCCAAAGCCGATCGCCGGCAGATCAGGCCCGCCCAACGATTTGATCAGTTCGTCGTAGCGACCGCCACCGGCGATCGCCCGCAGACTTCGCGCACGGTCAAAGATCTCCCAGACCGGTCCGGTGTAGTACGCGAGCCCGCGCACGATGCGGAAGTCCGCTTCGACAAAAGCACCGAGACCAAAGTCTTCGCAAGCCTCAAGTACAGGTTTGAGCTCGTCCGCCTCATCGATTGGAAAGCGCTCGCACCATGACAGGATTTTCTCGGCACGCTTTGACCCGAGTCGCTCTTCCAGTTTCTTCACCGCAGCTGGATCGCGTTCGAGCTTGTCGATACTCGCCAGGACTTCGGGTTCCGTCGCCTCATCCACATCGAGCGTTTTCAACATGCGACTCAGGAAACGCCGATCGTTCAAACGGACAACGATGTCATCTGCGGTCAGACCAAGCGCTTTGAGCGCGTCGACCGCCACTGAAATCACTTCCGCGTCAGATGCTGGATCGGCCGAGCCGATCACATCCACATTCCATTGATAAAACTCACGGCCGCGGCCGCGCTGCGGTCTCTCATAGCGAAAAAACTGGGGCACGCAGTACCATTTGATCGGCTTGGGTAGCCCGTTTGCGCGCGCGCCCACCATCCGAGCAAGCGTCGGCGTCATCTCTGGCCGCATTGCTACCTGTCGATCGCCCTTGTCGGTGAAGGTGTAGAGCTGTCCTGCGATCTCCTCGCCCGATTTGGCGGCGAAGAGCTCGAATGATTCCAAGACGGGTCCGTCGAATTCCTCGAAGCCGGCGTTCTGCGCAGCTCGATGCCACGCGGCTTCGATCCCGCGACGGATCACCATCTCTGCGGGGTAGAAATCCCGAAAGCCGGTTAGAGGCTTAAAACGCATGCGAACGCATCCTAGCGGAGGGCCGCGCTGCCCGAAATGCCGAAGTCCTTTAAGTGAGGGCGCCTGCCTTCATCTGATGGCTCAAGACGTCGATAGCAAAGAAATCGTGCCCAGGAACGAGCAGTTGGTGGGTATCGCGTTACATTTCCGGGCCTTCATCGGATTGGACCTGGACGGAGATTCTGAAATTGAGTCATCCCTCTGAAGAGGACGGATTGAGTCTCTCTGAGGCGGATCTGGCGAGTTTATTCAGCGGCGATAACGGCCCGTACGTCGAGGCCATGTACGAGGACTACGTCACCGGTCGCGACTCGGTTCCCAGCGAATGGATCCAGTTCTTCGACCGGCTCAGCGGCCGCAACGGTGTCCCGAAAAACGGTGTCGCGGCCTCCGCCACAAGCCCCGCCTCGGATACGGCAGCACCCCTCGGGATCTTCGGGCTGGTCAACCGTTACCGCACGCATGGTCACCTCTCGGCCGATCTCAATCCGCTCGAAGCACCGGACCTTGATCACGAGCTACTCGATCCAAGCGAGTTCGGAATCGATCTGACGCAGGATCAAAAGCGCCTGAAGATTTCAAACTTTCGAGGCCTCGCGGAAGGCACGCCAGCCGAGTTGATCGCAAGCTTGCAGAAAACCTACTGCGGCACATTCGGCGTCGAGTACATGGAAATTCGCGACAAGGAACGTCGCGACTGGCTGATCGAGCAGATGGAGCCACATCACAACCATCCGCCGCTGAATGCTGAAGAGCGTCGTCGTATCTTGACCCAAATTCTCTCCGCAGAACGCTTTGAGCAGTTTCTTCACAAACGCTTTCTGGGCCAAAAACGCTTTTCCGTAGAGGGTGGGGATGCGCTCATCCCGTTCATGGACGCCATCATCGAGGACGGTGCGGACTTGGGCGCTCAAGAATACGTGATCGCGATGGCGCATCGCGGCCGCTTGAACATGCTCGCGCATACGATGAGCATGCCGTACCGGGCGATCATGTCTGACTTCCACACCACCCTCACCCCGCTCAACGCGCAGGGTTCGGGAGATGTGAAGTATCACCGCGGCTACTCGTCGGATCACACCACGCGGTCTGGAAAGAGTGTCCATCTTTCGCTCTGCCCCAATCCCAGCCACCTGGAATGGGTCAACCCCGTTGCCGAAGGCATGGTGCGTGCAAAACAAAACTTCCGTGGTGACGTCGAACGTAAGCAGGTGATCCCGGTTCTTATTCACGGTGATTCCGCGTTCACGGGCCAGGGCATCGTGCCCGAAACATTGGCGCTCTCGGAGCTATCCAACTATTGGACCGGCGGCACGATTCACATCATCATCAATAATCAGATCGGCTTCACCACCGAGCCGCGCGAATATCGCTTCACACAACATCCGAGCGACACGGCGAAGGTGATTCAAGCGCCCATCTTCCATGTAAACGCAGACGATCCCGAAGCCTGCGTTCATGCGGCAAAACTCGCCATCGCGTTCCGACAACGCTTCCGCGAAGACGTGATCATCGACTTGGTTTGCTACCGCCGTCACGGCCACAACGAAGGTGATGACCCCACGTTTACACAACCGCTGATGTACAAGAAGATCAATCAGCACACACGCGTGGGCACGATCTATTCCGACCGCCTGCTTCACGAGGGCGCGATCGATCAGGCCGGGTTGGATAAGATTGAAGAGGATCTGAAGAAACGGCTCGATGACGCGATGGAAGAGAGCCAAACGCAGGTTCGACTCGAGGGCGCTGAGGGTTATCACGGCCTTTGGAGCGGGCTCGAGGCAAGCAACGGTCACCGCGACGAAGAAACTGCGACGAGTCACAAAATGATCAAAGCGGTTGCGCAAACTATTTCCGAACTACCCCAGGAGTTCAATCCACATCCGAAGATCAAACGGTTAATGGAACAGCGCGCAAAGAATCTGCTCGAAAACAAACCCATCGACTGGGGTACGGGCGAAGCGCTAGCTTTCGGATCACTACTCGGCGACGGCGTGACCATTCGACTCACGGGCCAAGACGCGGAGCGAGGTACATTCAGTCACCGTCATGCAGTACTCCACGATGTGGAAGACGGCAGCATTTACAACCCACTCGACACACTCGGTGGACGCAATGCGCGCTTCATTATTTGCAATAGCATGCTTTCAGAAGCAGCTGTGCTGGGTTTCGAGTACGGCTATAGCTGGGTCGACCCATCGCGGCTGGTGGTTTGGGAAGCACAGTTCGGCGACTTTGCAAACAGCGCGCAGATCATCATCGACCAATTTATTTGCAGCGCCGAGCAAAAATGGAATCGCTCAAGCGGTTTGGTCATGCTGCTTCCCCACGGTTTCGAAGGCCAGGGGCCCGAGCATTCCAGCGCCCGGCTGGAAAGATTTCTCCAGCTCTGCGCCGAAGACAACATTCAAGTTTGTAGTTTCACGACGCCCGCGCAGTACTTCCACGCGTTACGACGCCAGATCAAGCGTAACTTCCGCAAACCGTTGGTCGTGATGACGCCAAAGAGTCTGCTGCGCCATCCAAGTGCGGTATCAGAGGTAAGTGACTTCGAGACCGGTCAATTCCATGAAGTTCTCGATGATCCTCGTACCATCAAAGGTGAATTGGATCCGGAATCCGTTCGCCGCGTACTGATTTGCACGGGCAAGGTTTACTACACACTGCTCGCAGCGAAAGAAGACACCGCCTTCGACGACGTCGCAATCGTGCGACTCGAGCAGATACACCCGTTCCCCTTCGATCAGCTCACCGAGATTCTCGAGCCCTACGCGACCAAGGACTTCGTCTGGGTCCAAGAGGAACCCTGGAACCAAGGCGCGTGGTCGTTCGTTCAACAACGACTTTCTCAGACGCTGCCAAAGGGCGCACGCTTTCGCTATGTGGGACGCCCCGAATCCGCCAGCCCTGCCACGGGTTCGTATCGCAAGCACGAAGAAGAAGAAACCGACTTCGTCCGCGAAGCTTTCGCCCGTCGCGCCCGCGCCAAGAAATCCACCAAGCGCAGCTAGTCATAGCCTGCTTCGCTTTCGCTCCTATCGCGTTCGACATGAGTCCTCCGCTCAGCTGGGACCCCAAAGCAGCCCAAGTTCGCTTCGGACCCACGTCGAACTCGCATAGCAAAAGATTCGGTACGCGTTGTGATGCTAGAAATCTGTGCAAGCGTTCCACTGGAACGCGCGCAGCGACGCGTAGCGGAGCGGAGGCATCAATAAGGGGTCCCAGCTGAGCGGAGGACCTATGTCGAACGCGATGAAAGCTTCACGACTCAGGATTGAACAGTAAACCCTTGTTTGTTCAGGGCGTTGCGGACAAGCGTTTGTACGCTGGGTTCCCAGGCGACGGTGAGGTGGCTACCGGGGTACCAAACCATTTGCGGCCGGTCCCAGTGCTGCCAGAGCGCATGCGATTGATCGGGAGAAACTACTTTGTCCCCAATAGCGGCGAAAATGTAGCGGCTCTCTTTGGCAACCTTCGGTTCGAACGAAAGCGGTGAGACGACGGCTTGCACATCTTTGAGGTCGTCCCATGAAAAACCAACCTCTTCGAGTTGTTGCAATCCATGTGGCGGGCCAATGCGTCGCGCAAGGCGCGTAAGATCCGAGGCGGGAATACCGGAGATCACCATATCGATTTCATCTTGGATCGATGACACGAGCGCCGCGGTGTAGCCGCCCAATGAAAGACCGTACAAACCGACCTTCGTCGCACCGTGCGCACGTGCCCAGAAAATCAGTCGACGGATATCCCAAACTGCCTGAGCGGCGGTGTGGACCGTGTTCAAGAACGCGCCCTCGAGCATTCGATCACCCGAACGCCGGCCCGCTTTGCGAGGCCCATGTAAGGGTAAGACGGGAAGCACTACGTTCATACCCGCTTTATGCAGTGCTTCAGCTTTAAACGCGCCGATGTCTATCGCTGGGATTCCCATACCGTAACCATGAATACAGATCAGCCAGGGTCGTTTCCCACTGGCGTGACGATACACCCAAGCGTGAGCCTCGCGGTTCGCCACATAGCTGAGCCAGCGGTCTCGACCCGGTTCATCGCGATCAGGTTCGTACTCGCTGTTAAATCGAAGGTGCTCATACTTTAAGCGGCCGAAGCTTTCTTTCGTAATCACCGGAGCTGTGAGCGGCGGCGGGTCGTTGTGATACAGCGATGGTTTCTCGAGCCAACCCTTGCTCGTATAGAATTCTCGCGCTTTTGAAACTTCGTCGCGCATTTGATGCGGATCGAATTCAAGGGGCGAGTCACGACCCAAATCGATCTGGAAGAGATTGACCTCGTCCAAGGCAACTTTGGCAGCCAGCAGCGGCGTGATATCGACGTTTGGCACACCCGCGTACGCGGGTTCAAAACGCTGACTCGTCCAGCCAGCCGCGATGAAGGACGCCGCGGAAAGCAGCAGCAGAATCAAAGTGCCGCCGATTCCGACGGCGAACACCATGGGGAGCGCGAGAATCATACCGATCGCGGCACCGGTCGCCGTCAGTTGTGGCGTGCGGACATCCCCTGGCAAGAGCGGCGTCGCAAAACCACCCGCAAGCAATAATCCGCCCGGTAGCAGCGCGGACAACAACGTGAGAAACGATGCATCGGAGCCGAGTTGAATCCATGCCAAACCGGCAACCAACGTGAATACAGTTTCAGGTGGAAAGCGTGGGACCGATTTCGTCACGGCTGTGGATCGGCTTTAGCCGCATTGCCCAAGCGCAGAACCCGGCCTGGCAAGGTGGCCTCTCGAAGCTCATTGAATGAAGCTACGATTGCGTCCGCGAATAGGTACATATCCGGCATGAGGTCGTAGTCTCCGTTGAAACCCCAGAACAGTTTCCCATCGTAACTAAAAAGTGCGACGCCCAGCGCTTGATTCGCAAAAAGTGGAACCAAGGGATAACAGGAACGAATTCGTGCTCCCTGCAAATACAGTGGCATCTGGGGTCCTGGGACATTCGTTACAACCATGTTAAACGGTCGCGCGCGATGCAGCAGCTGGGACGCCAGAGAAAGCAGCGTGGATCCCGTCCAGTTGGTGACTTGGATCAACGTTTGCGCCCCCAACGCCTGATTGGTTTCACGCAGCCGCGACGTTTCTCGATTGATGAGCTCGAAACGTCGGCGGGGATCTTTTTCCGCGACCGGCAAACTCAGTAGCCACATTGAAATCTGATTGCCCAAAGTGCCGCGGGCATCTTCCGATCGAACACTCACGGGTGCAAGAACGCGGAAATCGAGCTCTTCAAGCTCGACTTCACGGTATTCAAAAAATCGGCGTACCGCACCTGTAACTGTCGCGAGTACGACATCGTTGACCGTGCCTCCTAGTTTTTCTTTTACCGCACGAACGTCGGAGAGATCCATCGACACATAGTCAAAACGACGATGCGGGCCGATCTTCTGATTGAACGGCGTACGCGAACTCGGCTGCAATCCGGTGTTCAGAGTTTCCGCGAGCCCTCGGATCCGTCCAATCACCTCATCTTGAATGCGGCTTGGACTGATTGCAGTTCGTACCAAACCTTTGGCCATCTGCAAGGATTCGTCCGCCCGGCGCACGAGCTCGTCACGTACCATCTCGAAGTTCGACGGCGCGGGCTTGGGATCAAAGGCCGGCACGTCCTCAATCTGTTGGTTGGGATCATCAGACATTAACACGGCCAATAGGTCGACGCCCGACAACCCGTCGACCATGCAATGATGTGTCTTGCTGATCAAGGCGAGTCGATTGCCTTCAAGACCTTCCACCACCCAGAGTTCCCAAAGCGGTTTCGCACGATCCAATTGCTGCGACATCACCCGTGCCGAAAGGTGTTTGAGCTGTCGGTCATTTCCCGGGCGGGGCAAGCTCGTGTGGCGTACGTGATAGTGGATGTTGAAGTGCTGGTCATCGACCCAAAGCGGGTGTTTCTCGATCGGCGAATAATTCAGAACCTGCCGATAACGGGGAATCGAAGGCAGACGCGACGCGACGTAGTCACGGATGCGATCAATGTCGATCCCACCTTCGGGCTTCAACAATGGGCCGGCGTCGAGCACGATGGTTGCCGCGATATGCATATGCGCGGCATCGTCCTCCGAAACCAGAAAAAAACGATCCATTCCCGCGAGTCTTTGATAGCTGGAATTGGCCATGGGGGGCCTCCTTCAGGCATTGAACCTGCTCCAGCCCGCGCTGTAAAGCGCCGATTATTCCGCGTCAATTCCAACTGCAATGAGTGCACGGGGGCCGTGGGCGCCGATCACCAAGGTCTGTTCGATATCGGCGGTCTTGGACGGGCCGCTCACCCAGGTGAAGTGGCGATGGTGTAGTGCGTCTTCGGGTAGCGCGGCTAACGCTTCGTGCATATCGGGAACCACGGATTCCACCGACAACAGAACCACCAGCGTTTCACAGAGAAAGGGCAATGCTTGAACCGCGGCGTCTTTGCCGTGGATGCCTATGGCGCCGTTTTCCATCACGGCGATCGAGCCGCGGACCACGGCGACCGCGACGTCCTCAAGGTCATGGGGCGGAATATCGTCGGCGACAGGGGTCCAGGGACCCTCACCGAGTTCCAAGCAGAGTGATGCGGCCGCAATCACACGCCCCCCCGAAGCGCGATGTTCAACGACCGGGCGCAGAACCCGAGCGAGCTGAGTTCGTGCCACCGGACCGATGGATTCCCCACCGACGGTCACGAGTCGATCTTCGAAACCGCGCCAGCCACCCCGAAGTGCGGGACTCGGGAACGCACCAGGATGCTCGACACGTTTCTGTGTCGACTGTCGAACCCGCTGCAGGATTGAATCGCGTGAACTCATCGGTTTTCCGACCGTCTCTTCTCGTAGTAAGACATGGGCGGGAACTCTGGAAGCTCACGGGCATCGAGCCAACGCGAAGCCGGATTTCCAGGCCAGCGCTTCGAAATCAGCGGATGACCTCGGCACACGACTTTCATCACACGACGATACAGCGCGGGACGAGCCATCAACCAAGCTGCGATGCGGAGTCCGTACCGCAAGTCTGGATCGGGCTTCGCGGTACCATGCCGCCACTCCAACAACAGTTTGTGTAGGTCGATACCCACCGGACAGACACTCGTGCAACTGCCGCAGAGCGTAGACGCCTGTGGCAATGATGCAGCGACAGGTCCCGATCCCAGAATCGGCGCGAGGACCGATCCGATCGGGCCTGGCACCGGCTCGCCATACGCGTGCCCGCCGGCGCGGCGATACACAGGGCAGGTATTGAGACAGGCACCGCAACGGATGCAACCCAGGGCACGACGTTTCGATGGGTCTTCGAGTAGCCGAGTACGACCGCCGTCAACAATCACGATATGCAGTTCACCGCTACGCAGTGGCCCCGTCACCATACTCGTGTACGCGGTAATGTGTTGCCCGGTCGCACTGCGTGCGAGCAAGCGCAGAAAGATGGCGAGATCATCGACTGTCGGAATGATCTTATCGATACCCATCGACGCGATGTGAAGTGGCGGCAGCGACATGCCCAAGTCGGCGTTGCCCTCGTTGGTACATACGACGATCGTTCCCGTTTCGGCGATCGCAAAATTCACGCCCGTGAGTCCCGCCTGGGCATCAAGAAAACGACTCCTCAAGTCTTGGCGTGCGTACTCCGTCAGTCGTGCGGGATCGGTCTCGCCCGCTGGGGTATTCATATGTCGATGGAATAGTTCCCCGATTTCATCGCGGCGACGGTGAATGGCTGGTACGACGATATGAGACGGGGGTTCATTCCCAAGCTGGACAATTCGTTCGCCAAGGTCAGTATCCGTCACCTCGACCCCGTGCGATTCCAAGAAAGGATTGAGCTGACATTCCTCCGTGAGCATTGATTTGCTCTTCACCATG
Source organism: Deltaproteobacteria bacterium (assembly GCA_029261895.1). GTDB lineage: Bacteria > Myxococcota_A > UBA9160 > SZUA-336 > SZUA-336 > JAJDAK01. The sequence goes on from JAJDAK010000090.1 coordinate 53,775, forward strand.
CGCCGAACCCCATGATGCTGCAGAAGGTTTAGCACGATCTCATTATGTTCTTTCGCATCTGCAGCCCAATGTACCTTTGCACCAGCGGCATGAGCCTTCGCTTCGAACATCTCAAGATAGTCCGCAAGATGATCAAGCGTATGCGCCTTGATGGCCGCGGCATGCCGCTTCAAAACAGTGAAATCAGGAACTTCTTGCATCGCCCGGTCACGTCGCAGGCGAAGATCGAACACCGCCTCATCATGCCGTTTGACGTCATTGGGCTGATATTGGAGCAGCAAACTCATGCTGTGGCCTTCGCGAGGATTTCTGCTAAGTGAAGTGCTCGTGGTCCCTCACCCTGTCGTCGGCGAAAACCGTCGAGGTGCATGAGACAACTCATATCACTGCCGGTGATGAACTCTGCGTTCACGTCGATAAAACTCTGCAGCCGATCGTTTCCCATTTGGGTCGAAATTTCTGCATGCGTCACCGAAAAAATCCCGCCAAAGCCACAGCATTCTTCGGGTCGCTTGGGTTCGACCAGCTCTAAACCGTTTACATTTTCAAGCAGCGCCTGCGTGAGCGACGGTGTGCCGTGACACGACCGAACCAGACCCACGCGATGCGGAAAATATGCACCAACGTCGGTGATTCCTAGCTTGGTCACAATGAACTCGGCGAGCTCAAAGGTAGATTCACGTGTACGGGTCGCTGCGGCATCTTCAGCCAGGCCAAGAACCTCAAAACCCTCGCGAACGGTTTGCACACAACTCGAAGAAGGGCAGACAATGACCTCTGCCGAGTCAAAAACATCGAGATGGGCGCGAGCAAGACGCTGGGCCTCTAAGGTCAGGCCCGCGGTCAAATAAGGTTGGCCGCAGCAGACTTGATTCGACCGATAGCTGACATTGCAGCCGAGCCGGCGCAGCAGCGCTTCGGTTGCCTCCGCGACCTGTGGAGCTAACTGGTCCACGTAGCACGGAACAAAGAGCTCAACACGCATTTCAACTATCCGGAAAGATCGTGCCGAATTCGTCGGATTCGAGGACGTACTGCTCCGCACAAAATTCGCAGCAAACCTCGACGCGTTCGCCACTCATCATCATTTCTCGCACGTCGTCGCGACCCAAGAGCACGACCGCCTGGTGAACACGACCGCGATCACAGGAACACGCAAAGACTGGATACTGCTCATGAACGGACCGAACCCCCAAGCCATCTGTTATACGCTCGAGCATAGCGTACACGTCTAGGCCAGAGCGCATCGTCTCCGTCACCATGGGAAGCGACCGAACATTTTTTTCAAGCTGCGCTACCGCGCTTTCGGACGCGTTCGGTAGCGTTTGCGCCAAGTAACCGCCGGCGTGCATCACATTCCCATCCGGACCGACAAAGACGCCAAGCGCGACGGCGCTTGGGACCTGCTCACTTTCCGCCAAGTAGTGCGCGATGTCTTCGGCGATCTCGCCAGAGACCAGCGGCACAACACCGCGATACGGTTCCTTCCAACTCGATCTATTCCGCACCACTGCAAGCTGTCCCTTACCGACCGCGCCGCCCACATCGAGTTTGCCGGCCTTCGTTGGGAGATGCGTTACGGGATTCTGCACGTAGCCCCGCGTCGATTCTCCGGCCGTGGCGGTAACCATAATCGAACCCAAGTCACCATCGCCGTGAAACTGAAACTGCACCGTCTCATCGTCGGGCTGGCCCGCCGAGAGCAAAAGTGCACCCATCAGACTGCGGCCGAGCGCCGCTGTCGCAGTCGGTGCGGTCCGATGCCGCGCAGCCGCATCGGCAACAAGTTCCGTCGCGGTGAGAACTTTGATCGCCAAACTGCCATCCGTCGAAACGGTACGCAGCATGGTATTGCGATGTTCTTCGGACAATCGATTTTGCTAGAGCACGAGCTCCGCCATCAATCGCAACGCTTCCTTGCTATTGGTCCCAATGCAAAGCGTTCCAACCGGCGCGCCCCGCCAACGGTCGAAGAGATCGCGGATGCGTTCTTCGGGTCCACAGAACGAAACGGCATCGACCAATTCATCGGGAACCAACGCTGCGGCCTCTTGCTTCTTACCGTCGAGGTAGAGGTCTTGGATTTTCACAGCCTCTTCCTCGTAACCCAGACGCTTGGCAAAGTCGTTATAAAAATTCTTGCCACGCGCGCCCATGCCACCGATGTAAAGCGCCATCATTGGCTTCACCATACTTCGGCACTTATCCGCATCGGGACCCAGAATGACCGACACGAATGGTGCGACGTCGAAGTCAGCCATCGTTTTCTGCTTACCCGACTTCTTGAAACCCTCGTCGATCGGTTCCTGGAATAGCTCGAAACGTTGCGGGTCACACCAGATGGGGAAAAATCCATCGGCGAGCTCCGCAGCGAGCTTTACACCATTGGGGCTGATGGCCGCGGTGTAAATTTTCATGTCAGGTCGTGCATGCAAAATACTGCGCAACGGTTTGCCAAGACCCACCGAACCGGGGCCCGTGTAGGGCATTTGATAGAACTCACCGTTGAACTCGACACGCTTCTCGCGAGCAAAGATCTCACGCAACACCGTGATGTATTCGCGCATTCGCGTCAGCGGCTTCTTATATCCGACGCCGTACCAACCTTCGACCACCTGAGGACCGGACGGACCCAGGCCCAGCACGAAGCGGCCCCCCGAAAGCGCGTCGAGCGTCATGGCCGTCATCGCGGTCATCGCCGGCTGCCGACCGGGAACCTGCATGATTGCCGTGCCCAACTTGATGCGCTCGGTCTGCGCGCCGATCCACGCCAGCGGCGTAACGGCATCGGACCCATACGCTTCTGCGGTCCAACAGGAATCAAAACCCAGGTTTTCTGCTTCTTTAATCATTTCCATCGGAAGCGCCATGCCAGCGCCCGAATAGCCAACGGTAAGTCCCAAACGCACTTTTTGCCCTCCGGTCTTTTAAAGATAGGTTGCTATCCTACTCGCTCAGTCAGTGAGAGGGAATCGGAATGCGTAGACGACTTACAACTTGGATCGGTATTTTGGCGCTTAGCGGCCTTACGGGCTGCTTTATGAACCTGGGGGGGATCAGCGAGCTGACCCGGGTTCAGCCCTTCGAAGAAACCGTAGTGCTCGGTGAAAAGGGCCCCAAGGTCGTGCTTGTGGAGATCGACGGGGTTATTTCGGCAGCCGAGCGGCGCTCGGCATTCGGTCTGCGCTCTCCGAGCATGGTGGCCGAGCTCCGCGAAGCCTTGGATCTGGCGGCGGAAGACGAAGACGTTGCGGGCATTCTGCTGCGGATCAACAGCCCAGGTGGAACCGTTTCGGCCAGCGAAACGCTGCACCACGAACTCAAGCTTTGGAAGTCCGATACCGGGAAACCCATTGTCGCCTATCTGCAAGGGCTCGCGACTTCGGGCGGCTACTACGCAGCTGTTGCTGCAGATCGTATCGTCGCGCATCCGACCACAGTTACCGGTTCGATCGGCGTGGTCATGCGAAGTGTCAATGTCACGGGTTTGATGGAAAAACTCGGCGTGGAAGATCAAACCTTCACAAGTGGCGCGTTCAAAGATACGGGATCGCCCACGCGGAAAATGCGAAGCGATGAACGGGAACAACTCGCATCGGTCATCACCGATCTACACTCGCGATTTCGCGAGGTCGTTGTAGAGGGTCGTCCGGGACTAGAAGCCACACGGATCAATGAGCTCGCCGACGGTCGCGTCTACACCGCGAATCAAGCTCTCGAACACGGACTCATCGATGAGATCGGTCATGTCGAAGAAGCGGTGGCGGCGATTGAGTTACTGGCAGGCCTCAAGGAGTCACGCTTGGTCGCGTACCATCGATCCGGCGACTACAAATCCAATGTGTATAACCAGCCGCAGCTCCCGGCGATTCAAATGATCAACATCGACCTGATTCCGTTCGCACGGGATTACATGAGCCCAGGCTTCTACTATCTCTGGCCCGCCGCCATCCACTAGGTGCCATTGGTGACGTTGTTTGAAGATGCAATTAATGGGGACGTTGGTTAAAAAGTTGCACATTTCTGGCATCCGCCAGAAATGTGCA
>JAJDAK010000010.1 GCA_029261895.1 Deltaproteobacteria bacterium
TTTTCTTCCACTCGCCCAACTAATTAAAATTTTTATCCCCCCCCCCCATTAATTACAAAAAAAAACCGCCCCCACTCATTGCATCGGCAACACTAACCGCGTTTTTCGAAGTACTGCTGGTGATAGTCTTCCGCGGTATAAAATGTCGAGGCCGCCTCGATTTGAGTCGCAATCTCCCCACGCTGTCGACCGCTCGCTTGCTCTTTCTCTTTTGAGGCGATCGCGGCGGCTTCCTGATCGGCGTCCTTAAAGAAAATGGAGGAGCGATACTGCGTCCCCAGATCCGGACCTTGACGATTCATTTGGGTTGGATCGTGGAGCTTCCAGAAAACCTCAAGCAAGCGCTCGTACGAAACTTTCTCGGGATCGAACTCCACCCGCACGGCTTCCGCATGCCCGGTCGTTCCGGTACAAACGTCCTCGTAGCACGGATGCTCGGTCAGGCCGCCTGTATATCCCACAGCGGTAACCTGGACGCCATCGACCTTCCGAAAGCCGGCCTCCACACCCCAGAAACAGCCTGCTGCAAAAATCGCCTCTGCCATCGGACCCTCCCCGTGACGCAGTTATCGCATCATGGTCGTTCGTCAGATGAATGGATAGTCAGAAAAGTTTCGCGTGATCCAAGCGCCGCTCTCCGTGATGCGCTTCGACGAAACCGTCTACCGCGCGCTCGTCCACGACTTCATGCTGACGCTATAGAGACGGCGGGGACATCAAGCAAACGGAATCGACACCTGTCAGCGTTAGCGTCTGCTCGCCGAAGAGATCGCGAACGACGACGTCCTGCCTGATGAACTTGGGTTCGCCGGCCGAGCGGCGCAGGCGATGACAGCTAAGTCGTGTCGCAGGGTCGACGGTTTGCGAAGTCAGGCCATCGATATCCGCGGGATAACAGAGCTGCCGCACTTGGCGGGAGATCATGTTCTTTGATTCCAGAAGATCTGAGACCACGAGTTCTTGGCGCGGCAACTTCGGTGTATTGGGGTCATTACGACTGCGGTAACAACGAAACGGATCCAATTCGTATCCGTTCACGGCGCGGTCCTTCTCCGAACGTGTACACAGCAGACTCGACTTCCGCAGCTCCAGGGTCTCCGAACCCAAGACATGCGTAACAGGTTCCTTCACCGGTTCGAGCGGCTCCAGCCAGACCTGATCGCTGGCTTTGTAACAGGTCATGTAGGTACTAAGATCTTGAATCCCGGGCGTTGAGATACCGACATCAACCGGCGTACAAAACAGCCGCGGTCGAAGCACACGGGTTTCTCGCGTGCCCAAGGCGTCAGTCACAGTTACGGTCTGACGTGAAAACGGTGGATCCACAGTCGTATTGGTTTTGGCGCGGTAGCACTTGAAGCGTTGCTCCGCAGACCCGACACGAATCCGCGTGCTCTCCTCCACAAAAGCGCTGCCATCCGCGGAGAAGCGGAAGGTATTACTATCGTCAGGTTCGTTCGGGTCCACGATCCAGGCAAAGACAGCGGACCGAGGAAGATTCGGGTCGCTAATCAGACCGGAAAGCAGCGTCTCATCATTCGAAGTAAGCGCACCGTCATGATCCATGTCGAGCAATGCGACTTGCATTCGACTGGGTGAAATGATTTCCGCCAACGCAGCACTGAGAACCGCCGAGTCATTCGGGTCGAGCAACCCGTCTTCAGTTACATCACCCAAGATCTCAACCGAGGAACCTTGCGGTTCAGTTCCCGGCTTTTCAAGATCGTAGTCGACCGGCGAAGCATCATCCTCAGCGACCAGAGGGATGCGCAACAGGCCATTGCGCGCAACCGCATACTCGGCCGCCAAGCCCTGCCATACCGGCGCATCGAGCACGTTCAGGTTAAACATGTTCGCGGTCACGAGGCCGTTGGGATCCTGCACACTCACGTTGAAACCGTACTGTCCGCCATCGGTGACTCCCGGGAGCCAAACCACGACACGGCGAACCAACGTGGCATCATCAACCATGTCGTCGAAGAAATTGCCGTCATTTTTGTCGATGTTCCCGTCCAGATTCACATCCGCCAACGCGGATTGCAGGTCTATAACATTCACATCATCCAACACATCGATCAGGTCGCGATCGAGACTATCCAGGACCCCGTCTTGATTGACGTCACCGAGCAGATGCACGGAAGTTCCAGGCGGGGTCGGGCCGATGCTGTACGTCAGCTCCTCGCCTTGCGGATCAACGCCCCAAATCACGCCACGAAGAACTGTACCTTCGAGAGCCACCGGGTTCCCGAAGACCGGAAAGAGTTGTGGTTCGAGCGGATAGTGGAAGGTCAACTGAACCTGCCCCGTATTAGGATCGCGGCTGTCTACCGTCATGGCCAATTGCACCTGGCCATCAAAGTAGAATTCTTGGCCGACTGCGATCTCTCCGTTTACCCCGGTGCGGCCCAAAAGGTTCAGCAGCTCGCTGAAAGCGAAGAAATCCTGACGCGCCTTGCGTAGAATCACACCGTTGATAGCCACGGGATTGGACGAAGCAATAAAGCTATCGAAGCCGATCGCCTCGCGATTTTCAACGTAGTACCAACTGTTATAAGCGAGCGGGATTTTGAGCGCCTGTATGCCGGTCGAGTTCACTTCAAGAGGTTCAAGCGTATAAACCCCGCCGTTGGGGTCGACTTCAACCACATTATTCGGTTCGAACCAATCGAGCCGTTCCTTGAACACCGAGTTCAAATGACCTGACGCGTCTCCCATCACATCAAACGCGTCGACGCCATCGGTGGTCTTGCACTCATCATCGATGAACGGCGTATCGCAATCGAGTTGCGTGGTCGGAAGCCCAATACCGAGACCGTATCCGACCGCACGCGTGATCGCGTCTTGGATATTACCGGCTTCAGGAATCACAAACCCAGCGGAGCTACGCAGCAGACCATCGCTCGTGATGAAGCTCTTCTTTCTATACGTCGACAAACAGTCTTGTATCTCGGAGCGAATGACCACCACCGTACCGTCTTGGTAGTCATTGAAGTCGACTCCAGGGTTCGCGAGATCCACCGCTGCAAGCGCTCGATTCATCACTGCGTCGGGATTACACGGATCCGAGTCGGGGCCGAGAGCCAACCAGCCCATGACCTGCCCCGACACCGTTACCTGCCCGTACGAGGTTTCCTGATAGAACGCCTTCACACTCTGCGTAGGTGAGTTGAACGCGAGATCTTCAACCTGGGAAATCGAGTAGGGCTCGTTGGGGTCTTCGTCGAAGTTCACCAAGATCACGAGTAATTTATGATCTCCAGATACTGCTTCCGCGATACCAGCCAGCCCGATACCGAAGAGCAACCCGATCATGCTTATGACGAGCAACGTTCGTCGCATCATGGCCCCGGCGGATCTTGGTTGAGGCAAATCTGCCCGGGGCATGAACATGAATTCGCACAGCTATCGTAAGCATTGAAGACTTCACGCATGTAGTTCGATGAATAGCCACCACCACCGTTATACGGTGGCGCGGCCCAGCGCGTGACATAGTCGAAGAACGGCTCGTGTGCCCAGGCGCCGCGTAAGCCCAGCAAGCGAGCAACCACTGAAACAAACTTGTAGGGACCCGATGTGCAGCATTCCTGATAGTCACCCGCGTGTGCGGGGCCACTCGGACCGACGGTCGAGGCGACTTCATTGATCGTGCAGCTCTCGTCTTTCACATCCCCCGGAAACACAACGACCTGATGTCCGCCGTCGCGCAAACCGTCGGGATCCCGCGCATCCTTCTTGCCGCCGCTGCATCCTTGATCCAAATGATTCTGCCACGCAGGATTGCCGCCGAAGGTTCCGTCACAACCACCCTCCGTAGTACCGAAGAGTGCGATGCTTTCGGCGCCATAATACGTGTGGCCATCCTCTTGAAAACTTTGTGAGCAGTCGTTGGGATCGTTGGGATCGTTGACATCGAGATGGTCGAGCCCAACGCGCAGGAGATTCGGATCGTTCATCACGAAGCCCGCATATAAGATAGGGAGCTTGCGACCTTGACCGTGGCCACCGCCAGCAACCCAGAACTGGCCGGCCTTCAACATGCCGTAGAGATCGATACCCACCTGGGTGATCTGCCGAATGATGTAGATCTCATCCCCACGGTTATCGAGATTGGGATGCATGGTGCGCATGATTGCGGTGGTGATCGATTTGGAAATCTCCGCACCGTAATCCGCATTCTCAGAACGGCCCTTCCCCGCAACCGTACGCATCGAATCTCGTGGGTGAATGCGGCGCCCGCGGAAGTCATGGAAGTGATCCAGCCATGGCCCACCGTTGCCAAAAATATGCAGCGCGTCCTCCCATGGGATCTGATCCGTAACCTCAGGGACGTTTGGCAAGACGTTGGGATCGACATTGGCCGAGTCATACATCGGTTTCCACGTACTCACGTATGGTGGACGAAACGCGGTCGCGGTTGGCGCGGTATCGAGCACGGTGAGAATCGCTGCGGTCCGCACACAGGTTCGTGTATTGCCCGCGCCGTGCACCTTCGGCACCGTGCATGAGTTCGGGTCATCGAGCGGCGGTGCTTCGGAGATGATCTTCAGAATCGACTCACCCGTATTGGCGGCGTAAGGCAATGCGGGACGCAAACTATCGTCGAAGTCCCGCATTCGAGAATCGAGCGACTGCAAGCCGTTTCGATTGATGATCAGCGGATTAACCTGCCAGCCATTCCGAGATCCGGTCGCCGACGGGGTGATGCCTGTGATCATTACATCACCCGACACACCCTCTAAGACCCAGGGATCCCCCGTAATGAAACGTCCGCAGGTATAGGGCTGATCGAACGTGAATGTAATACCACCAAAACCGACGACTTCGGAACAGGTCGTAGCACCGGATACTGCAGGGTTTACAAGGAGATACACCAACGCCAGGGCTAGCCAGAGTTTTCGAATTCCAGATTTACTAGAACGAAAAAACGACGAAAGAAAAGCGCGCAAAGTGCACTCCATACCAGCAAAGTTTTCCGAAACAACTAGCGTGCGTACCCAATACGCCGAAGGGACAACCGAATTTCGTCGAGGATAACAGGGTCGTCAATAGTGGGTGGGATTCTGACTTCGACCGAATCCGCAATTTTTCGCATCGTGCCCCGCAAAACTTTTCCAGATCGTGTTTTGGGTAAACGATCCACCACAACCGCTTGCTTGAACGCCGCTACAGGACCGATGCGATCCCGTACCGATGCTACGAGTTCCGCAACGAGTTCGGCTTCTTCACGCGACGCGCCCGCTTTGAGGACTGCGAACCCGATTGGGATTTGTCCTTTGAGCGCATCACTTACACCGATAACTGCACATTCAGCCACGTCTGGGTGCGCGGCGAGGATCTCTTCCATGGCACCGGTGGAAAGCCGATGTCCCGCAACATTGATGATGTCGTCGGTGCGACTCATGATCCAGAGATATCCGTCTTCGTCCTGCATGCCGGCGTCGGCGGTCTCGTAGTAACCGGGAAACCGTGACAAATAGGTCGATACGAAGCCCTCATCGTTCTCCCACAGTGTCGGTAGACATCCTGGCGGCAACGGTAGTTTGACGACGATCGCGCCCATGCTGCCACGCGGTACTTCCTGCCCCGCTTCATTCAACACGCGGACGTCATAACCGGGAACCGCACGTGTCGGGGATCCATGCTTCACCGGCAAAGACTCAATACCCAGACAGTTGGCCGCCATGGGCCAGCCGGATTCCGTCTGCCACCAGTGATCGATCACCGGAACATTCAGCATGTTCTCCGCCCATTCGAGTGTGTCGGGATCGGCGCGCTCACCCGCCAAGAAAAGCGCACGAAAACCATTACGTGCATATGACTTGGCGAACACGGCATCGGGGTCGTCCCGCTTGATCGCACGAAACGCGGTTGGCGCGGTAAACAATGTGTGCACACCGTGGTCTTCGATCACGCGCCAAAACGCACCGGCGTCGGGGGTGCCCACCGGCTTGCCTTCGTAGAGTACGGACGCACAGCCGTAAAGTAGGGGTGCGTAGACGATGTAAGAGTGGCCTACCGCCCAACCGATATCGGAGGCTGCCCAAAACACTTCGCCAGGCTGCATGTTGTACACATACTCCATACTCCAGTGCAGTGTGACGGCGTAGCCACCGTTGTCATGGACCACACCCTTGGGTACTCCGGTCGTCCCTGAGGTATACAGAATGTACAGCGGGTCGGTCGCATCAAGACTGACACAAGCATGTGGCAGAGCGCTTGCAATCGCAGTTTCCCAATCAACATCGCGTCCAGCAATCAAATCAGCTCGACACTGCGGTCGCTGCAGCATCAGAACTTTCTCAGGCTTATGTTTCGACAGATCGATCGCACGGTCCAAGAGCGGCTTGTAGGGAATAACGCGATCGACTTCGATGCCGCAGGAAGCCGCGAGAACGAGGCGCGGCTGGGCATCGTCGATACGTGTCGCGAGTTCTTCCGCCGCAAACCCGCCGAAGACCACCGAATGGATCGCACCGAGCCGTGCGCATGCGAGCATACCGACCACGGCTTCCGGCATATTGGGCATGTAGACGAGTACGCGATCACCCTTTTCGATCCCGTAAGCTGACAGCACACCCGCGAAACGCGCGACTTCGTCACGCAGTTCTCGATACGAAATTACGCGCTGTGTTTGCGTGACGGGGCTATCGTAGATCAGCGCTGGCTGATCGCCGCGACCGTTTTCCACGTGACGATCAACCGCGTTGTAACAGGTATTGAGTTTGCCGCCGCCAAACCAGCTGTAGATCGGCGCACGACTCGGATCGAAGACGCGATCCCAGCGCTTATCCCAATGAAGCCTTTCTGCCGCCGCGGCCCAAAAAATTTCCGGCTCCGCTAAAGAGCGCCGGTAAATTTCGTCGAATCGTTCACCCATGCTGCCCCTCTAACTTGACCCTGACCTGTCGCCAAACAACCAACTGCGATAGCTGAACACCTCTTGAAATCCGACGCTCGCGTAAACTTTTCGCGCGCTCTGATTGTTTTCATCGCAGAAAAGTCCGACGGCGGGCTTCGAACGAAGCAGCGATGCGACCGCGGACGCCAGTCCCCTCCGCGCATAACCCTGACTTCGACGTTCGGGCACGGTAAATACGCCGCCCAATTGGATGACCTGCGCGTTCTCCGGCCCAACGTGAAGCTGAAACACGATCTCATCATCTTCGCGCAATACCCACCAGCGTCGTTCAAGAATCTCGCTGTGATGACGTTCACGAAAACCGTCGGGATCAGCAGCGGAGCGATCATCCTGCAGGTCTTCCACATGTTGGCGCGCGCTGTTCCGAACGACGATTTCCAGTTCGTGTTCAAGAGCGGGCTCGACCAAAGGAAGTTTCCACTCGGTCGTGGCCTTATTGAAGTCACATGGCTCTGCAAGATAGTAGGGTTCTCGCCGTTCCCATATCACCACAGGAGCGTGACGTTGGTAGGCACGATAGAACGGTGCTGTGACATCCTCCGCGCCCACGATGTGGCGTGGTTCCAGACCCGCTTCGTGGATCGCGGACGCCAGCGCTTCGAACGCTGCTGCGTTCTGCACCTCGAGCGTCATTCCGCCCTGTGGGCCAACCATCGCGATCGCTTCAAGCACCGATCCCGAACGATATCCGATAAATCCGCTCACCCGACCCAATGCGCCAGATGCAACAACATGTTCCAAAAAAACATTCTGCAGCGGTCGATGCCGCAGCAAAAGGAGAGCCGGGATAGTATCCGCTTGCGTAAGTTCGCAGACCGTCCCCGAGTCGCTCATGCGCTGGTGTAATGACTGCGGCGCTTTACCGCAAGTTCGCGCTCGAGCACGAAGATTTCAACACGCTTCTCCTCGCCGTCGCTGCGATCGAATTTATGGCCGCGCAATGTCACTTCCAAAATGCCTAGGTCATCACGACCCGGATATTCGCGCTTACCACGAATTTCCGTCGATGCGAAGACGGTATCGCCTGAGAAAATCGGCGCCGTATGTCGACCCGTGACGTAGACGACGTCGGCTGGACTGTTGTCCGCAATATCCGCACAGCTGAGTCCCAGGCAAAGCGTGAATGGGATCCCCCCGTAGACGACCAGACGCCCGCCTAAGTACCGCTTGGGATCGCGATCGATCATCGTCTGGTTGCAATGCACCTGAGACGTATTGTCCAGCATTCCGGTGAGAAAGATATGCTCATCGGTCATCACACGCCCGCGTGCGTGTTCAATGACATCACCGGAGTTGAAGTTTTCGTAGTAGGTATCGTCGTTGGTGAGATGTGCGAGTGATGCATACGTGTCGCGATCTCCGTACGCCGGAATGATCGGCTCGACGTCAACGGACTCAGGTTCGAGCTGCCCTTCGTGCAGCGGTGCGTCTATGTTTTTCTTAAACACCTGAACCTTGCGCTGATACGCGATTACGATTTTTCCGTCTTGGTTGTGGCCCATACTTTGGACGTGAACCACACCCAGTTCAGGTCGACTTGAAGATGCCCGTACACCGAGGCAAGTGGTTTCGGTTTCAATCGTGTCACCCACATAAACGGGGGCACCAAAACGAATGTCGATGTATTCCAGGTTCGCGCGCGCATTCTCCGAAATATCCTCCACCGTCTGACTAAACGCGACCGCCATGACGAGGCCCGGGGGTACGAGAATTCCTGAGTACCCATAAGCTTTCGCATAGCGCAGGTTTTTATGCAGCGGGTTCGTGGTAAAGGAGAAGTCGGTGAAATGTGCCAGGATTCCTTCGGTAATCGTACGTCCGCCTTTGTGACGGAAACGTTGCCCGGGCTTGAAGTCCTCTAAGTAGTTTCCACTCTGCTTGCGAATCACTGACACCCTTACTTCTCCTATTTCGATGATTTCACGATACCCGACGAATGCTGCCCACAACGCGCGCGGAGTTTGCCCGCGAGATAAATCGATCCCGTGATCAGCACGAGCTCACCGGGCTTGCGCAGCGCAAGCGCTCGGTCAAAAGCGGCCTTGGGCTCAGGTTCGATCTCCACGGACTCGATCCCGGCCGCATGGGCCGCCTCCCGTAGCTGGTTGGGATCCGCCGATCTTAGCGTCTCAGCATGGGTGAGCACGAGAACCCGCAGTTGCGGCGCCAACGCGGCCAAAATCTCCCCTGCATGCTTGTCCCGCGAGATCGAGACCAGGCCCACGGCCGAACGGCCAGGCCAGCGTGCTTCAAGCGTCTTCGCTAGCGCCACCGCCGAGTCGGGTGTATGGGCAGAATCCAGCAAGAGATCGCCGAATGATTCAACCCGCGCCGGAAGCCTGAGCTCCTTCAGCTCAGCGATTTCAGCTGCCAAGAGCGTGCGCCCGAGCAACGCCTCCACCGCATGGATCGCCAGTGCCAGATTGGTTGCTTGGTGGGCGCCGAACGGAGGTGCTGTGACCTCACGTCCGTCGCGCAGGCTGAATCGAAGCACATCGGGTCCGAGTTGAACGTCACGAACATCAACCTGCTCCAACGGGGTGTCGGATACCACCGCGGCAGCCAACACCGCGGGCAGCGCATCGGGCGACAGCGGTCCGTGCATGAGAGGAATTCCCGCACGCGCGATCCCCATTTTTTCACGCGCGATCGCTTCGCGTGTGGTGCCGAGTTTATCCGTATGTTCAAGTTGCACTGACGTCAGCACCGAAACATGTGCGTTCACGATGTTGGTTGAGTCCAAACGTCCGCCGAGCCCCACCTCAATCACGCCGACATCGACATTCTCTCGTCGGAAAACCTCGAGTGCGAGCACCGTCGCCACGTCGAAAAAACTCGGTCGATACATCACATCCTTTTGTTGGATATCGATCGCAGGCTTCAACGCGTTGAGGGCTTGCAAAAGTTTTTCGTCCGAGACCGACGCTCCATTGACACGAAAGCGTTCACACCAGCTTTCGAGATGCGGGGATGTAAACGTGCCTACGGAAGTACCGGCTTTGAGTAAGAGCGCTTCGGTCGCAAGCGCGACGCTCCCCTTCCCTTTGGATCCAGCGATGTGAATGCACGCCAAACCGCGCTCCGGATGACCGGCGCGCACGAGCAACGCTCGAATTCGCCCGAGGCCGAGGGCTTCGTAGTCAAAATCCTGCGTGCGCTCGTGGTTGATCAACCCGTTCAGATACTGCTCGGCCTGGCTCAGGGTTTGGAGCGACATTGTGTTAGCCTCCGCGCGAATGTCCTGGAATCTAAAGACGGTGGGGCGCGTTCGTTGGTGGGTCGAAGGCACGCCGCCGCGGACGCTCCAGAAGCTCATGCAGGACCCCGATGCGGTACTGCAGGGTCCGGGCAGTGTCGCTCGCGGGCCGGCTGGACGCAAACACTTCTATCGCCTCGAGAGCGAAACCGGTCATCCGGCGATTCTGGTAAAAATCTTCAACATTCAAGGCTGGGCATCGCGAGCACGCTACTGGATGCGGCCATCGAAAGCGCGGCACGAGGCTGAGATCGCGCGGGCGCTTGTCAGCCGCGGCTTCGACGTCTCTGTTCCGATCGCTGTAGGTGAGGAACGACGCTGGGGCGTGCTGGCACGCAGCTTCTCCATCATCCCGGAGCTGCGCGCACGAGATCTACTTGCGATCTTGCGTGACCCGGAAACCACCGACGCAGAACGCCGCGCCATCGCCGAGAACTTCGGCAGCTTCGCAAGAAAATTGCATGACGCGGGCATCAATCAGGACGACTTCTCTCCGAACAATTTCCTGTTGGACGACAAAGGCCGCTACGTCCTCATCGACTTCGAGCGCTGCGAGGTCGGGTCTCCGCTCGGCGAACGACGCTGGACTTTGATCGCAAAGCTTCACCGTCATAAAATGCGGCTGACGTACAGCAATCGGCTGCGCTTTCTGCGCGCGTATCTCGGAGAGAACACCACAAGTCAGGAACTTCGCGACGCCTGGACGAAGATTGAGCCGATCTTCTATGCACTTCGACGACGCGACGCGCGCCGAGCAGGGGAAGGCGCGTTCGAAGCGGGTCGCAATATTCATCACGATGGTGATATGTGGACCGTTCACGCAAGACGAGACGAACCCGTCAAGCGAATCATGTTCGAAAACAACGACGCGGCTTGCACCGCCTGGCGACGCTCTCATCAGATTGAGCGCCTCGCGCTGCCTGCACTAAAGGGGGTGCGCATGGGCCCAGACTGGGTCGAATACCAACGCCCAGACATCGACGGTGAGCCGAACCCGATTGAAATCGAACGCAACCTGAAACGCTGCAAGCGTTTCGGGGAGTTCGTGAGCGAGCCCCAATGGGGCGTGCTCGGCGGACTGACGGTTCTCACCAACCCGCACGGGTATCAACCCAACACCGACGAGGACGATGTATGACTGACCCTCAATCATTTCCCCAGAAACCAAACCCGCTCGTGAAGTGGTTGTGGTTATCTCTCCTGGTTCAGTTCGCAGCCATTGTCTTCACAGCCATCACGGATCCGGGAGCGCTGCTCACGATGCAGATGGTGCCTGCTTTGGGCACCAGTTTCGGTACGGTTAGCATGCTTTTACTAATCCACTATGAACTACGGAAGCGCGCTTCACTAACGATCGACCGAAGCTCGATCTCGTGGCGCAGTGTACGGGGCAAGGAAACGATCGTGGTCCGACGCGACCAAATCGACGGCTTGCAATGGGACGGTAGCGACAATATCGGCGTACGACTGAAGGACGGCCAAATCCTCCCTATCACATACATGGGAGTCACGGATCATGACGGTGCGAGGCAAGCGTTGCTTAACGCAGTCAGCGAATCCGCGGAGACTAAGAAGAACGCCTAAGTAAAGAGGTAGCCGTTCTTCTTGCAGGTTTTGCAGATGGTGTCTTTGGTTGGGGAACGACCGACGATCTCACGGCGGGCTTCGACATACATCTCGCCGTTCCAGATCTCTCGGAAGTCTTTGTCATGAATATTGCCGTAGTTATGATTCTCGTCGTAAACACTGCAGCACGCGAGGACGTTGCCGTCCCAATTGATCGCGGTGTCCTGCCACGGTAGGTGACACATCTCTTCACGTTGCGCGGATTTTTCCTCGCGGTCGTAAGCACAGAATTCATCGTTCACCGGGAGCCAATGGCCGTCGCGTTCAAGCGCCGTGCCGGCAGTCTCGAAAATTTCCCTGCCCATGTCTGTGCGCGCAACATTGAGCTGCAGCTTAATACCTAGCTTCTCCGCTTGTTCGCGCGCGATGGGGACTTCATGTTCGTTGTGGCTAAAGACGTGAAAGAGCCAGATAACACGCGTGAAGGTATTTCCGAGTTCCTTCTTCTTGGCGACAAGCAGGCGGATATTGTCCATGACTCTTTCGAAGTCGCCGCCGCGTCGATAGACCGCGTAACTCTCGGGTGTCGCACCGTCCGCAGAGATGTAAATCTTCTTCACCTTCGCCTTCAATAGGCCTTCAGCCAGTTCGGGCGTCAGGTTATTGAGATGCGAGGAAAGCTTGACACTGACCTTGCGCTTGTACGCGAGCTCACACATGCGAACGATGTCTTTGTTGAGCAGCGGCTCGCCCCAGTTATAGAGACGAACAGTGATGAGGTCTTTGCCCGCCTGATCGAGCACCTTCTCAAAGGTTTCGTAGGGCATCATGCCCTTGGTCGCGGTGGTATCGCCCTGGCCGGTCGGACAGAGCGGACAGCGCAGGTTGCAAACATTGCCTGACTCGACGGTAATTTTCGTCGGCGCGTACGGCAGACGCGTTAGCTTGAGCTTCGGCGCCAGCCACTCCATCGCAACGTTGTACACCTTGCGTGGCGTGAGGAAGTGCAACTCCTCGCGTAATATCACCCAGCGTTCGCGCAACGACGACAACTCGAGCCCTCCGTTAGACAGAAACCCGCCCAACTATTGGGCCATGTACCGCTTCCAGGCACGGTACTCCCGCACGGCCTTGTCGTTCGTCTCCACCGCAGGGTAGAAATAACGCACGGCATGACCGCATTCCCGGCAGATCTTGTAACAGAACTTGAAGCCATCCACCTCGCGGATATTACCGACAATATCGCGACTGTCGTCAGAGCAGCACGGTTTGGGCTTCGATGGTGACGTAATCCGCTTTGGATAGTCATTCGACGGCGCATCGACGTCGTTGTAACGAATGATATTGCGCAGGTTTCTCTGCGGTTTTTGTTCTGCAGGCCTTAGATTGCTTCCGATTCTTTTCACTTTATTCCTCGTCGCTCCATGCTTACTGGAGTTGCTCCAGCAGACTCGTAAAATCACGATACTTAGAACTACACGGCGCACCATCGGCGTGCTCGTAACGCCAACGCTGCTGATCTCGAACCAAAACAGCGGATGACCGCGTACCGTAATCCGCTGTATGAACGCATACATGACCGAGTGGATTCGAATCGCCGTCATGGCTGGCCAAAACGCTCTTGAGATCCGCGATCACCTGCCCGGTGTCACGCTGAAGATCCAACGCCTTCACACGCGCGCGAATGCGACCGACCTTGCCGTCCGCAGCGTTGGGATCTTCACGATTACCCAGCACGTGAACACCCGGTTGCATCGCTTGGACATCCATTCCGGCTGCTGAATTCTTCGCGACGTAGGTCGATTGACCATCCGCGCAAAGCAGAAAAAATGGGTTGTAGCTGCTGCTCAAACTTGCCTCGATTTCCTCAATCATGTCTGTGGGGCTTTTCTTACCCAGAAGGTCGATGATCAGCTTTCCACGCGATCGTTTGTCGGTCCCCTGCTCGGCGGCTCGGTTCGTCAAGCCGACAAAAACACCGTTTGCGTTCAGGCCCATCCATGTTCCGCCCGCTTCGAGATCCTGCGGCGCCACGAAGGCAACCCCAGCGGGCCGAGCATCAAAGCACCCGGGAGGGGCCGCTGCTCTAGCGAAGTATTCGTCGCGATTGGATGCCACCACCAATGGGCACCCAAGAACCACCCGGTCCAGCACGATTAGCGTGCACATCCATCCTTCTCTGGTAGCAACCGAAAAAAGCGGTTTGCTCCAGTGCGGTTATAACGCGTTTCGACGGTTTCCGCTAGTGCATGGATAGGCAGATATTCGGTCAACCTGTTGATTTATAAAGATAAAATCAGCCTAAATTAGGAACAACCCGAAGCCGAGATGGTGCGTTTTCGGTCGCTTCTTCGACCTCTTCCGGCGCTTCTACGGAATCGTCAGGGATCCGGAACTCGAGCCCATAGGACTCAAAAAGTGGTCCCAGGACCTCCGCATGCTCGGTCAAAGTGGTCTTCACGGACTCAAACCCGTGCCGCACCGCATCGTGGCGCTTCCAGAACACCATCGGATCCAGGTCAAAGAACTTCTCATCATTCTCCCGTGACTCGATGACCACGATATCGCCGCGGAAGTGCTCATTCTGCTGGTAGTTCCGGAGCCCGAGAGCAAGGCGGGTGTGGAGCAGGGTTCGAAACACCTGATTCATCACCGAGCGAAAACCGCGATCCGCCAGATACTTGGGGTAGCCATCCTCGTCGCGCCCCGTTCGATTCAGGTAGGGACGGAACGGGTTGTAACAGATCACAAGGTCCGCCCCCTGCTCCACGGCAACGTCGATATTCGCCGTCCGTCGCACGCCGCCATCGACGTAGTCGACGCCATTGATGCGCGCGGGACGGTAGAAACCCGGCAACGCGGCCGACGCCTGCACAGCCTGAGAGATTGTCAGGCCGTGGTCATTATCGGGACCAAAAACAACCCGCTGGGCGGTATCGAGATCGGTGGCGGTAATGAGCAAGCGGCGTCCCGTTTCGCGATACAGATCCGCGAAGCGATTCGGTGCACCGATGGCGGCCATGTTTCGCGAGAGCCAACGCTCGATCGGAGAATTATCAAAGAATCCCGACGGCAGTAGCGCACCCAGCGACGGGACGGGACGTTTCGGCGAAACCTCCTCGAAGAGCTCCAGCAAAAACGTTTCGAGGTGCGTGTAGGAAGGGTGCTCGAGCAGCGTTTGGAATGACGGGCCGACGCGTGCGGGCAACTCCGGTAATACAGATGCCAGGTCCATCAATAAACCCGGCAGATACGCGGCCAGCTGCGCAGAGAAAACGAGCGGGCGCCCAGCGAACTCTGCGAAGTTGGGAAAATAGAAATCGATCGGACGTAACTGTGAGAGGCGCTCGGACGTGCCTTCCAGCGCCTCGATCATCTCGTCGGGTGAAATGCCACCAGCGAGAGAGGTGCCGAGCAGCGCGCCCGCGGAGAGACCTACGTAGATATCGAACTCGGTCGATTTATGGTTCGGTAGGAACTCATCGAGTGCCTTGAGGCCGCCGACCTTGAACGCTCCCCCGGATACGGCACCGCCTGCAAGTACGAGGGCGATCTTGGGGTTCCGGGGCGGACGATGTCCGGATTTGCGCTGGACGAGTGTGAGTCCCAAATAATCCCCCTTACATCCGCTCTTCTACCGAGCTTGGGGGGTGCTCCGCGACAGCTCGGCCATGTTCAGCTCTATGGATCGGTTCGCGAAGGGTCTCGACTCAAGTCCAATCCCTGAATACGCAAGAATTCGCCCGACCGGAGCATTGGGAGCTTATGCAGTGCGTCAGGGATGTCAAGATACGGCCCCGTCTGTAGCGAACTGCCTCGCGCTTTCCCTTGAAACCCGTTGGTATCGATAAAGTTCTTGCGCATCAAGTACTTACGTCATTCGTGTGGTTGACAGCCGGCCCCTCAGACGACTAGCCTGAAAATCTTCGTTTAATCGCGGAAACACCGGCCACACAAGGGGTTGGGTTTGTGCGCGTGGTTCCGAATAGAAACCACGGAGGGCTATCCAAGTCTTTATGCACCATGGTGGCTCCGATTCAGCCGCTCTCGGCGCGGGGATCACGTCCGGCATCCCTCGCTTCGATCCCTTGGCTCCTCGCGGAAGCCAAGCCGGGAGACGTTTGCTCGTCGCCTCGATCCTGTTCCATCTGGTGATTTTGGCGTTGTTTTGGAACGTGCTAATCGGCGTGGTTGAAGAGAAAGACGAAACCGTTGTCGTGCGCATGCTCGAGGAAAAAATTCCCGAGCCAGAACCCAAGAAACAACGCCGCAAGGTGCTCGCCCAACGTCGTGTTGATGCATCGGTGCGGCGTTTCACCGAAGTCGTGCAACCTGAGATTCAACAGGTGAAACCGGTTCCGGTATTGACGCAAACTCAGAAGGTCGACGTCACGCCCATGAAAGTCACCGACGCACCGAAGAAAGTAGAGAAGCGTGAGATCGTTACAGAAAACGTAAACGTATTTTCCGATGTGCCCAAGCAAGTGCAGCCCGTCACGATGGAGCAAGCCAACCCGAACGTGAAACAGGTCAAGGTCGCGCAAGCGACGAGCGGTCCGCGCAAAGTTCGCGCATCGGGGCCACAGACGAATACGCGCGCGGTCGACGTTGAATCGCCGAGCGCGCAAGAAGGCGTGATCTCAAGTCAGTCTGTAGCGGGACATACTGAGGGCTCACGCATCGCAGCACTCGAGTCAGGAATTTCAGACCGTGATCTCGATGGCACCGGCAGGGATGGCATCATTTCCGGTACAAACAAGGACTGCATGAAAGATCCCGTATGCCGCGAGTATCTCCAGATGATTCGCGATCGGGTCTACGCGCGCTGGCACATCCCGCAGGACATCGATCCTGGGAAAATCATCCTGGCGTTCAGAATCGATCGCGGGGGATCGGCGCACGGCGTTACCGTCAAGGCCGCCGATGATCAGATACTCGGTGATACCTGTCAGACTGCGTTTCGTCACGCCAGCCCGTTTCCACCGCCACCCAAAGAGATTCACTACATCGTCAACAAAAAGCTGAGTGCTAAGTTCTCCTACGACTAAATGACCCGCGCCCACCTCATCCTCTGCATTTCGCTGCTCGCCGCATCGACGGCTGCTTCGGCCAAAACGACGACCTTCTTCGACGAGAATACGGGCGAACCGATCCGCGTTGAAAAGGACCTCGACAATGACGGTCAGATCGACCAATGGGAATACCTAGCCGGTGGTAAGCATCCGGTACGCGTTGAGCAAGACCAAAACGGAAACCGCAAAGTCGACCTTTGGCAATTCTTTGAAGGCAGGACATTGGTGCGCCAGGAGGAAGACACCAACCACGACGGCAAGGTCGATATCTGGATTGATCTCGATGCGAACGCGTTGCCGAAACGCCAACGCAAGGATACGGACCACAACGGCAAGGTCGACACCACGCTGTATTACCAAAATGGCAAGCGCTCCCGCCTCGAGGAGGATCCAGACGGGAATGGCAAGGCGAACGAGACGGCAAAGTTCGAAAACGACATGCTCGTGGAGCTGACACGCGATGAAAACGAAGACGGACGGCCGGAAAGCCGAGCGACCTTCAACGCGAGTGAAGAAAAGCAGCTCGAAGAGCAGGACACCGACAACGACGGCCGCTTCGATATCAAGATCATCTACAACGGTGGACGCAAGATTCGTACGGAGACGGATACAAATTACGACGGTAAGAACGATCGCACCGACCACTATAACAAGAAGGGTGAAGTCGAGCGCCAAGAACTCGATGCAAATGACGACGGCCGCTTCGAAACCGTCGTGTCGTTCAAAAATGGCACGCAGGCTCGGCAGGAGCGCGACCAGAACGGTGATGGAGCGCCCGAACTCGTTGTCTTCTACGATGCGTCGGGAAAGCGCGAGCGCGAAGAAGTCGATTCTGACGGCGATCTTGCGATTGATACCCGACGGTACTATCGCGGCGCAGACCTGGTAGAAGAGACCCGAGACCTGGATGAGGATGGGAAGATTGAATTTGCTGAGCGTTACGATCCGGCAACCAAGAAAGCGATCCGTGAACTCGATACCAATGCCGACGGGAAGACCGACACCTGGGTGGAATTGCTCGACGGCATCCGCAAGAAGCAGCGTGAGGATCGTAATTTCGATGGCCAGGTCGACGTAGAGTACAAAGTCGACGGCGAGACGATTGTTGAAAAGATCGAAAATACGACGGGTGATGATTTCTTCGATCTACGCACGGTTTTCGCCAAAGACAAGCCGGAGCGGCGCGAGCAGGACAGAAACAAAGACGGCAAAGCCGACTCGATCGAACATTTCGCAGCTGGCATCGTAGCGCGGCAAGAGCTCGATGAAGACTTCGACGGGCGCTTCGATCTTTGGAATTTCTTCAACGCAGGCAAGCTCGAGAAACAGGAACAGGACAGCAACGGCGACGGTAAAGCGAATCTCTGGATTGAGCTAGACGGTGCGACAGGTAAACGAAAGCGCGTACTGAAAGACACCGATTCAGACGGACGCATCGATAGCTGGACGAAGTTTGATGGCGGTGTTGCGACTCAAACCGAATCTGACACAAATGCGGATGGGAAACCCGACCGTTTTGTGGATATGGCGAACGGCAAACCCAAAGAGGTACGCGAAGATCGCAATTACGATGGCAGCACAGACTACCGCGCGGAATACAACACTGAAGGCACGGTACTTCGCGATTGGACTGACGAAGACAACGACGGGCGCTTCGAAGCGTCGGTCTCATACAAAGGCGGCCAACGTAACGAAGTCGAGCTGGATGCCGATGGTGACGGTAAGCCAGACGGACGCGTTTTTTATGATGCGGCCGGCAAAGAGCGCATCCGTGAGGAACAGGACAAGAACGAAGACGGCGTTCCCGATACGGTGACGCTCTTCAAGAACGGCCAGATCCTGCGCCAGGAGCGCGATAGCAACGCCAACGGCAAGATGGATCAATGGGTCGACTTTGACGCGAACGAAAAACCGTCTCATGAGGATGTCGACACGAACCAAGACGGTAAGCCGGACGTCGTCAAGAAATACGCGCAAGGCATCCAAACCGAGCAACGCGAGGATCGCGATTTCAATGGCCAGGACGATAATATCACCTACTACGAAGCAGGCAGCCCAGTAAAAATCGAGTCCGATACCAATAGCGACGGTAGATTCGATACGGTGATTCAGCTCAAGGGCGGGCAGCGTACGCGCCAGGAGGAAGATACCAACCACGACGGTAAGACCGACTCGATCTCAACGTTTGAGAACGACAAAGTCGTACGCCAGCAAGCAGATACCGACGGGGATACTCGTTTCGAAACGGTTTCACTATTCGAAAATGGTCGCCGCTCACGAGTTGAAACGGATATGAACGGCGACGGGCGACCCGACCGCATTTCTCACTTCAAGCCCGGGGCCAAGGAGCCGTATCAAGTCGAACAGGATAACGATTTCGACGGTCGATTCGACGCGACCGCAAAGTTTGACGGTGGCAAAGAGGTGGGACAGGAAATCGACGCCAACGGCGATGGCAAGACGGATCAATGGCTCGAACTCGGCGCGAACGGCAAGATCCGGCAAAAACGCGAAGACACGAACGGAAATGGAAAGCCTGATCTAACCGTTAAATTCGATTCGAACGGCGATCCGGTTCAACAGATCGAAGACGGAAACGAAGACGGCAAACCGAACCGCGTTACGAAATTTGAAGCCGGTAAGCCGATCGAAATCGAAGAGGACAGCGGTGGCAAGGGTTGCCTGGATCAAAAGCAACGTTTCGACGCTGCAGGTACGCTGGTCGAAGACGCGACGGATTCAGACGGAAACTGCGTGATCGACACCTGGACGTATCTCGTCGCCGGCGAAGTGGTTCGCCGCGAGGTCGACACCAATAAGAATAAGGTGATCGACGTATGGTCGTACTTCGAGGGCGGATCACGGGTACGACAAGCCGAGGCCCGAGGGCGCTGTTCCAAACCCAATATGCTCGCGATCTTTGCCGCGGACGGGAAGCGCATCGTGGCTCAGGAAGAGGACCAGAATTGCAACGGGAAGCCCGACCGACTCACTCGCTTTACCAAAAGCGGCGATCCCAGTTTTCGCTGTACTCCCTACGAGATCCTAAATTTCGAAGCGGGAAAGGTGACACTGAGCCTCGAGGATTCCACCAAAGACGGGTATGCCGATCAACGTCAAACCTATCGCAGCGATGTACCCGTACGGCTTGATGCGGACACGAATGGCGATCGTAAGCCCGACGTTTGGATCACTTACGAAAACGGTAAAGCGATTTACCAGGATGAAGATTTGGATTTTGACGGAAAAGCGGATCAGCGCTTCGACTTGGCGACCGATCAGCCGATGGAAATGAATGGAAGCCTTCCCGCAGCGTCACTGGCGACATTCGAAGCGGTGACATGTCGCGACTTCAGTGCTTTTTGGCAGCGCTAAGGCGCTCGGGCCGCGCTATGGTAAGATGGAATTCGATTAGCAATGACGCGTAGATACACACGACCCCTTGCCCGCATCATCGCGCTCGTTTTGATCGCGAGCGGAGCTGCGTGCGCGACCGCTCCGGCCATTGATCCGACGACGGCGAGCACGGACGACCCCAACGCGCCATCCCTCGACCCCAATCAACCTGACGTCAGCGCTGATGCGCAGTCCCAAAAAGCCCCTGCCACACCGGGTCGTGCCGAGGCCGGCGTGGAGGGGATGATTATGGGCACGGTCCTCGGCGCGCAAGTTGGCGGCAGCTACGGTGCAGCGATCGGTGCAGTCCTCTTTGGCACGTATGGCGTGCTCACGGGTGACGTACCTTTCGATACTGGCCGAGCGCGACGCACACCTCCACCCGACTCCGACGAAGAGTTGGATCGTGAGATCGAAGAAGAGCTCTCTAAGCAAGATGAGCTTGAGACTGAGATCGAGGACGAACTCCGCAAACAGGAGGAGCTCCTGGCAGCGATCGAAAAGCAGGAAAGCGTTAATGAATCGATCTCCGTCGAACAGCAAAAGCGACTCGAAGTCGAATCTGATGATCCACTCGCGTCACCCAACCTGCCGTACGAACGCAACCTGCCCGAAACGATTTTCGATCGGATCGAGCGTGAAGAAAACGGCGAAACGGTGGTCGCAAAGACGCTTGATGCAGATCGCGACGGCAAACCAGAAGTAGAGATCGTATTCGACAACAAAACAGGCAAACGCACGCGTCGCAATGAGGACACGAATTTTGACGGACGGCTGGACACGACAAATTCGTACAAGAACGGAGAGATCGCCGAGCGCAGCGAAGATACCAACCATGACGGCAAAGCCGACCGCTGGATCGACTACGAAAATGGCCGAGGCACGCGCGAACGGGTCGATCGCAACTACGACGGGGAGGCAGATGCTACCTACCTCTACGAAAATGGCACGCTGGTGGCCGAAACGCATGATACGAACTACGACGGCAAGATCGATCGGCGGGTAGAGTACGAAGGGAAACGGCGCGTACTCGAGATCGAAGATCGCGACCTCAACGGTTCGCTCGAATCACGAACCATTCTCGGTACAAACGAACGTCCGGTTCGTACCGAGCGAGATCAAAACGACGATGGAAAAACTGACGTCTGGGAATACTACGACGACACGCAACATGATGCTCTCGTCTTAGCGCGCAAAGAAGAAGATACAAACGCTGACGGCCGCGCCGACGTCAAGTCCTACTACAAGAACGGCAAGCTCATCCGCCGCGAGACTTCCGAATAGACGACTACTGGCTCTTCTGCTTCACCGCGATGCCGACACTCTCAACACCGTGCTTCTTGACGATGCCGAGTACCTCAATAACGCGACCATGAATAACATTCTTGTCCGCACGAATTTCAACCGATTTGATTTGATCGCTCGAAGCTTCGATTTCAATCGTGAGGTCGAGCGCCTTGATGGTGGTCCGCTTCCCGTTCAACGCTAGACTGCCGTTCTGGCCGATTTCGATGGTCAGTTTTTTACGCTCATCCGGAACCGCGGAGGCGGCCGACTCCGGAAGTTGCAGATCGATCTCCCGGTCTACGAATGCAGTGGTGACCATGTAGAAGACAAGCAGCAGGAGCACCACGTCGATCAGCGGCGTAAGTCCGAGTGTTACCTCTTCGTCATTTTGTGCACGGCGGCCCAACTAAGCCTCCTTGGACTCGTTGCCATTTTGAACCGTGACATCCTCAAGCATGCGCATGGAGATCTCTTCCAGGTCGGTCTCCAATACCTCGACTTTGCGACGCAGCAACGCGTGAAAACCAACGGCCGTCACACCGACCATCAACCCCGCGGCTGTGGTGACCAGGGCTTGAAAAATACCTCCCGCAACAATGCGTGCGTCACCGGTTCCAGTTTTCGCGATCTGATCAAAACTATCGATCATGCCCAAGACCGTACCTAGCAGCCCAAGCATGGTCGCGATATTTCCGATCGCACCCAACAACGGCAGGTTTCGTCGTAGCAATGTGGCTTCATGAGCGCCTGCGGTTTCAACCGCATCCTGCATACCTGCGAGCCCCGCGTTGAAATGGAGCAAACCAGACCGTAGCACTCGCGCTATCGATGATTGCGACTCCGTACAAATCGCAAGCGCTTTATTTAAACTCTGGCGATTCCAATGATCGCGAATCCCCGTCAGAAAGCTTCGCGGAATCACGGCGCCCTGTCGCAACGCCCACACACGCTCCAACACAAGGCCGAACGTGATCATCGAACACAGCACGATCAAATGCATGATCTTGCCGCCCATCGCGTACCAGTCTTCAAACGAACGCTGGCCCGTTTCCTCGCCATCCACGGCCTCCGCCGCGATGGACTCGGAGTCCTGCGCGTACGCTGGCAGCACCGATGGGAGCATCCCCCCCAGGGCCAGTGTTAACGCGGCCCAAACCATAAACTTCCTCACTGCTCTTTCTCCTCTCCTTCAACCTCGATCGTGAGTGCTCGCTCACGCTCCTGTTGTCGGAATGCTTCCTGTCGATCGCGCTCCATCAGGAGCTGTAATTCCTTCTTACGTTTCCGTATGCGCCCGAGTTCTGCTTCGAGCTCTGCATCGGTGAGATCCTGATGTTTGAAAACAATATCAATCTCTGTTGACCCGCGCGTTCCATCGGAAGCGAGCGCAGATACACGAATACGATTTTTTCCCGGTCGGACCGGAACGAAGCCACGAAATGAGCCATCGGGTTGAAGCAGAATATCTTCGGGCGCTGCAAGATCACCGATCGTCAAATTTACCGCTACGACATCGTCGATATTCGCGAACGAGATCCCCGAAAGTAGCGCCACGATGTCGCCTGGACGACGCACCGGCGTGTAGAGCCCGCCCGTGGTACGGGTCACCTGCGTGACCGCAATCGGATAGTCGATCGCCTGAGGCCCGAGACCGTAGACATTGATCATGATATTTCCCGCCTTCGCGGTACGGGCTGCGTCGATGGTCATCTCGATATCGTCGGGATCTTCAACATCGGATTTGCCCGCGGGAAACGACGGCCGGCCGTCAGTAAGCAAGAGAATCACTTTCTTTGAGTCTCGGCGCGGTTTTGACAGCGCACCAACAAGTCCGCCCAATTCGCGTACCGCGAGTTTGATTCCGGCTTGCATGTCTGTACCACCACTGGGCTGCCGCAGCGCAACGGCCTGGAGCGCTGCATCGACACGTGCGTATTCCGAAGTCAGCGCTTGTTCAAGCCAGGCATTCGCCTGGTCGACGGACTTCTGCTCATACGTCCGTGGGTCGACCTCGCCCGAGAACGTGATCAAACCAACGTGTACACGTTCGGGATTCAGTCCCTGGATCATCGAACGCGCCGCGTTCACTTCCGCGGCAAGGATCGAATCCTCGGGATCCGTGTTCTTGATATCGACACCCGGTACGAAGGACGCGCGCGTTTCACCAACGGTGCCGTCACCATCTACGTCGATACCACTTGGATATTTCGTAGAACCGGAAACGTCGAGCACAAAAATAACGTCGAAATTAACCGGGCGATCGCCGGCACGCGCAATGCCCGAAAGCGCGGCCATATTCGTGCGATTTCGAATCACACTCCCCGGCTCGGGATCTTCGATCGTTACGCGCACGGGCGCGCTCAGGTCCTGCGGGAGGGAATCGGCCCAAGCGGTCGTGGCCAGAAACCCCAAGCCCGCAAGCGTTGCATAGAAGGCCGCGGTCATTCGAAACCTCTCCTTACTGGGGAGATCGGCCTTTGGCAACGGGACCTTAGGCGAAGTTTTGCGCGACCCCTTGGTTGCTCCTCGAAGTCCCGTGACCGCGCTTCGCGACCCCTTGGTTGCTCCTCGAAGTCCCGTGACCGCGCTTCGCGGTCACCACTACATGGCGCCGTCTTGAAAGACTTCCTCGTGCGGCCGAATCTCAATCTCTACACGGCGGTTCTGTGCACGACCTTCCGGTGAAGCGTTGGTCGAAACCGGAAGTGACTCGCCAAAACCGATCGCGGTGATGCGCGGCGGTGAAACCGACTCCGCGACCAGAAAATCACGCACACGATCCGAGCGTTTTTCCGAAAGTGTTTGGTTGTATCCCGTGTCGCCCACTGCGTCCGTATGTCCCTTAATGATCACCTGGCTCTTTGGATAGTTGTTGAGCGTTTGCGCGAGCGATCGAAGCCGATCGTAGGCGCCGGGCGAAAGTGTCGATGATCCGGAGTCAAAGAGGATTCCTGACGCAAAATTGACCAACAGAGAATCATCACGTCGTTGCACATCCGCGCCGGGAATCGCGTCGAGCTCCTTGGCCTGCTGGTCGAGATAACGCCCAACCAAGCCACCCGCGAGTGCGCCCGTTGCAGCACCGATCAGCGCGCCTCCTGCACGATGGTCACTGCCACCGATGGCTGCGCCTGCGGCAGCGCCAGCGAGCGTGCCGAGCAAAGCGCCCTTTGCGGTCTTGCTCTCCAGCGGTGTACCGACTGTGCTGCAGCCCAACGCCGCTATTGCCACTACCACGATCATCGTTTGACTACGCATCAGAATCCCCCTCGCCTCTTCGGGTCGTTTATTGCCCGTTTGGTGCCTTGGCGGCGTTTCTGCGCCAAGGCGTTAGCACTATAGCTCGGATGGGCGCATGTCGCGCTCCGTAAGCAGTTTCTCGATGCCATGAACGCTTTCGACCACCAGCCGCCCCACACTATTCAAGCTCGATTCAGAAACATTGACCAAATTGTCCTGCGCGGTATGCCAATACGGACCCGGCGTTCGGCGCGCGCCATACTGAAAATCAATGAAGCTCAGGGCCATTTTCACCCCACGTTCAACAAACGGCGTGTGGTCATCCACCAGATGCAGCGTAGAACGCTGATCCACGATCCCCTCCAAGCCGGTATCCCGGGCGGCTTGAAATAACACGCGACGCAGCACGGGTGCGGAGCCCTGATCAACCGCGAGGTTGAGATCTCGATCCGCGACCATGTCAACGAGAATCAGCGCCCTCACGTCGGCCAGGCTGCCATCTCCTGCCATCGCTTCGGCCAACGCGCGGCTACCATAGAGCCCATCGTCCGGAGTGATGTCGCGGCCGAGCGCCTCTTCGCCGTCGCAAAAGATCAGATCCACCGTATACGACAGCCGGCGGGCGGAAAAGATTTCAGCAAGCTCGAGCATCAACGCGACTCCCGAGGCTCCGTCATTTGCACCAAGAAAGCGGATGCCTTCAATTTTTTTCGTGTCGTAGTGGGTCACGAAGAGAATTCGTCCCGGTTTTTCACCCGGCTGGCTGCCGATCAAATTGATCATCTCCAGCGGCGGCGGTACCGGCGGCTGGGCGGTGAAGCGATGTTCACGAACGCTCCATTCCAACTCGGTGAGGTGGTCCGAAATGTAATCGCGTGTTCTCTCTGCTCCTTGCGAACCCGACCAACGCGGACCGATCTCGACCAACGCTTGTAGATGTGAGAACGCACGCGCACCATCGAAGCCTTCGCTCGTCGGTGCGACCTCGCAAGCCAGCATGATGCAGCAGGCAGAAATCAGGCTAAAGTGTCTAATCGTTTCACCCTTCATCCCTTCAATCCTGGTCCCATTGAGGTTCGTATGCTCGTTAGGGTCCATGGATCCACACTTCACGGTGTGGAAGGTGTATTGGTTGGTGTTGAGGTCGATGCTGGTCGCGGACTCCCGTCGTTTCAAATCGTGGGCTATGGCGATCGAATCGTAAAGGAAAGTCGCGACCGGATCCGAGCAGCCTTCCGTCAAACAGGCGTCGAGTTTCCCAAAGGACGCGTCACCGTCAACCTCACGCCGCCAGATATCCCGAAAACCGGGCCGGGTCTCGATCTCGCGATTGCGGTGGGTATTGCTGCAACACAGAGCGCACTTCCCGCAGAAACATTGCAGCGCATATTGATGATTGGAGGCCTCGGCCTGGACGGCAGATTACATCCCGTGCGCGGTGCGTTGGCATTGGTGGCTGCTGGGCGGAACCAGGGCATTCAATCCGCCATCACTCCGATGCAAAATCTTAACGAGGCATCGCATTGTCCGGCGATTAAAGCGTTGGGTGCCCACACGCTCGGCGAGGTATTGGACCATCTACACGAACGCGCCACGCTAACAATTGCGCGACCGAAACCCTTTGCGGCGTCAAAACCCACGTCGGATCTCACGGAAATACGGGGGCAAGAATCCGCGAAGCGCGCGCTCGAAATTGCCGCAGCCGGTCGACATAATATGGTGTTCGTCGGCCCACCGGGAAGCGGCAAAACGCTGCTGGCTCGTCATCTACCGGAAATCCTCCCCGACCTCGATTTCGACGCCGCACTCGAAAGCACGCGGATCCACTCGATCGTGGGACAGCTGCCAGAAAATGGGTTGCTCACGCGCCCGCCTTTTCGTTCCCCCCACCACACGATCTCGGATGCGGGCATGATTGGCGGCGGGCAACCGCTACGTCCCGGCGAGATTTCAATGGCACATCGTGGCGTGCTTTTTCTCGATGAGCTGCCTGAATTTCGTCGATCGGTCCTCGAAGCGTTACGCCAGCCCGTCGAATCAGGCTGCGTACACGTCGTACGCGCGCATGGGGCGTTTCAACTTCCCGCGAACTTTCAACTGATCGCGGCGATGAACCCTTGCCCCTGTGGTCATTGGGGAGACTCACTTGAAGACTGTCGCTGCGATGACGCTCAAATCCGGCGCTATCGCACCAAGCTATCGGGCCCACTCCTGGACCGGATCGATCTTCACGTTGCTGTGCCGCGGGTTCAACCCGACGCCTTCTCGTTATCGGGTCAAAACGAAAACACCCGCTCCGTCAACGGTGAGCGCATTCTCGGTGCCCGTGCGCGGCAAGAAACTCGACTACGCGATACCCCCTACCGCACCAACGCCGAGCTTCCACTAAACCGGATGGTCGAACTCTGCGCGATTGACGCCTCGGCCGCGGCCCTATTGGAGCGCGCGGTCGCACGCTTTAAACTGACGATGCGGGGCTACCTGCGGGTACTTCGCGTAGCACGGAGCGTTGCAGACCTTGACGACCGTGACCTCGTTTCAGCGGAAAACGTTGCTGAAGCGCTGCGTTACCGTTTCGGTGCCAAGCCAGAATAAAGAAACCCCGCGGCAGGACGGGCCGCGGGGTTTCCGGTCTTGGAGGGAGAATTTACTTCTCCCCAATAAGGACGAGGGCTCGGAAGCTTTATTCAAACGCCTGCAGCTGTTCGAGAACTTTTGCCGGGTGGTCAGCTGCTTTAGGAACCTTGCGCCAATGCTTGATCACCTTGCCATCCGGTCCGACCCACACCGTCGAGCGAATCACTCCGATCGTCTTCTTGCCGTACATCATCTTTTCCCCGTAGGCCCCGTACTTGGTCATCACCTTGCGATCCGGATCGCAGAGCAACGTAAACGGCAGCTTGTACTTCTTCATGAATTTCTGATGTGACGCCTCATCATCCGGCGATACGCCCAAAACGACCGCATCTTCCTTAACGATCTTCTTCGAAAGATCACGAAAACCGCACGCCTGTTTGGTACACCCTGGCGTGTCATCTTTAGGATAGAAGTACACGATCACGTGCTGACCACGAAAATCCTTCAACGCCACCTTCTTTCCGCTTTGGTCGGTCAGGGTGAATGCCGGTGCAGCTTTGCCCTCTTCAATCGCCATTTCGTCTCCTGTTCAATTTTTCCGCGGTTTTTCTAACCCGCGATCGGCGTGTAGCGAATCAATACGCGGGAGCCATCCTTGTATCCGGACTCAAAGCGCGGCTTCCACTTGCTCCACTCATCCTCATACTTATCCGCAAACGTCTCCATCAGGCGTGCAAAACTTGCCGGATCTTTGTCGAAGCTTGCTTTGCAGCCGAAAGAAGGCGCGGTCCGATACTTACCCGCGGATTTCTTCACGGGACCAAAGTCCCCCACCCAAATACGTGCCTGCATCCATTCCTTCTTAATCGCTCGCGACTTCCAACCATCGGTAGCCGTTGCGATCACCACGTCGCCCTCATCATAGAAGAACCAGACTTCACCATGGCAGGTGGTCTCTCGGCCATCATCACGCAGCGGTGAAACGTACACCAGTGAACTGTTGTATAGCGCGACCTTGGTCTCGTCACGCAGACGGATACCGGGAGTTTTCTTTTTGGGTTCAGTGATTCCAACGCGAGGTCCCAACAGCAATCCACCTACCGCGAGACCGCTCCCAACAAGCATCTGTCTTCGTGAAATCTCCAAACTAGACAAGGTTCTGTCGAAAAAATTCGAGTGTTTTCTGCCAGGCATCGTTTGCCGCCTCCTCGTTATAAACTTCGGTACGAGTTTCGTTAAAGAACGCATGATCGACATTCGGATAGGTGTGAAAGTCAGCCGATTTATCCGCGGAGCGAATATCGTTTTCCAACTTTGCGACGGCATCCGCGTTAACAAATTCATCCTTTTCCGCAAAGAGACCGAGCACCGGCGCTTGCAGACCGGAGAAGTCCAGCGTCACATTCGGATGGACACCGTAGAAATCAACGCATGCGCCCACATCGGGATTATCACAACCCGCGGCAAGCGCGAGCTGCCCACCCATGCAGAACCCAACCGCGCCCACTTTGCTGGATGAAACGCCATCTTGGGCTTTCAAATAGGAGACGGCACCGCGCAGGTCGTGAATGGCGCGCTCGATTTGGAGCGCCATCATCAGGCGACCGGCGTCATCGGGACGGGTCGCTGCCTCTCCGTGATAGAGATCCGGTGCCAGCGCGAAAAAGCCTTCGCCAGCGAAGCGATCCGCCACCGCTTTGATATGGTCCACCAGACCCCACCATTCTTGAATCACGATGACCGCTGGGCCCGATCCGGACTCCGGTTTCGCGAGATAACCTTGAGTCGCAGATCCGCTTGCTGAAAATTCCACGTGTTGACCCGCCATTCCTACCTCCCAAAGATGCGAAAAGCGGCGCCGATTGTACCCGAAAAATGCCAGGGATGGACGTTGGCCGACACACACGACCTTTCTCAACACTGAAGTACCGCAATCAGATTTCCGATGCATGCTTTGTCCATTTGGGAGGAAGATTCCTTGAACTACGAGAAAGTCCACGTGCGTTGGTCGTCACCCATTCCATGCCAGGGCGCAGATGCGTCGCCCATTCCAAATCGGGGTGGCGTG
Organism: Deltaproteobacteria bacterium; assembly: GCA_029261895.1. Lineage (GTDB taxonomy): Bacteria > Myxococcota_A > UBA9160 > SZUA-336 > SZUA-336 > JAJDAK01. The sequence continues at coordinate 29,382 of JAJDAK010000010.1, forward strand.
TATGAGATGCTCTTTGAAGAGATGGAAGGCGTGGACCGCTTGTTCATCGGCTACTCCCAAGATCTGCGTCGCGCGTTCATCTCGCACATGGGCGGCAGCAAGGGCAACGCCGCGCTACGCAAGGAGCTCGCCGAGAACGTCACATTCTTTCGCTACTGGCTCTGCGAGCAACCCAGCACCTGTAAGAATGTCGTTTCCGCACTCGCCGATTCGCATTACTACGAATGCGGAAGCGATGCGGTTGATGACGCGAACTGCATTGAGGTCATGGAGACCCACTAACTAGTCTTCGTCCGACTCCTCGTACTGCCGCATCGGAACTTCCGATTCCTCGAGCGAATACTTGCGGCCTCGGCCGATGCCTTCGCAGAGCTCTGCGACTTGCGGCGTCCATTTTCCGTCTTTCACCATACTGCGCCAAAACGGAAACGTGCTGCACTGAATGGGTCGTGCACCGTACACCTCGCAGCCGTTCGTTTCGGGGTCGAGGAAGATACAGTGCTCTTTGGTGAAGTTGAGCTGGGTCCAGCCATCCTCATCCACAAAGGTGTACTTGCGTCTAAATCGGTCTACCGAGATTTCGAGGTAGCCGGCAAGTGCTTCGATCTCCGAGCTATTGAGATACACGTACGCGTAATCGCCTCGGCTGGTGCAACACTTGCCACACTGCGTACATTCGAATCGTAGATCGGATTTCATCCAAGGACCTCAGTAAGCACCCGCAATGTGTGCTCAATATCGTCGGCAGAGACATCCAGATGCGTCACCGCTCGGAGCGTTTCGGCATCGATAGGATTGATGAGTATGCGTGCATCAAGAGTCCTGCGCAGAAACGACTCGAGATCGCCCACCCGGAATAACACGATATTGGTTTCGGGATCCGTGACCCAATCCACCTTCGCCAGCGCACGCAAGCCATCCGCGAGTCGCTTGGCGTTGGTGTGATCGTCGGCAAGACGGGATACGTGATGCTCGAGCGCGTAGATGCCCGCCGCCGCAATGATGCCTACCTGGCGCATTCCACCACCAAACATCTTGCGATACCGATGCGCTGCGGAGATAAAATCCTTCGATCCGCAGAGCAGCGATCCGATGGGGGCACCCAATCCCTTTGACAGACAGAACGAGACCGAGTCAAAAGGTTTGGCCCACTCAGCCGCAGCCGTGCCGCTCGCGATTTCCGCATTGAAAACGCGGGCGCCATCAAGATGAACCCCGAGCTTCGTGTCGGCCGCCACGGCAGCAATCGCTTTAATCTCCGACAGCGGAAATATCCGACCGCCGCCTCGGTTATGTGTGTTTTCAACAACCACCATGCGCGTTCGAGCGTAGTGCTGGTCGACAGGGTTCACGGCGGCCACGACATCGGCCGCGCTGAACAGACCCTCCGAGCCCACCAGATGGAACTGCACGCCAGAAAGTGCGGCCCCCGCGCCCGATTCATATAGGTAGATATGCGCATTCTGACCCGCGATGACCTCGTCGCCCGGCTGGGTATGGACGCGCAGTGCCAGCTGATTGGCCATGGTGCCGCTAGGCACGAAAAGCGCTGCTTCCTTGCCCAGACGCTCTGCCGCAATCGCTTGCAGCCGCGCAACCGTGGGATCCTCAGCATAGACGTCGTCGCCCACTTCCGCGGTCATCATGGCGGCCCGCATCGCGTCACTTGGACGCGTCACCGTATCGCTTCTCAAATCGATCTGTTTCATTGTCATTGGCGAAGAGTATAATGCGCGCCCCAAAGAAGGAGCATGCAATGTCATCAGAACGATCCGGCGCGGTTACCATGCGCGGCAATCCACTCACCTTGATCGGGCCCGAGCTAAAAGTCGGCGACCCAGCCCCGGATGCAACCCTGCTCGGTCTGGATTTGGCCGAAGCTTCTTCGGTTACCGCGGGAAAAGTGCGGATTCTCAGTTCGATCCCATCGCTCGATACACCGGTTTGCGATAGTCAAACCAAGCGCTTCAACGAAGAAGCCGCCAAAATGGGCGATGACGTTGAGGTGGTAACGATTTCAGCGGATCTGCCCTTCGGTCAGAAGCGCTGGTCCACAGCGAACGCGACCCAAGCCGTGACCTTTCTATCGGACCATCGCGACATGGCGTTCGGTACTGCATACGGCGTCTATGTAAAAGAACTCCGCCTAGACGCACGCGCGATTTTTGTCATCGATCGGCAAGGCCGTCTCGCACACGTGGAATACGTGAAAGAGATCGCGGATCACCCCGACTATGACGCGGCGCTCAACGCGGCGAAGGCGGCGGTCTGATCTCAAGCACATGCCGCCCGTGATCGAACCAGAGCTCGCTTCGACCCGAAGGGAATCCGACCTCGCGCGTCACCGGTGCCCGATCATCGAAGATGCGGTAGCGGATGTGGCAACGACCCGATCGGAGCAGCGCCCAAACCGCATCAGGAAGCAGCTCGTCCTCGGGACAGTGCATCTGCACCGCGCGAAAAAGCGCTTCGTACGGATCGAGTTGCCAACCCAGTAGATTCAAATTCTGATGTGCTTCTGCACCTGAAAACGCGACGACCTTGCGGCCCTCTTGAAGTAACGCTTCCCAGCGTCGCAACGCGCGCCCCGGTCGGCGGAGCAGATCACGATACGCGGCGTCGAAGCCCCAGGCACGTCGAAACAGGCGCCAAGGAATCAACGGCCCTAACGACTCAATCAAGCTGCTGGCATTGTTGTGCACTTCCATGCCGTCGAACGGCGCCCCCCAGTCCTGCCAACCCCCGTAGTGAAACGGATGCGGGATAACGGCGAACCCACCTTGCTGGTGAATCGCCTCAATCACCTCTGCGCCCGGCCGCCCCTCGGCGGCTACAATCTCTTTCAAGTCGAGGCCCAGCAGGTGTCCGCTGGCGGTACCGAATTCACCGCCTACGAGTACAAGCAATCGATGACCGTCGTGCTCGCGAATGTAGATGCCCTGCCGCTCGGCTGCGGGCAACGGACCCGTGGCTCCCGCGGGCACGTGTTCGGTCAAAACCAGGAAATCGAGACCAGCGGAATGACCGGCAGCGATCACGTCCTCAAACGGCGCGCGACTATCATGGGACGGGGCATGGTGAACATGAACGATCCCGACGAGCGCGAGAATCGTGAACACCGACACGAGGGCTAACCGGTTTGAAGGCGATTCGCGATCGCAGCAGCTTCTTCCGCTTCTGGAATCTTTCCCTGCATCTGCAGGAATCGCGACAGGCTCGTATGATAAAGCCCCTCTTCAGGTTCCAATTCGATCGCTTTTCGAATCGCAGTAATAGCGTCATCGAGTTGGCCCGAACGCGAATGCGCTTCCGCGAGGCCTTGATAGCCCAGCGCAAAGCCAGAGTTCGCCTCGAGCAAACGTTGATAGGCTGCGATAGACACGTCGTACTCTTCACGCACAAACGCGTCGAACGCTTCCTTGTACATCGCCTTAAGATCCGCCATACAGACCGACATTCTAGGCAAGCTCGACTTTTCCTCCACCCCCGCCCGCCGATAGAGCGGAAGGGAGACCAGATTTGAGCATATTGAAGATCACCGAACTCTGGGGCGATGGGATTGCTTCGGAACTCCGCGAAGCCGTCCACACGGTAGCGGCGACGCTCCCGCTCGATATCGAATTTGAGCCCATCGATCTCTCACTCGCGAATCGGGAATTGCACGGCGAAAGCGTTTTTGACGAAGCGGTCGCCTCGATGCGCGCCAACAAGCTTGCGTTGAAGTACCCCACGATCACCAAGGACATCAGCCCGAATGCCTTACTACGACGGCGGCTTGGGTTTAGCGTGATCCACCGTCCTGTCATGTCGATCCGTGGCGTTTCATCCAATTTCAAAGAAGACGTCAGCCTGCAGATCGTGCGCGTGGCTACCGGTGGGACCTACGACGATCCAGGACAGCTCGTAGGAGAGGATTCTGCGGTATCCCTGCGAATCGTTGAGCGCAAACCCTGTCGCGAGGCGGCAACCTTCGCGTTTGAGCTGGCGCAGAAAAAGAACCTGACGGTTACCTCGTCATCAAAACATACGATTCAGCGCATCACCGACGGTCTCTTCGAATCGGTGGTGCAGGATGTACATCGTGAATACATGGATGTTCCACATCACATGGAACTCTTTGATGCATTGCTCGGAAAAATCATTCTAGACCCGCATGCGTACCAGGTCGTGCTGGTCCTCAACGAATATGGCGATTTTCTCTCCGACATGGCATGCGGTCTCGTCGGAAGTTTAGGAACGGGTGCGAGCGGCAATTTCAGTTTTGATGCACAGGGACACGTGGATATCGCGATGTTTGATCCGGCCGGGGGCACGGCACCCGATATCGCGGGTCAGAACAAGTGCAACCCCGCGGCGATTCTGCTGGCGCTCGGAATGCTCTTGGACCATATCGATCGCTATGATCTGGGCCACGGGCTCCGCATGTCGATGCTCGACGCGATTGCTGACGGCCAATGCACCTCTGACGTTGGCGGTAGACTTTCGACCACCGACTTCACAAAAGTCATTACGAGCTCTCTCGAAGAACGTCTGAATCGCTAAGATCTCCGTGTGGAGCTCTTAGATTTAGTCGCGCTTGTCGGGGTAGCGTTGGCCACGTCGATTCTTTCGGGAATTCTCGGCATGGCCGGCGGCATCGCGCTGCTATCCGTAATGCTGCTCTACTTCGAACCGCTCGTCGCCGTACCACTCCACGGCGCGGTGCAATGGGTATCCAACGGCTCGCGCACATGGATCCAGCGCGCGCACGTGGAATGGCCACTGGTGCGTGCGTACGCGGTCCTGCTGGTGCCAATGGCGATCCTCGGACTTTTCGTTGCACGGGAGCTACCGGCGCCAGTCGCACGGGCACTGATCGGCATCTTCGTCCTCACCGCGACATGGCGCCCATCCTGGTTGCGTCTCGCCTCGGGTCCGGCAAAGGCGCTGCCGGAGCGACGGTTTCTTTTCCTGGGTGCATTCATCGGTTTCCTACAGATGACCGTCGGCGCTACGGGACCGCTACAAGCGCCCTTCTATTTGAATCTCGGACTATCTAGACAGGGCATCGTGGGCACCAAAGCCGCCGCGCAAGCGCTCAGTCACGTGAGCAAGATCGCCCTCTTCGGGATCGCAGGGTTTGTGTTCCGGGATCACCTGGAACTTTTAGTGCTGATGTGTGTGGCCGTGGTGGTGGGAACTTGGATCGGCAGCCGAATCCTGCACCGCGTGAATGAGCGTTGGTTTCTCATCCTGTACCGCGTCGTGCTTACCATCATCGCGCTGCGGCTGGTGGTTCTCGAGCTGTATCGCGCGTTGGCTTGACGATCCCTCCCGATCTGCGTAAGTTCGGAGCATCATGAATCAACGGACCCCAAGCTTGTGTTTGCAACTCCTCGGCCTTAGCCGGGCGGGCGGGGTCCTGCTGGTGTGCGGCACGTAAACGCATACTCAAGCAAGTCACACGGACCTCTCTCGCCGCATAGGCCAGAGGGGTTTTTTATTGCCCTTGGTTTATGCGGTGGTCGGTCCCAAGGGGATGGCCATGTCAGTCAGAACAATCAAAATCTTAGATACGACATTACGCGACGGCGAACAGTCGGCGGGCGTTTGCTTCTCGCCCGACGACAAACTAGAAATTGCGCGCATGCTGGAAGCACTGCGCGTAGATGTCATCGAGGCTGGGTTTCCGGCAGCATCAACGACCGAGGCCGCCGCGGTCCGGGGTGTTGCCCGCGCGATTAAAGACTCGAGCATCTGTGCGCTCGCGCGCGCAGTCACGGGTGATATCGACCAGGCCTGGCAATCCATTCGCGACGCTGTAGATCCGCGCATTCATATTTTCCTATCCGCATCGAAACAGCATATTGAGCATCAGTTGAAAAGTACGCGATCGAAAATCATTGCACAGACTCGCGCCGCGCTGGTTCATGCCGGGCGCTACACGGACAACGTCCAGTTCAGTCCGATGGATGCCACCCGTTCCGACCCGATCTTCTTAGCTGAGATTGTGCGAACAGCAATTCGCGCGGGTGCACGGATCATCAATATTCCAGACACCGTGGGCGCCGCGATTCCCCTTTCAATTGAGCGTCTTTTCGAACGGCTCTATGCCGATGTTCCGGAACTCGGCGAAGTCGAAGTATCGTTCCACGGTCAGAATGATCTCGGTCTCGCGACCGCGAACGCGTTAGCGGCCACCATAGCGGGTGCCTCCCAAATCGAGACCACGGTCAACGGAATCGGTGAACGCGCAGGAAATACGGCGCTCGAAGAAGTGGTAATGGCGTTGCGCATCCATCATCAGAATATTGGAGCGATCACGAGAATAAAATCGCGGCACCTCTACGCAGCCAGTCAATTGGTAGAAACCCGCAGCGGGCTCGCGGTGTCGCCGAATAAGGCCGTTGTTGGCGGAAATATGTTTCGTCACGCATCAGGGATCCATCAGGATGGCGTGCTGAAGCAGCGCGAAAACTATGAGGTCATCGATCCCGACTGGATTGGTCATCCACGCGGCACCGAAGTCGTGCTCGGAAAACTCTCGGGACGAAGCGGTTTTGAGAGTCGAGTTCGGAGCCTCGGCATCCAGCTGTCGCCACAAGGCCTCGATGTCGCATTCGGGCGCTTTCAGAAGCATGCCGACGTGTGCCAAGAGACCGACAATGACGAATTGCGCGTAATTTGCATAATCGCTGAGGCGTGGCCTGGACCCGGGGTCTAGGTGTAGTATGCGGCGGTGGTTCGGCGAATGACATCGGTGCCTTGGTTGACGCTCTTGGCCCTCACACTGGTAGCAATCTCAGAGACTTTGATTTTGCACTGGGGTTCGATCGTATTGCTGGGATCGGGCTTTGGTTCGTGGACGACACTATCCTGTGTTGTCGGTCTAGCCTCGATGAATTTCGTGGCGATGACGGTACTTCGTGATCTGTCCTGGGATGTTCCGACCGTCTGGGCGACTGTGCGCACGTATATGTTGGGAAGCGTGGCAGCGATCCTGACCGGCCCACTGATTTTGTTCTCATTGCTGGTCGCGGCGATCGCTGGATCCTCGAATGTTGCGATCGCAGGTGGCGGGATCGCGGTTGCACTCGGGTTTGGTTCGATCCTCTGGGGGTTTCTGATCGGGCAACGTTGGGTCCGAATCGATCACACCGAGCTTCCTTTGCATGGCCTTTCCGACTCACTTAAGGCGTTGCGTATCGCGCAAATCAGCGACCTTCACATTGGACGACAGCTGCGCGCACCCCAACTGCGCGATTACATCGAACGCATCAATAAACTCAACGCTGACATCATCGTGATCACGGGCGACATCTTCGACTTCAATCCCAAGTTCATCGAAGAAGGCTGCCGAGAACTCGCGAAATTACGGGCAAAGCACGGCGTGTTCGCGGTACTGGGCAACCATGACATCTACACCGGTGCGGAAGCGGTATGCGAAGGCCTGCAACGTTGGACATCGATTGAGGTCTTACGTGATCGATGGATCCATGTCGAAGTAGACGGCTCTTTACTATGTATGGCCGGACTGGATGACCCTGGGCGCGATTGGACAGACCGCGATGCAGAAAGTCCGGTACTCGAGCGTTTCGCACTCGAGATCCCGCGCGAAATGCCAACGGTGCTACTCATTCATCGGCCGAGTTTTTTCGCACATGCGGCGCGACTTGGCTTCCCAATCGTGCTCTCAGGACACACACACGGTGGGCAGGTTGCGCTACCGCCGCCTGCGCATCATCACAACGCCTCCCGCTTGATCGCGCGCTGGACACGAGGTTTGTTTGAAATCGACCAATCCGTCCTATACGTCAATCGCGGGCTAGGCGTGGCGGGCCTGCCGGTTCGCTTGAACTGTCCGCGCGAAATCTCGCTGCATCGATTCATTCCCCGAAGGACTTGAAAGCTAAAGACGACGGGCCATTGCGTCCGATCTGCCCCTCGTAGAAGGGGACTTTCTTATGAAATTCATCATCGGGGTCGCGATCGCGCTCGGCTCCACCATGGGTGGATTTATGATGCACCATGGCAACCCCATGTGGTTGTTCGTGCCGTCTGAATACATCGTCATTCTTGGACTTCTCTTAGGCGCGATGATCCAGATGAACCCAAGCCATGTCCTGAAAGCGACAGTGAAGGCCTCGATGGGACTCTTGAGCGGTGGTGGCGCTCCGACGGCCAAGCACTACATAGAGCTGCTTCAAATGCTCTACGAACTGATGCAGTTGGCCCGCAAAGAAGGCGTGCTCTCATTGGAAGGTCATGTCAACGAACCCCATGAGTCGACCATCTTGACCAAATATCCTCTTTTCATGAAAGACCACCACGCTGTGGATTTTCTATGCGACACGTTGAAACTCTTCGTCGCCGGCGTGCTCGACGCTCACAACATGGATGAGCTGATGGAGCGCGATATCGAAGTCATCCATCACGAAGAACTCGAGCCCGCCCATTTGTTACAGGCCGCGGGAGACTCGCTTCCTGCCATCGGTATCGTCGCGGCAGTGCTCGGCATCATTTTGACGATGACGAAGATCAACCAAGGTCCGGACGTCGTCGGTTCGTCGGTCGCAAGTGCGCTTGTGGGTACTTTCCTGGGCGTCTTTCTGGCATACGGCTTCGCCTCGCCAATGTCAGGTGCAGTAACCGCGGCTGCGGATGCAAAGAATCAATACTACCAAGTCATGCGCCACATCCTGACCGCATCGGTTCAAGGCATCAACCCACCGATGGCTGTGGAGATCGGACGTCGAAATATTGCACTCGTGGATCGTCCGAGTTTCGAGGAACTTGAAGAGGCACTGCGCGAAACGAAGGGTAGCTAAGCAGCAATGACCAGCTCTGAAGACGAGGGTTACGGCGGAAAGCCCACGATTATTATCAAGAGAGTCGTCAAGGGTGGCGGCGGTCACCACGGCGGTGCGTGGAAGGTTGCCTACGCGGACTTCGTAACTGCCATGATGGCGTTCTTTCTGGTGATGTGGATTCTCGGTCAATCCGAAGAGGTCAAGGATGCGATCGCTGGCTACTACAACGATCCCGTGGGGTTTAGTGACGGTGGTGTTCCAACACCCATCGAAGGCTCAGCTAATTCAGGAGAACCGTCAGTAATCGAAACTCTCACTCCGACCAAAGACGCGGCACGCGTTAAAGAAACACGTCAAGATGAACTTTGGCGCAAACAAGCGGAAGAAATCAAAGAGGCATTGAACAAAATTCCCGGGTTCCATAAGTACGAGAACCAGATCGAACTCGCTCTCACACCCGATGGGTTACGCATCAGTCTGATTGAATCAACGGCAAATCCACTTTACCGCATCGGTGGAACCGACTTGAGTGATGAAGCGCGTCAGCTGCTCACGACGATCGCCCAGGAGTTTCGCTCATCCGAACACGCAATGATGATTGAAGGTCATACCGATGCACGGCCGTTTGGAAACTCCGCAGCTATGTCGAACTGGCGACTATCAACAGAGCGTGCGAATTCGGCACGAAACTTGATTGAATCGATCGGGATCGACCCGATGAGAATCCTGGAAGTGCGCGGCTACGCAGACCGGCAGCTCTACAATCCGTTGGATCCAGAAGATAGTCGAAATCGCCGCGTCGCCATCACGCTCCTATCCGATGAAGCGCGCAAGGAGCGCACAAAGATCCCCGAGATCACCGTACTGGATTAACGGACCTGCAATTAATGGGGACGTTGGTTGAAACTGCAATTAATGGGGACGTTGGTTAAAAAGTTGCACATTTCCGGCATCCGCCGGAAATG
>JAJDAK010000091.1 GCA_029261895.1 Deltaproteobacteria bacterium
GATGAGATGGGCTTCGTCGTCCGCGTGTATGTTGATGCGAACGGGAACGATTCCGCTTACCACCGGCGAGCCGTCCTTGGCGGGAGCATCGCTCGTGGGTACGGCGATCGAGAACCGTGGCTCATGGCAGTCTTCAGGTGCGTGGTTCGCATGACGAAAACTCGCACCCCGATCAACCCATGCGTGCTCGTCCGTACGCGCCGCCATACCCTCGGGACCGCTCACGATAATGCTGTTCGCTGGGAGGGAAAATGCCGTCAGGTTGATGTCGAGGTTTGGATGCTTGCGCAAATTGAAGAGACCCGATTTATCCATGCCCTCAAAGGGGATCACATGCTCCCCCGCCTCGAGAGGAATCCAGTCGTGGGTCGTATTCATCACGGGCAGGCCACGGATGCCCGTGCGAAGTCGCACATAACTCGCGGCGGGCAACGCGAAATGCAATTTATTCTTCTCACGATCGAAGGTGAAGCGACGCGCAAGAACCTCTTCCCCACCTCCAATAGCCGCCGCACCGTACTGCGCTGTTCGTCCAGCGCTCTGTGTTTCGATGGCATACAGATAGACGCCCGGGGTTACGGGCTGGCTCACATCGTCTTTCCCATCCCATGCGACCTCAATCTCGGCCGCTTGCTGCTCGGGCAATGAGAACGTTCGAATGATCTCACCATTGCCACGACGAATCTTGACTTGCACAGCTGCAGGCTGCGTGAGCTGAAACGTAAGCTTCGCGGACTCATCGACCTCCACGGTCTTTTGGTCGACGGATACGCGGCGGACCTGCAATACACTCGAATCCGACATCGGAATTAAGCTCTGCGCGCACGAAAGCGCGCATAAGGAAAATGCGATGGCGAAGGGTCGCGCTAACGCCATCGTGCTTCCTTAACTGCACCACTTCCAGCAATTAGGGGAAGTGGGTCGTTGCCTTCGCGATCCATCTGCCAGATCTCGAGTTTTCCGCCGCGCATGGACGTAAAGGCCAAGCGTTGACCATCCGGTGACCACGCGGGCTCGGTATCAATCCCCGGTGAGTTCGTAAGCCGGCGTTCCTTCCCTGTTTTCCAGTCTCGACTCCAGATCTCGAAATCACCCGTACGATCCGATGTAAAGACCAACGTTTTGCCATCGGGTGACCACGCGGGATGTTGGTTATGCGCATCGTTCTTCACCACGACTGCGCCTTCACTCCCATCTGCGGCAACACGCAGTATCTGCGAGCGCGTCGGGCCATCCGTACGAACGTACGCGAGCGCATGACTATCGGGCGACCAGGTGGATTGGATCTGCAACCCAGGACCACGCGTGATCACATTGCGTTCCTTGCCCTCGACGCTCAGCAGCCAAATACTGCTGGTATCCCGCACGTCGGTTCGCAACCGAGAAACCGCAAGGTGCATTCCATCGGGCGACCAGGTGGGATCCACGGCCGGCGTGGCCTCCGCGTAGACCTGTGACTCACGAAGGGTCGCACTTTCGACCCTGTAGAGTTCGTTGTTATGACTTCTAAACGTCACATCTCCATCGGGCCCCCAGCACGGGTCACGCTTGTCGAAAGGGGTGGCTGTAAGCGCTCTGCCCTCAGTACTTACTTCATCATAGACCCAAACCTGCCAATAGCCCTCGGTGAGCCGCAAGTGCACGATCGATTCCGATGCGAACGCGGCGGTTGTCAAAGACCCACACACAAGCAAACAGAGGATCCAACAGCGGCTCATCGATACACCGTCACCAGACCATCGCGTTGCGTCGAAACTCCTGACGCGGTGTCCGTCGCCTGTACAACAACGCGATAGAGACCTTCCAGCGCGACCACATCCCCGGCATCGTTACGTCCATCCCAAACAAATTCGTGAAAACCGGACGACTGCACTGTGAGCGGAAGAACCTCGCGTACGAAATTTCCATTCGGTCCATAGACTTCAACCAGAACCACGGCGTCGCGCGAAAGCGTGTATTCAATGTTCGTCGCACCGGCGAGCGTCGGATGGAACACATAGGGATTGGTACGGAATCCATCGATTCTCAGTTCGGGATACTTCACTACGACGGAATGCCGTTCCAAAGACTCAGGAAAATCTGCGAATAACAAAAAATTGGCTGTTACGACGTTCCCATTCGGATCTCTGCCATCCCAGACGATACGATTGCCGCCCTCGGATACAACAACACTATCCATGAGCGTCGTGATCACAGTGGCGTCGAAGGAGTTATGAACTCTCATCGTCTGCCTCGCGTTCTTGTCTAGGTCAAACGTGATCTCGAGTTCATCGTTCTCCCAGCCATTGATCTCATCGAGAAAGAAGAGACTCAGTTCTCCGTTGAACATGAAGTTGCTCCACCGCGCGCCGCCCGGAAGAGGAAACGGCAGCTCAAAAACTGGGGGATCATTGTAGTTATGATTGTTCAAGGAGTTATCCACAGCTCGGATAACGGGATAGTACGCATCCTCTTGCACAACTCTTCCGTTCGGGTCGGTCCCGTCCCAAATAACCTGGTAGTTACCCGCAGCTTGGAACACACCATTGACCAGGCGTTTCACTACGGTCCCCGTGTCAGCCTCAGCAACATCAAACGTCACCGTGTAGTCACTTGCCAACGTATAGGAAAACGTGGTGCTCTCCCCGGCGAGTGGATTAATCACAGTCGGGACAAGGTCGAGACTCGTTAGATCCACACGATCGAATAGCAAATCCACTTCGTCCTCGTTCACGTTACCCGCAAGGTCCGTGACACGTAGTGTCACGCGGTGGGGGAGGTTCGAAAAGACCGTGTTCGGGAGCCCATCTCCCGTCAAAATACCCAACTCTGCCGACGTGACCGGACTCGAACTCGACTTAAAGAATATCTCCGAACCAACATCAATACGCTCCCAGAACAACTTGTAGTCCGAGAAGTTCAAGTCCCCTGCACTGCCGACGAAACCAATTTCCCCGAAGTCCAACACTGGTGTGGGATCGACCGGTGTATCGATCTGCGCAACTGGCGGGATCGTATCGAGAACCGAAATCGTTGATGTATTCGACACGCTTACGCCCGAAAGCGAATCGGTAAACACCGCCTCATAGGTGTAGTCCCCATCTGGAGCAAGCGGTCCGGTAGATGTATCTCCGTCCCAAAGTGATAGAACCTTCGCTCCCGTATAAGGAAACGACTCAACAACTTGATTCCCCGCATCACGAACATTGATCAACAAGTCGCCGAACGTGGATGTATCGAGCGTAGCGAGCGAGTTATCGAACACGCCATCATCGTTGGGTGAGAAGTATGGTGTAACAGCGGTAAATCGAGGCTCGTCCAAAATTCTGATCTGAATTTCATGATCCGTCGGATCCGCGCCCAGGTAGTTAACGCGAAGGCGCAGCTTCGTAATACCCCCGAAGTGTGGCGTCCATTGTGCAAGTTGACCGTCCTGGACTGCCGTTGCGCTGGAAAAAATCGGAATGAATAGGCCTTCTGCTCCAGGTCCTCGCTGGTAGGAAAGCTCGTAAGAAACGAAACCCGGCCCATCTGCGGTTCCAGTGATCGTAAGGAGCTGGTTCGCCAGCACACCAGCAGAGTGCGTAGGGCTATCGATGTGTGCATGCTCCCGCGTACTATCAACCGTAACTTCGCCGAGAATCGCTGGCGCGGCGGTCGAGGTACTAGTTTCCGTCGCGGTGAGAATATAGATGTATTTACCATCAGCCACGGTGGCGCCGCCGGTATCCCGCCCGTCCCAGTCGGTGTCGTATGTCAAGCCCGAACCCGATGCACTACCGACAAGTAACAAACTTGAATCGCGAATATCAAGCGACCAATCCGCACTACCCGAGAACCGACCACCGATATCCGTGGAGTTAGAAACTGGAAGAAACTGCCGCGGCTCCGCAAACGCATCCACGGTATAGAAGTTCGGGTCCGGTGGACCCCCAAGCCAAGGATTCACACGAACATTGCCAATAATCCGGCTATTCGGATCGTTGGCACTTCCCAACCAATTGAGACGAGCATCGATCGCGTTCGATGCGCCGGTGTACTCAATCGCTGCAACACTGTTGCCTGATAGGTCGTTGTTTCGAATCTTGTGAAGGATCCCGGACTGTGTCATGCGTAGACCCACATTAGACCCCGAAACAACGTTGAACCGAATATCTGCGTTCGTTGTGCACTGAATCCCCGCGTCGGTGTTATCCACGATAGTGTTTGAAAGAATCCTCGAAAACTGGCCCGCTCCACAGAGGATTCCAAACGTGCCATTGTCTCGAAGGATGTTCTGCTCAAGGGTTGCGCTGGTATCGACCCGAATCCCTGCACCCATGCTTTCACGTACGATCGTGTTGCGAACCAGGGGATTGCCACCGAAGAGCCCGAGCCCGTACGACGAAGAGAAATTCCCGCCGTACTCAATGACCGCGTATTCGATCTTGCTGCGCGAATCTGTACGGCCATTAAAAACAATGCCTCCCCAATGTACGGGCGCGTTCGGGTCAGCGGCGGTAAACCGTATAGGGTTGGCGGCAGTGCCCAGTACCTGCATTCCGCCATCACCGTTCTGCGTGACCTGAACCGATCCAAGGCTGAAGCGGAGATCAGCTCCTGCCTCGATGGTGAGCATTGGATTGCTCGAATGGTCAACTACGATTCCGTTGACGACTTGATAGATCAGCGTCCCCGGCCAGGTCGCATCTTCTTCCAATTCGTCTGGCGTTACGACGACTTCGCTTATGCCTGGTAAGATGCCACCGATGGTATTTTGTTCGAAGACAGCGCCGACCCATGACACGCGAAGCTCAAAGGGGCGTCCCGCCTCGTAGTCTGGAACTTGATTGCCAAAAACCTGAGACCCCTTCTTCCTGCTGTTCATTCGGATCCCGCCGTGGAAAGTAGAATCTCGAATGACAGCGCCCGACACGGGCAGCGCGTCCAGTGCAAATTCGGTAGGAGACGAAAAGAATTCGGAGTTGGAGATGGTTGGTGTCCCTCCACTCACCTTCAAACCCCAGGTTCCCGTTGCATCCGTCGTTACTTGGTCGACGACGGTATTTGTTCCATTCGACACTTCCAGTGCACCCTGACCTCGATTCAGAATCGTCACGTTCTCGACCGTTGTATCGTCTGTAACAAAAAGCGCAGGACCGAATCCCCCGGCGTCTCGAATTTGGACGTGACGCAGCACGGAAGCCGTTGCATTGGCTTGCACGACGATTTGCCCCCAAAACCCGGGGCCTGGCGTAGGACTGTCGCCGCGGAAAATGACGGGTGCTTCCACCGTTCCATCCGCGATCAACGCACTGGGATTAAGTCCAAGCGTGAAGCTTCGGCTCGCCGCCATCAACACCTCGACACCGGGTTCCAACGTGAGCGTGGGTGATAGAGCACCCGCGAGATCGATACTGTTTTCAAGACGATAGTGGAAGCCCGACGTCCAAGTGCCAGACTCCTTAATCGTTCCGCCTGTCACGATGAGATCAGCCGGCGGCACCAGGGCCGAGTACGTATTTCCGCCCGTCATCTTGGCAACGACGTTTGGATGGAGTCGGTGAGGATTCGCGGACGAATAGTTCTGGAACTCATTGCCCATCGCGATCGCACCCAAACTCTCGCCCGTCGCACGAACGCTGCCATCAAGTTTTGAGTTCAGTAGTTGAAACGAGCCAAACCCCGCAATATCCAACGCGCGCGATCCCACGGGCGCGGCCAGATTGAAACCCGTCATTACGGGAGCCCCGCTCGCCACATCGACCGCATCTCCCGATCCATTTCGAACCGTGACTCGGTTCAGGACGATGGAATCAACCACAGTCTGCAAACTCAAACCCACGGCCGCGTATTCGATCACGACGTTCTCAAAGCGACTTGTGGCAAGCGCGTTCTGCAGCAGTGAAACACCCTGCCAATTCCCAGGCGCGGGCGACGCAAGATCCGACGTAAAGCGAATGGGCGAAACTGCGGTCCCCATGGCGTTGATACCAGCGGGATCAAAGGTGCCAAACGAAATCCAAATCCGACGCGACTGCTGGACGCGCACTTCGACGCCGGCCTCTATTGTAAGCGTGGCACCGTTTTGTACCGTGATGTCGGATGTCACGACGTAAGGACTGCCGAGTAGCGTCCACGTCGTATCCGACGTGATGCTACCGCCAACATTCGTGGGTCCGCCGTTACAACCGAGGTCTTCATCGACGCCGCCGTCACAATCGTTGTCTATGCCGTCGCAGATTTCTAATTCGGGCGAGGTATTGCTCTGGCATGAGGTACCACCCCCGACCAAGCACGAAAGAGTCCCAGCGCTGCAAATTCCGAGGTCGGCCGCCTCGCACACGCCACCAGTGCTGAAGTCTTCGTCGATCTGGCCATCGCAGTCGTTATCGAGCATGTCGCAAAGCTCGGTGACCGGCGTGTTGATCGCTTCGCAGGTTTCGGTTCCGGTCGGACCACCGGGGCACGCGGTCAATCCCGCGGCACACTCGCCAAGAAGCCCTGTCGAACACGGAAGCCCTGCGGTGCAGGTACTGGAGGAAACGCATGTACCATCGTCATCATCACTAACCGCAAAGTCGCCGTTGGTATCGGCCGCATCAACGCAGGTATGGTGCTGATCGCAAACCGTCCGCACACGCGGACCTATCGAAATGCACTTATCCTGCTCCCATACTTTGCAACGCACGCGGCCAACGAGAGGAATGGCGTCGATGCACGCGATGTAGGGCCCGCGGGACTTCTCCACGCGCCCGCAGGTGGCCGCCTTGTACATCTTCAGAAGGACCGACTTGCACTTACGGCGAAGGGTTATATCAACCGCATCTTTAATGACCTGCTTCGTACATTTTTTGTAATCCTTCCGCTTCGCGCCGGGTGTCACTCCGTCGTAAAAAGCACAAGGGCAGATGGACTCAACGGCTTGTCGCGTGGTTTCAAGGTCGATGAGGTCTTGCGCGATTTGGACTGGATCACCACCAAGACACTTCTGCGCAAACACCGTCGTTGGGTAAGCGAACGCAAATACCCAGAGGGATACGCAGCTGATTCTCACGATCCAAGAAGCGACGATGGGCAACGGCATGAGTCCTTGTCAGCAAGGGAAAAACTCCATGAACTCTTGACGCGCAAGCCCCTAAAAGTCAAGCAAATTTGACTATACGGCTGCCGCTTTTGACTAGTCGGCCCGATGCTCCCGAAGGCGTGAAGTAACGAGGCTGGAGATCAAATCTCTTTCGAACGAATCACCGTAAGCTTTTCGATCTGCATGTCATCAAACGTGTAGGGAATGCCGCCGGTGCCGAGACCGGATTGTCGAATGCCTGCGAAAGGCATCCAGTCGACGCGGAAGGCTGTGTGCTCATTGACGCCAACCATTGCAGCATCGAGTCGGCTCGAGACACGCAGCGCGGTATCGATGTTCTTGGTGAAGACCGCCGCTTGAAATGCGAAGGGCAAATCATTGGCACGCGCAACACCTTCGTCGAGAGTTTCGACGGGGTAGACACAGATCACCGGGCCAAAGACTTCCTGCGTGCTGAGTTTTGCGCCAGCCGGCGGATCGAAGAGCACCGTCGGGGAGTAGGTGGTTGCGGACAACGCTTTGCCACCGCCCACAAGCTCTGCGCCGCCGTCTATTGCCTCGCGCACCCAGGTATCCACGCGGGTTACTTCGGCTTCGCGAATCAATGGGCCCACTTCGGTATCGGGGAGCGTTGGGTCGCCGACTTTCATCGCGGACCCGGCACTCGCCAAACGCTGCGCAAGATCGCGCGCAATGGAGCGCTCCGCAAACACGCGCTGCACCGATACGCAAACCTGACCCGCGTGATAGAAGCCGCCCTTCGCGAGCAGCGACGTCGCATCATCGAGGTCGGCATCGGCCGCGACCACGACGGGCGCAGCACCACCGTGCTCGAGCGCACAGCGTGCACCCGGTGCGAGCTGACTTCGAAGCATCCAACCCACGCGTCCACTACCAATGAAAGTAAAGAAGCCTACGCGCGGATCGGCGACCATGGCGCCCGCAGTTTCAAGACTGTCGACCAGCAAACACTGACCCCATTCCTTGGGTAAGCCAGCTTCATGCAGGATTTCGACGATGCGCCAACACGAAAGCGGTGTTGCTTCCGCGGGCTTCACAATAAACGGGCAGCCCGCCGCAACCGCGGGCCCAACCTGGTGCACGATCAAATTCAAAGGATGGTTGAACGCCGAAAACGCGAGCACGACGCCGATAGGTTCATGTCGCGTAAACGCGAGTCGATTCTGTGATGCGGCGTTGATGCCCATCGGAATTTCACGACCCGCTTGTGTGCGGGCCAACTCGACGCAGGTTTTGAAACCGTCGATCGCACGGTCGATCTCAACCAACGAGTCTGGCAGCGGCTTGCCACCTTCTCGCGCGGCCTCGAGCGCGAGTGACTCTCGGCGCTGCTGCATCAGTGCCTGTGCGCGTTCCAGAATGGCGATTCGTTGCGGCACATCAAGCCAGGTGTCCCGATTCCGGTAGAGTCCGTGCGCATTTTCAAAAGCGCGCTCAACCACGGCACGGTCACCGGTTTCGACGCTGCCGATCTTCGAGCCGTCGAACGGCGCGGTAACGTCAAGCGATCCCGTCGCGTTAGATCCCGGGACAAGAAGCGAAAAGGACGTGCTCATACTAAATCCGGCACTGCAACTGACCGAGTTTCTCCGTGAGCTTCATATTCTCTGAATAGTCGACCGGGCAGTCGACGATCGCCACACGGTCATCGGCCAGGGCTTGCTTCAAGGTCGGCAACAGCTCATCGGCACTCTTAACCCGGTAGCCTTTCGCGCCAAAGCTCTCGGCGTATTTCACAAAATCGGGATTCGTGAAATCTATATTGCTTGAACGGCCAAAGGTGCGATTCTGATGCCATTCGATCAAGCCATACTTACTATCGGTCCAAATCAAAATCACGAACGGCGTACCGATGCGAAGCGCGGTTTCAATTTCCTGCGAGTTCATCATAAAACCTGCATCGCCGGTAACGGCCACGACTTTACGTTCGGGAAACGCGAGCTTCGCCGCGACCGCACCCGGAACCGCGATTCCCATCGATGCAAAGCCGTTAGAAATAATGCAGGTATTCGGCGCCTCCGCTTCATACATGCGGGCCATCCACATCTTATGCGCTCCCACGTCGGAAATCGCGATGTCTTCGGCGTCCAGCGCCTGCCGCAGATCCCAGACGATCTTCTGTGGCTTTACCGGAAAGGACGAATCGGCGGCGAGCGCTTCAAGTTCTTCAACGATCTGCTCACGCAGACCCTTGGCCCAGATCTTGTCGTGCGCTTTGGATTGAGATGCAATCGCGGGTAGCGCGTCCTTGATATCACCGACGACGCCGACTTCCAAAATATAGTTTTCATCGACTTCCGCGGGCGATGCATCGATGTGAATGATTTTGCGATCTTTCGTGGCGTGCCAGAGATTCGGTTTATATTCCACCATGTCGAAACCGACGCAGATGATGACGTCGGCGCGGTCAAAGCCACATCCGATATAGTCGTGCGCTTGTAGACCCGCAGTCCCCAGTGAAAGCGGATGAGAAAACGGGATCGCGCCCTTCGCCATGAAGGTCGTCGCTACCGGAATGTTGAGTCTTTCGGCAAACGCCACCAGCTCTTGGCACGCGCCGCCACGGATTACACCGTTGCCGGCCATGACGAGGGGGAAACGTGCGGAGGAAATCACATCAGCCGCCTGTGAAATTTTCTTAGGCGATGCTTCCGGAATGGTCGCCCGCTGTACTTTCAGCGGAAGCTTCCCGTCGATTTCAGCCTCGGCAATGTTTTCGGGCAGCTCGACAAAACTCACGCCGGGTTTTTCCGCTTCGGCTTGCTTGAATGCTTTGCGAATGATTTCGGGAATGATCTCCGGCTCGCGAACCTGCACGGAGTATTTTGAAATCGGTTCAAAGAGTCGCACCAGATCCATGTACTGGTGGCTCTCCTTATGCATCCGCAACGTATCGGCCTGCCCCGCGAGCGCAACAACGGGCGCGCGATCCATATTCGCGTCGGCGACGCCCGTAACCAAATTACAGGCACCCGGCCCGAGCGTGGCGAGGCAAACGCCGGCACGGCCGGTAAGCCTGCCGTAGACGTCAGCCATGAATGCGGCACCCTGCTCGTGGCGTGTAGTGATGAAGCGGAGCGAGCTGTCGAGCAGCGCGTCCATCACGTCGATGTTCTCTTCGCCCGGAATACCGAAAATGTACTCCACGCCCTCGTTCTCCAGACATCGTACGAATAGTTCTGCCGCTTTCATGCCCGCCTCCCGTTGATTTCGAATTATGCCTGAGATGCGGGCTTGGCCTGCTGGTTTCATCGGAAGTGCCCCGGTGCGCTGGACTCATCCTGACAGCAGGCCCGCCATGGGTCGGGAATCGTCAGCTTCGACAGTTCAAGCCGGTAATCCCTAGCGTCGATGAAAATGGATATAGACCGTTCCCCCCATAGGAACCCCATATGCCGAAGGCGAGCCCTCCCGACCGAGGGCCTGAATATTGGGATCGCTTTTACGCCAGCGCGGATGCGTCGTTGGACCTGCCCTCTTCCTTTGCCCAGGAATCCCTGGGTCGGATATCGCCCGATGATCTCCTGATGGAGCTCGGCTGTGGCAACGGCCGGGATGCGCTCTTTTTCGCAGCCGACGGGGTTCGTGTGCTCGGATGTGATCAATCCGAGACAGCGATTCAGCTGCTAAATGAACGCGTCAAAACATTCGAATTCAACCACGCACCTGTCTTCCTCGTTGCAGATTTCGCGCGCCTCGGCGACGAGTACGGCAAGGATTTCGACGTCGTTTACTCTCGATTCACATTGCATGCGGTTCCCAAGCAACAGGCGTCGCGCGCACTGCTTTGGTCCCATACCAACTTAAGACCAGGTGGGATGTTGCTCATCGAAGCGCGTTCCGTCGCGGGGTCGCTTTACGGTAAGGGGCGACCACTCGAACCCGACGCGTTCCTGCACGATGGTCACTATCGTCGCTTTCTGCGCATGAATGAGCTTTGTAAAGAGCTGCGTGAGATCGGTTTCGAAATCCAGGAGTCGGTAGAATCCGACGGGCTGGCGGTCTACCGAGACGATGACCCGGTGGTGATTCGAATCGTCGCATTGCGTCGCGACTAACCGGAGATTTCAGCGGCCGGTTTCACTAGAATCCATTCCCTCATGCTGGATTTGCGCTTCATACGAGAAGAGATCGACGCCGTGCGCGCCAACTGCGAACGCCGCGGCGTGACGGTTGATTTGGGTCGGCTGCTCGAATTGGATGAAACGCGGCGAGCCTTGATCGCCGAGCAGCAGGGCCTCCGAGAACGGCGCAATCAACTCAACCAGGAGATGAAAGGCCGAAAGCCCACGGGTGAGGAACGCGCGCTGGGCAAGCAGTTGAAGGAGCGTGAGGCACCGCTGGATGACGAGCTCC
Organism: Deltaproteobacteria bacterium; assembly: GCA_029261895.1. Lineage (GTDB taxonomy): Bacteria > Myxococcota_A > UBA9160 > SZUA-336 > SZUA-336 > JAJDAK01. The sequence goes on from JAJDAK010000091.1 coordinate 11,423, forward strand.
GTGCCGCTGAAGCAGCACTTCGAGAGCTCCACCATCGCGTCCCCAATATGACGCACCCCGATGCGCCGCTCGGATCCGAAGATTCCGATCACAAAGAGATCCGGCGTTCTGGAGAACCCACCACTTTCAGCTTTGCGCCGAAGGATCATGTGGAGCTGGGCGAGCTTCACGATCTACTCGACTTCGAATCCGGCGCCAAGGTAACGGGGCAGAAGTTCTACTTCCTTAAGAATGAGGGCGTGCTGCTCGAGCAGGCTCTGGTGCGTTTCACGCTGGATTTCCTGCGCGCGCGGGGATTCACGTTGTTTCAAACCCCAGACTTAGCTCGCGTCGAGGTTGCCGAAGGCACGGGATTCAATCCGCGCGGGGAAGAGAGCCAGGTTTACTCGATCGCGAATCATGATTTGGTTTTGATTGGCACGGCTGAAATCACGCTCGGTGGCCTGCACGCAGATGAGATTTTTGAAACTGACTCACTACCGCGACGCTACGCAGGCTTGTCGCATTGCTTCCGCACCGAAGCCGGAGCATCGGGTCGTGCGGGCAAGGGTCTGTATCGTGTGCATCAATTCACCAAGGTGGAGATGTTTGTGTTCTGCACGCCAGAACAATCCGCTGATTTTCACGAAGAGTTGGTCTCGATCGAGGAAGAGATTTTCAAAGCGCTCGAAATTCCGTTTCGGGTCGTCGATGTTTGCAGCGGTGACCTAGGCGGTCCCGCGTACCGAAAATACGACCTCGAAGCCTGGATGCCGAGCCGCGGTGAAAACGGTGATTGGGGCGAGATTACCAGCACCTCAAACTGCACCGACTATCAGGCCCGACGATTAAAGGTTCGCTACCGCGATCCAGCGACGGAGAAGCCCGCGTTCGCCCATATGTTGAACGGCACGGCGATCGCGGTTTCGCGCGCCATCATTGCGGTTCTCGAGAACCACCAGCAGGAAGACGGTTCGATTCGCATCCCGAAGCAGCTTCAGCCCTATACCGGCTTCGATACGATCGGCTAGCGCGCGAAGAAGAAGAGCGCCGTGGCTCCCGATGCCGCAATCAATAGAAGACTCGATGCGGTTCGGTAAACGAAACGCCCGCGCGCAGCAGTAGCCACGATAATCGTTTTTCCGATCGTTGTTGCAATCGCGGCGAGTACGATGCCAAATGCCGCGACCTCGGGCGTAAGCTCCGCATTGCGAGCCAAGCGTGCGAGCGAGAGCGACGGCGCGTCGGCACCCGCCAGGCCCGCAAATGCGCTAACGGAATAGATAGCGCTATCACCGAGTAGATCGCGTACAAAGTCGACCAGAACCAGAACAAGCATGTAGACCGATGCGAACTTGAGCGCGGTCATCATCTGCAGCGGGTTCCGTATCTCGGAAGCTCTAGGCAATATATCGTATGAGTAATGACGCGCGAAACCCAGAAACGTCCCGACGAAGAACATCACCAGCAGCGGCGGCGCGATCATCGGAAGTAGCGATGCTTGAACCACCGTGATCACCATCATCATCCGAATGAACGTCATCGCTGCAGCGATGATGAGCTGTAACTCCAACGGCCGGGAATTTTCCAGATCACACGAGGTGCGGGCGTAGGAGAGAGTCGCGGCGGTGCCAGAGATTAGACCCCCAAGAAAACCATTAACCAGGTGTCGGGAACGACCTCCCGGCACGCGCATGAGCACGTAACCGACAAACGAAACCCCGGAGATCAATACCACCATGCGCCAGATGTCGCGGGGATGCAGGACATCGACCGCGGGATGGATCGACTCATCGGGAAGCAGCGGAAAAATGATGCCCGTGATGACCAAGAATCGAACCAATGTTTCCATGTCGATCGGCGAAAGCAAATTCGCCAAATGGTGTAGCGCTCGCTTCGAGCGCAACAACGCGACCATGCCGATGGTGATCGCACTCGCGACCAGAATTTGGCCCGATTGCGCCAGCGCACCAATCGCAAAGGTACAAAGCCCGGCCATCTCGGTCGTGTAACCCGGGTCGCCCCGGTGTTCGAGCACATGGTGATACCGAAGCACGAGGAAGGTCGTGGTGGCGAGAAAGAGCGCGCCCGACATCCAGGCACCGATCTCGCGGCCGGCCAGCACTGAAAGCGCGCCCGTCAGCGCCAGAAATGCGAACGTTCGAAGACCCGGAAAGTCCTTCTCTTCGACGCGCTCGCGCTGTGCAACCTGACGCTCAAGTCCGACCAACGCGCCCAAGCAAAGCGCCAGGAACGTAAGAAGTAAAATTTCCCTAGATTCACCCACGACCGAGAGGGAATTTCGGCAATCGAGTCAGGGAAGCATACTTCGTGCGGCTTCACTCACGACAGCGATGACATCTACATCCCAGAAGATGACGAATACGTCATGGGGAAAGATACCAAGCACGAACACCGCGGCGGCACATACGAAGAGTACCAGTCGCTCGAAACCGGCCATGGAATCAGGGTCGGCCTCACGCTCCGGATCGCGCATGTACATCACGACCGGTATGCGGAGGTAGTAGTAAAGAGATACGGCCGAGTTCAACACGCCGATGATGGCGAGCCAAAGTAAACTGCTATCACCTAACTCGGTCGACGCCTGAATAGCTGCCTTGAACAGTTGGAACTTGGCCATGAAACCGGCAAACGGAGGAATCCCTGCAAGCGAAAACATGCAGACCGCCATCACAAAGGCGAGAAATGGTCGCAAAACAGATAGGCCTGCGAGGTCGTCAATCTGATCTTTGTCTTCGTGATCTTTCGCAAGCACGGATATAACGGTGAACGCACCAATCGTCATGAACGTGTAAACCAATAGATAGAACATGATGGCGGAGTAGCCGCCGCTGCCTGGAACAATCAAACCAATCAGCAAATAGCCTGCGTGCGCAATGCTCGAGTAGGCGAGCATGCGCTTCACATTACGCTGGATCATCGCCATCACATTGCCGACGGTCATCGAGAGTGCAGCGATGACCCACAGCGCGCCGTAGAGTGACTCGATACCCGGTTGAAGTGCGAGGCTGAGTACACGGAAGAGTGCGCCGAATGCAGCGACTTTAACCGCCGTAGCCATGAATCCACTGACGGTAGTCGGAGCGCCTTCATAAACATCGGGTGCCCATTGATGGAACGGCACCGCCGCAATCTTGAAGGTGAGCCCGATCAACAGGAGGCCCGCACCGAGCAGGTGCAATACGCTTTCGGGGTCAAACTTCGTGCCGATTTCCGCGAGTCCAACACTGCCCGTCGCACCATAAAGAAGCGCCATCCCGTAGAGCATCAGACCCGAGGCAAATGAACCGATGATGAAGTACTTCATCGCTGACTCATTTGAACGCACGGATAAACGTCGAAATCCCGCGAGCGCATAGATGGGAATGCTCATCAGTTCGAGTGATACGAAGAGCATGATCATATTGGTCGATGCTGCGAGCAGCATCATCCCAAGCACAGATGCCAAAACCAATGCGTAGTACTCGCCGTAATTCGCGCCAACATCCGCTAGATACCGACCGGATACCAGGATGGTCATAATCGCAGACAGGAGAATCGTCGCGATCAAGAAGTGCGCGGTCCCATCCATGGCGATCATCGGATGCGCAGCGTTAAATGCAACCTCGGCCTGTGGCACGCTGAGCTTGCCCAGCGTCAGCATCAACGCGATCGCGAGAAAGATCGTGCTGATAAAGCTCAGCATGAAACCGATCCAGACCCGCGTTACCGGACGACTCAGGAAACTCTTGCGGCGTGAGAGATACGCCTCGATGATCGGCAAGAGTACTGCGCCTAACGCCACCGTGAGGAGCGGAGAAATCGTTCCGAAGTGAAGTTCGGGCGCCGTAAATTCGAGTACCGAAGTCTCCATTACTCCCCCGAACTCCGCGGCGCTTCACCTTCGGTCGCTGCCTCGACTCGGGTATGAATACGAACACCGGTATAGGCTGCGATATCCACGCCCTTCCGCTCCATCGTCAACAACAGTCCTGAAACCGAATTGTGCATCGGCGACAGAAAACTCGAAGGATAGACACCGATCCAGAACATCGGCAGCACCAACGCGACAGCGACAAGCTTTTCCCGCGTGTTCAGATCTTGGAGCTTTTGATTCGCCTCGCTCGTCACCGCACCAAAGAACACGCGGCGAACCATCCAGAGCATGTAGACCGCACTCAGAATAACACCACTGGTCGCAATCACAGCGGCCGGCTTATTGGTGGTAAAGGTGCCGAGCAGGATCAGATACTCGCCGACGAATCCGTTCAGGACTGGAAGACCAATCGAGCTAAAGGTCGTGATCAAAAAGAACACGGTGAAGACCGGCATCACCTGGGCGATCCCGCCAAAAGAACTGATCTCGCGCGTATGACGCCTCTCGTAGATCATACCCACCAAAATGAAGAGCGCGCCGGTCGAGATACCATGATTCACCATCTGCAAGACCGCACCCTCGAGACCTTGAATCGTCAGCACGAAGATGCCGAGCATCACCAAGCCCAGGTGGCTCACCGAAGAATAAGCGACCAGCTTCTTGATATCGGTTTGCACCATCGCCACCAGCGCGCCGTATACGATGCCGATCAAGCAGAGGCCGATAAGCCATGGCGCTGCTTCCAACGTCGCCTGGGGGAAAAGTGGCAGCGCGTAACGCAGGAATCCATAGGTGCCCAGCTTTAGCAGCACGCCTGCGAGAATCGCCGAACCCGCGGTCGGAGCTTCAACGTGCGCATCGGGCAACCAGGTGTGGAACGGAAAGAGCGGAACTTTGATCGCAAACGCCAACGCGAACGCAAGGAAGAGCCAACGCTGATTCTGCCACCAGATCGAACCGTCGGTGTGGAGCACGGTGTCCAGGATGCCTTTCGCACCGTTCCAGCCGATGTAATCGAAATTGAGTACGCCACCGAACTCCTGATAGTGAAGAAATGCCAGAATCAGAATCGCAACGAGCATCAGGAGACTGCCGACCATGGTGTAGATGAAGAATTTCATGGTGGCGTAAATACGACGGGGGCCGCCCCAGATCCCGATCAAGAAATACATCGGGATCAGCATGACCTCCCAGAAAACGTAGAAGAGAAACATATTGAGCGAGAGAAACGCGCCCATCATGCCGCATTGAAGTAGCAACATGAAAAATACGTACTGCTTGACGCGAGACGCGATATCGGTCCACGACGCCAAGAGAATGACGGGAAGAAGGAACGCGGTAAGCACGATCAAAAAGAGCGTGATGCCATCAACACCGACGTAGTAGTTGATGCCGAAATCCGGGAGCCAAGGCATATGTTCGACGAGTTGCATGCCTGACTTGGACGGATCGAAGGTCTGCCAAAGATCGACAGACAATACGAGTCCGATCATCGAAACGATAAAACCCGCTACGCGCCATAAGCCGGCTGACACACGACCGCCGAAGAGTCGTGAAAGCATTTCAAGCGTAAGTAGTACACCCAATCCGGCGAGCGGATAAAAGACAATCGCCGAAAGCAAATCGATACCGAGCCATTCCAGTGGTTGCGACAGCATCAAATGCCCCCCACCAAGTAGGCCAAGAATGCGACGCCGCCGATCAACATCACAAACACATAGGTCTGTGCGAGACCCGTTTGCGCAAACTTGATGCCGTTATCGGCGATGCCACGCACCAACTTCGCGATCCCGTTCACGCCCGCACCGTCGATAATACGCTGATCGACCACGCGGAAAAGCAGTGCATCTGACATGCGAATCAACGGCTTGATGATGACCGCGTGGTAGAACTCATCCACGTAGTACTTATTGAGCAGAACCGTGTGGACATGGCGGAGCTTCTTGGTGAGCCCAGGGACTAGCTCTGTTCGATAGAAGTAGAGGACCGCTGCGAGTCCGGCAGCAACCAGCGCAACAAAGACGGCGAGACCGGCCAAACCAAGCTCTTGCCCCAAACTGATGTGGTGTTCCGAAGTCGATACCGTCTCGCTCAAGAAGTGACGCAGGCTGTTCGAATCCGGCATGCTCATCAACCATTGTCCATAAGCATCGGGGAAGCCCATCACACCACCCGCGAAGACGGAGAGCAGGGCCAAAACAACAAGTGGCCCAACAACGACGGCAGGCTGTTCCTTCACGTGACTAAACACATCGGCGGAGGCGCGTGTGGGTCCTGTGAAGATCCGAAAGTAGAGTCTCAACATGTAGAAGGAGGTCAAACCTGCGGTGAACAACGCCAAGCCCCAGAGAAATTTCGCGCCGGGGACATCGTGATTCAAAAACGCACCCAAGAGAATTTCGTCCTTCGAGAAAAATCCTGAGAGCGGCGGCGCACCAATAATCGCAAGGACGCCAATCAGGAACACGATGTGCGTCATCGGCATCTTGCGCCGCAGTCCGCCCATCTTGTCCATGTCCTGCTCGTGATGCATGCCAAGAATCACAGACCCAGCTGCAAGAAAGAGCAGCGCTTTGAAGAACGCGTGCGTGGCTAAGTGGAAGATCGCAGCACTGTAGGAAGCCATCCCCGCGGCGAGGAACATGTAGCCAAGTTGGCTTACCGTCGAATACGCGAGCACCTTCTTGATGTCTTTTTGTGTAATCGCGATCGTCGCGGCAAAGAACGCCGTGAGGCCCCCCACCCAAGCGATGGTCGAGAGCGCACCCGGCGCATGGTCGTAGAGAAAGCTCATGCGACACACCATGTAGACACCGGCTGTCACCATCGTTGCTGCATGGATTAACGCGGATACGGGCGTCGGCCCGGCCATGGCGTCCGGCAACCAGACGTAGAGTGGAAGCTGAGCGGACTTACCGCACGCTCCCACGAAGAAGCAGAGACCCGCGACCGTGAGCAATTTCCACGTGGGCACCGCCAATCCGATGGTCGCAAACCATGGGGGTACCGGGACCGTGAGTTCGGTGAGCTCGCCGATATGGGCTTTCATCTCGAGGAAATCGATGGTCGGATGACCTGCCTGGTAGAACGCCCAGAACAGAATGAAGATGCCGATCAGAAACGCGAAGTCTCCGATGCGATTCACCACGAATGCTTTCTGCCCGCACATCGCATTATGGTCTTCGAGATACCAGAATCCGATTAAGAGATAGGAGCAGAGACCTACACCCTCCCAACCGACGAAGAGAACCAGCAGGTTGTCGCCAAGCACGAGCATCAGCATCGAGAAGGTGAAGAGATTTAGATAGACGAAGAATCGCTGAAACCCTTTGTCATCGCGGTGGTCGTCATCCATGTATCCGATGGAATAAATGTGGATCAGCGAGCCGACGCCGGTTACGACCATGACCATTACCGCGGATAGCGGGTCAAACAGAAAACTCATCTCGGCTTGAAAACTATGCGAGCCGATCCAGGTATAGACATTGTCGATAAAGAAGCGCCCATCCGGGAATTTTGCAGTCGCGAGCTCAAGAAACTGTGAAAACGCTACTACGAATGATGCGATGGGTGCCGAGCACGCCACCAGGATGACGATGGACCGCGGCCATTCCTTTCGCGCGAACATCAGCCAGATGCCAGAGATCAATGCGCCCAGCAGCGGGAAAAGTGGAATGAGGCGCAGATAGTCGTTGGCGTGGCCGTCGTTTACCATTTGAGCAGACTCGACTCTTCAATATTCACGGTGTCTCTATTGCGGACCAATGCAATGATGATCGCGAGGCCAACCGCCACTTCGACCGCGGCTACAATGATCACCATGAAGACGAAGATCTGACCGTCCAGATTGCCCCATAGTCGACTAAACGCAATCAGCGACAAATTTGCTGCATTCAACATCAGCTCGATGCACATGAACATCACGATGACGTTACGGCGAACCAGAACGCCCATGATGCCGATCATGAACAGCACCGCCGCCACCATTTGATAGTGCCAGACGTCAGGCATTAGTCGACCTTCTGTTTCGCGAGGATCACGGCCGCAACAATGCCGGCTAGCAGCAATATCCCACTTACCTGGAAAAGCAGGAGATAGTCGGTATAGAGCACGAGACCAATATCCCGTACAGAACCAAACTCAGGCCCTACCGGCATCCAGTCCTTTTGAATCCCGCTCGGGTTGGATCGCGCAGCGCCGAGCAGCGACGTCAGTTTAACAGTCGCCGCAATCACGATGCCGGCGCCAACCAATTTCAAAAATGGCTGGCGATCTGCAGCCATCTCCCCGCCACGTAGATTCAGCAGCATCACGACGAAAAGGAAAAGCACAACGATCGCGCCCGCGTAGATCATCACTTGGAGCACACCCACAAACTCGGCATTCAACATGACGAAGAGTCCTGCGAGGGCGAGCATGGAAACGACGAGCGACAGCGCGGCATAAACCGTATTCGACAGATTGAGCACCACACCAAGCGCCGACAGAATCGCGACGGTGCTGAAAAAGATGAACAGATTCTGTTCATTGATAACGAGGTGAACGATTTCTCCAAACGTCATCCTGTGACCTCCTTCACCAGCAGCATGATGAGGCCGGTAACGGCGACATTCGCAATCGAAAGCGGCAGCAGGATCTTCCAGCCCAAATCCATCACTTGGTCATAGCGGAAGCGCGGCAGACTCCAGCGGATGAGCTGGAGGAAGAAGATCATTGAGATCACCTTGGTGAAGAAAATCAGCACGTGAATGATCATCGCGAAGACGTTCGCCATATTGACGCCAACACCACCGCGGAAAAATTCGACCAGTGTCGCGTCCGGTATGTAGGGAACGCTCCAGCCGCCGAGGAACATCGCGGTCATGAGCCCGGCGATCACGACGACTTCAATCCATTCCGCCATGAAGAAAAGTCCGAACTTCATACCGCTGTACTCGATGAAGTATCCAGCAACGAGCTCTGACTCGCCCTCCGGAACATCGAATGGCGGTCGCTTGTTCTCCGCGATGAGCGCCGTCATGAACATGAAAAATCCGAGTGGCTGCAGGAAGATGCCCCACATCGGAAGCTTGACGAAGTCGACCCACGCTGTCCCTGCTTGCGCCCAGCCCAAGTGCTCAACAAAACCAAGCACGCGGAACGTTTCCTGTTGTGCGATTCCCATGTCGGTCATCTTCAACGTGCCGAAAACCATGAAGAGACCGACGACAGAAATCCCCATGCACACTTCGTAGGAAATCATCTGTGCGGAAACGCGAATCGAACCGAGCAGGCCCCAGTTATTGTTGGCCGCCCAACCCGCGATGATCGAACCGTACGCGGCAATCGAACCAATCGCCAAGAGATAGAGCACGCCGTAATCCAAGTCCGCAACAACGAGGGTCCAGTCAGCACCCCAGGCTTGATAGTGCCCACCGTAAGGGATTACGGCGAAGCTGATCAATGCGGGAATAGCCGCGATCATCGGTGCGATGTTGTGCAGGAATTTACTGCCGCCGAGCGGAAAGGTGTCTTCCTTGGTGATCATCTTGATCACGTCGGCCACCGGGTGAAGTAAACCGATCGCTCGAATACCGAGGATCTCAGCGCGATTTGCACCGATGCGATCTTGCATCAGGGCACTCTGCTTGCGCTCGACCCACGTCATGATCGGGGAGAACAAGCCCACAATCAGTGAGAAGATGAAGAGGGTGATGGGAATCTTGCTTAGATCGAATTCCATCTAGCTGAGCTCTCGTCCCTGATCATCCAGCGAGCCGAGTTGAAGGTCCGCAAACGCGGCGATCGACTCCGTGAGCTCCTTGGAAATTTCATGAACGCTATACATACTGTCCCAACCACCCAACCCGGACGCCGATGCAATCTGCTGCAATAGATCGCCATCGGACCAGGCCTCAAACTTCGGTTCCACCACAGGCAAGAACCGCTGCACGCGATTCGCGTGATTGGTGAACGTGCCCTCTTTCTCTGCGGTAACGCGTGCGGGCAATACGACGGCAGCTTGATCCATCAGCGACGACACGTGCGTGTCGATCAGAATGAGATTGGCGACATCGCGGAAATACTCGGCGGTCGTGGTATGGCCCAGCACGATGGCAACATCCGCCGCGCCTACGCTTTCATAGGATTCCTCAAAACCCAACGCGCGAGCGCCGTTCGCATTCGGGGCCTTCTCGGCCTTGATTAGTACGTCGTCGGCTTCCCCACGCTGCACCGCGAAAGTTCCGGGCCCTGCGCCGAGCGCCTCGAGTAACTTGCGGAACGTAAACAGATCCTCGTTACTCGCGTACGGCGAGGCCACGCCCACGATACGGCGCGATGAGGTTCGTGCCTCACGGATGAGCCGCCCCGCCTCTTGGATCGCGTCGCGATAACCTACGTCACGCTGGCCCTTGATGCCGGGCTCCGTGAGTCGGTTCTCCAAAATCTGCTTGTAGGACATGCGACCGTGATCGCAAATCCAGGTGTCGTTCACCGCGTCGTTGCGTCTCGGAAGATAGCGATAAACCTTGTTATTGGAGCGCGATGCATAGATGTTGCAACCGTTTGAACATTGGTCGCAAACACTTTCCTGGTCATCCAGAAACCAAACCCGAATCTTGAATCGGAAATCTTTTGTCGTCAGCGCGCCAACGGGGCAAATGTCGGCCACGTTCATCGAATAGGGATTGTCGAGCTGGGTACCGGGAAAGAGTTCGAGCACGGACTCGTCGCCGCGGTGAAACACACCGAGTTCTCCTGTTTTCGGAACTTCACGGCAAAAGCGTACACAGCGTCGGCAGAGGATGCAGCGCTCCTGATCAAAGACGATCGTCGGACCCAGGTCGGCATTCTTCTTGGCCGGCCGGCGTGGCTCCTGGGTACGCGCGCTCTCGATCCCGTAGTCGAATGAATAATCCTGAAGCTTGCATTCGCCGGCTTGATCACAGATAGGACAATCCAGCGGATGGTTGATCAGCAGGAGTTCCATCACGCCTTTGCGTGCGTCCTTAACCCGTTGGTTCGCGGTCTTCACAATCATGCCGTCACGAACGGGCGTGTCGCATGCGATCTGCAACTTCGGCAACCCTTCGACTTCGACCTGGCAAAGCCGACACGATCCGTCGACCGCTAACTTGGGATGAAAACAATAATGCGGAATGTCGACTTCGGTCATCAGCAGACCGAGGTCATCGATTGCCTGCAGGATCGTTCGCCTCTCGGCAACTTCGTACTCTTTTCCATCGATGGTAATCGTGACCATTAGAGCTCGAAACTCTCGGGATAAGGGCATTTATGTTCGCGAATATGCGCTTCAAAGTCGTCACGGAAGTGACGCATCAACCCCTGAATGGGCCACGCGGCCGCATCCGCAAACGCGCAGATGGTTTGACCTTCCATCATCGCGGGTACGTCTTCGAGCAGCTTCATGTCCTGCTGCGTGCCCCGACCCTGTTCGATGCGTTCGCAGATTTTATTGATCCAACCCGTGCCTTCACGACATTGTGTGCACTGTCCGCACGACTCATCGCGAAAGAAATAACTGACCACGCAAGCAACACGAACCATGCAGGTGGTTTCGTCCATCACCATGACGCCGCCTGTTCCAAGGTGGGTGCCACGCTCGGAAAGAAACTCGTCGGCCATCGGCACGTCTATGTCATTCGGCGTTAAAATCGGCATCGACATTCCACCGGGGATCACACCTTTGAGACGCCGCCCTCCCCGTACACCACCCGCGTGACCGATGACCTCGCGCAACGGCGTTCCCAACGGCAATTCAAAGAGGCCGGGACGTTCGACATGCCCCGATACACCATAAAGCGTTGTTCCCGGGCTTTTTTCCGTGCCAAAACCGCGGAACCAGTCGACACCGCGATCTAAAATGTACGGGGCGTGGGCGAAGGTCTCGATATTGTTCACCGTCGTTGGCAATCCGAACGCACCGAACTGCGCGGGGAACGGCGGCTTCTTGCGCGGTTGCCCCTTCTTCCCTTCGAGCGACTCGAGTAATCCCGTTTCTTCGCCACAGATATACGCACCGGCTCCGCTGTGAACCACGATATCGATGTTGAAGCCTTTCTTCCCCATGACGTTTTCACCGCAGAGGCGGGCGCCATAGAGTTCCTTAACGGCAGCTTCCAGACACCGAATCGGCTCTTTGTACTCACCACGAATATAGATGAAGGCTTTCGAGGCACCGACCGCCCAGGCGGCAATGAGAATGCCTTCGAGAATTTGAAGTGGACCCCGTTCCATAATTAACCGGTCTTTGAATGATCCCGGTTCCGATTCATCGCCGTTGCAGACTAAGACCTTCGGGCGGTCTGTGTCCTTTGGCATGAAGCTCCACTTCATCCCAGCGTTGAAACCCGCGCCACCACGACCGCGCAATCCCGCAGACTTCATGATTTCGACGACTTCTTCGGGCTCCATCGCCAATGCCTTCTTCAGGCCTTCGAAGCCGCCCTTCGCCTTATAGGCAGAGAGCGTCCGAAAATCGTCGTCCGCATAATGCTCGCTCAGATAGCCGGTGACGTAGGGTACGATGATCATCGATCAGTCCAACCCATCGATCACGCGCTTGGCTTCGACGAGATCCAAATTCTCCACGTACTCGCCGTCGACACGCATCATGGGCGCGGTCCCACAGGAGCCCAAGCACTCCTCATGGCCGAGCGTAATTCGACCGTCAGCCGTGGTCTGACCGCAATGAACACCCAAATGCGATTCAATACCTTTGAGTAGCGAGCGTGCGCCACGCAAGCTGCACGGTAGGTTGGTGCAGACATAGACATGATGCCGACCCTGCGGCGCGGTGTAGAACATATTGTAAAAAGTTAGTACTTCCCACACATCGACGGGCTGAAGTTCGAAGAGCTCCGCGAGTTCGCGCGCTGCATCGCTATCCACGTGGCCTTTTTCCGCCTGCACCAGATAGATCGCCGGTAGCAGCGCGCCGCGTTTCTGCGGATATTTCTCAAACAGCGCTTCGATTTTCTGCAGCGTTTGAGCTTGCATCGACTAGTTCCAGTCCAACCCGCCCTTCATCCACTCGTAGGCGAGACCCACGCTGAGGACGAAGAGAAAAACCATCATCGAGATGTATGCGTACCAACCGGCACCGTTACCGATGAAGTCATTGAAAACAACGGCCCACGGGTACAGGAATACGACTTCAACATCGAAGATGATGAATGAGATCGCGACCATGTAGAACTTGACGTTAAACCGTTGATACGGAGAAACCACCTGGCGTTCGCCACACTCAAATGGTTCCTGCTTTTCCGGAAAAACTAATTTCGGTCCGAGCCAAGTCGTCAGGACCATGAACAACGTCACCACGGCCGTGCCGAGTAACGTAAACAGGCCCAAACCCCAGTATTCGGCCATTCAACCCCCACCGAAAGAAACGCTTGAAGTCCCGGGAGAAAGGCCGCGGAAAGCTAGGTGGCCGACATAGTGCTGTCAACCAGACAAGTGCGCGTTTATGCTACCGAGATGAGCGAACCCGAGCTTCAGACCAACCCCATTCCATGTACCGTGCTTGGAGGCGGTAGCTTCGGCACTTGTCTCGCGATCCTGCTGGCAGAAAAAAACTATGCGGTGGACCTCTGGGCACGCGATGCCAAAGTCGCTGAGGCGATCAACCGCCACCATCGCAACCCCCGCTACCTGACCGAATATCGCTTGCCCGACAATATTCGCGCGACAAGCGATTTGGAGACAGCACTTCGCGGCAAAGAGGTCGTGCTATCGGTGATGCCGTCAGCAAGCGTGCGCGAGATCTGGCAACGCGGAAAAGATTCACTCGAGCCCGGTTCGCTTGTCATCTCCGCGTCCAAGGGAATCGAAGTCGGAAGTGGCATGCTCATCAGCGAGGTCTTGAAAAGTATTTTGCCCGAGGAGACGCATGAACGACTTGTCTTTCTATCCGGTCCGAGCTTTGCTCGAGAGATCGCGGAGAGTCGACCCACGGCGGCATCCATCGCTTGCGACAACGAAACCTATGCGATCGCGGCCCAGACCATTCTCTCTTCACCTCATTTCCGCTGCTACACCAATACCGATGTTGTGGGTGTGGAACTCGGCGGAGCACTCAAGAATGTGATCGCGATCGCGGTAGGGATCTGCGATGGGATGAACTTGGGTCTCAATTCGCGGGCGGCGGTGATCACGCGCGGCCTTGCGGAGATCACGCGACTCGGCGCGATACTGGGCGCTAACCCTCTGACATTTCTGGGGCTTTCGGGGATGGGGGACCTGGTGCTGACCTGCACAGGCGACCTATCGCGGAACCGTAACCTGGGTCTGGAGATCGGTCGCGGCCTGAAGATCAAGGATGCGCTCGCGGGTCTGACCCAGGTCGCAGAGGGTGTGATCACCACAAAATCAGCCTACGAATTGGCCCAGCGGCACAGCGTCGATATGCCGATCACCGAAGAAATCTATCGGGTGCTTTATGAGGAGAAAGACTACCGTTCCGCCGTACACGACCTGCTTAACCGCCAACTTCGAAGCGAGCATGAGTAGTAGAATTCTTCTGATTTCCGTTTGCCTCGGACTCAGCGCCTGTGGACCGAAACTTGTTCGCGAAGAGATTTTTGAATCCGAAAAGCGGGACGTGCGCGTCGAACTCGTCCGTAGCGAGAAAGACGGCGAACCCATTGACCGGGGCTATGCACACCCAGCAACAATTGCTGACGTCCGACTTGCACATATCCTGGCTAGCATCTCGCACAAGGATAAGGACGATAAGTCCCGTCCCACGATCAAGACTGGCGACGTGTATACGCTGGCGGAAGGCATCGCGAAGGCAATCGAAAAAGCGACCCCGGCGGATGAAGTCGTTGCGGCGGCGTTCAGTCGCGTGCGCCGCTTTGCGGTTTTTAGCGAAGACCGGGTGACGAGCTTCCACCTGTATTTCAAGGACGAGGCGCTGGTAATCGAGTTCTACGCCATCGACGAACTCTTTGAAAAGAAAGACCGCTGGGGTAAAGCCGATCCATACCTCATTCCCTACGGACCGCCTCAATCAAAGATCGACGCGCGCCTCGAAGCTGGACCCGCGCGGGCGGTCGAAGCACGGCAACGTTTGATCGTGGACTGGCGCGACGATTTCTTCGCGAAGCCGGTCGCGCTCTCTGTGCGCATGGGAAAAATCCGGCGACGTTCGGTCCTCATGCAGGCAAGTGACGAGGATCCCGAGCCGGAAGTCACCGAGCGTTACGAGGGGTTGAGCGACGCCCAAACCAGCGCACTCGATCAGCTCGACGCTACCCGTCGCGCGGGCCTGGTCACCGAAGCAGAGTTCCTGCGCCGGCGCCGCTTGGTTCTCGAGAACAAACTCGAAGAGGCAGGGTACGGCGAAGAAACGCCTTGAAACGGGTTCACATCGATACGGATCCCGGAATCGACGATCTTTTGGCATTGGCACTGCTTTCCACTTCCTGCAGGATGCGGCGTGACCGACTCCGCCGAGAGGCTGCTATGGAATCCCTGAGCGATCGTAAACTAGACGCTGTGATCGCTCTCGTGGCGCTCGATCGAGGGAATATCACCCCCCGTGCCGAGTTCAACGCTTTCGTCGATACCGCGGCGGTAACATCAGCGGTGCTTGAACGCTTGGCCAGCTGGGAACTCGGTACATAGATGGGTTTTCGCTGCGACTTTCATACCCATTCAACGATCTCCGACGGCATGCTGTCGCCCGATGAATTGATCGAACGTGCACATGCAAAGGGCGTGAATTGCCTCGCGCTGACAGACCACGACGAGGTTCAAGGCGTGGCTGCCGCACGCATCCGCGGTGCCGAACTCGGCGTCGAGGTCTGGGCGGGTATCGAGATTTCGGTGAGTGAAGAAAACCCGAAGTGGCGCCTGCACATGCTCGGTTTGGGGATCGATCCGTCCAATGCTGCGCTGCAAACTTTTCTGCAGAAGCAGCGCGAACGGCGTCGAAACCGTGGGCGGGAAATCGTCGAGAAGCTGAACCGAATTGGAGTTGAACTCGACTACGCGGCAGTGGAGACGGAAGCCGGGGATGGGAGCCTCGGGCGTCCACATATCGCGCGGGCTTTGGTGAAAGCGGGGGTCTGCGGCCATCCCAACGAAGCCTTTACGCGCTTTCTGCGTTCAGGCAAGCCCGCGTTCGTGGCATCACCCGGCGCCTCCGCGGCTGAAGCCATCGAGACCATTCATGGTGCGGGTGGCATCGCATCACTTGCGCATCCGCCGCGATCGACCGGAGCCGAAGGTCCGGGTGGTCTGAATGCGTTCGTCTCGCGGCTCGCCCATTTAGGCTTGGATGCGCTCGAGGTCTACCACCCGAGCCATAAGGCTGCACAGATGCGCCGGATGCGCCGACTGGTACGCGATTTCGACCTGGTTCCGACGGGCGGAAGCGATTTTCATGAAGCGCGTCCACCCTTTACGGAGCTCGGACGCACAACCGGAGGCGCGCTAAACCAGGAACTCTGTGACCAGGTCCGAGAGCGGATTGCTCGCCAGCAGGCTGCCGCGTCAAGTTGACCCTCTCGAACCCTGGGGGTAATCTCGCGCGCTTCATATGAGTCGGCCCAAAAACCCCCACGGCCCCTCGACGCGCGCCGTTCATGGAGCCGAACGAGAGGGAAGACCACGCGTCGCCGACGCGTTGACGACCCCTATCGTCCAATCGTCGACGTACTGGTTCCGCGATACGCAAGAAGTGATCGCCTACCAAGAAGGCCGCCACGCCAGCTACGAATATGGTCGCTACGGAAACCCAACTTCCCGCACGGCCGAAGAGAAAATCCGGATTCTAGAAGGGGGTGAGGAATGCCTCTTGACCGCGTCCGGAATGAGCGCAGTCACAACGATGTTGCTCCAGCTGATTCCTGAAAACGGCCACCTCATCACAACCAGTGATTGTTATCGGAGAACCCGCCAGTTCATCGGTACGCTGCTGCCCAAAATGGGCATTGAAGCGACGGTTATTGATCCGTCGGATTTGAACCAGCTCGAAGCCGCACTGCGCGACGATACCTCGTTGTTTTTCTCCGAGGCACCGACGAACCCGTATCTTCGGGTATTGGATATTCAGCGAGCGTCAGAACTTTGTCATGTGCGAAATGCGTTGGTGGTGATTGACTCAACCTTTGCAACACCCGTGAATCTACAGCCGCTAAATTTCGGGGCAGACCTGGTTCTACACTCAGCAACAAAGTATTTCTCCGGACACAACGATGTCATGGCTGGATGCTTGATTGGTCGGAAAGAATTGATCGATCCGATCCGTCAGCTGCACGGTGTAATGGGCGCTGTGATCGATCCCCACGCGGCATACTTGGTGCTGCGTGGACTGAAGACGCTGGCCCTGCGCGTGGAACGCTGCAACCAAAACGCGCAAGCGGTCGCGAATTTTCTTGAGCAGCACGGCGGGGTTGAAACGGTCCACTATCCAGGCCTGGAAAGTCATCCCGATCACGAAAACGCGGCCAAGCAGATGTCGGGGTATGGCGGTGTAGTGAGTTTTGAAATTCCCGGTGGCCTAGAAGCCGCTTCGAAGTTCATTGATTCGCTGCGCATTCCCTACATCGCACCTAGCCTGGGCGGCGTCGAATCTCTGGTCGAGCAGCCAACCGTGATGTCCTACTGGGACCAGACACCCGAACAGCGTGCTGCGTACGGGATTCGAGATAACCTCGTGCGTTATTCGTGCGGCATCGAAGACACCGATGACCTGCTCACCGACATCAAGCAGGCCCTCTAACAGCAATGAATGCAATTAATGGGGACGTTGGTTGGAAGTGCAATTAATGGGGTGGGGACGTTGGTTAAAAAGTTGCACATTTTTGCCAGTGGCAAAAATGTGCAACTTTTTAACCAACGTCCCCATTAATTGCACTTCCAACCAACGTCCCCATTAATTGCACTTCCAAGGACCGTCCCCATTCATTGCATTCATTGCTGTTAGAGTAGGGCGCCTTGCTGTTCATGAGCGAGCAACCAACGCTTTGCCCGTAGCCCCCCGCCGTAGCCGCCGATCTTGCCGCCACTCGCAATGACGCGATGACATGGCACGATGATCGGCACTGGATTGGCGCCGTTCGCCAGACCCACCGCGCGATAAGCCTTGGGGCTCTTGGTCTTTGCCGCAACATCGCCATAACTACAGATTTGACCGAACGCGATCTCGTTCAACACTCGCCAAACCTGTAGTTGGAAGGGGGTGCCACGGAGGTCGAGCGGAACGTCAAATTCCCGACGCTGCCCCGCAAAGTACTCCGTAAGTTGCTGAGTCGACTTATCGAGCAGCGGCAGCCACTCGACACGCTGTGCGTCCACTAAACTTCGCGCTAGTCCACCCTTAAAGCCTGTTCCAGATGAAACAGGTAACGTGATCTGCACCACGCCCGTTTCAGTTACAGCAAGCCTCAGCTTACCGATCGGAGATACGATCTCCGTAGTCGCGTAACGATCCCCCACGACTGGAATCTATCTGATCGGTCCGAGCGAGGGAACCAAAAAGAAGCGGGGATGACCAAAGTCATCCCCGCTGCCGGACTCTATTGCAGCCCAACCTCTCTTGTACTTTCGTCACGACAGAGGCACGCACGAAGCCGCAAAGCGGTGCGTGCCGTGCGCGCAGG
This sequence comes from Deltaproteobacteria bacterium, assembly GCA_029261895.1. GTDB lineage: Bacteria > Myxococcota_A > UBA9160 > SZUA-336 > SZUA-336 > JAJDAK01. The sequence goes on from JAJDAK010000091.1 coordinate 29,891, forward strand.
GCGGCTTCGCCGCCCGATAACGCGCTCAGTCGTGATCTAGCGACGTCGCGCGGTCTTCTTACGAGCCTTTTTGCGACCCGTTGCCCGCTTCTTACGAACGGTCTTCTTGCGAGCCGTCTTGCGAGTCGACTTCTTCTTCGCAGTCTTCTTGCGTGTGGTCTTCTTTCGTGCCTTCTTGCGTGTGGTCTTCTTCCTCGCCTTCTTGCGCGCTGTCTTCTTCCTCGGTGCGGCCCTTCGCTTTCGCGCCGTCTTGCGCTTGCGACCTGCGCCACCACGTCGGGCCATCTTGGTCCGACAGACGTTGCCGTTCTTATCGATGAAGTAGAGGAACCCGTCCTCTCGCGTCACCCCAGCCTTTTCAACTTTTTCAGGCTTCGGCTTACTCTGACGACCACCACCTCGCGCCATGCGGACGCGCGATACGTCCCCTCGCTTATCGAGAAAATACAAGAAACCGGACTCACGCTTGATCCCGGTCTTTGCGACTACATTTGCCATGAATTACCCCCTATTGTCCCGCAGTACCCGTCGGTCGACCGACGGAGAAAGATCCTTCGAGCGGGAACAATGCAAAAGTTATTCAACGTTATTTCAGGTTGTCAAACCTTTTCGTTAAAAAACTCTCGTAAATTTCTCTCGATTCGGGCAACTGGCTCCTCGGTGGAAGGCTCAAACGTCGTTCCACTCACAGTCTCAAACGCCTCGATGTAGCGTCGAGAAGCCTCACATCGCACGTCTTCGGGAAGAACGGGTGGCGTGCCGTCGCCGCGATAACCCTGATCGACAAGCCAGCGTCGGACGTACTCTTTATCGAAGGAAATCGGATCTGATCCTTCGCTCATAACCTTCTCGTAGCTATTGCGATACCAGTAGCGAGAAGAGTCCGGCGTGTGGATTTCATCGATCACTGTGATCTTGCCATCCGAATCGATCCCCATCTCATACTTGGTATCCACCAAAATCAGACCGCGACTATCGGCCCATTTCGTTCCTTCGGCGAAGAGCTCCGCAGCAATTGCGGCCGCCTCGTCATAGCGCTCGGCAGCAATTACACCCGATTCAATCAGCGCGTCACGTGAGGTCAATTCGTCGTGTGCGCCCTGCTCTGCTTTCGTGGTAGGAGTGAGGAGTGGTTGCGGCAGCGCCTGATGCTTGCGCAGCCCGTCGGGCAGAAGATGGCCACAGTAATCGCGAATTCCCTGTTCGTATGCGGACCAGATCGAGGTCTTCGATACACCCGTGAGGTAACCGCGATAGACAAACTCGACGGGCAGAACCTCACATTCCCGCACGATGGAAACAGCAGGATCGGGCACCGCAATCAGGTGATTCGGCGCGATCGCTTGGGTCTTTTCAAACCAAAACGCGGCCAGTTGGTTCAGGATTTGACCCTTGAACGGCAACGTTCCTACGATCACATCGAACGCACTGATACGATCGGAAACCACGATCGCCCGCCGGCCATCACGAACGTAGTTGTCGCGGACCTTGCCTTCTATCTTCCGTCCAAAATCGTGAAAGTCTGTCGCTGACAGCGTCTTTCCGCAGCCATCTTGAAGTAGTTTCGGATCGATTCCCACGCTCACTCCCCTCGCTTGTCCCTTAGTTTCTTTTCGACCCCATCGAGAATCTGGGCTTCCAGTCGCACGCCATCCAAGGCGTTGATTTCTTGCACACCCGTTGGACTGGTTACATTAATCTCCGTCAACCAGTCACCAATCACATCGATACCCGCAAAGAAAATCCCATGCTCCCGCAGCGCCGGCCCGATCCGCGCGCAGATTTCACGATCGCGCGGAGTCAGCTCGGCGCGCAAAGCTCGGCCGCCGGCATGAAAATTCGCTCTCGATTCACCCCCCGCAGGAACCCGCAGCACCGCACCGATGGGTTCGCCATCTAACAAAATGATGCGCTTGTCCCCGTTGCGTACCTCCGGAATATAACGCTGGGCCACCTGGTACTCGGCACCGTCGCGCGTTGCCATCTCGAGGATGGCGCGCACGTTGCGATCTTCCGAAGTGAGATGAAAAACGCCAACTCCACCGCATCCACCAAGCGGCTTGATCACCATTTCACCACCAAGCTTGTCGCGAAACGCCAGCAGCTCGTCGATCTGTCGGCTGATCAACGTGTCCGGGCAAATATCCGGAAAATGCAACACGAAGAGCTTCTCACCGACTTCGCGCAACCCCTTGGGGTCGTTCAATACCAAGGTCGATGCTGGCGCCAGATCAAGTAGGTGCGTGGCGTAGAAATAGTTCATGTCGTACGGGGGATCTGTGCGCATCCAAATCACATCGAAATCCTGAAGATGAGCGTACTGTGAGGGCGATGTTTCGAACCAAGGGTCGGCATCTCGTACCTGAGTTGGATGCATCCGTACGCGCGGACGCCCGCCCTCGCCCACATCGAGATACTCGACCTGAGCGGTGAAAACTTCGTGCCCGCGCTGTGACGCCTCACGCATGATGACGACACTGGTGTCTTTATTGACCAGAAGCTGTGGTAAAGGGTCCACGATGAATAAGTGGCGCATGCGGCGATCCTACGGACAGCCCCGCGTTGCTGTCAATCACGCGCTCCGCTAGCCTCGACGAGCTCGAAATCCCCCAGGATGAATCCCATGAAGTGGCTAATCAGGGTCTTCACAGGCCTCACCGTACTCGGCGTTTGTGCTGCGGCGTTTCTCGCCGGCCTTTTCTATGTGGTGATTCTGCGCGACCTGCCCGAGATCTACAGTCTGGAAGACTATCGCCCCAACCTCATCACACGGGTTTACTCCGCGGACGGCATCGAGATCTCGCAGTTCTACAAAGAGCGGCGAGAAATCGTCGATATTGAAAAGATCCCGAAGTACATGGTCGACGCGTTCATCGCCGCCGAGGACGATGCATTCTACGACCACGAAGGACTCGACTTCCCCGGAATCCTACGGGCCGCACTCGCGAATATGCGTGCGGGCCGCGTCAAACAAGGTGGAAGTACAATCACCCAGCAAGTCGCGAAAACATTCTTGCTCTCGAACGAGCGCAGCTGGATTCGCAAACTTAAAGACATGGTCCTCGCGCGTCGAATCGAGAACCACCTCGAAAAAGATCAGATCCTCTACCTGTACCTAAATCAGATCTATCTGGGGTCGGGTGCGTACGGAGTCGAGGCAGCGGCGCAAACGTACTTTGGCCAATCCGTCCAAGACCTGACCCTGGCCGAAGCCGCGTTGATCGCGGGATTGGTCCCGGCGCCTTCGCGCTACACACCGCGGCGTTCGCCTGAGAAAGCATTGACTCGCCAACGCTTCGTGTTGCGTCGCATGGCTGAGTCAGGTTTCATCGATGAAGAGGCGCGCCAAACCGCGTTAGGCGAAGAACTTGAGTTCATTCGACCCCAACCCAGCGATCTCAATGCGGCATCGTCGTACTTTGCGGAGGAGGTACGCCGCTACCTTGTCGAGAAATACGGCGCCAACCGTATGCTCACCGGCGGTCTCACGGTTAAGACAACGCTTGATTCGAATCTGGCGATCGAATCATTCCGCTCTTTGCGCAGAGGTCTGCGCGAGCATGATCGGCGCACGGGTTACCGTGGACCCCTCCGCGTCTTGCCGAAAGAAGATTGGGATCAGGCGCTCCAAGACCTGGTAGACACGATTATCGATCCGCCGGAAATCGGACCTACGTTCGTCCGCGGACTCGTTGTCGCATTGGACGACCCGAACGAACTCGTCCACTTGGCACTCGACCCCAACACGATAACCACGCTGACGCTTGAAGATCTGAACTGGGCGCGCGTACCCAATCCGGAGATTGACGGTGCAGTACCGCAGATTCGCAAAGTCAGCGAAGCTTTGAAGCTGGGCTACCTGGTGTGGCTCGAACAAGTTGGTGAGCAGATAGCGCCGGGGGCGGATCCAGCATCGGCACCTGTTCCTAAGTATGCGCTGTATCAGAAACCAATCGCCCAAGGTTCGCTATTCGCCATGGATGCTGATACGGGCTTCATCCGAGCCATGGTGGGTGGCTATAGTTTCTATGACAGCCAATTCAATCGCGCGGTGCAGTCGCGGCGACAACCTGGCTCTTCCTTCAAGCCATTCATCTATGCGGCCGCGCTGCGCAAAGGCTACACACCCGCCAGCGTGGTTTACGACACGCCGATCGTCTATGAGGATCGCGACACCGGGTTGACTTGGAAACCTCAAAACTACTCGTACAAATTCTATGGTCCCATCACAATGCGCGATGCACTCGCGCATTCGCGGAACGTCGCGACCATTAAGATTCTGCGTAACATCGGAATTGGACCCGTGATTGAGATGGCACACGCCATGGGCATTCAGGCACCACTGCAGCCCAATCTTAGTCTGGCGCTGGGGACGAGCGAAATCACGCTGGCGGAATTGGTTCGTGGTTATGGAACCTTTGCATCGGGCGGAGCGGTGATTCAACCGGTCTTTATTTCAGAAGTTCGCGATCGCGACGGCGTCCTCATGGAAGCCAACGTCGAACTACTACCCAACGTTGCACACGAGGAATTCAGCGAGTCCCCCACCCAGTTGGACGCGATCCTGGCCGATATTCGTGATCAGGTCGACGCCGAAGACGAAGACCCCAACGACGATAGCTTGGGACCGGGCATTGGCCTCGACTCCGTCACCAGCTACCTCATGACCGATATGCTGCGCGCGGTGGTGCAGGAAGGTACTGGTTGGCGCGCCAAGAAGTTAGGTCGGCCCCTGGTCGGGAAAACGGGGACCACCAACGATCTCTTCGACGCGTGGTTCATAGGCTTCTCGCCTCAAATCGTCACAGGTGTTTGGGTTGGTTACGACCGCGCGCGCAGTCTCGGGCGAAACGAGACAGGATCCCGAGCCGCGAGCCCTATTTGGGTGGACTTCATGGACAAAGCTTTGCGCGATCTACCGCGCGAGGAATTCATTGTTCCCGATGGTGTCGTGTTTTCGCGCGTAGATCGTAAAACCGGACTGCTCGCGCGCCCGGGACAAGAGGAAGCCTACTTTCAACCCTTCCGAACCGGCACCGCCCCCGAAGAGATGTCGCCGCGATCCACCGATGGCGTCCGACAAATTAGACCAACTAGATTAGATTAACGCATAACCCTAAGCCAAGAATCGAAACGAGCAGCCCGTCACGCTACATTGCATGCATGTCGCAGAAAAAAGTCGTGATTGTTGGCGGAGGACATAACGGATTGGTTTGCGCCGCGTATTTGGCGCGTGCTGGTTTTACCGTTACGGTTCTCGAGCGCCGAGAGCTCATTGGTGGCGCCTGCGTAACCGAAACCCTTTGGCCGGGCTATCGCGTATCGCGAGCCGCTTACGTGCTTTCACTACTCCGGCCGCGCATCGTGAAAGATTTGGAGCTCACGAAGCACGGATTGAAACTGCTTCCACGCGTACCCTCCTCGATTACACCGCTTCCCGACGGGCGTGCGTTGGTACTCGGACCCGATCGGGAGCAGAACGCGCAAGAAATCCGCGCGTTCTCAGCGAAGGACGCAGAGCGCTTTGGTGCTTACGAGAGTTTGCTGGAACGCATCGCAGATGCGCTGGAACCTACGCTCGATTTGCCTCCACCACGCTTCTTTCCAAGGCGGCCACGCGAGCTTCGACCCTGGGCCGCAGCACTTCGTGCAGGGATCAAACTTGGACGCCACACCCCAGCTGCTGCACGCATTCTGCTTGGTGCCGCTCGCGACCTCTTAGAAGAATGGTTCGACTCCGAGCCCTTGCGTTCCACACTCGCAACGGACGCAGTGATCGGCGCATTTGCATCACCCGCAACGCCCGGGACCGGCTACGTGCTCTTTCATCACGTGATGGGATCTATCACGGGTTCGCGCGGCGTTTGGGCCTACGTCGAAGGCGGGATGGGCCGCTTATCCGATGCCATCGCAGCCGCGGCGGAGGCCCATGGTGTCACGATTCGCACCGACACCAACGTAGCAACGCTTCGAACACGCGACGGGCAGGTACGCGGAGTCGCATTGCAAGACGGCACGGAGATCGATGCAGACCTGGTCGTTTCATCCATAGATCCAATTCGAACCTGCTCCATCTTAGACAACGCCGAGCAACTTCCCGACACGTTTCGCCGCAGTGTAGGTGCCCTAGATATGCGAAGCCCGGTGGTCAAAATCAACTTGGCGCTCGATCGCTTGCCAGACTTTCGACTTCGAGATCGCGATCAGCTTTCACTTTCCGGCACGATCCATCTCGGACCAACGACATTGGATGAAATCGAAGACGCGTTTCAAGACGCGCAGCTCGGCCAGGTTTCGAAGAAACCCGTGGTTGAAATGACAATTCCTTCCGTCCTCGACACAACGCTGGCGCCGGAAGGGCGCCACGTGGCATCGATCTTCGCGCAGTATGCTCCCGCACGAGCGCCAAACGATCCCGAATGGAATTCATTGCGTGATCAGATGCGCGACAACGTGCTCGCTGTCGTTGAAGCAGCAGCGCCCGGTTTTTCGAGTTCCATCTTAGAAATAGATGTACTCGCACCGCCCGACCTCGAGCGAATCTTTGGCTTGACTGGCGGCAATATCTTTCATGGCGCAATGACGCCCGACCGTCTGCTGTTCATGCGACCGCTTCCCGACTGGGCAAACCATCGCATGCCGATCTCGGGTCTCTATCTCTGTGGGTCTGGGACCCATCCCGGGGGTGGCGTCATGGGCGCATGTGGACGCAACGCGGCACTCGAAATTCTAAGCGATCTTAGGTAAAGCATTGCCCATCTGGGCCGTAGGAGAGAAGGTGACCGCAACCAAGCCACGCCATCTTGCACTCTACCAATTTGCAAGCTGCCCCTTTTGCGTCCGCGTTCGGGACGCGCTCTGCCGGCTCGGACTCGATATTGAGATTCGCGATACAGCGCGTGATCGTCGCTACCAGAACGAACTCGTCACTGCGACGGGCAAGACAATGGTGCCCTGTCTACGCATTGAAGCGTCAGCAGGCGACGTGCAGTGGATGCACGAGTCAGCTGATATCATTCGTTACCTCGAGCAGATTTAAGCCGCTCCTTCCCTCTCAAGCAAGTCCATAGCTGCCCGATAGAGCTTCATAGGAGGCTCCGTATGCGTTCGATAAAAGATACACTGGTTCGGGATAGCGAACTTCGGCTGCTGCTCATCGATGGAAAGATTGATGAGTTCAATGAAAAAGCCAGCGACGAAGCACCCAACCTCGAGAACGTATCGCTGCGCGGCATCGACCTGCGCGGTGTCGACCTCTCGCATGCAAATCTTCGGGGCGCGTACATGCGAAACGCAGATATCCGAGGCTGTGACCTATTCTACGCTGACTTGGAAGGTGCAAGCATTCACCAAGCCCGCATCAGTGGCGTGCGCTTCCCGCCGAGCCTCTTCGCTTCTGAGATCAACATGAGCCTGGCTCATGGCACGCGAATGCGTTGTTTGCGCGCGCCGTGCCCGGCTAGCGCCAGCACATCTGTTGGCGACGCGGACCCATCCGACGAAGGCTAAGACGCGGCGGAAGCCGCGTCAGGTAGAGTCACGCCTCGCGTCATCGGTATCAATCCGTCTGATTCGGGAGCCGGTTGCCACCAACGCTCAGTGGCTTCTGAATAGAGCGCCGCAAGATCCGATATCCCTGCTTGCTTGCAAAGCCGCGCAGCCCAGTTGAGAACCGAGACATCCGTCGGCCAAAGACTCGGATCTTCGAAGAGCGAACGCAGATCGCATAACGAAAACTGATGAATCAGGCGCTGGGCCTCGGCTGGACGACGCCAGCGTTCAGTTTCTATTGCATCTGGAATTTCGTCGATGTAGTTACAAGCGACACCATCCATCCATATAGAACGACTGCGGAATCCGTCCTCAAAGAACACGCGATCCTGGTCCACCCACTTCGGATCCGCCCAGCGCTGACGGAAAAGAATTGCATTCTGGATTTCATGGTCATGTCGTCCGGGCGTTTTCGATTCCAAATGATGCAGCACGCTCTCCGGTTCGTAGAAAATCCGATGACCTCTTTCAACCACTTTGAGACAGAGATCAATATCTTCAAATCCGTTGATGTACGCCTCATCGAAACCACCCACCAGATCAAAGATATGACGCCGAACGAGCATGCAGGCCCCGGTAACCGCATGAAGTTCCCGCGGCCGAGACACATGCGGAGCGTCTGCCGGATTCCCTTGGTAGAGCGGCATCGGAGAATGGTTCATTCGGGTGACAACCGCGCCCGCATGCTGAACCGTTCCGTCTTCATACAGCAACTTGCTACCGGCGATCGCCGTCGTAGGATCGTTGTTCAAGCGACGCTGCAGCGGACCCAGCCAGCCCGGCAAAGCAATGGTGTCGTTGTTCAGGAAAAGAATAAATTCATGGCGAGCGACGCTCGCACCTTGATTGCTCGCAAGCGCGAAGCCCAAATTCTCGTCGTTGCGTAGGTAGCGAACCCAGGGGAACTGGGTTTTGATGAACTGATGCGTGCCATCCGCGGATGCGTTGTCGACAACGATCACTTCAACGCGATCGAGATCCAATGTGTCCTGCAATGACTTCAAGCAGTTTCGCGTGAGCTCAAAGCGATTGAAGACTGGAATGACGATGGAAACCAGCGGAATTCCTCCCAGGGCTACGCAGTTTCGGTCGGTAACCTGGGATGGAACTTGAACTAGACGGCGTCGAGAGCGGCCAGAAAAGTACTCGGCTCGGGTCGAACGCGATAGTTATCGGTCTGGTCCGCCATCGCTACTTTGCCGCTCGCGTCGGTGACAACCAATGTCGGCATGACGGTATCGCTGTCGTATCCCAGCAGCTGCATCCCGAAGGGCAATCCACCATCGTGGGCGATACCCAAGCGACGCGACGCCCGATTTCCAGGGTCGACCATGAAACGCATCGGGGCATCGAACTTCTTCGCAAGCGCGGCGCTCTTTTCATGGGGCTGCGGACTGACTAAGACCACCTGTGCGCCTCGATCCGCGATCTCTCGATATTGATCCGAAATTTCCCGAATCTGAGCCATACACAGGGGGCACCAATTGCCCCGAAAAAACAAAAAAACCGTCGGCCGGTCGATGATTTCGGTCGAGCGAAGGGCCTTGCCTTCATCGGTCTCAAGCATGAACTCAGGCAGTTCGCGACCCACCTGCAGCAACGGACTTTCCCTGCGGCCCAACCGCGAATACCAAAACACATAAAGAAAGTTCGCGATGCCGCTCGCCATGCCATAGAAGAGTGGTGCACGCGTTCCCGCAGGCGCAATTCCCGCGCCAAGCAAGGTGACGACGATGCCCACCGCACTGGCCGCAATGACGAACGGCAAATTCTTGCTCGTCCGCGGACGACCTGAAACGGCGATAAAACCCATGAACGCCATGAAGCTGCCTGCAGAAAGCAGCGGCCCGTACCAACCAAAACTATGTCCATCCACCACAACGGCCCGCAAGCCTGCAATCAGCGCCGCGATCTGCAAGCCGAAGAGCGGCCAAATGAAGAGCGACTTCACACGGGAACTCATCATGGGATTGGACTCTGACATCGGGGCTCCTTCTCTGGGTCGGGGCCTGAAGCATCCCATTGCTTGCCCCCTAAGCTCAAATCATATATGTTTCAGAATGTTTTGAACAATAAGAACAAAAAGAATGACCCTCTGGAGCGCCTAGTCGACGCTTGGGGCTCCATGAGCGCGATCTTTGGGTTTAGCCGTTCCACAGGTCGAGTTTCTGCGTTGCTCATGGCAACGGGCAAACCTTGGTCGTTGACCGAAATCGCGGAACGCCTCCAGATCAGCCGAGGGAACGCGAGCATGTGTCTCAAAGAGTTGCGGGCCTGGGGCGTGGCGCGCCGAACGTCCCAAGCAGGCGACCGCCAGGACTACTTCGTGAGTGACGGCGACCTCTGGCGCATGACGGTGGCAATCGCACGGGATCGCAAACGCGGCGAATGGGATCCGGCCGCGGCAGAAGCCCGGGCCGCGCTCGCAGATTTCAAAGACGGCGAATCTGCTGAACGGGCCGCTGAACTCTCGAGCTACCTCGACAGTGTCGACAGTCTCGCCGACAACCTGCTCGAAAACGAAACCGCTCTACTTGGAATGATCCAGCTGCTGCAGGGAGACAAGAAATGACCTCGTATCGTACTCATCTCGTGACCGGTGCGTTTAGTTTTACAGGACGACATATCGCCAAGAGACTGCTCGCCAGAAATGATCGTGTTAAAACACTGACCGGATCTCCACGAGACGTTCCGGACTCACTACGTACTGTAGAAGTACATCCGTACGAATTCGACGACCCAGAGAAGCTACGCAAGTCGCTCGAAGGCGTCGATACGCTGTTCAACACGTACTGGATTCGTTTCGATCGCGGAACAAATACCTACGACAACGCCGTTCGAAACACACGGCGACTCTTTGAAACCGCAAAGGCTGCTGGGGTTCGCCGTATCGTGCATATGAGCATTGCGAATCCGCATGCCGACTCGAACTTGCCCTATTACCGCGGCAAAGCCGTACTCGAGCACGACCTGATGACTTGCGGCCTCTCGTACGCGATTGTTCGGCCCACAGTTCTCTTTGGAGAGCGGCCTATTCTCCTTAACAACATTGCGTGGTTGCTACGTCGACTTCCTCTCTTTGCTATCGCGGGCGATGGCGGTTACCGCATGCAGCCCGTTTTCGTCGAAGACCTCGCTGATCTAGCGATCGAATGCGGAGAGAGTAATGACAACCTTATCACTGACGCTGCCGGACCTGAGGTTTTCACTTTCGACGAACTCGTCGAAACTATTCGGGACCGTGTCGGTAGTCGCAGCAAACTAGTTCACTTGCCCAAAAGCCTGGTTTGGGCAGCGGGTCGGGTCCTCGGACTGTTCTTGAGAGACGTTCTGGTCACCCGCGAAGAACTCGATGGTCTCGAGCAGGATCTACTGATCTCCCATCAACCACCGCGTTGTCCAACTCGCCTTACCGATTGGATTCTGGATCACGGCGACAATTTGGGCAGCAGTTATCTATCTGAAGTCGGGTTGCATTACCGGAGGTCATAACATGGAGTTGCTCCACCTTTGGTTCGGCTTTCGAAAACCCGTGTCGCCCTACGCATACACTCTGACTGGCTTTGGATTGATGCTGTTCAAGTACGTAACAGATGTCGCATTGATATACGGGTTCACGGGAAACGTTTGGACGCCGCTTCAGTACCTGAATCCTATGATCACGTTCAGGGAAGAGTTGCTTGAGATTCCTTGGCTGTGGAATCTAATAGTTATCTGGGCGCTGCCTTTCATTTGGATCGGCGCGAGCATGACGGTGCGTCGCGCCGTCAATGCGGGGCTTGGACCGTGGGTAGGTTTGTTGTTCTTTTTTCCGCTCGTCAACTACCTGGTGATGCTCTTTCTTTGCCGAATTCCGACGAAGTCTAAGTCAGAAAGCGACCTCGCCGACTTCGACGTTTACAACATCCGATTCGACGAGGCGATCTACGCAGTGCTCACGGCAGTTTGCATTGGGATCATGATGATGATCTTCAGCGTATTCTGGCTTGGGCACTACGGGGTAGGTCTCTTCGTCGGCACTCCGTTCGCAATGGGTTTCGCGGTCGCGATGATTCTTAATCGTAAAGAACGCAAAGCATCTGCATCCATCACCGGTGTTGCGCAGCTCATGGTGATGATACTTGGCGGATGCTTGCTGCTATTCGCGCTCGAAGGGTTGATCTGCCTCTTAATGGCGTACCCGATTGTCGCGTTTCTTGTGCAGCTCGGTGTTTGGACCGGTGAGGCCGCATCTACAGTCAACAAGCCCCGTGGGGCCGAAACCTTATTACTCCTACTCCTATTGCCCGTGCTAAGCGGAGTGGACTCGCTGTCTCGCGCCGTGCCATTGCGCGAAGTCGTGACCACAATTGAAGTCGACGCGCCACCGAATGAAGTATGGAAAAATGTAGTCGAGTTCTCTGAACTCCCACCGCCCAATTGGTTCCTCTTCAAAGCGGGTGTCGCCTACCCGGTTCGTGCGCGCATCGAAGGTCGCGGTGTCGGAGCCATTCGACATTGCGAATTCTCCACCGGTCCGTTCGTTGAACCGATCACCACTTGGAACGAACCCCATCGACTCGCTTTCGATGTAATCCAACAACCTGAACCGATGACGGAGATGAGCCCCTATCAACACGTCAATGCACCCCATCTTTTGGAGGGCTTCGTCTCCCGACGTGGAGCGTTCCACCTCATCGCACTTGATGACGGCACGCGGACTCGACTTGAAGGTACGACGTGGTACGAAATCGATATGTTCCCGCAGATCTACTGGACCTTTTGGTCCGACGGCATTATCCATGCCATCCACCAACGGGTGCTAGAACACATCAAAGATCAGACGGAGATTGCGGACAGTCGAACAGGCACACCGTTCAGGATGGATTGACCAACGACGGCTTCGGTTTCAAAGTCATCGCTCCAATCATTAACGTTCACGCCCGGATGGATACCCGCGGTGCGCATCGTTTTCGCAGCCGGAGTGTGGCCCCAGCCATGCGGCAGGCTCACGACACCAGGACGCATCTGATCTGAGATCTTGATCGGCACCGGCGCTCGATGCACACGGCTCTCAAGAATGGCTTGGTCACCATCAGATAACCCAGCTTCCTTCGCGTCGTCGGGATGAACCAGCAATACACAACGGTCTTTGCCCGACACCAAGACGGGTACGTTATGCATCCACGAATTATTAGTGCGGGTTTCGCGCCGTCCAATCAGCAGCAACTCACCCTCCTGCGGCATACCGTAGAGCGGATCTCTCGCCCAGTTATCGAATGCATCCATCAACGGCTTCGCATCGATGTGAATTTTACGATCGCGATGCAGAATTCGTCGCTTTACTCCGGGTTCAAGCGCGCCCAAATCAACCGCATGCGTGCGCTGCCGCAGTTTTGCCAGCGACAGACCATTTTTGAAACGACCGAAACGCAGCGGCTTGGGCAGTAGACCGTCACCGTGCTTCCCCGTGCGAATCATCAAGTCCAAAATGTGATCTGGGCGTAAGCCAAAGCCAAGGCGACGGGCAAAAGCGATCATACGATCCAAGGGGCGTACGCCCAACATGCCGCCACCGAGACCTTCGGCAATGTCGTTCAGAATTTCCCAATTCGCTTTCTCACCGGGTTCCGGCTTAAGAATGGGTGGTGACATTCGTGCAAAGTTCCGCACAGCTACAGGCGCGAACAAAAGATCGTAATGATCTTCTGTCAGTGCCCAACCCGGCGGTAGAATCAAATCCGCATGACGCGTGGTTTCGTTGATGTAGATATCCACAGAAACCATGAAGTCGAGACTCTCGATGGCCTTCGTAAGTCGCTTGCCATTCGGCGCGGAAAGCAGCGGGTTTCCCGCATAGGTGAGAAATGCCTTCACCTGACCTTTGCCCGGAGTTTCAATTTCTTCTGCGAGGCAAGCGCTCGGTATATCCCCAAGAGTTTCCGGCAGCCCTCTAACTCGGCTGCGCCAACGGTCATGTCCATCCATGCCGGGCATCTTGGAAAGCTGAGAAATATCTGCAGCCGGCGTGCTGAACATCGAACCACCCACCTTACCGATGCGCCCCGCCGCAAGGTTCAGTAGATCTGTCGCCCACGATGCGAGCGTGCCATAGCGGTTATTACAAACACCGATTCGTGAGTAGGCGGCTGCCGTCGGTGCAGTGACGAACTCCCGTGCGAGACGCCGCATGGTTTCAAATGAAATGCCAGACGCGATCGCCAACGCTTCCGGTTCTAGCGCACGAATACGCGACTCAATGGCCGCAAAGTCCGACGCAAGATCAGCCACGGCATCGCGATCGACAAGATCGTCATCGATCAACGCTCTCACCATGCCGAGCAGGAATGCGAGATCCCCACCCGGTAGAATCGCGACGTGTTCATCGGCTTCATCTGCGGATTCGGTTCGGCGCGGATCCACCATAACGATGCGTCCGCCACGCTCACGAATTGCACGCAGACGGTGCTTCATTCCCGGCGCCGTCAGCAAACTGCCATTCGAAACTACCGGGTTTGCACCAATGCAGAGGAAGTAATCTGTACGGTCCAGGTCGGGTACCGGGTTCGTCAGAGAACTTCCATAGAGGTAATAGGACGTCGCGAAACGCGGGCTGGTGTCCTGCGTGCCAGCGCTATAACTGTTCTTGGTGCCAAGCGCTGCCAACAATCCACTGCGCACCAAAATCGCACCGTAGTCGTGAACAACGGGGTTGCCGATGTAAACCGCTACCGAATCGCGACCATGCTCAGCCTGAATGGTTTTGAAACGAGTACAGACTTCATCGAGCGCTGCTTCCCAAGATATCGGCTGAAACTCACCGTTGGGTTGCTTGCGCATCGGTTGGCGTAGGCGATCGGGGTCTTCATGAACCGCGGCAATTGATATACCTTTGGGACAGGCGTAGCCGTTGGATAGGAAGTCCGCTTTGTCGGGACGGACCGAAAGAATCTTGTCGTCATCCACTTGAAACTCAAGGCCACAACACGCCTCGCAAAGATGACAGGTCCGATGGATCGTTTCAGACATTGCGGGTCCTCCTGGCTCTATTATGCCGCGGCTTGGCGCAAATCGGAAACGGCCGCTGAAAGCTCCGCTGCCGATACGCCAATCCCATCAGCGAGCATGCATAAATCGAAGAAAAAGCGCTCACGCGACAACAGGCCGTCTTTGAAATCGAAGGTGCAAAACGCTGGAATCTTGGCGCGCTTGCCCGTCGGCGCGATGCCCAGAAACTCGTTGGCGAACGTCATGCTGACCTTCCCCCACCACGCGATCGTCTCATCGCCCATCGCGAGACCCTCCGTCTCTGCGCGGTAATCCGGAAACACGTGAAAGAAAATGCCAAGCTGGCCGGCGGTACTCTCGCGGTTATCGGACGCGGTCCCCAAGGAGATGGTTTCGATCACGAAATCGGGGTGGCAAACCGATAACGCCGCAGCAATATCCTGCCGGCTCTTCGCTGCTGCGTATGCGCGCACCATCGTACGTCGCACCGCTTGCTCAATAAGCCGCGTATCTTCTGCATTCGGTAACGCGAATGGACTTGCGGTCGCACGCAAAGCGTCGTCGTGCTTTTCGAGGTATTCACGCGCATGCTCATCGCTCTCATCCAGCAGCTTTTCATCGATGCGCACGATCAGTCCCGCTTCGTTGTACTGTGTAAGATGTTCACCTTGAATCTCAAGATCCGGCAACCCGGCGCGCCGCAAACGCAAACCGAACTTCATCCAGATGCCGTCCTCTCTCACTTCCGGACCCTCGAGAACCTCGGCTATTCGCGCGTCGAAACGACGATCCATTAGGTACACGCTGTCCCGAAGCCCACCAACGACAGCATCGCGACCACGATCGTCGATCGCGAGTGGTTTGCAGCCTGGAACAAGGTGCTTCGCATCATCGGCAAAGAATCTCGCGATAAGATCAAAATTATTCGAAAGATACGCGACCTCGAAGGTGCGTGCGTAGTCGAGAAAACGTTCCAAGTTCGTCATGCGTTCTCCTTCAAACGGGTCGCGAGTTCCAACGTATCGAAGTAGCTGTGGACGGAGGGGGCTTGCCCCTCCGCGCATTCGAGTCGATCCACGCCGCGCAATGCATACGGACCATTGCTCAGCTCAACGGTCGCGCTCCACTCCGTGAAAAAAAGTCTTAGGTCGCCAGCGAAGTTTTCAATGGTCTTCACCGCGTCGGGCAGCTTCTCCAACTTCGGCAGATCAGGGTTGAGTCGAGCGAAGAGCGCGCGCCGATCGTAGTAACGACGTCCACGGATCACCCGATCGTCTTGCAGATCCATGCAGTAGACCGAGGACCAACTCACCGAACTCCCCGCGATCGTCGCTCGGTTCGTCGCCTCCACGAAAACGGTTCGGTCACGGGCACGCCAGCGCTCCGGAATCATTTCGAGATCGGGGATTAGTCGAAGCACGGCCTCGAAGTGCGCCGGAATTTCATCAACCGTGATGGGCTGCGGCATGCCGGAATCAAAGAGCGTCCCCTGCGGATGAAAGAGCGGCAGATATGTCGCAACGCTCGGTTTGGCACCAAATGCTCTAAATCGATCGAGATATCGCGAGACCTCTGAATCCATAGAAGCATCGTCACCCGCAAGAGGCCCCATAACAAGATCCATTTCTTGTATTATTTAGGGGCCAATTAGGAGTCACGATGTCCATCCATCTCGATGGTCGAGGTTCGCTATACGAGCAGGTCTACCGAGGCCTGCGGGGCCTGATTCTGGATGGCGTGTTTGGACCCGGATCGAAGCTCCCCACGTCACGCGCCATGGGGAAGGAGCTCGGCGTTTCGCGTAACACGATGCTGAATGCCTACCAGCAGCTGGTCGATGAGGGCTATGCCCAAGGAATCGTAGGCTCGGGCACCTTCGTTGCGAGATCTCTTCCGGACGAAGCCCGACGGCCGGGAGCCCAAATCCCCTCGCCCAAGAGGCGACTCAAGCTCTCGACATCGAGCTACGCGCAGCGTCTTCTCAAACACGCGCCGAGGGCCGGCGCCAGTTGGCGCCTACCTCGACACCACCTGCCCTATGACTTCCGCTACGGCGAGCCCGCGTACAACGATCTGCCGCTTGAAACCTGGTCGCGTCTCCTTGGACGTATCGCGCGGAATGCTCGTGCGGGCGAACTCGCATACGGCGAACCCGCGGGTCCAATCGAGTTACGCCAAGCACTCGCGGGCTATCTGCGCCGCGCGCGCGGCGTGGTCTGTGAACCCGAACAGATCCTCATCACCCAAGGTAGCCAACAAGCCATTGATCTCATCGCGCGCGTATTGGTAGACGCCGGTGACCGCGTGGTGCTCGAGGAACCTCACTACACGGGGTTCTCATTCGTGATGGGAAGCAGTGGAGCAGAACTGATTTCAGTTCCTACCGATTCCAACGGGCTTCAAGTCGACAATCTCGATGCACTCGACGGAATTCGTGCGGTTTGCGTTACACCATCGCATCAGTTTCCAAGCGGTGGCGTACTCTCACTCGAACGGCGGTTGAGTCTTCTCTCATGGGCAGAACGTGAAAACACAATCGTGATTGAGGATGACTACGACGGTGAGTATCGCTACGAAGGCCGACCCGTACCCAGCTTACAAAGCCTCGATCAAAGCGGACATGTGCTCTACGTCGGCACCGCCTCTAAGCTGCTTTTTCCATCGCTGCGCATCGGCTGGTTGGTTGTTCCCCAAGATCTGGTGCGTGTTTTCACGATCGCTAAGGCGTTTACTGACACAGGAAGCTCAGGCCTCGAACAACGCGTTCTAGCCGAGTTCATCAAGCAAGGTCATCTCGAACGTCACGTCCGTCGCACACGTGTGCGCAACGCGGCACGCCGTAAAGCGCTGGAAGCGGCAGTGTCACGCGAACTCGAAGGCATCGCAGAGCTACAGGGCACGCAGGCGGGACTCCATGGTGTGCTCTGGGTTCCCGAATTACCCGGATCGCGCGAGCAAGACCTGCGACGAGCCGCGGCCGAGCGCGGTGTAGGGATCTACCCGGTTCATCCCTACTACCGCCGCCGCCCGCGCAAAGCGGGCTTTGTACTCGGCTACGCAGCCCTCACCGAGCGCGAGATCGACGAGGGCATCCGCCGACTCGCCGTCGCCATAAAGCGGCTCCACTGAAACGCCACCGGAGCCAACAATTTCGTTGCAATCTGCTTTAGTCATCTGTATAAATTAATTGGTCACTTGACTAATATCGAAAGGCTGACGAAAGCATGGGACGAGCCGCGACCAAGGCGCGTGTGGACGATAGCGAGGAGCGCATTCTGCGCGCGGCGCTGGAGACGTTCGCAGAGAAAGGCTTTGACGGCAGCAAGACCCGCGACATCGCGACACGAGCGGGCGTCAACCTGGGGCTGGTTCAGTACTACTTCGGCACCAAGCTAAAGCTTTGGCAGGCCGCGGTGGACCTTACATTTGAAGAACTGCGGGGCGGACTCGACGCCGTGCTCGAGGACCACAGCATCACCAGCGATCGTGAGCGGCTGCGCAATCTGATCCGAGGTCATGTCTACTTCGTTGCACGCAAACCTGAATTCGTGCGCTTCATGCATGACGAAGGCAAGCGCAAAGGGCCGCGCTCGCGGTGGCTCGTCGACCGGCATGTGAAACCCATGTACGAGCGGATTCTCCCGATCATTGAAAAGTCGCAACGGATTGGGATTGTTCCCGCAAACGTTCCCAGTATTAATCTGATGTACATCTTCATCGGTTCGGTCGCGGTGTTCTTTCACCAGGCAGAGGAATGCAAACGCGTATCGGGCATCAACCCGATGGACGATGCATGCGTCGAAGCCCATGCCAACGCGGTCGAGCGGATCTTTCTCGGTCACTCATCTTCGGAGAACTAATTATGAACAGAAAACATCTCAGCTATTGGATCCCCACCGGGATCTTCTGCGCGATCCTTACATTCAGCGGAATCGCGCACTTCACCCATGCCGCACCGATGGTCGAGGGTATGACCCACCTTGGCTACCCGCTCTACGTAATGACGATTCTTGGTATCGCAAAAGTATCCGGAGTGGTCGCACTGCTAATCCCTGGCAAGCCAGTCCTAAAGGAATGGGCCTATGCGGGGTTTACTTTCAATTTGATAGGTGCAACGGCATCGCATGCTTTCGCGGGAGATGCAATCAGTCACATCTTGACGCCCGCGGCAATACTTTGCTTAGGCGTCGTGTCATACGCATTGCGACCCGAGTCTCGACGACTCATCACCCCTTAGGAGAAAACATGGGACTCTACGCAAGCGATCATCCCGACGTGCCAGGCCTCAAAGGTCTGCACCTTTACCACTTCATGCTCTCTAACTGTTCGCAGCGCACCCGACTCGCGTTGGAAGAGAAAGGACTGCCGTGGACCAGTCATCATCTGAATCTGCCGGCGAATGAGCATGTGACCTCCGACTACCAGCGCATCAACCCGAAGGGTGTGGTGCCGACGCTGGTTCACGATGGGCAGGTGGTGATCGAATCGAACGACATTCTTCGCTATCTCGAAGAACATTTTTCGGAGCCGTCACTGCAGTCGAATGATCCAGCGGAGCGTGAGGCAATGCAAGCCTGCATGCAGGAAGCCGGCGCGTTTCAAGGCACCATCAAGGTGCTATCTCACGAACTCCTCTTTCGGCCGTTCCGGAAGTTCAGTCCCGAAGACGTCAAGCTATTCGAAGAGCGCCACAACGACGCCGATCTCGTAAGCTTTGTTCGCGACTATTCGGAAGACGGCCCAGCATGGAAACAGCGCGTGGAAGACGCACAAGCCGGACTCGTCATCTCACTCGATAAACTCGAAGCTCGGCTAAAAGAAACCGAGTGGTTGAGTGGTGATGCGTACGGGCTCGCGGATATTTCCTGGGTCGTCAACGTGAATCGTCTCATCCAAGCGCAGGTCGATCTTTCGAACTGGCCTGGCTTCCGAAGTTGGGGTGAGCGTGCGATGGCCCGACCTGCGTTCGACAAAGCCGTGGCATCATACCGCCCGAGCTAGGTTACCAGGGCTCGACCCAGGGACGTAGATCGATCTCATGCGTCCATGCACTGCGCGGCTGCCGGTGCAGCATCCAGTAGGTTTCCGCCATAGCATCGGGCGAAAGCAAACCATCGGCTGGCCGAGACTTCACGAGGTCTGGGAAGTTCTCGCGAATCCACGGCATGTCGATCGGACCGTCGACCACCACGTGAGCCACGTGGATCCCCTCTGGCCCAAGTTCCCGCGCCATGCTCTGCGCTAAAGCGCGAAGCGCATGTTTGGCGCCCGCGAATCCCGCCATGCCCGCTCGTCCTCTCAAACTCGCGGTAGCACCGGTGAATAGAACCGTGCCCTTACTGTGTGCCGACATACGCCGCGCAGCTTCACGGCCGACGAGAAAACCAGAAAAGCATGCCATGTGCCAGATCTTGAAATACTTGCGCGTATCCATTTCGCGGATAGGGATATGAACATTGGCACCGATGTTGTGAACCACCACTTCGACATCGCCCAACTTCTCAACCTGATCAAAAACCTGGATGACATCTGCTTCCTGACGCGCATCGGCGCCGAACGCGGTTGCCTGGCCGCCAGATTTTTCGATCTCTTCCACCAGCGGAACGAGGCTGTCCGCCTTACGCCGAACGACGCCAACGTGATAGCCGCCCTTCGCGAAGCGCCGCGCCACAGCTCCACCAAGCCCCGGACCCGCACCGAAGATCAGTGCGATCTTCTTCGGCTCTTCTTGTCCCATACTTAGCTGTTCAGTTTCTCTTCTAAGAAGTCGAGGCGGTCGTTGCCAAAGAACATCTCACCATCGACATAAAAGGTCGGCGCACCGAACGCGCCGCGCTCGACGGCTTCGTCGCTATTGGCTTTGAGCTTATCCTTGATGCTTTGCTCGCCGGTGCGCGCAACGATGGCACTACCCTCGAGGCCAGCAGCATCAAGAACCGCACCAAGAACGTCCGCGTCACCGACGTTCTTCTCCTCCCGCCACATCGCTGAAAACAGTGCTTGATGATAAGTCTCGAAGTACCCCTCTTCGAGCGCAACCAACGCGCCGCGCATCGCTTTCACTGTATTCACAGGAAAGTGCGGATTGAATTTTATCTCGAGTTGATAACGACCAGACCAGCGCGCGATATCGGCGAACATGTACTTCCCCTTCGCGGGTACGGTGGCCGGTGGCTTGTTTCCAGAAGCCTGCATCACGCCGCCTAAAAAGAAGGGGCGGTAGACCAACTCGGCACCGGTTCGCTTGATCAATTCTGGCACCTGACTATCGGCCAGGTATGAAAACGGGCTTACGTAATCAAAGAAGTATTCGACTCGACGGGACATGGTTCTCCTTTCGTTTGGTGTATGCAATCTGTCACGTTCGCAATTCCATCCGATGCACACGAACCTCGAGAGGCGGCACCGCTTCACCGCACTCGGAGCAATGTATTTCGGGGACGAAGTCATGCGCGCACTTCGTATGTTTGAAGCGCATTGAGGGTCCTCGATCATCAGGGTCGTGCTTATTGCCCCAGTGCGTAATTGACATCAACACGCCGTAGAGATCGACACCTTTCCTCGTAAGCCTATATTCCTGACGAGGTGGCCGTTCCTGGTACGTCATGCGCTCGAAAATGTCGTGTTCACAGAGTGAACCCAGTCTTCGGGTCAAAATCGTCGGAGAAATATCGAGCCGTTCACGGAACGCCTCAAAACGTCGCGCACCGAGAAAAGCCTCGCGCAGGATGAGCAACGTCCATCGGTCTCCAAGCACGGAGAGAAACCGCGCGATCGGGCAGGGTTCAGTTCGCAATTCATTCCACTTCACGAGCGATTCCTAGGCATTGCCTTGCGGTCTTGATCAACAACGCGTATTCAGTTACTACACTTTCAGTAGTTAGTCAATTTCGAGAGGGGTTTCTGCCATGCATTACGGCGTCATGATTTTCCCAACCGCGTATGCGGTTCCACCCGGCGAGCTCGCTCGAGCCGCAGAGGAACGTGGCTTTGAATCGCTTTGGTTCGCAGAGCACTCGCATATTCCTGCCAGCCGTGAGACTCCCTGGCCCGGCGGTGCTGAGCTGCCGCAGATGTACTACGACGCCATGGACCCTTTCGTCGCTCTGGCTGCAGCAGCCGAGGCTACGACCGAACTCAAGCTTGCAACCGGCATCTGCCTGGTCATTCAGCGTGACGTCATTCAAACCGCAAAATCCGTCGCAACGCTAGACGTGCTCTCTGGCGGGCGCTTTCTATTTGGTGTTGGCGGCGGTTGGAACAAAGAGGAAATGGCGAATCACGGGACTGCGTTCGAAGGGCGCTGGAAACTGCTTCGGGAAAAGATTGAGGCAATGAAACAGATTTGGACTCAAGACGAGGCCACCTATAAGGGTGAGCGCATCGCCTTCGATCGCATCATTGCCAACCCCAAACCGATACAAAAACCACACCCGCCGATTCACGTCGGGGGTGCGTTTCCGGGCGGCATGAGACGCGCCCTTCGTTACGGCGACGGCTGGATTCCATTGCTAGGCCGTGGGGATGACGACATTACGAAACACATGACTGCGTTCCGGCAAGCCGCACGCGAAGTGGATCGCGATCCCGACACGATGGAGGTCACGCTCTATGCCATTGGTCCCGACGCGGACCTCGTCAAGCGCTGCGAGGACGCGGGGCTTTCGCGCGTCGTCTTTGGACTACCGCCGGCCGAAAGCGGCATCGTGTTCAAGTACATGGACCACATCGCTGGAGTCATTGGTATGCATCGGCGTTGAATTGCTTTCGGAACAAGGCAAGCAATTCCGGAGTAAGTAGTTGACCACCGAACTGCAGCTCGGCGCCCCGAAACCCGTTCGCGCGTAGTGCACGGTAGTGCATTCTCGCCACATCTAACGACACGGTTCCCGACGTACGGGGCGCAGCAGCTTCGTTGATAGATAGAACACTAGAGAGAACGCAGCCTGTGATCTCGAACGCGTTTAGGTAGGGAACCCACCCCATTCCTTTGAGCTCATTCTGCCCGCCAACAATACTGTGTTGCAGCGGCACGGGCGAGTGCACAAGCCCACCCTCCGTTGCGATCACGTCCCGTCTATGGTGCATACGCTGAATGATGTCCGGGGCCGACACACAATACGGAGCAGAATCATCAACAATGATGGTGCCAGGGCGGATATTTCGCGATAGAAGGACGTCAGGGCTGTTTGTCGCTCCCACGATAAGTGTTGAGAGATAGAAATCATCTTGAACATTCGGACGGGCCGTGAGGACCTGAACATCGCCTTCGAACGCAAACTCATCCGTAAGCGCAGAACCCAGCTCGTTTAGGCGCTTTGCATTGCTGAAAGCATCGCAAAGAATCAGCGAACTGGGGTGAGGTAGCTCAGCCAACATAAGACGAAGCACACAGCTTCCGACCGACCCAAGCCCGAGAAATCCGACTCTCTCTCTTCTCATGTCGCGACTTGTAACAGCCAAGGATTGCTCTATCGATAGGACGACTGCTGCGGAAGTGGTGGCGTGCCCGGTTGTAATCGGCGGATTGTTCGCGATGGTCGACAACCGTTTCGCATAGTCGCCGGTCGCGGATGGAAGAAGTCCGGTCAGACTCACGCATTTGGCACCGGCGCTGCCAGCGACGTCAACCGCGTCCAAGATCTCTTTTTCCAACAAGGGTACGTCGCCATAGAGTCGACTTGCACCGCGTGGTATCAGCACTATGCCAATCGTGCCCATGGGAGTTCGATGAAGGCTGGCGACTCGCGGCCGCCCATCCAGCCAGTCGGCAATCTGATCGGATACTTGGGCCGTCTCCAAGTTGGACGGTATGTACGCAATGGCGGCTGCGTCGATCTGTTCCGCTACTGAGGATGCCTGCCAATACGATATCGGACTGTTTTGCGGCGTGAGGTCTGTGCGTGCATCCGGCAGAGTATCGACTTCGCCATCTTGTTGAGCCGCACGGTCCGATAGAGCCGCTGCGGCACTGGCAACATCTGGGAAATCGAGTACGAATCGCACAGAGATTGCCTCATCGAACGACTCAGAAAGCGCGGCCGCAAGCTCGACGGCAGCCAGCGAATCCCCGCCGAGTTCAAAAAAGTCATCTTCGAGGCCCACGTCGGTACGCCCTAGTACTTCGGCCCACATCGACTGGAGCCGCTGTTCAAAAGGACTGCCTTCAAGTTGAACCGGCTCGAGCGACGCTTCGCGATCACGAATCGCGGCGAGTTTCGTTCTATCGATTTTTCCGTTTGAGGTTCGAGGAAGAGCTTCCAGACAAACGAACTTCCTTGGAATCATTTCGCGCGGAAGTCGTCGTGCCAAGATCGTCCGAAACTCGGAAACGAGCGGCGCTCCCTCTATCGCCACGAAAGCCACCAGCGCGCGCGCAGTTCCCGCACCCACCAACAGAACCGCGGCCTCCTTCACGCTCGGGATCTCTAGTAGGGCTGTCTCGAGCTCCTCAAGTTCGACGCGATATCCACCTATCTTGACCTGCTTATCCACTCGCCCGATAAACTCTAAGCAGCCATCGTCCGTGCTTCGTACGAAGTCACCGGTACGATACATACATCTCGATCGGAGATCGTCGAACGAATCGTCCAAGAAACGTTCTTCGTTCAATTCAGGGCGACCCAAGTAGCCACGCGCAACACCAGCACCCGCGATGTACAACTCTCCACGACAACCCGGAGGAAGGGGATTACCCGCCTTGTCTAAAATGTACAGACTCGTGTTGCGGATTGGCCGACCGATGGGTGGCCACGTGGGCCATTCGGCCGCGGGTCCCGTTAGTGTGTGCGCGGTCGCAACATGTGTTTCTGTTGGACCATATTGGTTTTGGAGGCGCAGTCCAGGAATACGCTCGGCAAGCGCTCTGATCTTTTCAGTGATCCGCAGCGCCTCACCGGCGCACACGATTTCTTGAAGGGCTGTCTTCGCTGATGACTGTGCAGCCACCACCGCGACCTGTTCCAGTGCAACTGGAGGCAGAAATACGCGGTTGACCGCTTCATGGGTCACGAGGCTCCAAAGCTCCTCTGGGTCGAAACGTTTTTCAGCTGGCCTAATGACTAACGTTCCACCGAAACAAAGTGTTGAAAAAATCTCCTGGCAGGAGACGTCGAAACTCAGGGCCGCAAACTGCAGCGTTCTGGTGTCGGGGCCAAGCTTGGACTGACCGTCTTGCCATTGGATCAAATTGGCGATCGACCCGTGGGGCATCGCTACGCCCTTGGGATGTCCGGTTGTGCCCGATGTGTACATTACATAGGCAATGTCCGCAGCCGCGTTATGCATGATGACAGGCGCACCTGAACCGACAGCGTCTTCCCATTCGCCGTCTACCGCAAACGCGCTTCCACCGATGTTCGTCGCGTCAGCCATCAGCTGTTTTGTTGTTACCACTACCTGAACACGAGCATCGCGTACCATGAAACGAAGCCGATCAACGGGATAGCTTCGGTTCAAGGGCACATATGCCCCACCGGCCAGCAGTATGCCCACGATTGCAATTACGGCGTCCGACGATCGCTCCGCAAACACGCCGACGTGGTCTTGCGGCTGGACGCCGAGGGATTGAAGTTTGCGAGCCACGCGACGCGCTCGGGCCAAAAGATCTGCGTAAGTGAGCACTTCGCCCTCGTGCGTTACGGCAGTCGCTTCCGGTGTTGCATCGGCTTGCTGTATAAATGCTGCATCGATACTTACAAATCGCTGCGGCTCTGTACGCTGACCATCAAAGAGACGGAGCACTCGAGAACGCTCACCTGGATCCATGAAATCTATCTGCGAGATCGGGCGATCAGGGTCCTCGGCGCAGGCGCGGAGAGCGTTCTGGAAATAGCGAACGAGCGCGGCGATTCCCTTGCGGTCGAAGAGCTCGGTTTTGTACTCAACCCAACCAGCAATAGATGATGTATCTTCTTGCAAGCTGACGGTGAGATCAAAGCGTGACGTACCCGTATCAACCATTTCCCATTCCATCACTTTAAGTCCCGCGATCTCACCTTCCCATGCAGATCCCCAGTTGGCGGGCCGGGTGCGGAGCAAAGTGAACATCACTTGAAAGAGTGGGCTTCGGCTTCCGGCCCTCGCGAGACGGAGCTCACTGACAAGATGCTGGAATGGAAACTCTCGATGCGCATATGCGCGACGACAGGTTTCGCTCACGCGGTCGACGAGTTCACGAAATGTTGGATCTCCATCTAAGTGCGTTCGCAGCGCAAGCGGATTCGCTGCAGAGCAAATAAGTTCATCTAACTCCGGGCTCCGTCGACGCCCTGCCGCCGCAACCAGGATGTCGTCCTGACCTGAGTATCGCTGGATAACCAGCTTGAAGGCTGCGAGGAAAACCATGAACCGCGTGGCGTCCTGCGCCTCAGCGAGGTTCGCCAGTTGTTGGTGCACGTCGTTAGAAATCCGGAATCGCTCAAACGCGCCCGCGGCACCTGCGGCGCGGTTCCGATCCGCTCTGGCTCCCAGATCGATCGTTTCCGCTCCATCAAGTTCTGTCTGCCAGAAATCGCGGAGCTTCCGATATTCGTCGCTATCGAACCAGGCACGTTCGTCCTCTACGACATGGCGAAACTGCTGCACGGGCGCCGGTGGGGGCGAGAATGATTCACCCGATTGGGCCGCGTAATAGAGAAAAAACTCCGCAAAGAAACGATTTATACCCGGCGCGTCTAACACAATGTGGTGTAACTTCAATACCAAGAAATGGTCGTCTTCGGCGAGGCGGACAAGGAAGCACTCCACCAGGGGGCCTACTTGAAGGTCAACCGACTGCCTTACGCGAGCTTCGATGAGAGTTTTCGCTCGCGCTACCCGCGTGCCAGCGGGCAGATTCGATAAATCCATGAGATCGATCTCGGTATGCATAGTTGGCCATATGAGTTGGACCGGCCTTCCCTCCCTCAGCTCAAATGTTGTTCGGAGCGTCTCGTGACGATCGCGAATCACTTCCAGCGCACGTTCAAACCGCCCGACGTCTACAACACCACCTAAGCGCATTCGCACGGCGTCTTGATATAGAGGAAGGCCAACGTGTTCTTGCTCATGAAGCCAAACTGCTAACTGAGCTGAAGCGAGGGGTGCAATGATTGGGTCGCTCATATGGGACAACAATCATACAAACAGACGTGGTCGTTCGTCTATGTCTCCTTCAGCGCTCCGACGGCGCAAATGATGTTTACAAACTCAATTGAATCTCAGAAACATCATTGAAAGATCATGATGACGCTGCACAGATCAATCTAGAGTCTAAAATCGTCACCCTGCCACGGTTCTTGATCGACCGCAGGTTCGCCAAAGACGTCACGCAATTGATCAATCCAGTCGAGCGTGGCGTCGAGCGTAGGAAGGGGTGGGTGTTCGCGTTCATGCTGGGCGATGAACGCGTTCATCTCGTTGAACGATGCGAGTGCTCTCGCAGAAAACCATGGGCTTCCGTCGTTCTTCGTCATGTCCGATCTATCATACTCAAGAGTCGATCGAGATCTGGTTCTCGACCGAAAATACGAAAGTACTCCCGCACTCGGTCCAAATTGATATCCGAACCCATTTGCAGCAGTCGTTGTATGTCCGCAAGATCATGAAAATAGCGTACCGGATTGCTCGTAGCGCCCTGGATCTTGAGGCCGATCAAATCTTCGATCCCCACAACCGGGACGTCATCTCGCCCGATCACCGAGTAGCGTTCCGCATTGCTTAGCATGCGCACGGCGTGTTCACGATGCGCCCAAAGAAAATCGACTCGGCCCTTCAAGGCGTCATCCGAAATATAGTTCGCCGCATCGTCACTTCGCATTACTCGGCGGTAACCCATCGCCAGTACGATACTCTCGGCATCATCCGCGCGGTCACGGTCCACGAGAAAATCCAAATCGGCAGTGGCACGGCCGGCTCCATGGGGCGTAAGCGCAAGACCGCCGATCAGCGCATAGGAAATCTCCGCGCTGGCGAACGCCTCTGCTAAGTCCTTGAGTACCGCCCGTAGGTCCATATCTCGCATAATCTACTGCATCTGACGGGGACCGAGTGGAGAGAACTACCAGATGGACTGTACGTGAGGGTAGTCGTGAATGCGGGCGTCTGGAGTCAGGACTGGCACCGCATGCTGCAGCGCCGTGGCGACAATCATGCGATCCGCCGGATCTGGATGAAATTCACCCGGAAGTTTGGTGCTTTGCAGCGCTACGGCGGGGCTTAGTGGTGCGAGTGTCACGCCTGGAAGCGACAGTGCCGTATCGATCCAATCCTCGACGGACCGATCCAATTCAATACGTCGTTTGGCAACCAGCATTGCGACTTCCCAGACGCTGATGGCAGGCACAAGGAGTTCGTGATCGCGATCGATGGTCTTTTTTGCACGCTTCGAAAGGCAATCCGGATCAGCTGCGAGCCAGATCCAGCTCGCCGTATCCAATACGATCAACGCTTGGCTTCCCAGTCTTCATCCAACGGGCGAGTCAGGTCAGCATCGAGGTAGGTCACGCTACCGAGCAAAGAATCCGCACGTGCTTCCACGGGCCGGAGCTCCGCGACCGCAACGCCGTGCCGCGTAATTTCTATCGACTCCTTGGTTTCGGCCACCATGCGGACATACTCCGTTGCTCGTTGGCGGAATTCGCCGACTGGTATTGTTTTAGCCATAATTAACGCTTTATAGCTATTATTTCGGCCAAAATCTACTAATTCTTGAAATTCTTTTATTTTCAAATAGTTACAGAGACTCACTTTACTGCATTCCGTGCCGTTTCAACTTCTTGTAGAGCGCTTCGCGCGTGATACCGAGTGTGCGGGCGGTAGCGATGCGACGGTCGCCGTGTGCTTCAAGGGCCCGACGCAGCACCCAGGCTTCGAAGCGCGCCATGGTGTGGCGCAGGGTTTCCGTGTCAGTGGATCGCGGCAATGCGGGGTCGAGCCCCTGAATCTGCGGGCTCAGCATACGCGCGGTGATCTCGACCTCGTCGGTAACACTTGCGACGATGCGTGCGACTTCGTTTTCGAGTTCGCGGACATTGCCAGGCCAACGGTAAGCCTCGAGCAATCGTATCGCGTCGGACGCGGCTTTTGTCGGTGCGGTTCCCTCGGGATACCCACTCAGAAAATGCGTGACCAAATGAACGATATCTTCTGTGCGTGCACGTAGCGGAGGTAGGCAAATCGGAAATACGTTGAGCCGATAGAAGAGGTCCTGGCGAAATACGCCCTGCTCCACCGCCTCGCTGAGTTCGCGATTGGTTGCGGCGATGATGCGCGCGTCCACCGTCACTTCGCGCTCCGAACCCAGCGGTCTGAGCCGCCCCTCCTGCAAGACACGCAGAAGTTTCACCTGGAAGCCTAAGGAAGTCTCGCCGATCTCATCCAGAAAGAGCGTGCCTGCATTGGCTTCAACGAATAACCCGGGGCGCGAACGGTTTGCGCCGGTGAATGCGCCGCGCTCATGACCGAAGAGTTCGCTCTCCAAAAGCGTTTCCGGAAATGCCGCACAATTTATCGCAACAAATTCACCCGCCGATCGTTTGCCACTCTGGTGAATGCTGCGCGCGATGACTTCTTTACCCGTGCCCGTCTCACCCTCGAGCAGGACCGTCGCTTCACTGTGTTGCGCTTTTTGCACAAGCTCGAGACATAATTGCATCGCTCGACTTCGGGCGATGAGCCCTTGCTGCCGTCGAATCGGCACGAGGTGACGTTGGCGTTTCTCGATCGAGTCGAGGCGACTGGCCAGGCTATCGGCGAGTGCTGCATCTCGAACGATGATCTCTTCCGCGCCTGCGGCAAGAAGTTCTACCGCGTCGGTAACTTGATTCGCATCAACCCAAGCAACCACGGGCACGTGCGTGCGACGTTTACGCAGCCAACGCAGGTCCGACAGCGCTGCGTCGATCTCATCGCGGTCGAGACATACCGCTCTAAATTGATGATCGGTCATCAGCGACGCCGCATCGTCGCGATCGCAAACAACCATAGAAGTACTGTCGTCGTCGGTGTACATCCGATCGGACAAAACCAAAACTCGCTCGGCCATGTGAACCCTCCTTTACAAACCTCAGGTGAGATCCCTACAGAGAGCAAGACACGTGCCAAACTTTGATCTGGGGATTGCCGACCCAAAGCCGAACTCTTGCCACAAACGGCGAACAGACCACCGCAATCGGCTAGCCCTGGAGCGCTAAGAAACGGCGCTGCGGATCAGTTGTTGGAGCTCGGCGAGCCCGGCGTCGAAGAAGAAATGATCCGCGGCGGGGATGACGTCGAGGCGTGCGTTGGGAATCGAAGAGAGCTGTTCGGAGAGCAAATCGATGGGCGCATACTTATCGCGGCCGCCCACGATCACGTGAATGGGTCCCTGGAAATCTTTTAGCGGCAGTTCACGAAGTGGATCGGCGGGCGGCGCAACCAAGAGGAGTTCGCGCAAACGGACATCGCGCAACGCAACACGCGCCGCGGCAACCGCGCCGAAGGAATATCCTGCCGCGACCAGCGGACCGTCAACGCTCTCGGCTAGATGCTCGGTTGCTGCATCATAATCCGATTCGGCGTCGGGCCATTCGCCACTGGGGACCCCCTGACTCGCGCCAACGCCGCGCCAGTTGAAGCGTACGGACGCGAGCCCCTCGCGATAGACCGCGTACGCGATCTCGTTAAGCACGGGGTGGTCCGCGGTCCCGCCCATTAGAGGATGGGCGGGTGCGATCACCGCACCGCCGTTCGTGCCTGCCTGCCACACACCTTCGAGCACAAGGCCGTGGGAGGTGACGGGAATCGTGATCATAAGCTCGCGCCAAGTCATCACCTAAGACTACGCGATCTGCGCTAATCTGGCTCAATGCCTCGAGAATCCAAAGCCAAGAAGGCGGAACGCGCAAAGCGCATCGTGAAGCTGCTCTTCAAGACGCATCCCGACGCGAATTGTGAGCTCCAGTACGTCGATCCGTTCGAACTCATCAGCTCGACGATTCTCTCGGCGCAGTGCACCGACAAGGTCGTCAACACGGTGACACCGGGGCTCTTCGCGAAATATCCCAACGCCGCGAAACTGGCGAAAGCGCCACAGGAATCGGTGGAGAAACTGATTCGGCGCACGGGATTCTACCGCAACAAAGCGAAGAATCTCATTGGGATGGCGAAGGCGGTGATGGAAAACCACGGCGGCCAGATCCCCAAGACGCTCGAAGAACTGGTCAAGCTACCTGGCGTGGGGCGAAAGACCGCGAACGTTGTGTTGGGGAGTGCGTTCGATACCCCGGGACTCGTGGTCGATACACACGTGACGCGTCTTGCAAATCGCATGGGCCTCACCAAGCAACACGACGCCGTGAAGATCGAACACGAATTAATGGAACTCATCGATGAAAAAGATTGGACGATGTTTTCTCATGCGATGATTTTCCACGGTCGTCGCATCTGCCCCGCAAGAACGCCGCTCTGTGACACCTGCCCGATCTACGATGACTGTTGGTATCCGAAATCCAAATGAAGCGACGGGTGATTCATGAAGGAAATGCGGGCTCCTACGGCGTTGAAGAAATCACGCTACCCAACGGTTCCGATTATGAACTTCAAATGCTGCGACATCCGGGTGCTTCAGCGATCGTTCCCTTCGTAACCGACGACTCTGTGTTGTTGCTGCGCCAATTTAGACATGCGGCGGGCGGCGAGATCTGGGAAGTACCCGCGGGCAAGATCGATCCCGGTGAGGACCCGGAAGTTTGCGCGAAACGTGAGCTCGAAGAGGAAACGGGCTACGTGGCTGGACGCATCGAACAGAGCGGCGTGATTCTGACCACGCCGGGTTTCACTGATGAACGGATTCATCTCTATGTTGCGTTTGATCTCACGCCAGGAAAACTCAATCGCGGGACCAATGAAGTGATGGAGGTCCATGAATTCAGCTTCGATGCTGCGATGGCGATGATCGATCGTGGCGAACTCATCGACAGTAAATCCATCGCTGCGCTCTACCACGCAGCGCGACTTCGTCGGGATTCATGACTCAACGGCTCGGGGTGGCGCTCACCGGTCATTGGCTCGCCCGCGACGCGATCGAGAAACTGGTTCAGCTCGCGGACCGACTCGGATACGAAGTCGTTCTGGTCGACGGTGACCCGTGGACACCGAGGAGTCGCCCCCACGCTCCCGTGTACGACGCGGAGACATTGCACCGCCTTGCGCTTGACGCGAGCAGCAAAGCACGCGTTTCTCAGATTCGTTTTCCCTTCAATTGGGAACCGGATGCGCTAGCGGAAAGCTGGTTGCGACTCGATCGCCTGGCGCCGGGACGGGTGGTGGGGTTCATCGGCGCGGGCTCTGGGCGGCAAGGCCAGGATCCTCCGCGAGAACGCGTGAACCATCTCGCGTCATTTCTCGATAAGCTCGACAGCCCCGTGCCACTGGCGCTCGCCGCAGCCAAACCACGCGCGCTCGCGTTGGTCGATCAGCACGCGCAGATTTGGGACATCAATCTGCCACCCCTCCGAGAACACTTACTTCCGGCACGCGATCAGATTCAAAAGGATGTTGAAACTTGGATTTGGGTCTTCGCGCGACCGGGCCAA
Source organism: Deltaproteobacteria bacterium (assembly GCA_029261895.1). GTDB lineage: Bacteria > Myxococcota_A > UBA9160 > SZUA-336 > SZUA-336 > JAJDAK01. The sequence goes on from JAJDAK010000091.1 coordinate 61,984, forward strand.
CGGCTTGAAGATGCTACGCGCGAGTACCGAAAAATCTGTCCATGGTTTGGCCACCTCAGCGATCTGGAAGTTTCTAACGCGATGCTATGGGGTGACGTCGAGCACGTCCAATTACGCGTGGACGTGATTCGAAACGAGTTGATGATCGACGTCCCGATTCTCGATCTAGCAGGCCTTAATGAAGCAGCCGCAAGACAGGTGATCGAATCCCTTAGGCCGGATCGAAACGCAAAGGCAGACGGTTAAGAACTCGCAGCACCGAATGAGGAGTATAGGACCAGTCTTCCGCGTCGAAGCGAAGATTAGGAAGCTCTTCTAGCACCGTCTCAAACGCGATCTTCAATTCAAGCCGAGCGAGTTGTGATCCCATGCAAAAGAACGGGCCTGCGCCAAACGAGTAGTTGTTCGACGCGTCACGCGTAATATCGAGTGTATCCGGATAGGCGTACACATCCGGATCCCGATGAGCGGCGGGCACGGATAGGAACACCGTCTGCCCTTCAATGATGTGCTGGCCACGAAGCTTCACGTCTTCGGTCGCGAACCGAAGTAAGTACTTCACGGATGGCTCAAATCGGAGCAGTTCTTCAACAGCCGTTACACGAAGGTCTCTTTGCTCTAGAAAGAGTTTGAGTTGATCGGGTCGACGCACCAACGCACGCATTCCTAGGCTGAACGCATTCGATACCGTCTCGGAACCCGCAATAATAATCGAGAAAACCATGGAGACGATTTCATCTCGCGTGAGCCGCTCGTCTCCGGCTTCAGCCAGCAACATCGCGCTCATCAGGTCTTCTGCTGGATGCTCGGATTTCCAGTCCATCAGCTCGTGCACGAGCGACAGAAATTCCTCCGCTTGTTCCAATCCACGCATCAACTCCGATGTCGGAAGCAATGGATTTACCAATCCAACAATATCATCCGCCAGTTCCTTGAATCGAACTTCGAGCTGCTCACCCGCGGGAATACCAAACATCCGACTGATTGTCGTGACGGGAAAAAGCTGGCCCACGTCCGCCACCATATCGATGCTGGCGCGAGACCGATGCGCATCGATCAGCCCGTCCATGACGCTTCGGATCATGGGCTCGAGCTGTTGCACCTTCGAGCGCGTAAACGCTGCGTTCGCCAGCCGACGCAAACGCAGATGCTGCTTCCCTTCGGTCGTCGACAGCGTCGAATTCAACATGCGTACCGATGCCAAATCTTCTAATCCGCTCGGGGGTGGCTCGTAGGCCTCCCAGTACTTTCGGTTTGGCGAGAAACGCTTGGCATCGAGAAGTACTTCAACCAGATCATCATGACGCGTCACCAGCCACCCGCCACTTGCCTCCCACCAGTGAACCGGATCCTCATGTTGAAGACGTCGATAAAGCGGATACGGGTCGGCATCGAATGCGGGATCCAGAGGGTCAAAATCAAGGTCGGGACGGTTAAGCATCAGAGCGCTCGATGAAACTCCGAAAGACGCGTTGCGGGATCGTCGACGGCAAGTCGTACTACGCGTTCGAAGCGCTGCATAAACAGTACCATTGATGCTTCTTCCCACAGCGCCTTGTTGTACATAAGGCACCCAACGATGCCCTGATCACCGGCGTCGTATAGATTTATCATCAGATCAGCCGGGATGACGATCGGTGCGTCGACGCCGTGCAGGCCCGCAACTGCGCTCGGATTCACCACCCGCAGCCCCGCAAGCTCGAGTGTCTCCGGCGGCTTAAACATTTGGAACGTCACAGACCGACTGCGCGCCATCGTAAGACTAAAACCAGGTACGCTCTCGAGAATATCGCGAAACGGCAGTTCGCAGTGATCGTAGCTATCGATCACTGTCCTTTTCACGCTTCGCATCACTTCACGGAATGCAGGATCACCAGCGAGGTTCGTGCGTAGAAATAACGGTTCCGCAAAAAATCCGATCAACCCCTCAACTTCGGGCCGTTGACGCTTCGCAGCCATCGAAAAAACAACACTGTCCTCAACACCGGAATAGTAGACGCTAAGAACATGAAATGCAGAAAGCATCGTCGTGAACAATGTCGTCTCGTTCTGTCGGCTCAATTGCCGGAGCTTGTGCGCAAGCGTGTTCGGCAGTTGGAGCGGCAGAATTCTCGAACCTGACTCATCACCATCAAAGTGATCCACCGGAAATTTCAACGGCTCAAGCCCAGCTAACTGGTCGATCCAGTATTTGCGGTCGTCGCATGCTTGCGCGCCGTAGCGCATCTGCCAATCTCCATAGTCGGAGTATTGGACCGGCAGTGCCTGAAGTGGACTACTTCGGCCTTCGATTGCTGCTTCATACAAGGTCGAGAGCTCGCGCTGAAGTACCTCGATCGATCCACCATCGAACGACATATGGTGTACGCCGATCACGAGATAGCAGTGCTCTCCGTCCAACTGAAACAACGACGCGCGCACTAAGGGACCGCATTCTAAGTCAAATCCCCGCGCGAGATCGTCCTTGATGAGCTGAGCGACATCCGTATCAGGAGTAATTGGATAACACCCTACTTCAGCCGCTTGCGGTGGGTGAACGATCTGCTCAAGAACACCATCGTTTTCAACCAGCGTGGTGCGCAGCACCTCATGTCGCTCGATCAGTTGGTTGATGGAATATTGCAAAGCCTGAAGATCGATCTTTCCGAAGATCTCGTACACCAACGGAAAGGTAAACGTACCATCCGTGGCACTCAGAGCGGTCATCATCTCGGGTTGGTCCACCGTTAGCGCGCGGACCTTATTCTGTAGCCACAGCAAAAACTGCGGCGTTGCAGCCGGCGCGGGTCTCTTCGGAGAGTCGACTCGTATAGGTACGTCGTGCATCGTGCCTGATTCGATGATGCGCTCGATTCTTTTCGCAAGGTATTCGATACGTGGCGCATCGAATACCGTTCTCACGGGGATCCGAATGCTAAATCGGCGACCTAATCGAGACACGGCTTTGGTCGCAACCAACGAATGACCGCCCATCTCAAAAAAGTCATCACCAAGTTTGAGCGATACACCCAGGATGTCCGAAAGTATTTCGATCACTGCACGTTCTACTTTAGATAGGTTTGAATCAAGCTCCGGCCGGGGCGAAGCGCTGGGATGAGGAAGCGCGATTCGGTCCACCTTCCCATTCGGATTCAAGGGCAGCGAAGGGAGCACGACGAAATCGCTCGGAATCATGTATGACGGCAGCGATGCAGCCAAATGCGCGTGCAGGAGCGATACGGTTAATGCTTGCGGGGCCGCGACGTATCCGACTAGACGGGGGGATCCAGACTCGGACAAATGCAACAGAACAGCGGCATCCTCGATATCAGCATGTTGCTGAAGAACCGTCTCAATCTCGCTTAGCTCGATTCGATAGCCCCGTAGTTTGATCTGATGATCCCACCGACCCAAGAACTCAATCGACCCATCCATCCGATAGCGTCCAAGGTCGCCCGTGCGATAAACACGCTGCCCACGATAGTCGAGAAACCGCTCGGAAGTTGAATCTGGCGCTGAAGCATAACCGTCGGCGACGCATAGACCGCCAACATAAATCTCGCCCGAAACCCGTAGCGGAACCGGCTCTCGATCAGAGTCAAGAATATGAATCTGTACGTTGGCAATCGGCTGGCCAATGGGTGGCAATGACTCCCAGGTTGCCGCATTACCCTCGAGTCGGTGCGCCGTCACCACATGCGTTTCAGTCGGTCCGTAGTGATTATCGATGGAACAACCTACGCGCAAAGCAAACTTGCGAATCTCGTCGGTGATTTTCAACGGCTCCCCAGCCACGCATACTTCTCGCAGAGAAGAGCGTTGCAGACCTCGGGCCGTCCGTGTCAGCTCCTGCAACATTGCGTACGTGACATACAGCCGCTCTACTCGATACCGGATCATGACTTCCCAAAGCGCTTCCACGTCGCGACGATCTCGATCCGAAATCAACACTAACTCGCCTCCGGCGCAGAGCGTGGAAAAGATCTCTTGGAAAGAAACATCGAAACTCGGCGATGCAAACTGCAACGTACGACCGCGTCGCGGTGCGGCGGTACGATCGAGCTGCCAGAGGATAAGATTCAGCAGCGCGGCGTGACTCATCTCCACGCCTTTAGGCTGACCTGAAGAACCTGATGTAAACATCACATACGCGAGATCGGTACCACTCAATGGTAGCCCCGCGCGACCAGAGTCTTCGACAGCAAGCGCACTTGCAATGAGTTCTTCGGTCAGCGTGTGTTGAACTCCTGCGAGCTCCCGCATGCTAGCCAGACGCTTTGCTGGGTACTCTGAATCGAGTGGCACGTACGCGGCGCCCGTTTTCAATATGCCGATCATGCCAGCAATCAACTCGATAGAACGTCCAACTGACAAACCCACGCGGTGACCTGACCTAACCCCAAGAGCAGTCAGGCGGTTCGCAATCGTGTTCGACATGCGCTCCAGCTCGATATAGCTCCATTCTTCTTCACCTGACCGGACTGCCGTCTCCGCTGCCGAAGCCAACACTTGTTGCGCAAACAGATCAAGGACCGTGCCGGCAGGCAGATCTAGCTTCGATCCATTTGTTTTTGCAATCAACTCTCGCTCGCCGTCCGTGAGCATTGGGACGCGCTTCAGAACTTGATCAGGACTCTCCACAAAGGCTTCCAGCACACCCGTCCACTGCTCGGCCATAAGTTCGATTCTGTCGTGCTCGAATAGATCGGTGCTGTATTCCAGACGAACGTGGAGCCCGCCCGACGGCAATTCAAAGAACGCCAGATGCAAATCAAATTTCGCAGTCTGCATCTCCCAATCCAGTGGTGTGGACGAGAGTCCGTCCAAGTCGGCCGTTTTCCCGGGTAGAGGAAGCATCGACATCGCAATCTGGAACAACGGATTTCGGCTCAGATCTCGTATCGGCTGCAAATCCTCCACAAGCTTTTCAAACGGTACTTGTTGGTGGGCGTACGCTTCCAAGGCCGTTTCACGAACCCGCTGAAGCGTTTCACGAAGTGTTGGATCACCAGACAAATCGGTACGCAACACCAGGGTATTGGCAAAAAACCCAAGCACTCGTTCGACTTGAGGATGAGGACGGTTCGCGATCGGCGTGCCCACAGCAATGTCATCCTGACCGCTGTATCGCGCGAGATACGCCTGAAAGCTTGCCAAGAGAACCATGTACAACGTTGATGCTTCACTGGCCCCCAACTGACGCAGTCGCAACGTGAGTTCTGGCGAAATTTCGAAACAATGCGATCGTCCTTTGAAGGATGCCATCGCCGGCCGGGCATGATCGTGTGGCAGATCGATACTGCGTAGATCGGCGAGTTTTCGGCGCCAGTAGTCTAGATCCGGTTTCATCTCATCGGCTTGAAATCGCGAGCGTTGCCACACCGCATAGTCGGCAAACTGAATCTCCGGCTCCTCGAGCCGCGCTTGACCGCCCTGGAGATTTCTTCGGTATAGGTCGGCCAAGTCAGTGTGGAGCTGGGTCAGTGACGAACCGTCGATCGCGATATGGTGAATCACCAGTGCTAAAACATGATCCGCCTCGCCGATGCGTATCAACCGCGCACGCATCAACGGCGCCGCGGATAGGTCCATGGGTTCATGAACCCATTGTTCAACGGATTCACGGGGATCCGTACCGGTGAGATCCAGGTATTCCAACTCAAATCGCCGGTGAGCCCGAACCTCCTGATGCGGCACATCATCACAAAGCACGAACCGCGTGCGCAGCGTTTCGTGGCAACGAACAAGTTCGTCGATCGCATCCTCTAGTGCACGACGATCCAGTTGACCCAATAAGCGACGTACGCTGGGTACGTTATAGGCGATGTTTGAAGGTTGAAGCTGGTCGAGAAACCAAAGCCGCTCTTGCGAGAACGACAACGGCAAAGGGTGATCACGTGACTGCTTTGAAATCCTACCCATGCCAGAATCAACGACTTCGAGTTCTGTTTGCTCTATAGCATTTGCGAGCTCGGCCACGGTTGGGAATTTAAACATCCAACGAAGCGGCAGCCGCTGCTGAAGGATCTCGCGAAGTCGCGCTAACGCTTGCGTGGCGACCAAAGAATCTCCACCGAGCTCAAAGAAATTTCCGTGAACACCGATGCGATCGACTTCGAGGAGCTCCATCCACACTTTCGCGATGGCTTCCTCGGTCGGATTGCGCGGTGCGACGTAGTGAGACGACGCTAGAGCGAGGGAAGCCGGCGCGGGCAGGAGCGAACGCATGACCTTGCCATTGCACGCGAGCGGCAACTCCGTAAGCGGCACGAGTACAGATGGGATCATGTACTCGGGCAGACGCTCGCCAAGAAACACCCGTAGATGTTCATCATCGAACGACCGTGTTACATCCGACGCACGCGCAAGGACTAAGTCCGTACCCAGTAACCCGGAGTTAGCATCAGGATTTGCGAGCACCTCGACATCATCGAAGCCCTGCTTGGAGAGGAGCTGAGACCAAGCTTTTCGACTCAGCAGCGAATGTTCGGGGCGGAGGTCTGTATCGGTGAAGCGATCAAAGCCTTGCTGCAACCCCATCGTCAATTCAAATACGCGATGCATCTGCGTCAATTCGATCAACGCTGCGATACCGCCAGGTGCCAAAAGGCTTCGTAGATTTCCTACAGATTTCGCCAGATCATCCGTTGCATGCAGCACACTCGCTGCAATCACCAGATCAAACGAATGCGCCTTGAACCCTTGGGACTCCACGTCCTTTTCGATGTCGAGGATCGCGTACTGGACGAATGGGTAGTCGCGAAAGTTCTTGCGACCCACACTAAAGAAGTAACGCGAAATATCGGTGTAGTAGTACTCGGTACGATCCGCCGGAAGCAGCGGAAGTACCGCGCGCGTACAAGCACCTACTCCCGCACCGATCTCCAATATGCGAAGAGGTCGATCGTCGGGCAAGCTCGCAATCGCTACCTGGATGGCCTCGCTTGCGACGCGGTTACACTCATCAAAACCGAACTGGTAGCTTGACTCCGCACTCAACCAATCCCCATCGGGGAAAAGCAGCTCAACCGCATGTGCCTTGCCCCGAAGAACTTGATCGAGTCCTTCCCCGCTGCGACGGGCCCAGTCCACACCCGCCGAGTGCAGAGACTCGGGAAGTTCGGAACCGAAACGCTGCCAGATTTCATCGACGCTGAGATGCGGCAGTACCCGCGTGCAAAGATATCCCTGCTCTGACTTTTCAAGCCAGCCTTCTTCAACGAGATATCCAACACAGCGTCGCAGCCACTTGGAAAATTCCGGCTGAACTCCCCCGCGTTCGATGATCTCATCGAGCGTGTAGCACTCACCCGTCTGGCCGTAGAGTCCTGCGACGCGCAACACGCGACATAGATAGTGGATCAGTAGCGCGCCACCCTGTTGCATCGCCTCTTCGAATTCATTTCGAACCAGCCGCACGGGCAAGTCCAATGCCGCAGCGCGGCCCGCCTCGATCGCATCATCCCAATTCAGCGACGATTGAGTATCGTCCTGTTCGCGAAATAGATTCGAGTCCCGTGTTGGCTCAGGGACGATGTATCCAACAAGTCGCTTATGACCTCTCGCCGGCCCAAACGCTTGAACAAGCGCGTGCTTCACGCCTGGATGTTGCTGAAGCACGGCTTCGATCTCGCCCAACTCAACGCGGTGCCCGCCCACCTTCACCTGAAGATCTTCGCGACCCAGAAACTCGATAAAACCATCTGGATGCTGCCGACCCCAATCGCCGGTACGATAGAGTCTTTCGCCGCTATCGGGATGTGTGACGAACGCAGCATCGCTGCGCTCTGGGTCTTTCCAATAGCCACTCGCGAGACCTCGACCGCCGATGTAGAGCTCACCCGGCACCCACTCAGGTCGCATCAGCAATGACGAACTCAAGACATGAAAACTCTGATTCGCGAGCGGGCGACCGTAGGGGATACTGGAAATCCCTTCGACCGCGTCATCGGTCGGATGGCAAATCGACCAAATCGACGCCTCCGTTGCGCCTCCGAGACTGATGATCTCAGCCTCATGCCAGGACGCGCGAATCCTATCGGGCAACGATGTCGGGACCCAATCCCCACTCAGCAGGACCAGCCTCAAGTCTTGAGTCTTATCCCGCTCCTCCTCGCTCGTCACGTCAAGCAACATCTCCATCAACGCCGGTACCGAGTTCCAAACCGTTACACCATGCCGCGAGATGCGGTTCAACCAATCCGCAGGATCGGGTTCCTGCCGATGTTCGGGAAGCACCAAGGTCGCGCCTGCGATCAATGCACCGAAAATATCGTAGACCGAAAGATCGAAGCTCAACGACGAAAGACCCAGGATCCGATCGCTAGGCGCGATTTCAAAACGACGATTGATGTCCTCCACCGTATTCAGCGCACTCACGTGATCGATCATCACGCCTTTGGGAACACCAGTAGATCCCGAAGTGAAAATCACATACGCGAGATCTGTCTCGCCTTGCAGCGGCTCGAACTCCAGCAAACCTTCCGCGTCCGGATCGAGGCCGTCGATGATGGATTCCGTCAAAACTTGTCGAACGCGGCCCTCTTGCATGAGCTGGTCTATGCGTGCGCTGGGCAAATCAGCACCGATGGGTAGGTACGCAGCACCTGCCAGCTGAACACCAAGCACTGCAACCACCTGTTGCCAACCTTTTCGCATCAACACGGCAACAAGCTCACCGATCTCGACGTCATGTTCCTTCAGGTGTCTTGCAACCGCATTCGCGCGTTCGATCAACTCTCGGTAGGTGAGCTCTCGGCATTCCGAAATCACCGCGAGCCTTTCGGGCGACCGGAGCGCTTGCTCGAGGACACGCGTGTGAAGCATTCCTGCGGGCACCGGTGTTGACGTCGCGTTATAGCGGCGCCGGCGGCGCTTCTGCGCCGAAGGCAGAAGCTCCGGAACGGGATGATGCCAGGCTGCTTCATCCCCAAGCTGGCCGATCAAAGTTCCGTACGCGGCAAACATATCGTCCATCATTCCGGATGGAAAAATATCGTCGGCGGTATCCCAATCTAAAAAGAGCGCGCCGCTCTCCACTCGGGACTGCGCATCAATCCAAACCTGCGGTGTTTGGGATACGCAGTAGACCAACTCAAGCCCCTCAAGACCTGCCCGCGAATCGTAATTCACGATACTCGTAAACACCGCCGGCGCGACATGACCCACCGCACCGCGGCGGCGACGTGATAGCTCGCGCACGATCTGCGCACCGTTTACTTGAATGTGAGGCCGATCGCGCCGCAGCTGATCGCGGATCGCAAGACCACGATCTAAGAACGTCGACCGACTCGAAGCATCCACTTCCAATAACCAGAGCGAGGTGAAATCACCGATGATCTCATTGATACGCGGGTGCAGCGGCAGGCGATTGAAGAAGGGCAAGGTAATGAGAAAGCGATCAGTCTTACTCCACTGCGCAAGCACTTCGGCATACGCGGTCATCAGTAGGCGCGTGGGTGTAAGCCCGAGCTTTTCTCCATTGGCTTTCAGCTTCGACCAATGTTCCGCATCGAATTGCAGACTCCGACGTGTAAAACGTGGCTTTGTGATCGTATCGGGATCTTGAACCCAAGGCAGTCCAGGTCCCGTCGGGAACTCATCCAAGCGCTGCTTCCAATATTCCCAAGACTGCTGGTAAGAATTCTTCGATTTTTCTCGCTCCAAGGCGAGCACGTAGTCGCGGAAGGAAACTGCATTCAGATCGAGCGATTGATCGGGGTTCTCATAGAAATGTAGAAGCCCCATGAAAAAGAGGCTCGAGCTCCAACCATCCAAAATCAGCATGTCCAGACTCATATGCAGTCGGACGCGGCCTGGCAGCTGGGATGCTCGGATCTCAAACAAGGGCCAACTCTCGGACGGCAAGACCTGATGCGACATGCGCTCGCGCGTAGAAGCTAAGCACCGATCCCGATCACTTGGTTCAACGGAACTCAGATCATCCACTTTGATTCGATAGGCGGGAACTTCTTTCAGAATCTGTTGGCGACCGTCGGGGAGAACAATCGCGCGGAGCATGGCTTGCTCTTGGATCAAGAGTTCCAATGCCAAGTTTAGTCGCGTGATGTCGAGACCGGGTGCTTCTAATTCTAAATAGGTATGACCCGAGACCGCGCCCATGCCGAACTCTTCGGTTCTTCCCAACCAATACGCCTGCTGCATGTCAGTCAGTGGAAAGGGTTCGTAGGCTCGGTCTGCGTCGCTTACGATGAGACTGCGCGACGCTTGTGCGGCGCGGGGTGTGGGAAGGTTCTCCGGATCAACCAGTGAACCTTGGCTCGACATGCTAGCTAGCCTCACCGATGCGCCAGAGTTCTTGGTGAAGAATCAAACTCGTGAACATTTCATGATAGTGAGACACTTGCTGCTGCACAGTGGATAAGATGAACAGAGCGTTGACAAGGCGTCAACCCAAACTATGCCGTTGCAGATGAGATTGATTGATGCGTTTGTTGTCTAAAAATTTTGATCCACTTGATTCGAACTTCGATCAGAGTTCGTTCGACGCGTATCACGAATTACAAGAGAGCGACCCTGTGTACTGGTGGGAGGACGGTCGTGGCTGGATCGTTACCCGCTACGACGACTGTCTCGAAGTTCTTCGGAACGCCGCCGCGTTTGGTTCCGATGTTCGAGACTGGGAAGAGTTTAGCGAGACTTCCGAAGTTTCAGAGCTTTCGTTCTTTCGCTTGAAGAACTACGGGCTTACGGCATCAAACGCAGCTGAACACGCGCGCCTTCGTGAATTGATTCGGAAACCGTTTGGCCCTCAGACAATTCGAGCACAGTCCGAATTAATTGAAACCATTGCAACGTCTCTTGTCTCGGAGTTTCGTTCTCGCGGAGAAGCCGATCTCGTTGCGGAATTTGCCCGACCTTTCGCCTATCACGTGATCGCCAGAATTCTCGGCATTCCGATACACGAAGATTCGGCAGATGACTTCGCCGAACTAACGCATCGCGGCATGCAGGTTATGAATCCGAATCTCCCCGCCGCCGCGCGTATGGGCTACATCGAGGCGGCAGAGGAGTGGGTTGCATGCGCGCGATCGATCCTCGATCAGAAACGACGCGAGCCCCAAGCCGATTTACTTTCGGCTCTAGTTCGCGATGAACATGACCCAGACACCGCACTATCACTGTTGCTGTCATTGGTTGTGGGTGGCACGGAAACGGTTTCGAACACGTTACCACTTGGCCTCAATGAACTCCTTCAACATCCTGATCAGTTCAAACGTTTCCAGGAAGAGCCGAGTTCGCGATCGCGCGCGGTCAGTGAGATCTTGCGACACCAAGCATCGACGAAGTTTCTGATCCGCTACGCAAAGCAAGATGTCGTATTGCGGCAACGCCTCATCATCGAAGGTCAGATCGTCTACGTGGCCATGGGCGCCGCACACCGAGATCCAGGCGTATTTCGCGAACCCGATCGTTTCGATATCAGCCGCGAGCCACAGGGCGACCAAGCCTTCTTTGGCGCCGGATCCCGTTTCTGCCTAGGCAGCCACCTGGCCAGGCTCGAGCTCGAAATTGGGCTCAGCACCTTGATGAGCCAGCTTTCCCATCTATCGAGGCCCTCCGCCGTGCTCGAGTTCGAACCCAATAGCCTGGTTCGAGGCCTCCAGCATTTGCCCATCTGTTTCGATCCTGCCTAGAGACGCCAGGGGCTTTCGACTACCTTCTACGGGATGCAAGGCCGAGGCTATTATTCAGGCGGGGGGCAGTTCAGCCTCACCCCGATGATCAAATACATCATGATGGCGAACGCGGTCGTCTGGGTACTCGAGCTCTTCACGGGTGGAAACCAAACCTTCATGGTCCCCCAGTTCGGCGTGAGTTGGGTAGGCGTCATCGAGCACAGCTTGTACTGGCAACCCTTCACCTATATGTGGCTGCACTCGCCAGACAACTTCATGCACATCCTCTTCAACATGTTCGCGTTGTGGATGTTCGGCTCCGAACTCGAGCGACTTTGGGGCTCTGAACGCTTCCTGCGCTTCTATTTAATCTGTGGCATCGGTGCTGGCTTCATCATCTTGTTTTGGAACGGCTTGATGGGAGGCACCACGCGTTTCATTCCTACCGTCGGTGCGTCGGGGGCCATTTATGGAGTACTGATCGCCTTCAGTCTCACCTGGCCGGACCGCACCGTAATGTTGCTCTTTCCGCCGATTCCGATGAAAGCGATTTGGCTGGGTCCGATGATGATCGGTATTGGGCTGCTCTTAGGGGGTGGTGACATCTCGCATGCCGGACACCTCGGGGGCGCACTCATCGCCGCGCTACTGATGCGCAGCGAGCTGACGAAGTACATCGGGTTCAGCAATCTCCGTTACAAATTTCATCGCTTTCGGATGCGCAGGCGCTTGCGCGCGGTTCGGGATGAAGAATGGGAACGGCGGCGCAAAGATGACGACGACCGACCTACGTTCCACTAATACGCTCACAACAGCAAGATGACTGAGATGCAGTTTTCTCTCATCCTACCGGCGTTCAACGAAGCCAAACGGCTACCCAAGACCTTGGCAAGCGCGCGTTCTTATCTCTCTGAGACCTTCAGCGCTTACGAAATTCTCGTCGTGGATGACGGCAGCGAAGACGACACCGTTGCCGTAGCGCGTGACATTTTGGCCCACGATTCAAACAGCCGGGTCATCCCCTTGGGGACAAACCAAGGCAAGGGTGCAGCGGTGCGGGCGGGCGCGCTCGAAGCCAAGGGGCAGTACGTACTCTTCAGTGATTCCGATCTTTCCACGCCGATCGCGGACGAAGCACGGCTGAGGGCAGCGATCGACGCCGGGGCAGATTTGGCCATCGGCTCCCGACGGCATCCGGAATCGGAGATCACACTCGCCCAGAACGTCGTTCGTCAGTCCATGGGGCGGATTTTCAACCTTTTCGTGCGCATGGCGGGACTTTCGGGCTTCGAGGACACGCAATGCGGATTCAAAATGTTTACCCATGCAAGCGCAGAGCGGATCTTTCGCGAACTCAAGACGGATGGTTTCGCATTCGATGTTGAGATCCTTTTGCTCGCGAGAAACGCAGGGCTTTCCTTAGCCGAAATTCCCGTGCAGTGGGAAAATGATCCCGAATCACGCGTACACATGATTCGTGATTCGCTACGCATGCTCTGGGAACTCGTGTTAATTCGTCTGAACCATCTCCGCCACTAAGTTAAAGAAAAAAGGCTCCGCAACCTGAGTTGCAGAGCCTAATCTCTAAGCCGCCAACGCGACCAACCAATCTATTGTATTCAGAAACGAACTCGTATCTGTATTGACCTTATGTGGGAGAGTGTCTCCGACCCGCGAGTTTGAACTCGCAATTTTCGTACTAGTAGTACCTCAAGAGAACGGATTCTAAAGATGCTCACGGCATCATGTCAACATGATTAAGCGAAACAATCGTTTCTACATGATGTGTTTGAGGTAACGCATCAATCACGTCGATGGTTTCAATCGCATACGCATCACGAAGATGATTAAGATCACGCGCGAGTGTGGATGGATTGCAAGATACATAGACCAACCGCGACGGTCTCGCTGCAGCAATCGAGTCGATCAAAATGCGATCGGCACCAATTCGTGGAGGATTGAGCAACACAGCGTCGGGTGATGTGTTCTTCAGTTCGCGCGCCGCCCAGCCCTCTGCAGCATCACGAATGACGGTCGCGTTGCTATTACGTTCTGCGTCATGCACTGCAGCACTCCACTCAATCGCAATCACTTTATCAAATTGATTCACCAGCCCGGCTGTATAGAAGCCGGCACCCGAAAAGAACTCCACCAAGGTCTTGCCTCGGCCTACACGCTTTACAACTCGTGCCAACCAAGCTTCCCACAACGTCCGATTCGCTTGAAAAAAACTATGCGGGCTCACGTGCAGCATATGTGGACCAATCTCAACCTTTTCCGCATATCCGCGAATGGAATAGTCGCCGGCGAGGTGTGTGTCGGCACGCAGTACATTGAGTTCCCTCTGTGTTGCGTCATCCAGTACGACACATAGATCGACATCGACTAACGCATGGGAAGCCGTTCTTCGATAACCCAGGCGGCGACCGTCTGACGCAACGCGCGCACGCGATCGATAACCCAGAGCCTTGGGCGAGCGCATCAGTTCGGGTTCGGGTAACGCATCGAACTTGCCGATGCGTTCCAATGCATCCAACACAAGCTGCTTTCTTGCCTCTAGCTGGGCTTCGTCATCGATATGCTGCCAACTACAACCGCCACAAATTCCGAAGTAACGACAGGGAGGTTCACGTCGCGAGGGACCTGGCTCGAGGACTTCAACCAGTTCTGCCTTCAGGTACTTTGGTCTGACCAAAAGCAGCCTTGCAGATACGCGATCGCCCGGTGCGACACGCGGAACGAAGACAGCCCGGCCATCTAGACGACCGACGCCATCGCCCCCTGCGGCAAGTCGATCAATACTGAGCTCGACCTGAGAACCGACTTTGACCGTCACTGTCCCAATGACAGGCGCCTGCGCGATTCGCCCATTTCCAGCTCCACCGCGCCCGGATCAATGCGTCGAACTTTGATGCCTTCAACCAGGTCACCCTCATGAGCGACCACCGGCCGGGCACCCTGCACGCCGATTTCGATCGTGCGACGCTCCGGCTTGGGATGCCAACGCACGCTCGTGAGCTGAACACCGGGGAATAGGGCCGCTGCGACCGAGGGCGTCGCTTCGACCAACGGCGCGCTGCCCGCCTGCTGCACCCGCGTTACGGGGGTATCGATGAACGGGTTCCCGGTCGATGACGGCGACGGGGCTTGGGACTTAGGCTGGGTGGCCGCCGCCTTTGTTTCGATCAATGCCGCCTTTGGCGGTGTCGGAGCTCGGGGCTCGGGCTTGCTTTTCGGAGGCGCTTCTATGGTGGCCAAAGTCTGCGTCACCGGTTTTGACGCAACCGTTGGTGGTTTCACGGTCGCCGCCTTCGGCGGCGACGGGGCTTCGGACTTAGCCTGGACCACAGCCGCTTTCGGCGGTGACGGGACTTGAGGCTTAGCCTGTGTGGCCGCCACCTTGGAGGTCGGTTTCACATTCGGCGCCGGCGCAACAGCCGATTTCACTGGCGGTGCCGGAACCACAGCTTCGGGCACCACTGCGTTGGGCTTCCTTGCCAATGCCCGCGCGATCTTTTCAGGATCGAGTTTTACAACCGGTTTTGGCTCGCCACCGGGCGCCGCCGCCTTTGCGATGACTTCTGGCGTGGGCATAGTCGCGGGCGGGGCAGGCGGACGATCGGCGCGCTTCACTCCGATATTCGCGGGTGCAATCGGTTTCTGCACCTTGGCTCGCGTTGTCGGCGTGACGGATTTACCCGGTGTCTTCGTAGATGCTATCGGTCCTGACGCGTCATCATCATCAAACGCAAGTATCAAGACCACGGCACCACTCAGGGCCAGGAAAACAATTAAACCTACCGCAATCCAGGTTACGGACGAACTGCGCTGCCGATCGGGCAGACCGGAATCGAGGATCGCATCTTCCAGCTCCTCACGGGTCTCCGGTGCGTTTCGCCGATCGCGTTGGACCTTTCGCAGCGCGTTTAGGATCGTACTCAAGACAGTTCCTCAGACTCCAGTAGGCGCGGGGCGCCGTAGTGAAGTAGCTGATACAGCGTGATCAGAGTTTCGGGTCCGACCTCGCCTGAGTCGGCCAGCGATTTTTCAAGCTGGAAACGCCGGATCGCACCCACCGTGCGTGCATCGAATTCTCCGGACGCATCGCCACGGTTCAGATATCCAAGCTCGGTCAGTCGAGCCTGTAGCCAGCGCACCGCCGTACCGTTCATGCCGCGGGTCAATGCAGGCAGCGACTCATAGTTGTTCCAGAGCAGGAACGCGCGGCCGGTCCAGATTCGATCCAGAAACCGCGACGACACCTCAAATACTTCACCATTCAGTCCCAATTCTACCCGCTGCTCCGATTTGATCCGCAGTAACGCGGCATAGCGCCGCTCCGTCTCCGAGAATTCGAGCTCAATCACCGCGGGAATATTCAGATGGCGTATTTGCTCGCGATTGGAGCGCAACACGGAAACACGCAGCGAGGACGATTCCCCCACCACAGTCGCGATCAGATTTGGATCCAGTTCCTTGCGTTCGAGCGCGGGATAGCCCCAGCGCGCGATCACCGCATCGATCGAGCTCGCAACACTGCCGCGAAGTCCGGCTTTCCGGACGCGTGCTTCGAAATCACGGTCGGGGTCAATCTGCGGCGCGGGTGCAGCGACCTGCGGATTGGCGGATCCAACGCTCGCCCCCGCTGAGGCATTTGGAATTCCCGGGATCGAAACCGTATACACCAAACCGATCAGCAAGCCGATGGCCACCAATCCAAACGCAAAGACCGGAGGCACATCGAGCTCCGGACGTGGCGACAACCGGGTCTCGGAGCTGGGCAGTTCCTTCGCGGCTTCGTTCACCAACCGCGCATCAATCTGCCGCCGTCCCTTTGAGTACCCAGCCAAAAGCGCGCGATCGGCGATCGCGTTGATCAGACGGGGGATTCCCCGCGTCGCGCGATAAATCGCGCGAATCGCACCCGCGGTAAAAAGATCTGGCTTCTGCAGGCCCGCGATGCGCAGCCGGTGCTCGAGATAGTCTCGAACCTCGTTGCGATCAAAGGGCTGCAAGTTCCAACGCACGGTGACTCGCTGCCGAAGTTGGCGCAGGTCCTCACGCTTCAAGTTTTCTTCGAGCTCGGGCTGACCGATCAGCACGATGTGAATCAATTTCTCGCGCTCTGTTTCCAAATTGGACAGAAGACGAATTTGCTCGAGTACATCGGGCTCGAGATTCTGCGCTTCATCGATCACGAGCAACGCACGCCGCCCCACCGCCTTCCGCTCCAAGAGGAAGCGATTCAGCGCTTCGGAGAGTTCGACGCGACTGCGTGCCGCCGTCGGTAAACCGAACTCACGACAGATGGACGCGAGCAGTTCTACCTCGCTCGAGCTCGGATTGAAGATGAACGCTATCTCGACATCGCTTCCAACGCGATCCAACAACGTGCGGCAGAGTGTGGTTTTTCCGGTCCCCACCTGACCGACAATTTCAACGAAACCCTCGCCTTCTTCGATCGCATAAAGAAGATGGGCCAAGGCCTCGCGGTGCCCCGCAGCCAAGAAGAGATACTTCGGATCTGGCACGAGCGCGAAAGGCTTCTCTTGAAGACCGTAAAACTCGGTATACATCGACCCTATGGCTCCCTCATCAACAGGCCTCGCAGCCGCAG
The DNA here is from genome assembly GCA_029261895.1 of Deltaproteobacteria bacterium. Taxonomy (GTDB): domain Bacteria; phylum Myxococcota_A; class UBA9160; order SZUA-336; family SZUA-336; genus JAJDAK01. Next base: position 79,219 of record JAJDAK010000091.1, read on the forward strand.
GGGGCCGAATGATACGCTCCGGCGCGGATGCCTCATCCTTACTCTACAGCTGGAATCGACGCCGGCGCCACTCTTTGCAAGCTCGCGCGCTTCGGAGACGTAATCGAAGCTCACCGTTTCGGTCCGACGGATGTCGAATCGGTTCGAGCCCAACTCAAACGTTGGGATCCCCAAAGCGTCACAGCGACGGGGGGTGGAGCGCTGCGTTTTCATGAGTCCCTGTCTGAATGGGACGTCAGAATCGTGCCGGAATTCGAAGCCTGGGCGCGCGGCGCCACGATTTTGGCGGAACGTTCGGGGCAAAAGCTGTCGGATCCCTACCTTTTGGTCTCCATCGGCACGGGAACATCTGCGCTGCGGGTCCACGATACGGAGATTCAACGCATCGGGGGTACCGCGCTTGGCGGGGGCACGTTGATGGGACTCGGCCAGCTGCTGACGGGTGCGCAGAATTTTGAAGACCTGGTCGCGATGGCGGTTCGCGGGGATCGAAGTCGGGTAGATCTCTTGGTCGGCGACATCTACCCCGGTGGTGACGCCCCGTTGCCGCCTGAAATTAACGCCGCAAGCTTTGCCAAACTGGATTCGCGTCGCCCCGAAGATTTGGCCCGCGCACTGATGGGCATGGTCGGAGAAAACATTGCGTTGATCTGTAGTCAGGTCGCTCGTGCGGCGCAGATACAGACGGTCGTATACGGCGGCACCACGCTTCATCAGAACAAACCCCTCGAAGACGTGATCGACTGGGTTACCCGCGCATCGGGTCTCGCACCCGAATTCCTACCCGATGGCGCATTCTGTGGAGCTGTCGGCGCGGCGGCCATGGGTTGAACGCCTAAGCGCCGCCCTCGCCTCGCCGTGAAACCCGATGGACACGATCACGCAGAACTTTCAATTCTTCCTGGGTTTGGAATAGCCGTTCTTCCAACTGCATGCGCGCTCGAACTTCCTCATCAATGCGCTTCTCCAGAATATCCACTCGATCGCTCGACCCAATGATTTCTGATCGCGTGATCGTTTCTGGCACCGAAGGGGTGATGGCAGAAAACCCATGCCCCCCCGAAGCGGTTGCGGCCTGCGTGCGAGGCTGACGTAGGCGAAACCAAACCAACGCGATCACGCCGAATAAACTCAAGCTCAACATCACCGCAATCGCCATGCTAAAGCGAAGCGTCGGCAACCAATGTGGACCCGCACCCGTGGCGGGCATCTCGTCGGGCCAGACTGTGCTCGGCGGGCTCGTACGAGGTTGACTGAAATCGGGTTCGGCAAGCGGCTCGATCGCGATGGGCTCGATCGGAACGCTCGGCGCAGCCGCTTCTTCGATAGGCTCGATTGGGATATCGGTTTCCGGAACGGCTTCAACCGGCACATCAGGGGTGATCGCCTGAGCGGTATCCAAAGTTTCTGCCGAATCCACAAGCGGCGCCTCCGAGATCTCGGGTGTCGCGGTGGAAATCTCGTTCCCGCGTGAGTCCGTGACATTCGCGGTGTCGGGAGGAATCACGGGCTCCGGCTCGAGCACTTCCGAAAGTTCAACCACCGGTGCAGTGCCAACCGGCACATCGAACGGTTCGGGACTGGGATCCGCTGCGTCAACAACAATGCGAACCGGGTTCTCGAGTTGGAAGACGCGAACACGCCGTGGCCTGGACTCAAACGAAATTCTGGCGCCGCGATCGGTACTCTCAATACTCACCGTGCCCATTCTTTTAAGGTCCGTCTCCAGCACCTGACTTTGCAAGAGCGGCTTGGCCTGGAGCTCCATCACGAAATCCTGCAGGTCACGAAGTGGCGGGCGTGTCACAGCAACGGGTTTCTCGAGTTGGATGACCAAGCGGTCGTAGTCCGCGTGTTGTCCAAAACGGATATCGACGATTCGACCGGGACCATCCGTGGTCGCGGTGACGCCCGCGGCCAGCGCGAGCATGAGTACTGTAAGCGTCATCAGTGATCGTTTAAGCATGACAAACCCCGTAGTTGCGGCCAAGTTGCCGCTTAATGCATCGGCAACATCCCGCTTAAGCTATAGGTCTCACGTGCACAGTTCTTCATCTGAAGAGATCGCCGTGGTCGGTGCAGGTGTGATCGGCCTCGCATGCGCTGCAACGCTGGCTCGTCGTGGACATTCGGTCATTGTACTCGAAAGCGCTGACGGCGTTGGACGCGAGACGACAGCACGCAATAGCGAAGTCATCCACGCCGGCATTTACTACCCACCGGGCTCACTCAAGGCGGCGCTTTGTGTACAGGGCCGACAGCTCTTGTACCAGCGCTGCCGCCTACATGGGATTGGGCATCGCCGTACGGGCAAGCTGATCGTTGCCACGGCAGAGGACGAAGTCGAGCGTCTAGAAAACATCGCTTCGAACGCGCGATCAAACGGAGCCGGCGCGATCGAAATCTTCGACGCAGCCAAGGTGCGCGCGCTCGAACCGCGTGTGCAAGCGTTCGCTGCGGTCTGGTCGCCGGAAACCGGAATCGTCGATTCCCACGGATTGACGCTGAGTTACCAGGCGGAACTCGAGGCCCATGGCGGTAGTATCGCGTTTCGTACCAGCGTCGTGGCCGCCCAGACAACGCATGCGGGTTGGAAACTCGAAACGCAAGACGGAACCGAACTCGAAACTTCACACGTCATCAACGCCGCAGGATTGCACGGTGCGGAAGTCGCCCGACTCGCGGGTTTGCAATACACGATGCACTACTGCAAAGGCGACTACTTTTCCGTCGCGCCATCACTCGGGAAACTCACGGAACATTTGGTGTACCCGGTTCCCGTTCAGGCCGGGCTCGGGATTCATATCACGATGGATCTTGGCGGCCGCTATCGCTTAGGTCCCGATACCGAATACATCGACGAGCTTCACTATCAAGTCGACCCCGACAAAGCGGAACGCTTTGCCGCAGCGGCGCGGCGCTATCTCCCTGAGATTAAGGCTTCCGATCTGGCGCCTGACTTCGCAGGAATTCGCCCCAAGCTCCAGGGACCCGATCAGGGGTTTCATGATTTCGTCATCGCCGAAGAATCTTCCAACGGTGCACCCGGCTGGATCAACTTGCTTGGAATCGAATCGCCTGGTCTCACCGCATCCGAAGCGATCGCAATGCGCGTGGTCGACCTTCTGCGCTAACGCATCCGTTCGATCATTGAAAAGACCGTGCGTCGAACCGCACGACTAACGTCGTGGGGTTCTTCTTGATCCAACCCGGAAGCCACCAGGAGAAAGGGTTCGAAAATCAACCAACCCAACCCAAGGCAGGTGAGCAGCGCAGAAATAACGCGCGGATCGAAGGCGTCATCGAGTTCTCCGCTGCGTTTAAGTTCTTCAAAGAGCTCCTGAATTCGCTTCATCGTCGGGAACTCGGTTTGAAGCTCGCGCACATCTACACCGTCGAGCAACGAGCGCGCGAGCAGACGCCAATAGCCCGTCTGTTCGCCCGCAGCCAAGAAAAACCGAAACAGGCTCTCTGGATCCTGTCGTTCGGAATCATTGGCGGACGCAATGTCGGATACCAGGCGATCCATCACTTCGCGGAGCAGCGCGTCCTTGGTTCGAAAGTGCCGATGAATCAGGCCGCTGTTCACACCCGCCTCATTGGCGATCTGGCGCGTCGACACCGCGGCAGGCCCACGCTCACCAAAGAGGCTTGTCGCCGCTTTGATGAGCGCTTCCCGAGATGGATTATCGTTCGGTTCCACTAACGCGCGCGAACTTTCAATGCCGTGCCGTCGTTCTTACGCACGTCGCCCGCATCGAAATCCGTCTCCCAGCAACGTCCTGATTCGGAATTCGTGAGCTGCACCGTAAACGGGACTGCGATCGGCAAGGTCAGCGGTGGTAACGCGATGCCTTTGCCATCGACCTTGATGGTGCCTCGCGATGGGCGAATAAGAATTCGGCGAATGCCATTGTTGGTCAAACTCCGATCAAAATAACGGAACCCGCGAGGTTGAGCGCGCCAATCAGTTGGATTGGCCGGGACTCGCATCTCAGCCAAGCGCGCGCCGCTAGTTCCGTTGTAAACACACAACGCGTAGTCGGCGTCATCCGTCGGGTCAGGCGTTTCTGCGAGCGTGAACGCGTCCTTATCACCCTTCCAATTCCACACCAGCCTGTTCTTGCCGCTCAGCGGCTGTTGAACATTCAACGAGCCCGAACGACTCGCAGCCAGGCAACTATCCTGCGGTTCCGGTGGACACGGCGTCAGCCAATCCAAGGCCTCTTCTAAATCCTCGAGCGCTTCGTTCGGCTCGCTGTTGCTGAGATGATCGCGGCCCGCAGTAGCGAATACCGTGGCCATTGCTGCCGAGTTGGTATCGAGATCGGCCGTCGCGAGTTCCACGAGCGCGGCGTTCATCTGCGCCTCTCCGCGTTCAACCGCTTCGGTGTCGCCGCGTTTCGCCATGTCGATGCCTTGCAGAACACCCGCCGTCGCTTGGCGCCTCGCCGGTACCTGAGTCACCGCGTCGGGCGAGTACTTCGTCACACCAATGAAGGTACCCTGGTAGATCGAACCATCTGGACCGACTTCGGTCGCCGCGAACAAGGAATTTTCACAACTGTTCGGCAGGCGCTCGACAAAGGGGATGAAGAACAGCCCCAGGGGCCCCGAGTTGAGAATGTCGAAATCGGACTGCATGCAGGGTTGCTGACTTGCAGGCACGAACAACTCCGATTCACCCGAAGCGAAATTGATACCTTCAAGACCCCAGACGCCGTCGCGCAAACCGGTTGCATACATTAAGCCAGTCGCGGCACTCATTGTAGGAATGCTATTCGGCAAACCGATGTCTGGATTGGTCCAAACGGTTTTGCAGGTTTGCGTTTCCGGATCCCAATCAACGCGTTGGATACCCTTGGGTGTGACGTCGACGTTGCCGCCTTCGAGTGCAGCAAACGCTGCACCCAGCGCGGGAATTGCACTCACCGCGTTGCTTTCATCCGAGAGTAAGTTGCTCACCACCACGGCTGCATTGCCTCGGACCAAGACCGATTGTTCGGAGAGCGATCGCGTTGCGCTCGCGTCGCCAAAGTTAATCGGAACTTCGCAGGCGATACGCGGGTCCTTACCCGGTGCGATAGGTTGCCAGCCGGCAGGAATTTCATCGCGCCACATCAGAACCAGGTGCATGAGTTCTTGACCGTCGGTGATGACGACGAATCGATCTTCATCGATGTCGGTACCCATTAAGCTCGGCGTTGCGCCCGAACCAGGACCAAGCCGGAGCAACGAAAACGGAGGATCGCTGTCGTATTCGGCGCTCCAGAGTTTTGTAATCGCGGCACCGTCCCAATGATACTTGTACATCGCTTCACTGGTGACGACGAAGAACCCGCCATTCTCATCAGCCGCGATGCTATTCGATACGATTTCAAGGTCTTCATCCAGCACCAGCGGATTGTTGCAATCGGCACCGTTCTCCGACGGAAGCGAGACCACGTTCGCAGCAAGAATTTGATTTGGATCGCCGGGGACCACACTTACGACGGCTTGTTCGGAAACAAACGCGAGTGTTCCATCGCTCAACATCGTGCCACCCACCAGGAGATCGCTCGCTCGGCAAAAAGACTCGGCTGGGAGAAACTCACGGCGCACGAATTCGACATCTGAAAAACGATCACCCGCCACGGCATCCCGATAGATCTCAACCCAAGTAGCGCGACCCAAGATGAAGCTGAAGTCATCGTCGACCACGTTGTACGCGCCACCGACCCCAAGCGGCAGAGGCGGCGCATTGGGATCCTCGTCGCGAACCACGAACGAATCGATGATCTCGAAGGTGTCATGGTCGATCTTGAAGACCGTCCCCAAGAGTCCAAGGATGGTGCCCCAGACTGCGGTACCCCCGTCCGCGTACTCGGGACTCATCGCGAGCGTGATGGGTGGACCCTGAAGACCCAGGTGGTCGGCCGCAATGGTTTGGCCGAGATCTGGACCCGCGAAAGGCACGGATCCTTGCGCATAAGGGCCTGCGTGGGAAATTGGCCACGGCGAATCCGCGAGTGCGGCATTGCAGAGCGGTTGGTCTGCATCCAGCGCGGTGAGGCACGGGGCCGCGGCCAGCACGGGCCCAGCAGCGAAAAGCGTTGAAAACACTACGGAAACGAGAGCTGATCGGTAGTACATCAGGGGTTCCTTCACGATCTGGGATGTACGCAATTGCGTACAGACATTAGAGAGCAGTGGCGCTCGTATGTCCAGCTGGTAAACTGCGCCCCCTCATGTATGCAGTCGTAAAAACAGGCGGGAAGCAGCTTCGGGTTCAACCCGGCGATGAACTGTCGATCGAAATAGTCCCGGGCGAGCCCGGGGATCAGATCGAGCTATCGGAAGTTCTTCTGATCGGCGGCGAACAGACACGAATCGGCAACCCGGTGATCACAGGCGCAACGGTGCGAGCGACGATTCAGGCCGAACAATCCGGTCCGAAGGTTCGTATTTTCAAATACAAGCGTCGCAAGCGTTATCGCCTGCACGCGGGTCATCGACAGCACTACACCCGCATCCGCATTGATTCAATCGAGGTCTAAAGATGTCGCATAAAAAAGGACAGGGCAGCACACGGAACGGCCGCGACAGCAACGGTCAGCGCCGTGGTGTGAAGGTGTTCAGCGGACAGAGTGTGTTGGCGGGAAATATTCTCGTTCGACAACTCGGGACCCCGATTCGCCCGAGCCGCGGCGTAGGCATGGGGCGTGACTACACACTCTTCGCGCTAAAGACTGGCACGGTCCGTTACTTCCGCTCCAAGAAGCAGAACTTCGTCGCCATCGATTAGTCGGGTCGGCCCAAAGCGCCGACCGGTATGCCACGATAAGCCCCGCCACCGGTGCAGTAATTTCTATGGCCACATCTGATTTCATTGATGAATGCCGCATACAAGTATGCGGTGGGGACGGCGGACGCGGATGCGCTTCGTTTCGACGCGAGAAGTTTGTCCCAAAGGGTGGACCCGATGGCGGGGACGGCGGACGCGGTGGCTCGGTGATCTTTGAGGGTGACGAGGGTATGGCCACACTTCTCGATACCCACCACCGTAAACACTATCGCGCGAAACGCGGCGACCATGGTCGTGGCGCGCAAAAGACTGGTCACGGCGGAGAAGATGTCGTAGTTCGGCTGCCACTCGGTACCGTCGTGAAAGACGATGAAAGCGGTGAGACGCTATGCGAAGTGCTCAAGAACGGCGAGCAGTGGGTCGCCGCAGCCGGCGGGCGCGGCGGTTGGGGAAACATTCACTTCGCCACGTCGACCAACCGAACCCCTCGCGAGTTCCAACCCGGCGAACCGGGCCAAGATCGCTGGCTGCGACTCGAGCTTAAAGTCTTGGCCGATGTGGGTTTATTGGGTTTCCCCAATGCGGGTAAGTCCACGTTGGTGTCGCGCGTATCCGCCGCAAAGCCTAGGATCGCCAACTATCCGTTTACAACGCTTCATCCCAACCTGGGGATGGTGGAGATCGGCGACACGCGTTTTGTGATGGCCGATATTCCCGGGCTGATTCCTGGCGCCCACATGGGAACAGGATTGGGCGATCGATTCCTGCGCCACGTCGAGCGTACGCGATCGCTCGTGCATCTCTTGGATCCTGAACCGCCTCTGCGTGGCGACGAGTCGCGTGGGCTCCTGTCCGACTACCGCGCGCTGCGCCACGAGCTCGCGAGCTACTCGAGCGACCTGGTCGACCGCGCCGAAATCGTCTGCATTGCAAAGAGCGATCTGGTTCCCGATGAGAAGCGCGAGCTCCTCAGTGAAGAACTGACGAATGCAGGAATCGATGTTCGCTGGATCTCCTCGAGTAGTGGTGAAGGCATCTCTGAGTTGGTTCAGGAACTCGCGAAAGACATGCAATCCGCATGAGCCGATCCGCATTCAAGAAAGCACGCCGCATCGTGGTGAAAGTCGGCACAAGTTTGTTGGCACCACCCACGGGTGGCGTTCACGCGCGACGCTTTTCCGATCTCGCCGACGATATCTGCACGCTGCCCGGCGATAAGCGTGAAGTCATTTTGGTTTCCTCCGGCGCCGTCGGACTCGGCACGCGTCGCCAAGGTACCCACAAGCGACCGGTTTCGATCCCTGACAAACAAGCCGCTGCCGCCATCGGACAAATCGATCTATGCCGACGCTATGAGAAGGCCTTTGCGCGGCACGATCGCCTGGTGGGTCAGATTCTGCTCACCCACGCGGGCCTGGCAGATCGCGAACGTTTCCTTAACGCACGTCGAACGCTAAACGCGTTGCTTCGAGCAAAAGTCGTTCCGATCGTTAATGAAAACGACTCGGTCGCAACAGAAGAATTACGCTTCAGCGATAACGACCTGCTTTCCGCGCTCGTGGTCAACATTAGTTCTGCAGACCTACTCATCATCTTGACTGACGTCGATGGCGTCTACGATCGGCCTCCAAGTGAGACGGGTGCGACACGTGTGTCCGAGCTAACGGAGATCACCAGTGAGTTGCTGGAACAGATGGGCGAGCCAGGATCAACACTCGGTACCGGTGGCATGCGCGCCAAACTCGAGGGTGCACGCGCGGCATCACGCTTCGGCGTCCCTACGGTGATCGCGAGCGGGCTTACCCGCGGCACGCTGGCAGAGATCGTGGCCGGTGAGGACATCGGAACCTACGTATCCGCGTCTGAAAATCTACTCAGCTCACGCAAACACTGGATCGCGTTCTCGCTGAAACCCTGCGGCAAATTGCATCTCGACGCCGGCGCGGTGACGGCGGTATGCGAACGGGGTCGCAGCTTACTCCCGAGTGGCATCACCCAGGTCGAGGGTGATTTCCGCGTTGGGGATCCGGTCGCCTGCATCAGCGAGCAAGGCAAAGAGATCGCCCGAGGCCTGATCGCCTACACGGCGAAGGACCTGGCCCTGATACAGGGTCAGCAGAGCGCGAGGATCCACGCTTTGCTCGGATACTCCAACGGAAACGATGTGATCCACCGTGACGATTTAGTCGTCCTATAATGGGTGAGATGAGCTCGCAAATCGAAGATCTAGCGCGACGCGCGCGCGCTGCTGCAAACCGAGTCGCGGAGTTGTCCGCAGATACACGGAACGCCGCACTGCGCCTGGCAGCCGACCGACTCGAGCGATCCGCCGAGGCCATCATCGAAGCCAATCGCGGAGATCTTGAAGCGGCACGCGTGAGTGGCTTGGACCCCGCGATGTTGGATCGACTCGCGCTCGACCCTTCGCGCATCCAAGCCATGGCTCAAGGATTGCGCGACGTCGCGACCTTGCCCGATCCGGTCGGTGAAGTCACGGGGATGTGGAATCGACCGAGCGGCATCCAAGTCGGACGCATGCGGATTCCCCTTGGCGTAATCTTGGTGATCTACGAATCGCGGCCCAATGTGACGGCCGACGTTGCCGCACTCTGTCTTAAGAGTGGTAACGCGATCATCTTGCGCGGCGGATCGGAAGCTTTTCATTCGAATCAAGCGATCGCTGCGGTCTTACGCGCCGCGGTGACAGAAAGCGGCGTGCCGGAAGACGCGATTCAACTTGTGCCCTCCACCGATCGCGAAATCGTCGACCAGCTATTGCAATGCGAAGAAGACATCGACCTGGTCATTCCACGTGGCGGCGAGGGCCTGATTCGGCGCGTCTCCGAAAAGTCGCGAATTCCAGTGATCAAGCATTACAAAGGCGTGTGCCACGTCTACCTCGATGAACACGCTGAACCGAAGATGGCGCGAGACATCACCGTGAACGCGAAGTGCCAGCGTGTCTCGGTTTGCAACTCAGCCGAAACCTTGCTCGTGCATGCGGCTCTCGCGGATTCGCTACTTCCCGACTTGCTGAGCGAGTTATCGGGACTCGGTGTTGAGATTCGGGGCTGCGAAAGAACGTGCACGCGCTTTGCCGCTGCAATTCCAGCGACGGAAGACGATTGGTCAGAAGAATATTTAGCGATGACGCTTTCGGTTCGCGTGGTCGACTCGATGGATCAGGCCATCGACCATATTCGTCGATACGGTTCAGACCATACCGAAACCATCGTGACTGAAGATTTACGGCACGCGCGCGAATTTATTCGTCGCGTAAATTCAAGCTGCGTGATGGCAAACGCCAGCACACGATTCGCCGATGGCTACCAACTTGGGCTCGGCGCCGAGGTTGGTGTCTCTACCACGAAGATGCATTGGTACGGGCCGATGGGTGTCGAAGGATTGACGACGCAGAAGTTCATCGTGTTCGGTGACGGTACGATTCTCGAGTGAGTCTGGGAATTCTCGGTGGCACGTTCAATCCAGTCCACTTCGCGCATCTGCGCTTAGCCGAGGAGATGCTCGAAAAGCTTCAACTCGATCGCGTTCTATTGATTCCGGCGTCGGTCCCCCCTCTGAAGTCGAGCGGGGTCGCAAAGGCCGCCGATCGGCTCGAAATGTTGAAGCTCGGCGCCGCGGGAAATCCGCGTTTCGAAGTGCTGGATCTCGAGCTGAAACGCGACGGACCCAGCTATACCGTCGATACTTTGATCGAATTGCGCGCGTCCTATCCAGCCGAAGACCTCTGGTTTCTACTCGGTAGCGACGCGTTGCTCGCGTTGGATCAATGGCACGCGCCCGATCGGCTCTTTGAGTTGGCTAATTTTGCCGTGGTCGATCGGCCTGGGAGCGACGGCCATGAGATTGAAGATCTGCTACCCGCTTCACTGCTCGGGTCATTCCGCGGAACCGCCAATGGCCTCAAGCACAGCTCGGGGCACGAGCTACGCAGACTGCCCTTCATGAAGCTCGGAATTTCGGCGAGTGAAATTCGCACGAAGCTCGCACAAGGTGCCTCAATCCGGTATCTGGTACCCAATCCCGTGCTGGAATACATCGAGAAGCACGAGCTTTACCGGGAGAACCATTGACCCCCAAAGAGAGAGCCCTCCGACTTGCAGAAGCGGCGTCCGATGCCAAGGGCCTCGATATTCGTGTGCTCGATCTTCGCGAGCTGACGTCGTTCACCTCTTTCTTCGTGATCGTCAGCGCCACTTCAGATCGGCACGCCCGCGCACTTGCGAGTGCTGCCGAGGAGGCTGCGCGCGAGGTCGGCGATCGCCCCCTCGGAACCGAAGGCGAAGAACGCGGACGCTGGGTCTTGGTCGACTTCGGTGATGTCGTGTTTCATGTCTTCCAAGAAGATGCGCGTGAATTCTATTCGCTGGAACGCCTCTGGAGCGAAGCAGAGGATTTAGAACTTCCCGAAGCGGTAGCGGCACTTCCATGAGTGGACCGGTGTGTTTGGTCATACTCGACGGCTACGGCGTCGGTGAAGGGGGAGGTGGTGACGCGACCGCGCTTGCGGAAACACCGTTCTTCGACCGAATCGATCAGCTCTATCCGCGCTCGGAGCTCGAGACTTCTGGGGCTGCGGTCGGCTTACCCGACGGTCAAATGGGAAATTCCGAAGTCGGTCATATGACGCTCGGTGCGGGACGCATTCTCGACCAAGACATGGTGCGGATTCAAAAGGCGTTCGATAGCGGCGCGTTTCATGATCAGGATGCCGTGCGCGAAACCATTGAAGCTGCCAAAGCGGGGCATGGGCGCGTTCATTTGCTCGGCCTGGTTTCAAACGGCGGCGTGCACAGTTCACTGGATCACCTGGAAGGCATCATCGATTGCCTTGAGGCAGCAGGTGTGCGGCCTATTCTGCATGCCTTCACCGACGGGCGTGACACACCACCGCAAAGTGCTTTGACTTGGATCCGCCCATTGGAAGCGCGGCTTCGTGCTGCTGGCGGTTGCATTGCGACGGTCTCGGGTCGCTACTACGCCATGGATCGCGACAAACGCTGGGAACGCGTTGCGCGCGCCGTCAAGGCGCTCGTCGCACGTGAGGGCGAAGCCGTCACGACTGCGGTTGAGGCCGTCGAGAAAGCTTACGGGCGTGAGCAAGGAGACGAATTCATCGAGCCTTCCATCGTCGGCGACTCGCCGGGCATCGAAGCAGGCGATGTCGTGCTGTTCTTCAACTTTCGTGCGGATCGCGCGCGTGAGCTCACGAACGCGCTGACGCGCACGCAGCCGGATCAGCTCGGTGCAGAAGTGAAGTCGCTCGATGTACCGATGCTGCGACGCTTCGCGACCCTCACCATGTATGACGAAACATTTAATCTGCCCGTTATCTTTGATCCGTTGAAGATTGATCGGAGTTTTGGTGAACTCGTAAGTGAGGCGGGCTACACCCAACTCCGCATCGCCGAGACGGAGAAGTATGCGCACGTAACCTATTTTTTTAACGGCGGTCGCGAACAACCCTTCGAAGGTGAAGATCGTATTCTCGTACCATCACCTAGGGACGTTCCGACCTATGACCATAAACCCGAAATGAGTGCGGTCGAGGTCACGGACAAACTCATCGAAGCACTTGAGTCCAACGACTACCGTTTCGTGCTACTGAATTTCGCGAACCCAGATATGCTGGGTCATACCGGAGTGATCCCAGCTTGCGTTCGCGCGGTGGAAGTCATAGATGCGTGCCTCGATCGCATCACTGTAGAAGTGCTTCGACGTGGCGGCACGATGTTGATCACTGCTGATCACGGAAACATCGAACGTTTGATCGACGATGAGAACGGCGGGCCCCATACCGCACATACAACCAACCCGGTCCCGGTGTATTGGATTCTCGCGAATGCAGAAGGATCGGAGATTCGCCGCGGCGGATTGGCCGATGTCGCCCCGACACTTTGTAAGTTGCTCGACTTCGAGCAACCGTCCGAAATGACCGGACGAAGTTTGGTGACATGCGGCTCGGGCTGGTCGACCTCTTAATTCCTCGGGTCTGCCCAATCTGCGATTCGCCGCGCGGTGAGTCGGACGTCATCTTTTGCACTACGTGCGCGTTCGGACTCACTCGGCTCGAGTCGCTTCGAGATATTCCGACCGTTTTTTCCTATGAGGGCTTGGGTGCGCGCATGATCCAGCGCTTCAAGTACGACGGCCGCCGCGACGCGTTGGATTTTCTGGTGCATGCGTTAGCGGCCCGCATTGCGGACTGTCGCTTCGATGGAATCGTGCCGGTGCCCCGACATTGGCGCCGCGTTCGCGAGCTTGGCTCGGATCCGGTCTATACGCTCGCGCGTGCTCTCGGGCGGCGCACGGGGCGGCCCGTCTGGAGCCGCGCGCTTCACCGAGTCGCCCACACCCGCTCGCAAACCGGGCTGAATCCCCGTCAACGTCGGGAGAATGTCGGCAACAGCTTCGCCGCGCGAATCCCGGCGGGCCGACGCATCCTGCTACTCGATGACGTCGTGACCACAGGAGCCACGCTGAAAGAGGCTCGGAAGGCCCTACGGCGGGCCTCGGTGTCATGCCGCGTCTATCCGGTTGCGCTCGCAGGCACGTCGAGGCTATAAAACCGTCTCTGAAGACGAAGGATCATCATGTCAGACACGATTACGATTAAAGAGACCATCACCCTGAAGCATCAGGCCAACCTTGGCGAAGAGATCGAAGACGTCGAACTCGCCGCCGGGCAGGAACTCGCCGTGCTCAAAGAGTGGGAGTCTGCCTACTTGGTCAAAGACGACGACGGCAAGCTCTTGAACGTAAAGAAAGACCTCATCAGCTAACCTGCAATTAGAGGGGAGGCTGCAATTAATGGGGACGGTCCTTAGTGCAATTAATGGGGACGTTGGTTAAAAAGTTGCAGTTTTTTGGCTAGCCAAAAAACTGCAACTTTTTAACC
>JAJDAK010000092.1 GCA_029261895.1 Deltaproteobacteria bacterium
AACATCCAGATGCAATAAATAAGAATAGATTCAGCTTGATCAATACGATTTTTTTTGATATTTTCATAGTTTTATGGCGGCAAAATTCATGGAAATAAGTTCACCCTGACTATATCCCTTATGAACAAATCAGGCTACACAAAAATTCGAGGCGACAAGACTCCACCCCCCAAAAAAATAATCCCCACAAAACCCCAACGTCCCAATTTAATTGCACCTTCACTAATTGCGGCGGACCTGGCGGCGTAGTACCCAAAAAAGCACAACACCGCCGAGAAGAAGTACGATAACCGGAAGTGCGGTAGCCCAAATACCCTCTGGAACCCCCACAACTGCATCCCCGTAACGCTCGCGCAGCGCGGATAGGATCGCGGATTCATCTCGCCCCGAACTAACAAGCTCCCGGATCTCCTGCCGCAGCGCGCCCGCATCCGGACTCGGACAATCCGCGAGTGTACGGCCGGGACAGTATGGACTCATCACCTGGCGGGAGATCGCGTGCGCACGCCTGGAACGCTCCAAACTATAAGAGTCGTCTGGGCTCGCGGCACCCAGCAGCATGACCGCCGAAAAACACAGAAATCCATGACGCATTCGTTAGACAATAGCGGAATATGAAATCGCACCCTCATCTTCTATTACGCGATGCTCTGGCGGCACTGTTCATCCGCGCCACAGCCGGCGAAGATGGCGCCCGAGACCAGATCAGGGCGCTCGAACGCTGGGCAAAAAGCGGATCCGTTGAGGCGGAGCTGCAAGAACTCTGGGCAGAAGACGGCGACCCCCTCTTCGATATGTACGGCCTGACTTCGCGTTTCCAGGCGCTGGCTGGCTACACGCAAGACCGGATACGGCGTTTTACAGCAGCGCTACAGTGGATCGGGCATGGCAAAGCAAAGATAGACCCCATCGCGATATCCCGCTGCGCATGGGATGCAGGACTATTCTTCGAAGTCCATGAAATCCTCGAACCCGCGTGGATGGCGAGTCGCGGCGCACAAAAGGACGAGCTTCAAGGCCTCATCATGGCCGCCGCTGCGTTCCATCACCTCTGCGATGGGAACCTCGCGGGCACCAAGGGACTGCTTCGCGACGCGTGCCGCAAGCTGAATCACTCAAGCGCCTACGCGGGTTTCACAAATCAGCTTGGTTGTATCGCTGGCGCAGTCGAGCGCGGCGAGATAACCGGCCCGAACGACATCAAAGACTTCCCCCGCCTCGGGGACTAGCGCCGAATGTGGATCATTTCGACGTGAAACGTCCCCGTGGGATCATCGAAGGGCACAAGCACACCCGCTGCGCCCTTGACGCGCATATCGGGCTTTGGCGTCATCACGACGGTTGGCAATGAGATCTCAATTGCGCCGTTCAGCAATGTCTTTACGTTACCGGCGATCATATTCACGAGTTCGCCCATGGCGTCACGAATATCATCAGTGGATTCGACTTCGTTCTCGTCCATTCCCAAGAAGCGCGCAGTAAATGACCTCGCCTGTTGGTCATTGCAGTGTACGGATACGTATCCCGTCAATCCACCTGCAATCCCGATCAACGCCGTAACTTCACTTTGGAAGAAAGGGGTCTCATCTTCTATGACATCGCCTGCCTTGAGAGTCGTACTCAACATCGTGCCGAATACATCACTGGTGGCAGACTTGATCACATCCGCCGCTTCCTTGGTCTCCATCAGGGATCTCCCGTAAATAGTCGTGCAGGTTTCTTCTCGACCAAACTCACACCAAAACCTAAGGCGGAAATCGCATT
This sequence comes from Deltaproteobacteria bacterium, assembly GCA_029261895.1. Taxonomy (GTDB): domain Bacteria; phylum Myxococcota_A; class UBA9160; order SZUA-336; family SZUA-336; genus JAJDAK01. Next base: position 1,765 of record JAJDAK010000092.1, read on the forward strand.
CGTTTCGTCAAGCCAGCTAACGGGAAATCCGATATCGCTGACGGAGATCGCACGCCTTGGACATTACAACAATCATCGGAATCATCTTTGGCATCACGTGCATCATACTCGGCCAATTCCTAGAAGGTGGTCACCCCGGATCGATTGTACAAGGTGCCGCCGCATTGATTGTATTCGGTGGCACGTTTGGCGCAGTTGTGGCGTCTTTTCCGCCGCAGGACCTTCGGCGTGCGATGCGACAGATCCCCACACTCTTTAGGCCACCGGTACAAGCATCGAAATCTATGGTCACCGGCTTGGTAGACCTCGCGCGACGCTCACGACGGGAAGGTCTACTCGTTCTCGAAGACGAATCAACACGTGCTCAAGACCGCTTCATGAAACGTGCACTTCAAACGCTAGTGGATGGACATGACGCGAACACACTACGGAGCATTCTCGAAGGATTCCTTGACCAGGACGAGCAGTTTCAAGAAGCCGGACCGCTGTTCTTCGAGAAAGCGGGCGCCTATGCGCCCACGATCGGAATCATCGGCGCGGTCCTAGGCCTGATCCACGTGATGGAAAACCTGGCGGATCCGAGCGAGCTCGGCGCGGGTATCGCGGTTGCGTTCGTCGCAACCATCTATGGCGTCGCGATCGCGAACCTGGTGTTCCTACCCATCGCCGCCAAAATGCAACGTCAAATTCAGGAGGACAGTCGGCGCAAAGAGATGATCATAGAAGGTGCCGTCGCCATCCAAGAAGGTGTGAATCCGCTTCAGCTGGAGCGACGACTGCAGATATTCCTGGAAGACGATGCGTAGGCGCAGGTCCCGTCGCAGGAACGCAGCTCATCAGGAGAACCACGACCGCTGGTTGGTCTCCTACGCCGACTTCATCACGCTGCTCTTCGCGTTTTTCACTTCCCTGTATGCGATATCGGTCATCGATACACCAAAAGGTGTACGTCTGGTCCGATCGATTCGCGACAACTTTGGTTCCCGTCCATTCGAGATCGGGACCGATGACCCGGGTGTCTTCGAAACGTTCCGCGGGAGCGCGATTGAAATCGGGAACGAACCAGGAGGAATCGATGAGCCGCCCTCGGGACAGGTTGGCTTCGACCTAATGGAGAAACGACTACTCGCGCTAGAAAAGAACACAGACGATGGTGCTGCTTTCTCAACGTCTAGCAATGAGGAAGGCCTCGTTATCAGTTTCGCCGATTCGGTTTTCTTTGATGCCGGCGGCTCCAATGTGGCGGAACAGTCGTTATCCGTCATCAAGGATGTCGCGGATCTACTGAAGGATATTGATAACCAAATCAACGTGCGCGGACATACCGATAACCAGCAAGTAAGCTCGGGACGTCTGCAATCCAATTGGCATTTATCCGCGTTGCGTGCGGTTGAGGTTTTACGCCTCCTGGAGCAAGCCGGCGTGCCATCACAGCGTCTGTCAGCCTCAGGTTTCGCTGATCAGAGGCCGTTAGATACCAATAGGAACGAAGACGGGAGACGTGCAAATCGGCGTGTCGACCTCGTCGTTCTCCGCGCGAAAAAACCGAAGAGTGAGCTCTAGGCCCGTGCGGTTCGAAGGAAGCTGAGGAGAGATCCCAATGGCAAAGATCCTGGTGGTCGACGATTCCGGAACGATGCGCAAGATCATCATGAAAGGTGTGAAGGCTGCAGGTTTCGACGTGGAATTCGTAGAAGCAAGCGACGGCGCTGAAGCACTCGAGCAGCTGACTAAAAACGAAGTGGACCTGATCCTCTCCGACATCAACATGCCGAACATGGATGGGATTACCCTCGTTCGCTGCGTGCGGGATCAGAAGGCGTTGGAAACTACCGCACACGGCGACAAAGAACTGCTCAAGCGGGTAAAAAACAATATTCCGATTATCATGATCACCACCGAAGGTGGATTGGAGAAGGCACAGGAAGCACTCGCGGCTGGCGCGAACGACTTCTTGAAGAAGCCCTTCACTCCCGATCAACTCAAGGAAAAGATCACACCTCTTTTGAGCTAACCCCAGCCCGGAGGTTCATGTGAGCGATCTAACAGAGGTCGCACAGGCCATTTTCCAAGGCTGCGGCGCTAACGTGGGTCCACTCATCGCATTGGACTTAACCGCCGGTGAAGTATCGACCGAGACATCGGCCGATGCCCCGGAGGGCGAACTTGGCGTCCTGCCGGTCTCGTGCGAAATCGACGACAAAGAATTCGGCACCCTCACGCTTTCAAGCCCGCTGTCCGAACTCGCAGGCCTCGGCCGCCGTATGCTCGGCGAAGAGGAGCCCGATAAAGAAGGCGAGCTCAGCGAGGATGATCTCGATGCGATCGGAGAAGTCCTCAACTTGATGAGCGGAGCCGTGGATCAGGTGATCCGCGACCAAGTCAACGCTAGCGTTCGCTCGCGGCCGCTACCGTGGTGGCGCACATCCGATCCCGGCGAAAACAGTTTCAGCGAGGGTGAGCATCACATCGCGATCGCTGTGCTCGATGTTCCTGGTGGTGTGGGGGTCAATCTCACACTCCGCCTACCGCTTCAGCTTCTCGACAAAGGCGGCGAAGCCGAAGCCACCAAGTCGAGCGGCAAGATTCTCTTACTTGGCCTGGAAGAAGAGATTCAAAACTCGATCCAATCCGTGCTCATCGCTGCGCGCATGGAAGTCGAACTTCGCGCTCTCGATGCCGGCGATTTGAGCCAAGCATTGAAAGACGTAGACAGAGTCTTCATGACAGCCGATGACGAGGCCGGATTCGAACGCTGTCGAGAACTGCGAATGGCTAACGATACCTGGCAGCTCCCCGCCGTTCTCTGCATGAAGGAGCCGACGCGCGAGACCGTGATAAAGGCGGTTGAGTCCGGCGCGAGTCACGTCTTGGCAGTTCCTACCGATGAAATGACGCTCCTGCGGGTCCTCAACGTCCTCGATCGATAGGACCGCTTTGCCCGCCAGGGCCCGTTTGAGGTACGTTCTATCTATGCCAGACCGACCATGGATTATCAGAACCTATTCCGGGCACTCGTCCGCCGAGGCCTCCAATCAGCTCTATCGCGCAAACCTCGAAAAGGGCCAAACAGGGCTCTCCATCGCGTTCGATCTCCCCACCCAAACCGGCTATGAGGCGGATCATCCACTCGCAGCCGGCGAAGTGGGCAAGGTCGGTGTTCCAATCAGCTCTATCGAAGACATGCAGACACTGCTCCACGGTATTCCACTTGATCGAATGAATACCTCGATGACGATCAACGCCACGGCCGCCTGGTTGCTCTCGCTATACATTGCAGTCGCGGAACGCAGCGGCATTAAACGCAGTCAGCTCCAAGGCACCACGCAAAACGACATCATCAAGGAATATCTCTCACGCGGAACCTACATCTTCCCGCCCGACGAATCGATGCGGCTCACATCGAATATGATCGAGTTCGCTGTCGACGAAGTTCCGAAATGGAACCCAATCAATATCTGCTCCTATCACCTACAAGAAGTAGGCGCGACACCCTCGCAAGAGGTTGGGTTTGCGATTGCAAATGCAATGGCGGTTCTTGATGGGATCAACGTGGACGCCACGACGATGCCATCCGTCGTCGGACGAATTTCATTCTTCTGCAACGCTGGGATTCGTTTCATCGAGGAAACGTGCAAGATGCGCGCGTTCACAAGGATTTGGGATCGCGTAACCCAGGAGCGTTATGGCGTCGACGACCCCAAGCTCCGGCGCTTTCGCTATGGCGTTCAAGTCAATTCGCTTGGGCTCACCGAAGCACAGCCAGAGAACAACATTCAACGCATTGCCTTGGAAGCGCTTGGGGTCATTCTGTCAAAAGATGCGCGCGCGCGTGCGATCCAATTGCCCGCGTGGAACGAAGCGATGGGCCTGCCGCGCCCATGGGACCAGCAATGGTCGCTGCGCATTCAGCAGGTCTTGGCGTATGAGACTGACTTACTCGAGTACGAAGATATTTTCGAAGGTTCGCACGTCATAGAGAAGAAGGTCCGCGAGATCGAAGCAGGTGCGCAAGCCGAAATCGATCGCATCTTGGAACAAGGCGGCGCTGTTCGGGCGGTGGAATCGGGGTATATGAAACGCGCGCTTGTCGAATCGAACGCCGCGCGTATTGCGGCTATCGAATCAGGCGAACGTACGGTTGTTGGAGTGAATCGCTTTGATCAAACCGAGGCGTCACCATTGACCCAAGACGCTGAGGGCGGAATCTTGGCGCTTGATCCAACGGCTGAAAAGACGCAGATCGATCGTTTAATCGCCCATCGAAACCGCCGCAATCGCACGGATGTCGATGCTGCACTACAAGGCTTGCTCGACGCTGTAAAGAGTGGCGACAACGTAATGCCTGCATCGATTCGATGCGCGCATGCGGGTGTGACCACGGGTGAATGGTCCGACGCGCTACGCTCCGTTTTCGGTGACTACCGTGCGCCGACGGGAATCGAGGCACCACTCGAACTGCGTAGCGCCGGCGAAAACCTAGACGCAATCCGCGCGCGGGTAACCGAAGTCTCGGATCGCCTCGGCCGCCGACTCAAAGCATTGATCGGAAAACCCGGTTTAGATGGCCACTCCAGCGGCGCCGAACAGATCGCGCTCTTTGCACGCGACGCGGGTTGGGAGGTCGTTTACGAGGGCATTCGCCTGACTCCGGACCAGATCGTGAGTTCAGCAGAACAGGAAGGCGTACACCTGATCGGCCTATCGATTCTGTCCGGTTCTCATCTCACGTTGGTACCTCAAATCGCTAAGCGCGTGAATGTACCCGTGGTTGTCGGTGGCATCATTCCGGAAAGCGACATCACCCTACTCCGTAATCAGGGAGTTGCCGCTGTCTACACGCCCCGCGACTACGATGTACTTCGTATCATCCGCGAAATGGTCGAAGTCGTCGCGCAGGCGAATGGCGTTGCCTAAATTCGGTTCGGGTGACCTTGTTGAGCGCGTGCTCAAGGGCGAGCACGCTGCGATCGCCGCGGCGTTGAGCCAGATGGAAGACACGCGCCCGACGGCGCTCGACACGAATCGTGAACTTCTTCGCGAGTTAGAAGAACGTACACCGAGAACGCACACTGTCGTAGGACTTACCGGAACTCCCGGCGTTGGAAAATCCAGCTTGGCTGCGGCGATGATTCGCTACTGGGTCGAAAAACAGGAAGGCGTCGGCATGCTGGCGATTGACCCAAGTAGCCGCCGCTCTGGCGGCGCACTCTTGGGAGATCGGACGCGGTTGCGCTTCGAACCCAACGAACGCGTTTTTGTACGATCGTTGGCGGCCAAAGATCAACTCGGCGGGCTGGCTCCTGCGACGCGGGCGAGTGTAGTCGTACTTCGCGCCGCGTTCGAGTGGACGTTGGTTGAGACGGTAGGTGTGGGACAGTCGGAAATCGATGTTGAGACCGTCGCCGACACCGTAGTCCTTGTTCTGCAACCCGGTTCCGGTGACACACTACAGTTTATGAAAGCGGGCGTACTGGAGATCCCAGATATTTCTGTGGTCCATAAATGGGACCTTGGTTCGCTCGCGGAACGCACGCGGGCAGACCTGGAGGCCATACTCGGCCAACTGCCAGTTCGCAGCACCGATTGGCGCATGGCGGTCATTGGAACCAGTGCTCAAACCGGCCAAGGAATCGATGAGCTCGGAGAAAAACTTCGGGAGCACCGTGCATACCTTGATGCAACCAACGAACTCGACCATCGTCGACAGAAATCGAGAACTGCTTGGACGCTGGAACTTTTCACCCAGCGCTTCGGTAGTTTTGGCCTGGAGCGACTCGGCGGCCGGGACGCCACCATTCGCCGCATAGAAGAACTCGATCAAAGTCCATTGGACGGTTTTCATCAGCTTCGAAGCGAAGCCGGATTCGATCGCTAGCTGGAACGCTCGCGGCCGACCCACGTCGGCTCGACGATCCCCGCGCGGTGATTTACCACGCGCGCCATCACAAAGAATAAATCCGACAGACGATTGAGGTACTGGAGGACCGCGTCCGAAACAGGCTCCTGTGCCGCGATGCCAACGACTTGTCGCTCGGCCCGCCGGCAAACCGTCCTCGCAAGATGCAAAAGACTCGCAGCTGGGGCCCCTCCAGGAAGTACAAAATTTCTCAGCGGTTCCAATTCCGCATCAAGCTGATCGATCCAGACTTCGACCTCCTGGGCGTATTCAGCTTCGATTCGTGGTATCGATTGCCCCTTCCGCTGGAGCGCATCCACATCGGGTGTAGCAAGCTCGCCGCCCAGATCGAAGAGTCGCGGCTGGATCTCATCGATGAAACCAGTAAGGTCTTCATCCTTGAGTTCGTTGCGCACCAGACCCAGTACCGAATTCAGCTCATCTACATCACCATACGCTTGCACGCGAAGGTCACTTTTTGGCACACGCTGTCCACCAAAGAGTGATGTCTCGCCCTGGTCACCACCGCGGGTATAAACCTTCATAGCCGCCAGTATAGCGAGCGCTCTTGAGGAATCGAATCGGATTCCCGATCTCCAAGGATACAATGACAAGAAATCGGAATGGCGAAATCGCCCCAGTGAATGGAAGTTGCGCACGCTGCGGTTGTGCGCTGGGCTACGCATCAAGCCAAAGCGATGGCGCTTGGTACTGTTGTGGGGCATGTAGTGGCAGCGACCGCTGCATCTGCGGGTGCAAGAAAGAGCTTAGTCGGGGCGGTGCTTGCGATTCGTTCATCCCAACGCGGCGTATGTTTGCGTCGCGTCATCCAGATGGCCTAAACGTCAAGCAAGAGCATCGCGATACAAAACGCGCTTTTCCATTCGCGGACTCGAAACGCGGTCGCTAGCTATCTTCCTTGAGCTGGTAACAGGCACCCGCATCGAACTCAACGCGTTGGAAGTTGTCATCGATGCCAAACGTGCTTTCGGATCCGCCTAGGAATAGATATCCGTCTGGGGCAAGCACCTCACGAATCCGTTCGAAGATCTTCTTCTTCGTCTCCATATCGAAATAGATCAGTACATTTCGAATGAAAATAATGTCCTGCTTCATCAGCGGGGGCCAGGTCCCAATCAGGTTCATGAATTTGAACTCTGTCAGCCGACGTACTTCATCGTTGATGACCCAGGTCTTGCCATCCTGTTTGAAGAATTTCATGAGATAGGGAATTGGCAAACCTCGATTGACTTCAAGCTGACTGTAGATTCCCGATTGGGCGCGCTCCAAGATATTTTTAGAGATATCCGTCCCGAGAATTTTGACATTCCAACCCTCTAATGCTGGGAGATCTTTCTTAACCGTCATGCCGATGCTGTAGGATTCCTGTCCAGACGATGCCGCGGCGCACCATATCCTGATTGACTTCAAGGAGTCGCGACGCTTCATCATCTCGGGGAGAACGTTGTCTTTCAGAACCCTAAACGGGTGCTGATCGCGGAAGAAACTGGTTTCATTGGTCGTCATCGCCTCGACGACAGCCTCCTCCAGGGGACTTCGCGCCTGCGTCTTCAATTGCCTAACCAGCGTGGGGATGTCTTCGATTTCTTTCTGGCGACAGAGGGGCTCCAGGCGCGCTTCGAGGAGATACTCCTTACCCGTCTCTAGCACGATCGCTGAACGGTCGCGAATCAGGCCCTGCAGAAATTCAAAATCCGCAGGCGTCATACGCGCCCCCGTTTCACTCGGCGCGTGATCGCCTCACCGATTGATTTCAACGGCAATACTACGCTTGCCAACTCTGCTTGGACCACCGCCCCTGGCATGCCCCAAACAACACTGGTCGCTTCATCCTGCGCGATGACCTCTGCCCCAGCGTGGCAAAGCTCTCCACAACCACTCAGACCGTCTGACCCCATTCCGGTGAGCATCACACCAAGCGCATGAGCACCATAGACTTTCGTGACAGATCGAAACAAGGGATCCACCGCCGGCCGACATGAGTTTTCCGGCGGATCTTCGTTGAGCCGTATCTTGGCATGAACCCCTTTTCGGTCCACGACCATATGTTTTCCACCAGGTGCGATCCAAACATGTCCACTCTCGAGAATTTTGCCATCAACACCTTCGCGAACCGTTAGCGGCGAAACTTTATCGAGTCGCTCCGCTAAAAGTTGTGTAAACATCGGCGGCATGTGTTGGCAAATGACGACAGGCACGCCTAGATCCAACGGGAGGGCTGGAATAACCTCAGCTAGCGCATTCGGACCACCAGTCGAAACACCAATGCAAACCAGATCGATTCGTGTATTGGATGAAAGCTTACGCGCAATTTTCGGTAGGCTCGAAAATTTCGGTATCGCGGCTGCGCCGTGTTTGGTGAGGCTTTGAATCTTTGGAATCAGTTCAGACCGAACACGCTTCTGCGCCGCTTGAAGACCATCGGAGCCCGACGGCTTTTGAACATAGTCGGTCGCCCCGCGGCTCAATGCTTCGAAAGTTGACTTCGCACCGTGCTCGGTAAGCGTGCTGAACATGATGATCGGCGTCTCACTGTCATGCTTGCGAATTTCGACAATCGCTTCGAGACCGTTCATCTCTGGCATTTCGATATCGAGAATTACAATGTCGGGTTCCAGTTCGATGAACTTCTGCACGCCGATCTTGCCGTTTTCGGCAGCGCCGACCACTTCGATCTCTGGATCGTCAGCGAACGCACCTTGAAGAACACTGCGGGTAACCACAGAGTCGTCAACGATGAGCACACGGGTTCTGGACATTCAGGACCTACTAGTCGATTCCCAGAATCTTCAACTTCTCGAGAATGACGTCTTTGGTAAACGGCTTCATCACGTATTCATTCGCGCCCGCTTCGATCGCTTTTACAACATTGGCCATTTCTGATTCCGTAGTGACCATCATGATCTTCATGTCGTTGTAGCTTGCGTCGGCACGAACAGTTTGGACCAGCGCAAAACCATCCATCACCGGCATGTTCCAGTCCACAAGCGCAATATCGAACTCGCTGCCCTTTTGGAGTGTCTCCCACGCTTCTTGGCCATCGCCAGCCTCCTCGCATTCAAAACCCAACTCTCTGAGCATCTTTCCGAGGATCATTCGAATGGTTCTTGCATCATCTACAATGAGCGCTCTCATTGGGCAGCCTCCCTAACAATGGGCCTCTTTGATTGATCGAGTATCCCCATTCTTTTTTTAGCTATCGGGATTTCAAGCAACATCTGACACCTCGGCCCTCAGCGTCAAGAGCGTGGTCATGCGGTTGGATTTCGCCGGGGGCGCTACGCAGCGACGGATTCAGTTCGAATTTTGTCAGAATTCACAATCAGGAGAAGCTTGTTCTCTAACTTATAAGCCCCACGAATCAGCTCGCGCGCTACACCCTGAAGTGTTTCCGGCGGTCGCTCGAAACGCGCATCTTCGAGTTCAAGCACATCACCGATTTCATCAACGAGCAAGCTCAGCGCACCACCATCATCGGCGTGAAGAATCACGTTCATCGGTAGCTTGCCTTCAGGCCGCTGCGGTAATTGAAGCATCGTCCGCATATCGATCGCGGTCACGATCTGTCCGCGCAGATTGATCAAACCCTCAATCTTGTTCGACGTCAACGGAATACCCGTCATTCTCTGATAGCGGATAACTTCTTGAACCTTGTCGACTCCGACACCGAGATAGAGATCATCAACATAGAACGTGCATAGCTGTCTCATCTTCAGGCCTCCGCTGACTGTTGGGGCTCGGGTTCGGGTAGCAAATTCAGCGACTCTACAATCCCGGGCAGGTCCAGAAGTTCGGTCACGCGTTCCTCTAGAACCACCGAACCCATCACGCCTAATCGGCTTGATGGACGTTGGACATCCATCGATGATTCCACAATATCGAGAATTTCTTCAACGACCAATCCGACGCTACGACCCTCGGGCGAATAGACCACGACGTGAACTGTTTCAACCGCGCCCTCCCCTTCACCGGAGCGCGGCGTGCTGCGCCGTTCGGGAAGCGCATCGCCAATCTCGATGAGCGGCATGATCTCGTCACGGTACTGGACCACCGACTGTGTACCGCTGCGTTCGATCGTGGACCACTGAAACTCTTCCAAACGCGTCACCAATGACAACGGTATCGCCATTCTGGAATCGTCAGGGCCACGGAAGACCAAGAGTGTTTCGCGATCACCCTTTTCCAGTTGTGAATCATCGTCTTGATGATCGACCCTCGCACGATCGCGTTCGGTGGAAAGCATTCCGGCACGCTGTGCCATCCCAAGAATGTCGATGATCAATGCAACTTGTCCATCGCCCATAATGGTTGCACCGGCATAGACGTCGACTTCTTTCAGTTCTTTGCCGAGTGGCCGAACCACAATCTCCTGACTGTCATGAATGTCGCTAACAACAAGTCCGAACTGGCGATTATCCGCGACGAGAACCACGATGTTAAGGGAGTCGGTTTCGTCTTCAACCTCGCTACCTCGGCCCAGTTCAAGAACCTCGTCCAGATACACCAAGGGGAGCAGTTTGCCACGTAGTCGATATACCGGTGTGCCGTGGACCTTTTCGATGTTGTTCACCGCTCCACCGCGATCAAGCCGCACGAGCTCGACTAAGTTAACCTGAGGAATCGCGAAGCGATCGCCTCCGTTGGACACAATCAACGCAGGCACAATCGCCAAGGTCAACGGGATCTTGATCTTGAACGTACTTCCGACGCCCTCGGTGCTTTGGACTTCGACACTCCCGCCGATTTTTTCAATATTCGAGCGGACAACGTCCATCCCCACGCCGCGTCCGGAGATATTCGTAACCTCCGCTGCCGTCGAAAATCCGGCATTGAAGACCAAATTCTGGACGTCTCGATCGGCCATGGATTCCGCTTGTTCCGGAGTGATCACGCCTTTTTCCAGGGCCTTCGCCTTCACTTTCTCAACCGGGATTCCGCCACCATCATCCGAGATCACGATATTGACCTGGCCACCCTCATGGAATGCATGCAATAACATCGTGCCTTCTTCGGGCTTGCCGGCTGCAACGCGCACTTCAGGGGTCTCGATTCCGTGATCAACCGCGTTACGAACGATATGGGTCAACGGATCTTTGATCGCCTCGATCAGGCTTTTATCGAGTTCAGTTTCCTTGCCTTCCATCTCAACGTTAATTTTCTTATGACAACTAACACTTAGATCACGGACTACGCGTGGAAGTTTGTTCCAAACTGTACCAATGGGCTGCATGCGTGTTTTCATGACGCCTTCTTGCAGCTCACTTGTAATCATGCTGAGTCGTTGAGACGCATTGACGAGCTCCGCCTCAGCGTTGGACGATGTGAATTGGACGATCTGATTGCGAGCAAGAACAAGCTCGCCCACGAGATTCATCAGCTTATCGAGCAGCCCAACATCAACGCGAATGCTGGAATCGGCAGCACTCTGGCCCTTGGAACTCACCTGCTTGCTAAGTGCCTTTGAGACGTCCTTTTGAGCCACAACGCCTTCGCCGACAAGGATCTGTCCAATGGGTCGCTCGTCCCCGGTGTCCTGACCTGCAACCGCGGCCGCGATATCTTCGGGTGTCGCCTTGCCTTCCTCGATCAGAATGTCACCGACTCGCGGTTTCTGTTCTGGCTCGGCATCCAGCAAACGAGAAAGCGTCGCAGCAAGTTCATCGTAGTTGGTTTCAGGCTCAGAACCCGCGGTTTCAATGCTTCCGAGGATTTCACGAACAGAGTCAACCATCGCAAGCAGCGCAGTGGTCATTTCCTCAACGAGAACAAGCTCACCATCGCGAAGCTTGCTCAAGAGATTTTCGCCTACATGGGTGAGCGCTTCGAGTTTCGAGTAGCCGAGGAAACCGGATGTTCCCTTGATCGTGTGGATCGTCCGAAAGATACCACTCAGAATATCTCGATTTGTGGGCTGCTCTTCGAGGGTTACAAAGTCCTGATCCAATTGATCGAGGTTTTCATAACTTTCGATGAGGAACTCACCAACGATCGGATCAACTTCTTCTTCGCTCATATAGCCCTCTTGTCCGCCCCAAAAGAGGCCACCAGTCCAGTAGCTCTTTCGGCAGCCCCGAAAACCGTCTTGATCAAATACAGAATCGATTCGGTGACGTTGGTAAGGCGAATTCTTAGCGGGGCTTAATACCCAAGTGGCCTGAGATCTCAGCTTCGACTTTTTCCGGATCGGCAGCGTTGTAGAGCACGATTTTCTTTAGGTGATCCAATGCGTCCAGCGATACCGCAGTAAATTCGACCGCAAGGCCACCGGGCTCGACGCGAACCACTTTAGACTCCGCCTTCACACTGAGCTCTGATTCAGAGCTCAGGCAGACTTCAACGTCACACACATCGCCAAACTCGGCATGGTGGTTGCCATAGACGTACACGCCGGTCAGCGATACATCGCGGGCAGGACCCGAGACCACATGCCCATCCTCGAATACGACTCTCACTTTGAGTTGAGTCAAGACGCGCGTAAAGCCTCGCTGATGTGGAAATTCGTCTCCCATACATCGTGAGCATCGGAAATCGGCAACACTCCCTAAAGTCGCGTGCAAGCGACGAGCCCTCGCGAAGCCACCAGAGCGGCTCCGGCAACGAAGATGGGGCTCAGACCCCTCATGGGCATTGACAACAGGCAGCCGCTCTCTTCAAATAGGCGCGCCATAGGGCTAAAGGAGAGTTACGTATGGACATCATAACGACCGCCGACGGATTTCTATTTCTTCTTCGCTGGGTTCACTTCCTCGCGGGGGTCACATGGATTGGTGTCCTCTACTACTTTAACTTCATCCAGACGCCGTTCTTCGCCAACGCGGACCCGGCGGTACGCAGCGGAATGATCCGCGGCCTGGTACCCAACGCACTCTGGTGGTTTCGTTGGGGCGCCATGTTCACCTTCCTCACGGGTTGGTCCATCGTCTTGGTGAAGATCCATCTGGCGGGTGGCCTCTCAGGTCTGGAAGGCTACCTCAGCTTGATTCTGACCGGCGGCTTGATGGGCACGTTCATGTGGTACAACGTGTGGTTCGTAATCTGGCCGGCACAGCAGATTGTTATCGCGTCCGCCGACCAGGTTGCGGCCGGGGATGAAGCGATTCCGGAAGCGGCTGCACTCGGTCAGCGTGCAGGTTTGGCAAGTCGTACAAACACGCTCTTCTCGCTTCCGATGCTCTTCTTCATGGGCTCGGCCAGCCATCTGCAGTCGGTGCATTCGGCGACTCCAAGTTACATGGGTTACGCGATCGCGGCAGCGGTGTTGATCGTCGCCGTCGAAGCCAATGCCTTGATCGGGCCAGGTCTCGCCACCCAAAAGCCCTTGGCATCCGTGAGTGGAACGATCCACGCGGGCCTGGCGCTCACTGTCGTGCTCTACATTGCTGCGAGCCTATTGCTCTAACTTAAGGAGTGTCGAAGCTCGCAAGGTAGGCGGTCAGCGCCGGAATCTGCGGCTCGAGAAATGGCAGCGCCGTCATCAGGCCGGTATCGCGTTTCGGCGTGTAGCCCGGGGGATAGCTCGCGCGAAGCACACGTGCTTCCAGCAGCTCGGTCGAGCTCCCGGCTACAGCGGGGCCAAGATTGCCATCGACACCCGGATCCGTGTTATGACAGGCCGTGCAGTTGGCGACATAGACGCGTCGACCCTGTTCCACGGGATCGCTGGACCCGCCGTTGCAGGCCGCAATCCCGAAACACAGAATCGTCAGTGCTAAACCTATTCGAACCAAGAGGAACCTCCCGCGATGCCGACTGAAATGAATGCGTTGGAAGAAGGTACCGAGCTGACGCTCGATTTCGACAAGCTATCCAAAGTGGGCGCCTGTGGCCAAGCTGTGCTCCCTGTCGTACTGCAAAATGCGGATACCGGGGAAGTCTTGTACATCGGATACGCGAACGAACTCGCATTGCGTGAAACACTTCGTTTGCGTCAAGCTGTCCTATGGTCAACATCGCGGAACGAACTCTGGCACAAGGGTGCCACTTCGGGCGATGTGCTGGACCTCGTTGATGTCGCTGTCAACTGTGAGCAAAACTCGCTGCTGTATCGCCTGCGTCCCGCGCGCGGTGGCGCCTGTCATACTAAAGACACGGATGGAAACAGTCGGCATACATGCTACTACCGGCTGATCACTGAATCCGGAACGGATCTACGCTTCCGTTAGCTCGACGATCCCAGAGAGCATCCTTCGACCCTACTGACGGACGGGTACATCAAACCTGATTCTCGTTCACTGCTTTCGAGTTGCGTCTTCACGCATACGCGGAAACTGTTCCCCGATCCCCTCAAGTGCGCGTGTCTAAAAGTCGAATCCGTATCTACGTGTAGGGGAGGCTTGCGTGCCTCCGAACAGAACCTGCAGTTGATTTACTTGTTGTTGTAGAAACGGGAAAAAAAGATGCTTTCCTTCCTGAAGCGGGGGCCAAAAGTTGAAGGCCTGACTGGAATCCAGATCGATTCCAACGGCTTCTCCCTTGCGCACGTCGTCCACTCGGATGATGGTCCCCCCACCCTTCGAGTGTGCGAGTACGTTGAACTCGAAGAAGGTCAGAAGATCAACGAAGCGATTGCGGAATCGGTCATGGAGTTTGGTCTCGAAGGTGCGGAGTGTTGTGTCGTGCTTCCCGCCGACAGCTACAGCCTGCGCTTGATCGACGATCCACAATCAGGGGGCGAGGAACTCCAGGAAGCGGTTCGCTATGCGATGACGGATCTGGTCGATTTCGACGTCGATGAAGCCGCGGTCGACGCTTTCTACCTGCCTGAAACCAAGGGAGGCGCCGCATCACGAAACATCTATGCGGTCGCCGCTCCAAGCGAAGAGATTCAAAAAGTCGTCGATACGTTGGAAGATAGCGGACTCACCATCAAGTCAATCGACGTGATCGAGATGTGTCTACGCAATATCGCGTCATATCTACCGGAGAACTCGGAAGGCCTCGCGCTGCTCTCGATCTGGGAAGACAGTGGCATCGTTACCTTGTCCCACAGCCAGCAGCTCTGTCTTGCGCGCAATGTTGAAGCCGGAATGCGACAACTTCAGGACATCGGCGGTGACGATTCATTCGGAGAAAAGCAGAGTCTTTCTGCCGAAGGCCAAGAAATCCTAGAGGGTTTGCTACTCGAAATTCAACGTTCCCTCGACTACTACGAACACCAACTCGGCCAGGGTCGCGCGCAAAATCTCATCATCTCGCCGCTTCCTTGGGATATTCCCACATTGATGACCTATCTCGCTCAGAACCTCAGTATGAAGATTCGCGTGCTCGATCTGAGTGAGATCTTTGAATGGAATCAGGACGTCGCGCGAGACCTACAAGCGCGCTGCTTGGCGGCCGTGGGTGCCGCGCTTCGTGTTGAGGAAGAAGTCGAATGAGCATTGGCAGCTCACAACATATCAATCTCTATCAAGCGGCATTCCAGAAACAAGAGGAGCCGCTCAGCGCGATCAATCTCGTTCGAGCCATGGCGGGTTTCGTTGTCTTGCTGTCTCTCGTCTACGCGTACCAATATTTCAGTCTTTGGGGTCTCGAGAGCGAAGTTGAATCACTCACCTTGGTTGAAACCGACGCGGCCACTCAGGTGCAAGCCCTGAACGTGAAATTCGGCGTCAAGGAGACGGATGCGAAACTGGACGCGGAGGTCACCGCACTGGGTTTTGAGCTCGAGGCCAAGAGCGTGCTACTCAATAGCCTGTCTTCCCAAAACACCGGGAGCGTTCGCGGTTTTGCGCGCTTCATGGAGGCGTTGGGACGCCAACGCGTCTACGGCGTGTGGCTACGCAAGATGAATTTCCGCAACGGCGGTCGCAGTGTAGAACTCGAAGGCAGTGCGGTTCATCCCGGGCTCATTCCCAAACTGATCCAGCAATTGAGTACTGAAGCCCCCTTCGCTGGGATGGAGTTCAAGAACTTCAGCATCGATCGCAAACAAAGCGAAGATGAAGACACCAGTTTCATTGACTTCACGCTGAGCACGGGGCCCATCGAAGAAGATAAAGAGTCGGCACAATGAACAAGAAAGCCTGGAAGAAGTTTCAGAAGGAAAAGATCCAACCGTGGTTTGATCGTTTCGATGGCATGGAGCAGAAGGAACGAGCCATGGTCTCGGTCCTGTCGATCATGTTCGTCGGTTTCATCTGGATGACATTCCTCTACGACCCCACGGTCGAAGCGAAGATTCGTACCGGCGAAAAGATCAACGATCTCAATACGCTCATTGCAGCTCATAACGATGCTATTCAGACCATTCAGAAACGCGGAAGTTTCGACCCCAATGACGATCTAAAGAAGAAGCGCGAGAGCATTCGGGCGCGACTCGCTCACCTGGATGAGCAACTCGACGAATTCACGGTCGATCATATCTCCGCGAATCAAATGGTTTTCGTCTTGGAAGAGGTTCTCACCGATCAGACCAACCTCCAACTCAATAGTATGGAGAGCGAAGAAGCAGAGCCGGTGGTGAAAACGCTGCAAGACCTAATCGACGACGGCCGCAGTGCACGCAATATGTACCGACACGGCGTCTCCATGGAGTTCAGCGGCGACTACTTCAGCACATTGGAATACCTACAGATGATGGAACAGTTGAGCTGGGATTTCTTCTGGGACGATTTTGAGTACGACGTCAGTGAGTATCCCGATGCCAAGGTGCGCATCCGGATCCACACGCTGAGCGGAGAGGAGAGCTGGCTTGGTGTCTAGACACTTCACACTGCTGCTGTTGCTCACTGTGTTGGTATCCGCCAGCGATTCGCGCGCGGTTGACCCCGATATCAGCGATCCGACAGAGCCACCCAATCTTACAGACGGCAGCTTGGATGAGGTCAATCTCAATACCGATCTGAAGGTGTTCAATCTCAGCGTTACGGTAACGGGAAAAGATCGCAAGATCGCCGTGATCAACGAAGAAGTTGTTCAGCCTGGCGATCAGGTATCCGGCGCAGAAGTTTTGGATGTGACGCCTTACGGCGCGACGCTCCACGATGAAACTCAAGTGTATGAACCCACTCTTTTACAACAGCCGGTGAAGACACCGGTCGAAGACGCCGAGGCTGAAGCCCCGGCAAGCCCGCAGAAGTGAGCAAATCATGATGCATAGAATCTGGAAATTCGGTTGGATCTTGGGTATCGCATTCAGCGTTTCCCTCGTAGGCTGTGAGACCACGCCGCTACAAAACGGCGACCTCCCCACACCGATGGATCAAGCCTTCGAGCGCGACGAAGACGTGCTCGCCGCGGTCCATGGCAAGGACTCGGAGCCGCCGCCTGAAGTCAGCGAGGCCCTACTTCCAGCCATTGGAATTCATCGTTCCGGCAAAGGACCGATTCGGCAACAGCGCTTCGACATTACCGTCAACGAGGCTCCGGCTCACGAGTTCTTCATGGCGCTGGTCGAAGGCACAGACGAAAACATCGTTCTCCACCCCGGTATCGATGGCACGATCACACTCACGCTCAAGAACGTCACCATCAAAGATGTATTGAACGCGGTTCACGACGTCTATGGCTACAACTTCGAGGATAAGCCCTACGGCTACCGGGTGCTGCCGAACGGTTTGCAGACGCGAATTTACGAAGTCAATTACCTGAACATTCAGCGCAACGGTGTCTCACAGATTTCCGTTGCTGCCGGACAGATCGCTTCGAGCGGCGGATCGAGCGACAGCGGCGACAGCAGCAGCGGAAGCGCAATAACCTCAGGAACCCAGATCGGCACGACCACCGAGTCCGAAGTCTGGGAAGAACTCAGCGTCACCCTTGAGGTGATCGTCGGCACTGAAGAAGGTCGTTCGGTGGTTGTGAACGCGGACGCCAATATGGTGATTGTACGTGCGATGCCCGATGAGCTGCACGACGTTGAAAACTTCTTGAAAATCATCGAGGGCAATCTCGAGCGCCAAGTTATCCTAGAAGCCCGCGTGCTCGAAGTCACCTTGAACGATGGCTATCAACAGGGCGTCAACTGGGGCGCGCTCCGCAAGCAGTCACGAAAAGATACGATCTTCGTTTCGCAGCTTGGCGGTGGATCCTCCATCGACAATTCAGATGGGCGGACAGGAAACGAAAATGGAGCGGGCAATGTGCTCTCGCCAACGGCGTCTTTCATCGAGTCCGACTTCACCTCCTTCGGCGGCGTGTTCACCATTGGGGCAGAACTCACGGATTTTGCGGCGTTCATCGAGCTACTCGAGACTCAGGGAAATGTGGAAACACTCTCGAGCCCTCGCATTTCGAGCATGAACAACCAAAAGGCGCTCATCAAAGTCGGTGTGGATGAGTTCTTCGCCGTCGGGTTGGAAACCACAAATACGACGACGGGTACTGCGACCACGACCGAGCCTACCGTTGAAATTGAACCTTTCTTTTCGGGCATCGCACTCGATGTAGTCCCACAGATCAGTGCAGACGGCTACATCACACTCTACGTGCACCCCACTGTAAGCGTGGTAGAAGATCAAACCAAGACGTTCCTTGGAAGCGCACTGCCACTGGCACGCAGCACCATCCGAGAATCCGATAGCATCGTGCGCTCCGAGAGCGGGCAGATCATCGTGATCGGTGGACTCATGGAAAACAAGACCAATAATGAACGCGCATCCGTGCCATGGCTTTCTCGGATTCCTCTCTGGGGAACGCTGTTTCGACAGATGCGCAACACCACCACGAAGACTGAACTCGTCATTCTGTTGAAAGCCACCATCGTCGAGGACGGTACCTGGGATCGCGCGTTGGCGCGTTCTCGCGCGCAGTTCGAACGCCTCCGCAAGGGATACTTCAAGCCAAGTAAGAATCAGCCTGAAGTTATGGATCCCGCGGAGTAGTGGCTGAAATGGAGGGTTAGCTTGTACTTAGAGCATTTCGGTCTACGCGAGCTGCCGTTCCAGCTTACGCCCAATACGGCGTTTCGTTACGCAGTGCAGAATCAGCACGAGGCACTCAACGTACTGCTCGTTGCGCTGCGCTCGGGTGAAGGCTTCGTAAAGATCATTGGTGAAGTCGGCACCGGCAAAACGTTGCTCTGTCGCACGCTGCTCAACAATCTTGGCGATGACTTCGTCACGGCCTACATCCCCGATCCATGCCTGAGCCCCATGGGAGTTCGACTCGCCCTCGCAGACGAGCTCGGACTGACGTTCGATTCCGGTGCGGGTGAACATCAATTAATGAAGCGCATCAGCGAGCGCTTGGCCGAACTCAAACGGCAAGGGAAAAAGGTCGTACTCATTCTGGACGAAGCGCAGGCACTCCCACGAGAAAGTCTTGAAAGCATGCGACTGTTGACCAACCTCGAAACCGAAACTTCGAAACTGCTGCAAGTCGTGCTCTTTGGTCAGCCGGAATTGGACGAGATTCTCGGTGAGCCCGATCTACGCCAGACACGCCAGCGCATTACGTTTTCTCACCGACTGTCATCGATGGACCGCGAAACCGTCGAAGGCTACGTGTCATACCGGCTGACGCTTGCGGGATACAAGGGCGGAGATCTTTTTACTCCAAGAGCCCTTAACTATTTGGCTCATGCGAGTCGTGGCATTCCGCGCCTGGTCAACATCCTCTCCCATAAGTCATTGATGGCGGCGTACGGTCGCGGCGATCACATCATCGGTCGTAAACATATTCGCTCTGCGGCGGCCGATACAGAGGATACCCAGGGTTGGCGCCGACCATCAGGCCGCAAGCCCGCTACGAGTTTCAGCGGCATTCGCGGTGTGCTGAGCCGAGCCCTAGGTGGAATCGGAACGACGCAGCGCTGGGATGAAACGCATTAGGTAACGCTATGAGTCTGATTAACGACATGCTTAAGAACCTCGATGATCGTCGCACGGACGATACCGAGGACGATCCGACGCTAACCGATTTGGCGCCGGTCAAGCGTCATGGCTGGAACCATGACCGTTGGGCTTGGATTTTGGGATCGCTCTTGGTTGTCACCACCGCCGTCGGTGCGATGCTGTTACCGTGGGAAACCTGGCTTGGAACTTCCACAACCGCCCCATCCCCAGCCGACCCTAAAACCGCGGCGTTGCATCAAGCGTTTGAGGCCAAGGACGAACTCCCGAAAGCCGAAGCGTCTTTTCTTTCTGCACCTGTACTGCCCTCCCCTGAAACCGAGACCGCAGAAGCCAACCTGACGGCCGATGTACCGGACACCACGAATTCCGATGCGGCGATGCCCGAAATGGAAATCGCTGAGGCGATCGTCGCGCCGACTGAACCTGTCGCCGCCAATTTAAAGAACATCAAACTAGACGCGCAGGACCTACACGCCCGTGTGACGTTCCAGCTCGACCAAGAAGTCGATCATCGCATCGAAGCCACCGATGATGGCGACGCGGTCTGGATCACCTTCATGAACACCAAACTTATCAATCCGCCGCCGCCACTCGACTTCGGCAGCAGTGGCGTGGATCGACTCTCGGCTCAGCCCGAAGACGATAATCTGATTGTCTCATTGATCTTCCAGCATACGGCTCGAACCCAGAGCGTGTTCGTCCCCGGCGAAAGCGGCGGCGAGTTGATCCTCGATATATTTTCCGACCCGCCCCCTCTCGATGCAAGCCCTGAGCCGCTAATACCGCCGGTTGCAACGATGGCGCCCGGTACAATCGCCTCATCTGAAGGGGTAGCGTCCATCGACAAGGGCGCAGCCGAATCTGCTCGTGTTGCCAAGACCACGCGTCCGCCGACCCAAGCGGAGCTCACCGAGGAAGCCTACTTAGCCGCACTCGATCGCATCGATCGTGCAGACAACGCCGGTGCAATGGAACAACTCATCTACGGCCTGGATCAAAGCCCCGATCATCACGCTTCGCGCGAACTCGCAGCAGGCCTCTACATTGGTAGCGGTCAACTCGACGAGGCCGCTCAACTGCTTGATGCGGGTCTGGCAACAGCACCCGATCATCCAGCGTTTGTAATGCTTCGCGCGCGCGTGATGAGCCAACTAGGGAAGTCCGCGGATGCGCGTATATTCTTGGAAGCCTCAGCACCGAGCTTGAATGCGAACCCCGAGTACCACGGTTTTATTGCGGCCATGTATCAGCGCGAAGGCGATCATGAGAAAGCCAGCGAGCTCTACACCCGACTCCTCAAACTGAGCGACACCCATGCCACCTGGTGGATGGGACTCGGAATTTCACTGGAAGCCCAGGGGCAATACCGCGAAGCACGACGCGCGCACCAAACCGCGCTCGCTCTCGGAAGCTTAGATGCAAACTCTGGCCAGTATGTACAGAGTCGATTGAAGGTACTTGAGGCAGTGGTCAAATGACCCAACAGGACGGAGATGCGTAGAAAAGTTCGTATCGGCGAACTGCTCGTCCAAAACAAAGTCATTACGGAAGAGCAGCTGAATACTGCCCTAGCGGAGCAGAAGAAGACTGGTCTGCGCTTAGGTCGAGCCCTTATCGAACTCAAGTACATCGATGAAGATCGACTACTCAGCCTGCTTTCGTTGCAGCTGCAGATTCCCTTCGTTGAACTTACACATTACAAATTCGATCAGGACGCTGTTCAGCTACTGCCGGAAACCCATTCGCGTCGTTTCCGTGCCATCGTGCTCGAAAAAGGCAAGGACTACGTCTTGGTCGGCATGGCCGACCCCGCCGATATCTTCGCACTCGACGAACTCCAGCGAATCCTGCGTAAGACGGTTCGCCAGGCCGTTGTGCGTGAATCCGAACTACTGCGTACACTCGATGTCGTCTACCGCCGCACGGAAGAGATCAAGAGCCTCGCCAAAGAACTGAACGTCGAACTCAGTGAATCCGCGACCGACATGTCGGACCTGGATGGCGTGGACGAAGACACCGCCGCGCCGGTGATGAAGCTCTTGCAGTCGATCTTCGAAGATGCGGTTCGCTGCAACGCTTCGGATATTCATATCGAGCCCGACGAGCACGTATTACGCATCCGTCAACGTGTCGACGGTGTACTCGCTGAGCATATCGTAAATGAGAAGCGCATCGTCCCCGCGCTGGTGCTGCGTCTCAAATTGATGTGCGGGCTCAATATCTCCGAAAAGCGCCTGCCCCAAGATGGACGCTTTCAAATCAAAGTCGGCGATAAGAGGGTCGACGTGCGTCTTTCAACCATGCCCGTGCAATACGGTGAGTCGGTCGTTATGCGTCTCTTGGACCAAAGTGGCGACCAGCTCGACCTGGATTGCATCGGCATGCCCGAAGCGGTGCTCACACGTTTGCGTTACCACATCCACCGCCCGCATGGCATCATTCTCGTCACAGGCCCCACGGGTAGCGGTAAGACGACGACACTCTACTCCGCTCTCAAAGAACTCAATCAGCCAGAGATTAAGATCATTACCTGCGAGGATCCGGTGGAGTACCGGCTCTCGCGCGTTCAGCAGGTTCAAGTCAATACCAAGATAGACCTGCACTTCGCGACCGTGCTGCGCACCGCCCTACGCCAGGACCCCGACGTCGTCATGATTGGTGAGATGCGCGACCAGGAAACCGCCACCATTGGCTTGCGCGCAGCGCTCACGGGTCACTTGGTACTCTCAACCCTGCACACCAACGACTCCATCGGCAGCGCGGTACGTCTGATCGACATGGGGGCGGAAGGCTTCCTCGTCGCGGCCGCCGTGCGTTGCATCATCGCGCAGCGTCTCGTGCGTAAAATCTGCGACGTCTGCGTCCAGCCGTACGAACTCCAAGAACATGAGAAGGTCTGGCTCACACGAACCGTCGGGCCCGCGGCGCTGAGCATTGAGTTCAAAAAGGGTGCGGGTTGCAACCAGTGCAATGGCGTTGGCTATCGCGGCCGTATGGGTGTCTACGAATTGCTCGAAATGGACCCCCACATGGCCGAAGCCTTACGCCGCGACGATACCGCAGGCTACGTCAAGGCAGCACAGAACTCTGCGGGGTATCGGCCGTTAGCTCTCTGCGCGCTCGACTACGCGAGCAATGGCGATACCACCTTAGAAGAAGTTTTCCGGCTCTCGGCCGAAACAAGCGGAGAAGAGAATGAGACCGCCGTGGTCGATACGACGGAAGAAGAGCTTCCCGAATTAGAAGCTGAGCTTCTGGAGACTTAGGATTTATTCATGGCGCATTTTGAATACAAGGCCCAAAACAAGAAGGGTAAGGCCGTAGAGGGCATCATCGAGGCCGCCGATATGAAGGCGGCACAGGCCGCATTGCGCACTCAGGGCTTGAACCCTCGAACCCTCGTGCCCACGCGCGCCAAAGACGATGTGATGACCTACCTCGGTCCACTGCTTGGCTTGGAGTCGGTGGGTGTTGAGGAATTGGTGATGTTCTGCCGTCAGATGTACACGCTGACAAAAGCCGGCGTCCCCATCATTAAGACCATCAACGGCCTGGCGGAGAACACCCGAAACCCAACCCTTGCGCGCGCGTTGATCGAAGTCGCGCAGGACCTCGAGGGCGGGCGCGACCTCAGCCAAGCATTCGCCAAACATAACCGAGTATTTTCAAACCTATTCATATCGGTTGTGCAGGTGGGTGAGAGCACGGGTAACCTCGAAGAGGCGTTCGTACAGCTCGGCGGCTACCTGGAGCTTGAACGTGAAACCAAGAAACGCATCAAATCCGCGATGCGCTATCCAACCATGGTTCTGGGTGCCATTGGTGCTGCCATGGTGATCATCAATATCTTCGTAATCCCCGCATTCGCCCAAGTTTTCTCTAGCTTCGGCGCCGAACTGCCGCTATTCACGCGAATTCTGCTCGGAGTTTCCGAGTTCTCGGTCCAGTATTGGCCGCATCTCCTTGCCGGTATGGCGGCGATGTATTTCGGTTTTGAGTACTGGAAGAAAACAGATGCCGGTGCCTTGAAGTGGGATTATCTGAAGCTGCGTATGCCCATTGTTGGCAGCATTACCGAACGCGCCACGCTTTCGCGGTTCTCACGCTCGTTCGCCATGTGCCTCACTGCGGGCGTCCCGATGCTCTCTTCCCTATCTGTCGTATCCCGCGCGGTCGCAAATCGCTTCATGGAGCAACAGATCGGATTGATGCGTTCGAGCATCGAGCGTGGCGAGAGTCTCACCAGCAGCGCCGTCGCATCAAAGATGTTTACACCCCTGGTTTTGCAAATGATTTCCGTCGGCGAAACCACCGGCGCCATCGATGACCTCCTCTGTGAAGTCGCCGAATACTACGAGCGTGAGGTCGACTACGATCTGAAGCAACTCACCGACGCCATCGAACCGATTTTGATCGTCATCATCGGGGGGATGGTTCTGGTACTTGCACTCGGCGTATACCTACCGATGTGGGATCTCAGCAAAGCTGCCAAGGGCGGTTAGTACAGCTGTCCACAAGATTCCGGTAAAGATCTGAATTCACCTACCCGATGTTCAGTATGCAGGACGCGGTTCTGTTGAATCGCAAGACCCCAGTGCAAACGCAGAGGGGGGATTGCTCACCCCTCGTGCATTTTCGGAATCAGGAGCAAGGAGTACGTCCCAATGAAGACCCGAGAACACGGTTTTACAATCATCGAGCTCGTCGTGGTAATTGCCATCCTTGGCATCCTCGCTGCGGTTGCTCTTCCCAAATTTGCTGACTTGACCACCGAGGCACGAACAGCGTCGCTGGCTGGAACTCGCGGTGCGTTCGCTGCCGCGGTTACGCTTGTTCATTCGAAATGGCTGGCATCTGGCC
The DNA here is from genome assembly GCA_029261895.1 of Deltaproteobacteria bacterium. Classification (GTDB taxonomy): domain Bacteria; phylum Myxococcota_A; class UBA9160; order SZUA-336; family SZUA-336; genus JAJDAK01. The sequence continues at coordinate 26,338 of JAJDAK010000092.1, forward strand.
AAACGTCCCCGGTTACGATGGAAGGTTCTACTCTGGTTCAAGTGAACGCCAATGGTTGGCCCGCGGTTGTCACAGGCGCTGGCGGACTACATACGACTCCGACAGCACTTTGGGATATTATGATGAGTACTCCGTACGCATCGACCGGTTTGACGGCTGGTCCTACATGTGCCGGTTGCCAGGCCCTTCCAGCTGATCCCCCCGCCGGCATATCTACGTTCATTATGTCCGGAACTGGTGGCGGTAACATCGTGTATAACCAGGCAACCGGAGTGGTTCAATAAGGGGTCAGCCGTAGTCCGCACTACGGGCCCTATCGCGAGCCCTTGCGTGAAAACGTATTTGAAAAAGACCAGCGCCGGCTTCACTGTGGTGGAGCTAGCGCTGGTGATCGCGATACTCGCCATCCTGGGTGCGATCGCCGTACCGAAAATGTTCGAAGTTCGCGAATACCAGGACGACTTCTACCTTCAGGATGCAGTGAGCGCAATTCGCTATGCGCAAAAGCTCGCGGTATCAAGTCGTTGCCCAACGGTCGTCAGCATCAACGCACAGACTCTACTTGTTCAACAAACAGCGCTGTTGCCGGACGACGCGAACTGCGATATCGCGGGCAACCTCACCCCGATCCCTCACCCTTTGCCCGGCGGCGATGCCGGCTACGTACCGGCACTCACAAGCCCCGACCTAAGCGTTACATCCATTCGTTCTCTTGGTGTGAACTCGGGAACGCTGGTCTTCGATCGCCTCGGTCGAGCCAGACCGAATATCGCGTACGACCCGAACGACATGACGGTGACGATCAACACTTCAACGGCACCTCGAACGATCACGGTTACAGGAGAAGGTGGACTGATCCAGCTGAACTAAATATGCAACGCCTGATTCAAGAAGAGAGCGGCCTCACTCTGGTGGAGCTAGTTGTGTCGATGGTCATCATTTCGATCGCCATCTCGGGCACCATGCTTACGGCCATACAGGTGAGTCGCGGAAGCGCAGACCCGCAGACCCAACATCAGGCTGCACTGATCGCGGAGGCCTATCTTGAAGAGATCATGCTGAAAGCGGTCGACGATCCCGACGCAAATGATACCGAAGGCACGAATCGCGCTCTCTTCGATGACGTCGACGACTACGACGGCCTGAATGAAGCCCCCACACTCCAAACTGGCGGACTGACGGAATCACTACTGGCGGGATTTCAAGTTCAGGTTGCGGTCGATACAGGGGCAACCGCGGTACTTGGAAATGCAGGGCCCGGCCAGGTCCCCGGTGCTCCATCAGGCGGGGCCACTCGTATCGACATCACCGTGACTCATCCAGCCTTCAACCTAGCCTACGTGCTCAGCGGCTATCGACTGGACTACGAGGGCCCATGACAAATCAATACGGATATACTCTGATCGAAATGGTGATCGTGATTGCGATCATTGGCATCATTTCGGGCATTGCGCTTGATTTCGTCACGGCACCCTTGCTCGTCTACGACCAGGTGCGGACCCGGACCGAGTTGCTCGATCAGGGCGACTCGGCGATCCGCCGCATGGTCCGCGACGTTCGCCGGGCGCTGCCAAATTCGATTCGCGTGGGTACACCAGCTCTGAATCAACGGCGTATCGATTTCTTTCATGTGTTGGAAGCGGCGCCTTACCGTCGGTCGTCGCCTGCTCCTTTCAACGACCCCAACAATCGCCTCGACATCAGTGTCGGAGATCGGCAGTTCAACATACTTGGAGCCTTTGATGCCGGATCGCCGTTGGACCCGCCAGTAGCCCCGGCAACGACTCGAGTACGAAACATGCGCATCGCGATCAACACCACGAATACGGATACAGTTTGGCAAGATGCGGCTGCGGCTGATACCGCTTCCGGGCTCGGGAATCCGACGAACGGGGTGATTACGGGTGTCAATTCGGACTTTTTTGTGTTTCGCTTCGACCCGGGGGGAGGCTTGGATCCAGAAGATCGCATTCGTATGAATATTGCCCATTCGTTCGACAATCACTCTCCAACCGGACGAGTGTTCTTCGTGGACGACGTCGTGAGTTACACCTGCGACACTGCAACGCGACAACTGGACCGACGCGCGGGATACTCTCCCAAGGACACCTTCGCTAACACCACAACCGAATTAGCCACGGCCATACCATCAATCGTACCTTCGATCATGATGGACCAGGTTGCGGGTTGCCGTTTCAGCTTCGACCCCGGGACGGAAGAACGAGCTGCCATTGTTTCGGTCGAAATCCGCCTCGTGAGCGTGAGATACCCCAACGAACCCATCTCCTTGATGCGACAGGCACAGATCGGAAACTCACCGTGACGGTCCACAAAAACGAAGATGGTTTCACGCTCGTTATGGCGATATTCATGCTCGTCGTCTTTGCATTGGTGAGCGCTGTTCTGATCAATATGAGCGGTGTCGCAAGTCAAACTTCGACGATGAGCATGCGCTCGGTTCGCGCCTATTCGGCAGCTCGATCCGGAATCGAGTGGGGAATTTTTCGCGTTATCACCGATAGCGATTGTACCAACATTGCGACACCTCCCGGAGTAGACATTGTACTTCCCGCCAGCGCAAATGGAATTCAGGGATTAGCGGTCAACATCGGATGTACTCAAATCGCCATGGCAAATCCTGAACTGCCAAGCCCCGGGTATGACCCGGGACTCGCGACCTTTCGCATCACCGCCAACGCCCAAGCCGTAGCCACTAGCCCAGGAAGCCCCGACTTTGCAGAACGACGGATCGAAGCCGTCATTCGAACAAGGTAGTGGCCAGGAGTTAGCCATGTTCATACGCCCAACATCGAACCTGACCCGTGTATTCGGATTGATTGCATTGACGCTCGCGTTCAGCGCGAATGCCTATGCCGCGGACTATGTAACCGCGATCAAAAACCATCCCGATCTCGTGGGTTATTGGCGTTTTGAGGACACGACCCCCGGAGCGCCGATTCTTTCGGAGCCGAACCTTCCCGCGACCTCAAATGGCTTCTGGGGTGCGACGGGGGATCCCACGTGGATTGGGGGGGGGATTGGTTCCAGCTCGTTCGGCGCATCCTCAATCGGCAACACGGCCTTTGCCACCATATACCACGACCCCTCGCTTGAGCTTGCCAAGGGCACGATCATGTTCTGGTTCCAAGCGCCGCCCACACCGACGCCACCCACAACATTGGCTGACCTCGGCAAGACGACGATGTTGTTTCAAAAAGGCCAGGTCCTAGGCGGCTGCACATGGACCTTTACCTGTCCAAGAGTCGAAGTCTTCTGGACCTATACCGACGGCACTTACGCTGAAGATACGATTCGCGTTCACTGGAACGACGGGGTCACGGAAGTGACCTTCGACCTGTTAGACGTGGGCATACGCGAACAGGCTGCGCCACACTCTGTCTGGCATCATCTTGCTCTGACGTTCGATTCCACACATGCCGACGGTGATATCAAAATCTACCTGAACGGCTTTTTACGCGGAACATACCGTGCTGTGATCTCATCTCAGACCGGCACAACCGATGCGACACAAAACATCCCCATAAGCTTGGTGCACCCAAGCGATCCGAGCAAGAACAATATGGCGACGATGAGGCTCGGCGCTCACAAGGTCCTCGGCGGCGGCGGTTTTACGTCGGACGATGTTGCCTATGATGAACTCGCGATCTTCGGCGAGCCTTTACCACAAAATCAAATTCAAGCGTTGCTCGAAGCCGAATGGGGTACGGGTTCCTTCAATTCGCTTTACTTGTCGAATAATCAGGCCGAGAGAATCGACGGTCAGAGGTTCGCTTCTGCGGATGTTCACATTTGGAGTCGCAACCTTTCGAAAAAATTCGGTGGCGGGGCCGGCGGTACTGGAAACGGAAGATACACCGGCTATGGGTTCATTGGAGAACTCCAACACAATACAGCCGTTGAAAAAAGCGTCGACGCATTGCACATCGATTTCTCAGACCCTGACGCGCCGATCTACTACATGTCGACGAAAGCCGGCGCAAATTGGCTGCGCTACGACGGTTCAAACAACCCTTCATCGTGGTCAGCTGAGGACGGGGATATCGTTCGCTTCGATCCAATGACGGCCGAAGCGTTTGTCATTTTCTGTGAAAAAGCAGCGAGGGGCGGTACTACCGGCCCGGGAAGCGATGTTCACGCATTTTCAATCAAACCCAACGGGAATTGGCTTCTCACCTACCCAGGCCCCGAGACCTTTTACTCCGATAATGGCACGCAATCACGCCTCCTTGAGCGCGGACACCTGATCGAAATCATTCCCGACCCCGCCGCGCTGACATCGACGAACACCTACTGCGGCATCGGCACGCTCGGTAACTATCTGTGGAACGGCCTCCTGATGGACGTAAAAGACATGTTCGGAGGTACGCCAAACCTCAGCGCGGTTCACGCCCTCACCGATGACGTATTCCTATTTTCAATGGCCGCCGGCTCGGTTCAATACCAACCACCACTCGGTAGTAGCGAAAAAGTTCGCGACGGTGATATCGTGATTTATCAAATGACGACCAAGGGAGACATCGCGACCATCGCAGCCGGTGGCGCCGTTACCCCCCCGGTGGGTCAGTTGATTGGGCATGACGAGGATCCAAACCTTCCATTTCCCTACTACTTCTCTGAAGACTTCTATGAGACCGGAGAGGACGTTAACGCGATTGCGATGAACTACGGGCCGCGTATTTTTGGTGGATTCGACATCACTCCGATAGGAACACCCGATGGGGTTCCCTCACATACCGACTCCGCACTCTATTGCGAACCCAAGCAGTTTCGAGTTCGCGCCTATGAAATCGATGGCACGACCCTCTGGACCGGCGCCCTGCCGGCACAGATGAACGCCATACTCTTTGCCGCCGAGTCAGGGTCGGGGCTTGGGGACTGGGATGTCATCTCCGGCGGCTCAGGGTCGCTCGTAAAACTTGGCTTTGGCAACACTCTCGGTGACGGCCTCGACTACTTCGTACGCGGTGACATCACAGAGCCGTTCGATTACATGATCGAACTCCGATACCTTGGTAATGACACATCGACCACAGGTCCAGCCACTACTGACTTTCGAACCGCCAGTGTATCTCCCATCGACGCGAGCGATCCATCGATCCGTTTGACCGCCTACCAAGCTACCGCGCCCATCGGCTGGTCACCGGCGACATTCGTATTCAGCCAGGACTACGCCTACGACGGTACCAATATTGCCAACCACGAACCCATGAAGGCCGGAAACGATCCCAACGGTGGCGCTGATATCTACCTGACCGCATGGGGCTCACCGGCGGGTAATCCTGCCGGGTCGTGCGAAGTCATCGAGGCATTCGAGGGAGATGCCCTTTTCTTCGCCTCTACCGAACCGATGGACCCGAACCCGGCACAGGGCCAAGGCGTGTCTCTAGCATCATCGAGTGGTGGGGTCATCGGCACCGTCGGCGCGGCTCTTACCCCCATTCCTGGAGCCATGTTCATCCAATTCACCGATGGCATCAGCGAACCCGTCTCTTTCAAGTATGCGGACGTGGGGCAGTTCAAGCTCAATTTGGCCGAGGCTCAGGGCAGCGTAACGCCACTGAACGGACTTGACTGGGACATGACCGCAGCCACCTACAACCCGCGCTTCTACCCGCCGAAGGTTCGGATTACACGGGTCGAAAGTATGACGGGTGTGCCCGCCCCGCTGAGTGCAAGTTGCTCGACAGGTTCGAAATTCATCAAGGCAGGCGAAACGTTCCGAGCGTATGTATCCCTTTCCGATGATGCCAATAGCCCGCTTCCTGGATTCGGCAGCGAAAGCATACCTCAAACAATCACCATGGTAAGCGCCGGGATCGCTTCGCCCAGCTTGGGCAACGATCCCAATCTGGGTGTCGGCGCAACATCGTATGTTGGGCCCGGAACAGACTTTAGAGTCGACAACATGCAATGGGCAGAAGCCGGTTCCTTCTACCTACGTGCAGAGATTCAGGACTATATGGGTTGGGGCGTGAGTGACAGTCTTACAGACACGCTAAGCAGTACGGTCGAAGTCGGACGTTTCTACCCAGATCAATTTCAGTATTCGACTGATATCAACCCGCTGATCGAAGCTCAATGCTTGGAAGACACCAATACCGCAGCCATTATCATGGGGGTTCCGCTGAGTACTGTCTCAAATGGCGGTGGACTCGAAGCCATTGCGTTGTCCGTCGGTCTACCGGCTATGCCACAAGCAGTACCACTACTTAACTATTCATACGCCGAATGCAATAAGATGACCGAGAGTTCATTGAATCTAAGCTGGAGTGACCCGGTTAACGCGAATTTTACTGACCCAAATGGATTATTGAGTCTGACTCCGACCGTATCGCTTCTCGACGCCAATACGGGTGTCTTTGAGGTTCGTGTAGCCATAACCGGTACAAACGATCTTAGATACACGCGACCACTGCCACCTAGCGCTCTGCCAATGGCCGCAAGCGCTATGCAGATGCACATGACTCTGCGGGATACCGACGGCGTAATGGAAACTGTACTTGGCCTCCCTGTTCCGGTTCCACGTTCAATCCCAGCCCAGTTTGATGTGCCCGGTCAACCACCCGTAGCGAATGCAAATGTTCACTACGCTAGGATTCGAATGGGCACGGGCCATGGAGATGAGAGGTTGCCAATAGACGTGCCTATCTACTTGGAATCATGGCGCGGCGCCAACAGTGGATGGCAGAATATTCAAAGCAGCAACACCGGCACCTGCTCCACTGCGGTCATATCCCGTGCTCTAGATCCTCCTCTTCCTGCTTCTCCTCCATCTAACGGTGTGATCGATGCGCCGCTCGCCGAAGACACTCATTTCTACCTAATAGAGCGTGATCCCGCAGACCCGAACGCAATAAAGGCAGCGTTCCGGACAGGGAACCAGCTTCTTCCATCTGCGGATACGACGCATATGTGGATTAGGTTTCCATCACCGGGTGTGGGGAAGAGTGGAACGTTGGAATTCGTAATGGACGCCGGGAATGGATCTTTTACGGGCATTTACGACTGGGACTGGCCAGATCCGGACAATCCTGGTGTACCGACTCTTAATCCCCGTGGTTCCGCCCGCTTCGGTGTCTACAAACGCGAAGACGAAGTCATTTTCATACGTGAGATGTATTAGGGAACGTTCGTCCAGATGAAAATTACCCTCCTGCTGCTGCAATTGCTCCTGCTGATCGTCGTCACGACCGGTGTCGGCGGAGCTGCATTCGCGGATTACAAAACGGCGGTTTTGGCGGATCCAAATATCGTGGCGTACTGGCGCTTTGAAGAGAACAACGCGAATGCGGTGGTTGCGGCGCCAGAAGCCGGACCGCCCGTCCAGGTCAACGCGACCATCGGCGCGAACCCACACGATCTACCGACGGGCGCATCGACTTCAACCGGAGCGGGTATCGGATTCAAGGGGTCTGGCGCGCCGTACATGCAGATTCTTCATCAACCGAAATTTCAAGTCGACCAGGGCACGATCATGTTCTGGTTTAAGCCAGATGCATCGCCAAAAAACCCAACCGTTCTCTTCCAAAAAGGTGACGTTATTGCCGGCTGCACTTGGGACATCGATTGCCCGCTGCTTGAGATCAGTTGGGAGCGTGTTGGAAGCGAGGAAGGTATCAAGGTTCGATTTAATGATGGAACGGTCGGTGGTGACTATATCTTCGTGAGTATCGATGGCAAGACTCGCGAGCAGCACATTAGCTACGGCGCTCCGTATAACGATTGGCATCATTTAGCGCTGACATTTGATGCAACCGATCCCGAAGGGGATATCAAGATCTATCTGGACGGTTTCCCTCGTATGAGTTATCGCGTGGCGCGGTCGATCTCGCTGGGCAACTCAGACGCAACCGTGAGTGCATCCGTCGGACTGACTTCTAATCAGGGAAATATTTGGATCGGCGATTCCTGGGATGCGGCTCATACGTTTCAAGATCGCTCCGATGATGGCATGGATGAGCTCGCGATCTTCAGCCGAGCGCTCACTCTCAAAGAAATTCAGGACATTCTCGAAGCGGACTTTGGCTCAAAGTTCCTTGACACGATCTACTTCTCAAATGCGAAGGTCGAAAAACTAGACGGGCAGAAGTTTGATAACGGTGACGTTGGCATGTGGAGCCGTGCGGCGTTTGATGCGTATCCCCCGACTACACCCGGACCCGGGCTGGGGCGCGGACTTGCGACGGGTTGGGCCTACTTCGGCGAGCAGCTCCACGGCATGAGCAGCGTTCCGACCGTAGACGCGTTTCACATCGATACCGCCAGCGGGTTGATGTATTTCTCGCATCTCCTGAGCGTGGATTGGTGGGACAACGTCAATGACGTGAAATTCAGCGCAGCGGATGGCGACATCGTCCGTTACAACCCAGCAACACACCATGCGGAGAAGGTATTCTGCGAAGCTCAGAGCTTTAATGGTGGCCAGGACGTGATCGCATTCTCCATTAAGCCAAACGGAAACTGGCTCATGTCTGTCCAGGTTCCGACGATCTTTTGGGCGGGGGGAAGTGGCTTCGGTAGCAATGTAATTCGAAAAGAAGTTTTCGAGTTTATACCCGAGCCAGGTGCGCTGACGTCCCCAGCCACGCCCACCTGCAGCGGGGGTTTTACCACCAACGGCCATACCTGGGTTGGCATTCCGCTTAATACCACAACAGTTTATTCAGGAAACGCAAACATCAATGCGGTTCATGCCGTGACAGATGATCTATTTCTGTTTTCAATTGCAGCGGCATCCGAGACCTACATCGGTCCTGGCGCGAGCGGGGAGAAGGTTCGCGATGGAGACATCGCCCTCTATGACACTTTAGCGGGCAAGTTACTCCCGAGCCCTGACGATCCAAATATGCCGTTCCCGCTCTACTTTTCTGAAGATGCGTTTGAGACCGCCGAGGACGTCAACGCAATTTCGTTGGATTACATCCCTTCGATTTATCGCGGGCTCGAAGTCACGCCCATAGCGGGAACCCTTCAGGCGGACCAAGGTCTCTACTGCGAGGGCAAGGAGTTTCAGGTTCGAGCGAAAGCTATGGATAACAGTACGTGGGTTGGGACGTTGCCGTCTTTCCTAAACTCGGCGATTTTTGAGCTAGATAGCGGCGCAGGCGAAGGCACGTGGACACAGACTGTCGGGCCCGCGCTAATCAAATGGTCCGAATCGAACGGCAAGGCGATTTTCGTTCGCACAAGTACGATCGAGGCGTTCGACTACAGTTTCCGACTCGACTACGAAGGCGCCAATACTGCGAGCACGTATCCTGACACGATGACTGTTGAGGCGCGGCACTGGGATGCCTCGAATCAGCCCACGCAGAGTTTCAAAGGCACGGCGGATGTCGCGTGGAAGGCCTTCGGTCTGATGATCGAGGATGATGATACCGCCTACGCTGGGGGCTCCGCAGTGCAGCGCGCGTGGGCATCGGGCACGCCGAATGTTCCTTTACGTATTACTGCGTATGGCGATTTGGCCGGTACAGGTAGTTGCGAAGTGATTGAAGCGTTTGATGGCGCGCAGAACCTGATCTTCGCTGCCGTTCCCGTCGACCCTAGCCCAACGGCGGGCCTAAATTTTACGCTCGACTATACGAGTAACCCGGGTCTGAATTCACATCCGATCCCGGAATGGACGCTTCTCAACAGCGTTCAATTTACCGATGGCATGAGTGAGCGAATCACATTGAATTACCCTGACGTGGGGGAGTTCACGCTCGTATTCGTAGGCGGCATGTTTGATCCAAGCGGTGATTATTTAAGCATGATTGGAAACTATCCCGCTCGTTTTTATCCTCATAAAACTCGAATCCAATGGGTGCGTAATAGCTCAGACCAAGACGTTGGCTCCAGTGCCGCTGCAGTTCAGTGCGACGCTTCCACACCTCCCACGGCGTGGGCAGTTGCGGGCGAGGCGTTCAAAGTACGCGTCGAAGTCCTCAATGATGCCAACGGCTTTGTGCCGGGGTTCGATCCGAACGAGCTCCTACTAGAATCCGTCGCGGTCACGAGTCCAGACCCGAATCTAGATCCCACAAGTTATTTTCAGGCTGGCTCTGGAATCAAGGATCCCAATGCCACATTCATCGACTTCAATGCTGCCGAGTACGATGAGGCGGGTTCCTTTTCCATTCGCGCACGCATTCCGAACTACAAGGGCTGGACCGGTGTAGCCGACATTGCGAGCACAGCCAAGAACGTAGGCCGCTTCCGCCCGGATCATTTCGAGTCGAAACCCGCCGATAACGTCACAGGTTCGATAAGCGCACAGTGCATGGAAGGCTCAGGCGTTGCGGCCATCCTCAAGGGTGCGCCGCTGAACATTGCCAATGGTCCCGGCATGAGGGTCCGCGCCATCAACGCAGACGGCATCCACATGCTCCAGTACCCTACCGATGCATGCCACCGATTGAGCTGGAGTAAATCGACCGAAGGTATTGCAAATCCCATCACTGATCCTCTCGCGAGCCCAGCGATCGTCATCGATCCTAATACCTTCGTTCCGCCACGACCGACACTCGAAAACATCGATCAGGCAAACGGCTGGTTCACCGCACGCTTTCCCACCACCGGCGGTCTCACCTATCCACGCGGTGTTACACCTGGCACATCTCACGCAAGCAATATTCAGGTCCAATTGAAAGTCCAAGATGAAGATGGCGTCACCGATGGTGCTGGCACGCAAAACTTCAGCATCTCGAGCTTTGAGCCCGTGGTCGGTGGGACGCAATCTCTTGCCAACGTCCACTACGCACGCTTGAGAATCCAGTCCACCTACGGTGACGAGCGCGTCAATCGCACGCTCCCGATCTACGTGGAGAGCGTGAGCACGAACGGAGGTTGGCAGTCGCTGGGAGCCGCGATCACGGGAAGCTGCTCGGGGGAGTGGCTGAAGTCGGCCATCGACTTTGGTTCAACGCCAACAAAAATAACAGACACACCTGTGTCCGAAGTCCTTCTCGCTGAGGACATCACGGGCGGCAACGGCGTTGTTGGTCCTGGTGGCTGGACTGCCCGCCACGATCTCACCGGTGGCACGGCCAGCGACGATCGCGTGAACCTTGATATCACCGCTCCAGGCGTTGGCAACACCGGAACACTCTACATCCAACTCAATATTGCTGGAACCAACGTTGCACCTTATCTCGGTTGGCCCTGGACCGACCATAACGGCAACGCCACTGTGAATCCGGAAGCCACACTACGTTTTGGAATCTATCGTCGAGAAGACGAAGTCGTCTTCATTCGGGAGCTCTACTAATGCCCATCCTGATCCTGCTGTTGTTGATGCTGGTCGCCCCTGCCGCGTACGCGGATTACTCCACGGGCATCATGGAATACAAAGACAACGGCCTCGTGGCGCGTTGGACGTTCGACGGAGCCAGCATGGCCGCCGAGCCCGGCCTGCCGTACACGGAATCTGCGGTTAAAACGTCGGGGGTGGTCAGTATTACGGGTGCGGTTCCCGGCACCGGCGACGGTGCGAGAGTAGGCTCGAACCAGTACATCGAAATTCCGAATAGCACCGGTGCGCTCAATATGGACCGAGGCACCCTCATGATGTGGGTCAAACCGACCGGTGGCCTCACGGATCGCTGGATCTTTCAGATGATCGACACGGGCTTCGGCGGCTGCATCCCGTACGTAGATTGCCCTGAATTCACTCTTCGTTGGCAAGAAACTTCCGCACCGGCTGTAGAGAATCTGCAGCTGACGCTACTCGATCCCACGGGAGATACGGCTGACTTCTCAACGTATGATAACTCCAAACGCAGGCACTCGATCGAAGTTGGCGAATGGCATCATATTGCTATTACCTGGGACAAGACCGACCCCGAGGGTGATGTGAAGCTCTACGTAAACGGTTTTCTGCGTATGAACCAGCGTGTGTATACGTCCCGTCAACTAGCCAACCCCTTCGACCCCAACCATCCCGCACAGGCAGGACTCCGCGACATCGCGAGCCCGCTCTACATTGGCCGTTACTGGAATGCGAGCGTGAACACCTGGCGAACCGCATTGACGGCCGACGTCGATGATCTCGCGATCATCGACCGGCCGCTGGATCGCCTCGAACTTCAACGTCTGATCGGCAATACGTGGGGACCGAGAACCTACTACGGCTTCATGCTCTCCACCATTCACAATGAACGCGGCGACGGAAACCGATTCCTCAGGGGCGATATCTTTCAATGGAGCGCCGAGCTCTCCAAAATGTGGCCCTCGCCCGGGGTGGGTGACGGACCGGGCAAGTCGACAGGCTGGGTTTTTCATGAAGAAGTCCTGCAAAACTCCAACAGGGGCCGAAACATCGACGCGTTTCACATGGATGAAACCACCGGGCGAATGTATCTATCCTTCACGAACGACTTAACCATGCCTGGATTGTTCGTCAAAAAAGGCGACGTGGCCTGGTATGATCCGAAAACCCATACGGCGGGCTACACCTTTCGAGGGGATTTTTCGTTCATAGCCCCGCAGAACGTAGACGCGTTCTCGATCAGTAACACGGGCACGTTCCTCATGTCGACCCGGGGAGCCGCTACCTTCAGAGCTAGCAGCAGTCTTTATGGGGTAAAGAAGGACCAGATTTTTGAATTCGTTCCGGATCCTGTCTTAACAAATAGCCCCGCCCAGCATACATGGCGAGGAATCCGCCTCGATGCCAGCACGGCGTTTTCGGCTATCTCTCCAAACGTCAACGCAGTGCACTCGGTTAACAGCGATACTTTCTATTTCTCCTATGCGGGCTCTAGCCTCACGTATCTCCCAACCGGTGACAAGGTCCGCGATGGAGACGTGGCGTTGTTCAATCATGTGACCGGCGAACTAATCGAGAACATCTATAGGCCTGCAAGTTATCCGAACCCGTACATTTGGTTTTCAGAGGACGAGCTCGAATCTAAACATGATGTCGACGCGCTCTACTCGAACTTCGATCCGCTCGAGTATGCGGGACTTACGATTGAGCCGGTCAATGGAACGGATCTAAGCCTCTATTGTGAGCCGAAGCAGTTCCTCATTAGGGCAGAAGCCAACGACGGTTTCCTCTGGCCATTCGACACCACCACCATGCCGAGCGCGACGATCGTTTTGGATACGACAAACGGCGATGGAAATTGGAGTGTCCCGCTGGCCTCGCCGCTAAATCCGGCTCCCACGAACATTACGGCTGCTGCTGCTCCAAATCCTCCGTTCGGCGATGGCACGCGTACCTACACTTTCAGCGGCCCACCCTACGAATTCATGGTTGAACTCGATAACCGCGGCATCATTCCGCAGACCACCGACCCGGATCGCGTATCGATCACGGCGCGCCATGATGCGGTGACGCCGATGGCAGGAACCACGGACATCAGCTTCCACGCCATGGGCTTCAGGATTACCGAAACTCTATGGCCCGCGACGGAAATTCTCGGTACCAAACTCGCGGGCGCCGATCCCAACGCAGGCTACGACCTACACGTGACCGCGTACGGGAGCGGACCCGCGGGTGGCGATTGTGATGTTGTGGAGGCCTACGACGGACCCAAGGATCTCGTCATTGTTAATAACTATGTGGACCCTGTTGGACCCGCGGGGGGAGTGTACCCAGGTGTGACTGCGGCAGGCATTTTACCCGGCGGCTTTGGAGTCACTTTCACGGACGTACCGTTCATTGAGGGAAGAATGACCGATCCAAACTTCCCGGGCAGACCACCGCTGAGAATCCGCTACAAGGATATCGGCACTTTAGCACTCCGTATCACCGATCAACCTGATGGTACCGTGGAGCTTGCGGCCACCGCCTCTGGAACCCACAACGTCTTGGGTACGAGCAGCCTGACATTCATTCCGCACCAGCTTAATCTCACCGCGACAAAAAACGACATGGCCAATACCCCCAACCTCGGCGCACTGTGTTCCTCAGAACCAAACGGGATCTTCGCCAAAGCCGGCGAGCCCTTCAAAATCAAACTCGAGGCGCTCGACGCCGACGGCGACGGTGTACCCTCGATCGATCCAGCCGACGTCGAACTAACGTTCCGAAGCCTGGTCGATCCGGTACCCGGGCATGGCTTCGACGGCCTGCTCAAGAAAGGTACAGGCGTGAAGGTAGATCCAACCGCCAGCCCCCCGACAACACCGCTCCCCGATGGGCAGGTCGATTACAACGCTGCCAAGTGGCTTGAAATCGGAACATTCACGATGCGCGCGGAACTCCCCAACTTTAAGGGAACGGGAGACGTTCTCGGTGCGGATTACACCGTCGGCCGCTTCACACCCGAAGGATTTGATATTAGAACCTGGACTCCAGGCGAGGTTGCCCCGGCATGTATCGATCCCGATGGAAACGGCGCGATAATGATGGGCGAGCGTTTCGATTTTCAAACAGACCCTAGCATCAAGGTGCTCCCCAAAGGCGTCGGCTCGATTCCTCTCTACAACTATCGGGGCGACTGCATGAAGTTGAATTCCGCGCTCTTGAACCCGACCTATGCAGATACCTCGCTACATGATCCGAATGTAGGCGCGGGTTTCGCGTTCATACCTGTCACCACAGACCCAAATACTGCCCCATCTTATGATTTCACACTCAGTTTCGGGCCCGTGATTCCTAGCGACCCTAACGACGCGAACACATGGTTTCACTACGTACGACCATTAGCGGGTGCTCCACCAGTGCCGGCGTTCTTGGCGAACCTCAACACAGGCTTTAGTCTGACGGACGCGGACGGGATCAAACGGGGCACTCCGGCGGCCGACCCCAATACTGTCGGTACGACGATCGTTGGTGGAGGACAACTAGCGATTCACCACGGCCGTTTAAGAGTAGATACGGGTTACGGTGATGAACGACAGCCCGTTGATGTCCCCATGTTCGTTGAGAGTTGGGGCGGTAACGCTAACGGTTGGCTTCCGCTGACTGGAGACTGCTCGTCTAATGCGCTCGGAACATTGCTTGATTCCGGCGATATGAAACTCGCGATTTCCGAAGTAGGGTTAATCGAAACAGTCACTGATGGGGGCGGGCCATTCAACAATGGGCTGCCATGGACCAGTCAACACGACTTCATTCAGGACCTAAACAGTCATAGAATTCGGGTATTTGCTCCAGGGCAGGGCAATGCCGGACAGCTCGAAATCACCATCGATCTGACACAGTTCAAAAGAAACGGGCAAGATGTCTTTGAGTTCCTTGGCAATCCGAACCCAAAGGGCGAAGCGCGCTTCGGCATCTTCAAACGCGAAGACGACGTGATCTTCATGCGGGAGATCTACTAGGACTTCGCAGGAATGGCGCCGGGGAAGACCTTGGCAAACGCGAGGAAGCAGAGAAAGAAGAGCCCGACAAAGCCGAGCGCCACGCCGATCTCCATCCAACCGAAGGGTGTGACGGCAGCGCCGGCGAGCACCTGCTCCGGTGTAATGAGCGACGGCGTCACCAGGATGTAGCGCTCGATCCAGAAACCGAAGAGCGAACCAAACGCGACCGTGCCGAGAATGATCGGCGTCTTCTTTGGCTTCTGCCCCAGCAGCACCCAGAACGGAACCACCCAGAGCAGAATCCACGTCACCAGCGTGAGCTTCACGTAGGGCTCAGAGATCCGCGTCCAGAAACCCTGTAGGTACCAGGTGTCCTGTACAAACTGTGTTCCCAAACGCGCAACGATGAAGCTCGTTTCTTCAGGGATGTTGCCGTACCAAATCACCAAGTACTGCGACCAGAAGAGATACATCCAGAAGATGGAGAACGCGAAAATCATCTTGCCCATGTCGTGGCGACGACTTTCGGTGAATTGTCCCGCGAGGCCATCGCTATTGCGCATGAAGAGCAGGATGAGTGTTGCGAGCGATACCGCGGAAAGGAATCCACCCCAAGCGAAGTACGCGGGGAACATGGTGGAAATCCAATGCGGCGCCAGCGACATGATCATGTCGGTTGCGATGAACGAATAGCCAATCGTAAAACTGAGCGCGACGACGGCGGCCATCTTGCGGCAGCGCTTCTCCGCCAGCGCACGTTCGGCGGCTTCACCGCGCCAACCGCGGGTCCACATATCGACCATGCCCTTCATGGGTGTCGAAGGGTTATCGCGCGCGGCACCCAGCGTCGGGCGAATCGACATGTAGAGATAGATCTTGGAGACGCCGGCCAGATAAGCCAGCAGCACGACGTCGCGCAAGAATGTACTGGGGTCGGAGAGCCATAACTCCTTGCCATGGATATGCTCGGCAGCCCAAACAGGGTCGACCCATTGAAACAGATGCGATCGACCGATCCAGACAACGACGAAAAGCAGCAGCGACAGCGGTACGAACGCACCCATTGAATCCAAGACGCGATGAATCGGACCTTGCCAATTTGCATTGGTGAGGCGCATCGCCGAACTCAGCACCAACGCACCCTGTGCGAGCACGGCCCACATCAACCAATTGTGCAGATAAACTCGGTACGCGCGTTCCGGGTCTTGGCTCAGGCCAACGCCGAAAGTCACGATTCCCACCAATGCGAGCGCGCCAAAAATCAGCATGGGACCGCGCGGCATCGAACGAGGCTGTGAGATTGTGGCAGACATCGCTTAGCTCCCCGGAATCAGCTTGCGCAGATAGTTCACGATATGCCAGCGATCCTGCGACGGGATCTGCGGATAACCCGGCATCACGGGTTTGCCGTAGCGAATCTTCATGAAGAGTTGCCCGTCTGATCGTGTCGGTACAATGCCCACGAGCGGGATCGCGCCAACACGAGGCCCGACGGTCGCGTTCAACATCGCACCATCGGTACCGTGGCAAACGCTACAGTAGATACCGTAGAGCTCTTCGCCGCGCTCGACGGACGCAGTCGAGGCTTTAACCGGATTCATAAGCGCCATCGTTTCAGGTGCGACCAGTGCGGTGTAAGGCTCTAGGCGCGGCTCAATCCCACCAAAGGGAATCGTGTCTGCGGGCGGATCCAACGGCTGCACATCTTCGAGCGCTTGAACGGCCGGTTGATCTTTCATCTGTGCGAACCAACCCGGAGAAACCTGCTCCCAACAACCCAGGCCTCCGACTGCGATCAACGAAAGCACCGCAATATTTGCCGCTCTAGCCTTCAACGACCCGCACCTCCGTGCAACCCGCGCCCTGCAGGAGTTCTTGCACGCGGGGAATTTGATCCGAATGGCAGTTCACCACGCAGCCAAATTCACCACCGCTAAAGCTCGGCCGATACGCGGAACTGGTATCGCGCGAAAGAATCAGACCGTGAACCACGAGACCCGCGACGGTCAAAACACCACCGAAAAGAATGGTGAGCTCAAACGCGATAACGGTATAGGCCGGAATCGACGCAAAGGGCTTTCCGCCGATCACGAGGGGCCAATCATAGGACATCCAGATCGTCATCAGGTATCCGAGCGATACACCGGTAAGCCCGCCGATCAGCGTCCACAATCGCACGCCGCTCTCGCCACGATGCAACGCGTGCTCAATCTCGTGACTCGGCACGGGCGAATACACGTTTAGATCTTCGAATCCCGCGCCCCGTAGTTTCGTCACCGCGTCCGCGGTATCGAGTGGGTGCTTCAGGACGCCCAGCACTTCAGCCATTAGCGCGCCCCCTCATTTTCATAGTAGGTCTCTTTCACTTCCTGAACCGCCACAATGGGGAACATGCGCAGGAAGATTAGGAAGAACATCATGAAGAAGGAGAAGCTCGCCGCCAAAATCGTCATCTCGACCCATGACGGCGTGTAGTACCCCCAGGCTGCAGGACTGTATTCATGTGAGAGACCCGTGGTAATGATCACGTAGCGCTCGAACCACATGCCGATGTTGATGAAGATCGAGGTGATCCACATCCACGTCACGTTGAGGCGCACCCTCTTGATCCAAAGCGGCAGCGGCACGATCACATTGCAGGTGATCATGATCCAGGTTGCCCACCAGTAATCGCCAAACGCACGATGCCAGAACGCCGCCTGCTCGAACGCATTTGTGCTGTACCAGGCCATGAAGAACTCGGTCGCGTAGGCGTAACCGACGATCGTCGACGTGAGCACGATGAACTTGCCCATATTGTCGAAATGCTCGGCGCGAATAACCGCGTGTAGTCCGAACGAAGCCCGCACAGGCACGAGTACCGTGATGACCATCGCGATGCCGGAGAAAATCGCACCCGCGACGAAGTACGGCGCGAAGATGGTGGTGTGCCAGCCGGGCACCAATGAAACCGCGAAATCCCAGGACACGACGGAGTGCACTGAAAGTACCAGCGGCGTTGCCAGGCCGGAGAGATGCAGCACAGCGCGTGCATGGTGGCGCCACTGCTCACCAGTACCCCGCCAACCGAAGCTCAGCACGTTATAGAGATGGCGGCGCCAATCTGGAATGCGGTCGCGCGCAGCAGCGATATCGGGGATCAAACCGACGATCAAAAAGAGGATGGATATCGTGGTGTAGGTGCCGACGGCGAAAACGTCCCACATCAACGGCGATTTGAAATTCACCCAGAGTCCGCGTTGATTGGGATAGGGAAGCATGAAATAGAACTTCCAGAGTCGACCAATGTGGATCAGCGGGAATTGACCGGCCGTAATGACCGCGAAAACCGTCATCGCTTCGGCACCACGGTTGATCGCGTTGCGCCACTTCGCGCGGAAGAGGTAGAGAATCGCCGAGATCAACGTGCCCGCGTGTGCGATACCGACCCAGAACACGAAGGTCGTGATGTACACGCCCCACATCACCGGGTGTTGCAAACCCGTCACGCCCATGCCGAAATAAGTCTGGTACGCGAGCGCGCCGACACCGGCAGTCGTGATGCCACCCATCAGCAGAATCGCCAGCACGTAAAGCGGTGTAGGCGGCTGTAACGTTCGGAAAACGTCTTCGTTGATCTGGTCGGCGTTCGCCGGTATGGGCTCGGTCATCGCGGCCATCGACTAGCTCCGCTTAATCTTCTTCAAGTATCCGACCGCCGGGCGCGTGTACAGGTGATCGAGCGCGACGTAGGCACGCTCCCCCCGGTACTTCGCACTGACCCGACTTTTTGGATCCTTGAGATTGCCAAATGTAATCGCATTCGACGGGCAGGCCTGCTGGCACGCGCTCACAACCTCGCCGTCGCGAACCTCGCGGCCTTCGGCACGCGCCTGGTCCTTGGCTCCGCTTATACGCTGGATGCAGAACGTGCATTTCTCCATCACACCCTTCCCACGCACGGTCACGTCCGGATTCAGCATCAAGCCCTCATGCTCTCGTAACAGCGCGTCGTAGGGGAAATGATTAAACCGTCTCACTTTGTAGGAGCAGTTGTTGCTGCAATAGCGTGTACCGATACAACGGTTCGGTACCATCACGTTCAAACCCTCGCCGTTGTGATACGTCGCGAGTACGGGGCAGACGTTTTCGCACGGCGCCGCACCACAGTGCTGACACAGCATCGGACTATGGCGTACTTCAAGCACGCCATGTTCCTCTTCGATGTAGCGCTCGATGCGCACCCACTGCATTTCACGACCGACGCGCGCGTTGTTTTCTCCCACCGAAGGGATGTTGTTCTCGACATTGCACGCGGTGACGCAGGCGTTGCAACCCGTGCATGCATCGAGATCGATCGTCATGCCCCAGCGGTAGGGGCTCTCTGGATGCGAGTCGTCCGCTGGGTCGAATTCCTTGGTCACGAGATGAAGCGGATCGCCGTACGCCGAATGTTCTTTCGGCGCGTCAGCGTGGCCGCCATGCGCTGCATGACCCGCGGCAGCGCCGGCTGTCGCTTGTGCGAAACCGCGACCCTGTTGATCAAAACCATACTGCGCAAGCGCGAGCTGCTTGTGTTGACCGGTGGGTTCGAGTTCCGCTTTGGTGGAGAGCCAGGCCAAACCGCCGCTCTTTGAGTCCAAGCGCCAAGGCAGAAGCGAGAGCGCATTCACGCCGATCGTCGCGCGCTGCTGCCAAAAATCAGGATCCGGTGCGTCGGGATCAACGGGTTGGTGTCCCTGACCCGCTTCGATCGCGACGATGTCTTCGCGAAGCGTTTGATTCAACATCACGGGCACTTCAATGAAGCCGGCTTCGGTTTTCACGCGCACGATGTCGCCGGTATCGAGGCCTTTGGCTACCGCGGTCTTAGGATGCAGCTCGGCAACGCTGGTCCACATCGACTTGGACACGACGTCCGGAAGCTCCTGCAACATGGGAATGCGCGCGGAGCGACCGTCGTAGAAACGAACGGACGGATACACGATCAACGCCAAGTCGCCCTCGCCACCAATCTGCGCCGGCTGGAAGTCCATGTTGATGTCTTGCGCGCTTGCGCCCGCGCGCGCGGCCTGGTTGACCGTGCCGCCCTTCGCGAGCGCCTGGTTGAATCCACCGGACCAATTGGACTTCAAAACATCTTTGAACGAGCCCGCGGGCAGCCCCGCTGCGCCCACGGCTTTGCCCGTCTCCAACAGCACATCGCCCAGCGCGCGTGTGTCGTAGAGCGGCCGAACCGTCGGCTGCTGCAAACGCCGCACACCGGCGATGGGTTCCGCATCGCCCCACGACTCGAATGGTGTGTGATCAGGCAGAATCAAATCTGCGAATGCGGTGGTCTCATCGTTCGCACTGGAGAAACTCACCGTGAAGAGACCGTCTTGAGTGAGTGCACTGCCAAAGTCGAGTGCGGGAACCGCGTAAACGGGATTAACACCGTGCACGAGCAGTACACCGACTTCGCCGCCCCGAATCTGACCCGCGAGTTGCTTGAGATCGCGGAAACGATTTAAACTACCCACCTGATGCGTGGCACTGAAGTCAACCGTCTTACCGATGGCGCCGCTCACGTTGTTGAGCATCTGCACCGCCGCGGTGAACGCGGTGGCGTTGGTGCCCTGCAGTTCGTTGCCGGGCGGCAATGCAACGGGCGCGTGCGCATTGGCGATTCGTACTGCGACCTTTAGAATTTTGCCCGCGTCCACACCCGTGAGCTTCGCGACCGTGGTCGCGTCATAACCTGCGACGGCCGATTCACCCTTCATCTTCGCGACTTCGTGTGCCAGACCGAGTGCGATGAAAATTTCTGTACCAGGCTTCGGCGCTAACCAGAGATCCGCATTCCCGCCCGTCAGCCCGAGACGCGGTCCCACGTAGACCGAGTAGCCGTGGCCCTCGGCACGTGACTTCGCATAGCCAACCTGGTTCTGCAACGGATTGAGCCAGGTCTCTAAAAAGTCTGCGCCGAACGAAACGATGACATCGGCATCCCCAAGCTCATAGCTCGGCACCTTTGAGGTACCGAAAACCGCTTCGTTCGCCGTGCGTAAGGCTTCATGTGCGAAAAGTTCAAAGCGAACCCGGTTCGGCGAACCGATTCCACTCATGAACTGATCGATCAACTTGTCGAGGGTGCCGGTCTGCTGGCCACCTAAGAAATGAACTCCGCCCTTCGCCTCGCCGATTTTTTCCGCGAGCAGTTTAAGGCCTTCGTCCCAACTGATGGCTTCGAGCGCATCGCCATTGCGGCGCATCGGGCTCTTGAAGCGGGTCGGATCGTAGGTGCGATACAAGCCCGCTTGGCCACGGACGCAGAGCGAACCGTTTGCGATGGGGTCTTCAGGATTGCCGTCGACTTTAATCGGCCGACCTTCGCGGGTCTTCACCTGAATCGAACAGGCCGCCGGACATTCGCCACAGGTGCTCGCGTAAAAGGTTGGAATCCCGGGAATGATTTCTTCGGGCTGGTTGAGGTAGGGAATGACCTTCTCAACCGGATCGGAGCACGCCGTTGCCGCCGCAGCACCCGCACCGATCCCGACGATCTTTAGAAACTCTCTACGGTCTACCTCAGGCATCTGCCGACTCCGTTTAGTAGTGGCATGCGCCGCAATCGTCGCTGGCGCCGCGCTCGAGGTGACAATCCATGCACCAACCCATTTCGAGTTTCGCGGCCGGTAGGTACGCGCTCGATGGGCGGAGCTTGGTGTCCTCGGTCATATAGACACGATTCATAGTCTCAATTGGACCATGACAAGTTTGGCAGTCCACACCGGCCTGAACATGTCGCATGTGCTTGAACTGCACGTGCTCAGGCAGATTATGAATCCGCAACCACGGAATCGATTCACCCCGGTTATAGAAGTCACGAAGCTTCTGAATTTCGGCTTTGGAGGCCTCAATCAATAGAGCGTTCTCGTCTTCGCTCTTCTTGGGATCGGGGTTTCGATTCGAAACAAAGTTGTGACAACCCATGCAGGTCGACACCGCAGGGATCGTTGCGTGCTGGCTCTTATCCGCCGCGGTATGGCAGTACAGACATTGAATGCCCATCCCACCGTCCGCTGGCGCACCCGCGTGAACCGCGTGGCTGAATTGAATGGGCTGCTCGGGCCCGGCAAGTTCGGCGTCTGAATACGCGTAGAGACCACCGGCCGCTGCGGCCACGACGCCGGCGAAAACCAGTGATGCCACGAAGGCAAAAACTATCCGTTTACGAGACCCCATATCGCGGGCGTAGGGGTAGCTTTACGTACGTGTGACGTCAACGGAAAACCACGGAAATCTCATGACTTCTGGTCGTTTTGTGGTCATACGAAGCGAAGCATCGGAAATGGACCGAAGGCGGGTTCCTCCCGATACGAAACGATTTTCAATACAGACGCATGATCGAAGCCAAAATTCGGGGCTTCTCCCGGTGTTTTTTGCAGCAAATTCCAAATGAGGAAGTGCAGCAGCCCTCCGTGCGAGACAATTAAGCTGTTTGAATTATCGTTTTCAAGCTCCGCGCGAACGAGATCGGCGCTCTCTTGGGCCCGAAGTAGGAATTTTTGGCGTGTTTCACCCCCGGGAGCGGTGCGGTCGCTCTCGGCAAGCCGCGCGAGCACGGTGTGCCCCCGCTTGAAAGCTTCTGGAAAACGATCTTTCGCTTCGGCATGCGTGAGCCCATCGAGATCCCCGATGGCTCCTTCTTGCAAACACTGTTTAATTTCAATCCGCATGTCGCGGTCTTTGGTCAAAATTTCGGCGGTTTCCTTTGCGCGCAGCAGCGGTGACGCGAAGCAACGAACAAAAGGAGTTGCACGGAGCCGCTCGGCCAATGCTTCTGCCTGCTGCCGACCTTGCTCGGATAGGCCGGTATCGGCATAGCGATCATCAGCCGCCGCGCGATCCTCGGCGTGGCGAACCAAGTAGACGGCCAAGGACTTAGCGCGCGCGCGCCCGGCGGGGGCGAGCGGAAGAATGTGGTGTGCCAGCGTGATCGAGCGCGTAGGTCATGAGGTTTTTCACGTCATAGCAGATTTGGCGGATGTCATAGCCCATGGTGAGTTCCATATGACTATTGCCGCGCACAGGACGCCAGAGCAGATAGTCGCTCGAAACCGAACGGTAAACATTGCGCGTGGTGTGAACGGTCGCAAACGGATCTTCGTCGCCAAAGAAAATCGCAACAGGAATTTTGATTCGCGGCAACGCGGCACCGACGTCATGACGAATGCTATCGGTCGCCAGTCGACCGCGGCGTACCCAACGGCTGAGTTGTTCGGCGGTACCGCGCGATTCATCCGTGCTGCCTTCGCGTAAAAGCGGGCGCAGCGCGGAGAGCGCGACGTTGTTGGGTTGATACAGCAGCGGGCGGGCGAGCGGGATGCCTCCCGTCAACGCGTTCACCGTCGATGAGGAAAGCCGACGCTCAAGCCAACGAAACACGGTGCGAAACGGTAGGCGCCGGAATCTCAACGGCTCGAATTTCTTTTCCGGTCGATGCAATCCGCTGAGGCGACCCACACCGCGCGCAATCACACGCGTGAAATTCGCGGTGGCGAAACTCATATCGACGAGCGGAAACGCCAAGGGCGGTAGCCAACCCAACGCCCGTATCCAAGCCGGCATCTGGCTGAAATCCGACGGCGACCCAATGGTCATCAGCCCCATCAAGTCATCGAAAAGGGTCGCGTACGCATAGCCCAGAATGCCGCCGAGGCTATGACCGCAGTAGAAAACTTTCTCGCTTCCGGTGATGCGCTTGATCATGCCGATAGCGGCAGGAAGATCTTGGAGGACGTAGCTATCGAGATCCCAGCCGTGATCGATATCGCCGGGCAGCGGAGTTTTTTCGATTTTTGCGCGCTTTTTCTGTGCGTCAACGCTGCTCTTGCCATGGCCGCGAAGCTCCAAGAGAAATAGATCCGCGCCAAAATAGAGCATGGTCTTAACAAACTGACCGGAACTCCAAGAGCGACGATTCTGTGTGTAACCGTGCACGAGCAACAGCGGCGAGCCAAAGAGCGGCTGAAAGAAGGGCTGCCGCTTGGGTCGATAGCGCGTCAGCACCAGGCGCCAACCGTCCTGGGTATCGACGTCGATCTCTTCCAAGCTGTAGAGATCGTGGAAATTGACTTCATCGACCGACGGCGTTGACGCCGGGTCGTGTTGATCCGAATGAAGCCTAGCCGCTTGAACCACGGTGATCCCTTCGAGGAACTGCGGAAGCTACAGGAGCACTACGGCCGCTTCAATGACCCACCTTCCGATCCCGCAAGAAAACGCGCGCGCCTTCCAGCAATACCCACGCGTCGAGGACCAATACTGCGCCACCAAACGACGCCAGCCGCCAGTTCTGCTCGGCTACGCGCCCGAGCGTTTCACCGATCATCGCAACAAACGTGACACCCGCGACAAGCACCATCGGAATCAGCGTGAACAAATAGGGTTTGCCAAGCCTTCGGAGCCAAATGCTGATGACCAAGAGCGTAATGCCCGCAACCAATTGATTGGTGGTGCCGAAGAGCGGCCAGAGAATCAATCCACCCTTCCCGCCTGCCTCCGTCACCGCAAGTAGAGTAGCGGCGCCGATACCGAGCGCGCCGGCGAGGTATCGATTGCGCAATGCCGAGATACCGACGGTTGCACCGAGTTCTGAAATAATCAGCCGTTGGATCCGCGCGCCGGTGTCGAGTGAAGTCGCGGCGAACGCAATCACCATCGCGGCAATAAATGTTTCGCCAATCTCGGTTGGAATACCGAGTTCAGAGATGAAACGCGCAGAACCGCTGATGAAGGCATCGAGTTTGGGCGCCAAGCCCGACGCTGCCGACCAACTGCTGTAGTGACTATGCCATTCTGCTGTTGAAGCAAAGCCGGCTGTCGCTGCAAGTACTGCGATCATGCCGAGCGCGCCCTCACCGAGCATGCCGCCGTAGCCAATGGGTCGTGCGTCCGTCATACATTCGATTTGTTTCGATGTCGTACCCGAACTGACGAGTCCGTGGAATCCTGAAATCGCGCCGCAGGCGATGGTAATAAATAGGAAGGGGATCATCGGGGGTGCACCGTCGGGGTTCGCGTTGACCATGGGGGCTTGAATCTCAGGCTGCAAGACCAGCAATCCACCGAAGAGTAGCACCAGTCCGGTAACGAGTTGGTGCGAGTTGAGATAGTCGCGCGGTTGCAAGAGCAACCAGACGGGCAGCACCGATGCCACAAACGAATACGCCATCAACAACCAAACCCAAGTGCTGACAGAGATATCTTTGATGAATGGAAACGCGTTTGCGAAGTCGTCGCCAAAGAACACGGCAGTCAGTAAGCCCACGTACGCAACGATCGACGGCGCGAAAATGCCAACACCCCGTCGATAGACCAGCCATCCAAGCGCCATCGCGACGATGATCTGAATATTGATTGGAAAAATCGAAGCGGGGTAATTGTGAAAGAGCGTACCGATGACAAATGCGAAGACCGCGAGCACAATCCAAATCAGGAAAGAAATAATAATCAGGAAGAGTGTGCGCACACGGGGGCTGATGACGGTTCCCGCGATATCACCGATTGAATGACCGCGATGGCGCAGACTGATGACCAACGCAGAGAAATCATGCACCGCACCCATGAAAATCGTGCCGATGCCAACCCAGAGCAACGCCGGAAGCCAACCCCAAATCACCGCAAGCGCGGGGCCCACGATCGGCGCCGCACCCGCGATCGAGGTGAAGTGGTGGCCCCAGAGCACGCTCGCACGCGTGGGCACATAGTCGATACCATCTTGGTATTCGCGCGATGGTACGGGTTCATCCCGCGACAAACCGAATACACGCTCGGCTAAAAAGCGCGAATAGAAACGGTACGCCAACGCGAAGAGCGTCATGACAAGGATCGCAAGGACGGCGGCATTCATGCCGAATAGATACCGCAATTAATGGGGACGTTGGTTAAAAAGTGCAATTAAATGGGAACGTTGGTTGAAGGTGCAATTAATGGGGACGTTGGTTAAAAAGTTGCAGTTCTCAAGCTGAGCTTGAGA
>JAJDAK010000093.1 GCA_029261895.1 Deltaproteobacteria bacterium
TTTGAAACGACGTTCACCGAGAGTCGATTGGAGCTTAAAGTACCCCCACTCGTCGTGGTGTTCACATGCGCGTTATTGGCGTGGGGCCTTGCGGCGGTTTCGCCCGAGCCAAGCGGGATCGCATCTGGTTTCAGAACAATCGCGTCGGGGGTTGTCTTCGCCGCGGGTCTACTCCTGATCGCTCTCGCCCTCCGCGGTTTTCGAAATTTGCAAACCACGGTAGATCCCCTTCACCCCGATAGAGCGTCGCGCATCGTAAGCAGCGGGGTTTATTCGGTGACGCGCAATCCCATGTACCTCTCGATGTTCTTGGTGCTGACCAGTTGGGTGATCTATCTTGGGCAGCCCGTCGGATTGCTCGCGTTGGTGGTTTACGTGGCGTACATGACCCGGTTCCAGATCATTCCCGAGGAACGCATCCTCACCGAGAAGTTTGGGGATGAGTACAAAGCCTATCGGCTCAAGGTGCGTCGCTGGATCTGACAGAGTTTGAATCGACTGCGAGCCATAGGTGAGCGGTCAAAACGTTAGACAGCGGAGAAATCTACAGAATGCACGCATATCTAGGACGAACGATCGTACTTTCGATTGGCCTTCTATGTTTAGTGAGTTGTGCAACACCGCCGCAGACGATTTCGAGCTACCAAGCATACGCTCCACTCGAGGAGGACTGGGCACTCCCTGCGGATGGTTCACGTTGGGAACTCGGACATCATCAACGAGTGCCCCAAGGAGCCATCTCGGAATACATACCGCGAGGGGAGCATGTAACAAGCTGGTCCGAGATGGTGAGTTCGCAGGTCATGTTTGGTGGTAATAGGAAGGCAGGACTTTCAGCCATCGCATCGCGAACGCGCGACCAACTGTCGAAGGGATGCCCATCTTTGTACTGGGCCGACCTGAAGGGACCCGGGAGCGATATCGTATATGAATGGCGCCACACTGGATGCCAAGGTTTTCCTGCTCAACATCAAATCAGCCGCATCGCGTGGGGAAAGTACGGTGTTCATATTCTTTCTTATGTAAAAAAGACGGACAGGCTCAGTGAGTCCCAACGAGTGGAATGGCTAGAGCGAATTAGAGCGGCAGTTTTGGTTACTCCAGCTCCGGAGCTCCTATTCAACGCTGAATAGCTTGTCGAATGAACAAGAGATGATCTACTACTTCGACTTCAAAACGTATTTCAAGATGGTCCGGCTCGCATGGAACGAGCCCAACCCGATGGCACGACGGTATTATCTGTTGATCTTGCTGGTTTCTGTTCCGTTGATCTCCAGCTTTCACGCTGTGTGCTTCTTCCTCGACGGCCTGCTTTTTCCTGGGCTATGGAAGACCGATATACGCGAGCCGGTCTTCGTCGTCGGGCATGCGCGCAGCGGAACCACGCTGATCCATCGCTTGATGAGCATGGATGGCGATCGCTTCAGCTCGTTCGTTCTATACGAGCTCTACTTCCCCTCGTTGTTACAGAAGAAGTTGATCCGGGGATTTTTCTTGCTCGACCGTCGATTCCTAGGCAGTGCTGTTGAGCGGAGGGTTCGCGTCTGGGAGGACAAGCACTACGCAGCGGTTCGCAGAGTTCATAAGATGGGACTCAACGAACCCGAGGAAGACGATACGGTTTTCTACTACTCGTGTGCGTCGGGCTTCTGGAT
Source organism: Deltaproteobacteria bacterium (assembly GCA_029261895.1). Taxonomy (GTDB): domain Bacteria; phylum Myxococcota_A; class UBA9160; order SZUA-336; family SZUA-336; genus JAJDAK01. The sequence continues at coordinate 1,656 of JAJDAK010000093.1, forward strand.
CTCCAAGATGCCGTACATGGGCGACCTGGATTTCTACCACGTCGATCGGCGCTCGCCGCGAGAACGCAAACGCTTGATGCGCTTCTACAAAGACTGCGTGAAACGGCAGCTCTACCTGAACGGCGGCGACAAGATTCACCTGAGCAAGAACCCGTTGTTCTCTGGGCGCGTCGAATCCCTCATTGAATCGTTTCCCGATGCACGCTTCGTCATTCCGATCCGGAACCCGAACGAAACAATCCCCAGTCTTCTCAAGCTGGTTTCGGGTGGTTGGAAGCGCATGAACTGGGATGCTGACCGGGTACAGCACTGCTTGCGTATCCTGGCGGATCAGTCGTTTCACACCTATGTGTATCCACTGGAAGTGCTTGAGAGACATCCCGAGATCCGCCACGCGGTCGTCGACTATCGGGAGCTGACGAGCAACCCGAGCGGGACGATCGAGCGTGTATATGAGCAACTCGGGCTGTCGATCGCAGAAGATTTTGGCAAGCGACTGGCACAGCAAGAGCAGCGAGAACGAACTCACAAGTCCGGGCACAGCTACAGTCTCGAGGAGTTCGGTCTCGACGGCGATGAAATTCGAACGCGTCTAGCACCGCTTTTCGAACGTTATGGTTGGGAGGACATGTGAGGTCCGACGATGCTCGCGCGCTCTTGCGGGGCGCATGGGACGAGATGCTATTGGAGCTGGGCCGCGCGCGCGATGCGATCGACGTTGCGGAGTTGATGCCAGCACAGGGAAGCGATCGCAATCTCGCGGAGGGCTATCGCTATCTCATGGGGTTCGTCCACAGTGCGGTCGAGCGCGCGTTCTTCGACGACCCGAAGCTGCCGACTTTTCGACACGCGTTACAAGTGGTGAACAAAGGAACGATCGACAATCCCGATGCGATCTACTTCTTCGCGGGCATTGATGGTCAACATAGTTACGTGATCCGAGGCGAGGCAGGACGCAAGCCTCCACAGTATCTGATCTTCGAAGTCACCTCGGGTTGTATGGCGGGCGACACCGGTAGCCTGACCGAGCTTCGTCCGGGCATCAAAGCGCGCACCGGCGATCTCGATTCTACCGAGATCGAGGTCGACGACGCGGGCAACTTCGAAATTCTGTTGGCGCCGGAGCGACCGTCGGGGCACTCGGGGAATTTTATCTCGACGCACAGACGAACCAAGCGGCCGCATCCGGATCAAGCGGATGGCTCGCTCGACCGCTATGCGACGTACGTAAGCGGCCGACAACTCTTCTACGACTGGGCAAACGAGGAACCGGTACACCTTACGATCGAGCGCATCGACGCGCAGATTCCTGCGGCCTACGGCCCGGAGGTGGCGGCTGAGCAAGTTCGTCGGTTCGGCGAATTGGTACGCGGGCAAATGCACTTCTGGAACGAATTTAACACCGTGCTCTTGGAGACGTACGGAAAGCGCGACGGTTCTGACGGTGAACGCTTTATGCCGCGCAACAAGTTCAATGCACCCAACGCCGCGTCGGCCGCTACGGGCGGCGGCCAAAGTACCAACATCTATGCAGGCGGAGTCTACGAGCTGAAACCGGACGAGGTACTGATCGTCGAAACCCGCGTCCCGGTCGAACCGCAGTATACCGGCATCGCGCTTGCGAATCTTTGGGGAGAGTCACTCGACTTCGCCAACCATCAATGCAGTCTCAACGGTTTCCAATCGGAGATCGACAGCGACGGAGTAACGCGATACATCATCGCCCACCGCGACCCCGGTGTGCCCAATTGGCTCGACACCACGGGTCATCCGGAAGGTTTCATGTCACCACGTTGGTCCTATTCGCAAACGCCGCCAACAGAGCGGTGGCCGACGGTCAGCGCGAAGAAGGTGAAGTTCGCCGAGATCCGCAGCCACCTCCCGCCTACACGCACCCTCTCCGCCGAGGAACGGGCTGAGCGGATTCGTGATCGCCGACTGCACGTGCAACGACGTTACCGAGCATTCTGACATCTCTCCGTTCTGGATCCTAGGCTGCTAGAATCTTCCCCATGCGAACATCAACAATACTTGTGACGGCTGTAGGTTTGCGGCCAATCCATTGGGTCGCGAATTGGGTGCAAAGATGACGAACCGATCGAAGACCCTGTTCTGGGGCGTGACGGCCTTCTTCTGGATCATCCCCGCGATCTGCGGCGTGCTCTTCTTCCTAGACATCTGGGACAACCTGTTGGCCTCCAGGGTCACCCTCTACGCAATGTCGTTCTGGTTTAACGCGTGTTGCCTGATGTTGATTCGACGTCCCGACGAGACGCGCACACGCGCAAGTGTGTATCGCGAGTTCATGATCGCCTGGATGATCACCTTCTCGATGACGAACCTTCTCTGGGAATGGCCGTGGTTCCTTTCATCGAAGTTCCTCTTCCATGGCCTGCACTCGTTTGAGGATTGGATCGGGCTCAGCGCGCACATCCGCGAACACATGTGGCTCTGGCCGCTCGCCACCTTCGGCCCCATCGATCTGCGCACGATCAACGGCGACGGAGCCTTCATGGCGGTCGAGATGGTCTCGATCTCGTCGGTGCTGACCTTCACGGTCTTCTACTTCCTCGACAGAAAGAAGCACCCGCTGCGCTACGTGCTCCCGCTCTTTAACGCACCCATGGTGATCGCCGGGACGCTGGTCTTCTCGTTCTCCGAGGTGTTCGGCGGTTACCAAAACATCCCCGGCGGCCTGGCCGATACCCTGCTGGCGCTCCTATGGTCGCAATATCAGTTCGTGCTCTTTCAAGCCATGATGTTCTACTTCTCGCTCCGCTTGCTGTTGAACGACCACGCCCCGAATCCCGAGCTCGAGCGGGTTTACGGCAGCTGAACCGTTAGGCCGCTGTAGCAGCTATGCCCGATGCCGTCGAAAACCTGATCCTCGATCTGCTGGAATGGGTTGAACGGAAGGAACACACCTACCCGGAAACGATGGAAGCATGGCGTACATCCTGTCCGAGGCTTCCCGTCTGGGAGGACGCGACTGAACGCAGGCTTGTGAAGACGGTTTCCACGAATGGCCGCTCGCTGGTTCGAGCAACACCAGCGGACTTGGCTTTGCTCAAGGAAAAGCGACCGCATGTCTACGAGGAACTACAGCATCGAAGCGGTCTTTGAATTCGCACATCGCATAGGATCGTGCGTTGCGGTGGCCAAGTAAATCTTTCACCGCGCGTTGAAATGGTCAAAACATATCCAGCCACATATCATCCCACTCCAAACCATTCGACAAACCACAACCCTACGTCGCTCCAACACATTCACACCCGCGTGCTACCATCTCCGTGTCACGATATGTGGCGTATTTTCCGCATAAACCTACGTTAGACGGCGGGCTTCAATGCAGACCAATTACTATGAAGGGCTCGCAAACGAGCTCGTTGCAAAAGTTGGCCGACTTACAAATTTCGTCTCGCATGGACCATCGATCGGCGTCTACCACGAGGAGGTTCTAAAGTCGGTACTCGCGCCACTGCTGCCCTCGAGATACTCGCTTCGGACAGGCTTTCTTTTCGATCCCGAATTTGGTGCGTCTAACCAAGGCGACATCTTGATTGTAGATGAGCACCAACCAACTGCCTATTACTTCCATGAGGGCAATTTCGCGGTAGTGGACTCACGAGCACTGGTGTGCGTGATTGAAGTAAAAACGCGACTAAACAAGAGAACATTTTTGGAATCAATAAATTGCCTCGCCTCTTTTCAGCGAGTTGCTAGACCCCCTCACCGACCATTGACATATATCTTTGCGTTTGAGTCGGCTGCGTTCACTCCACCGCGCTTACATCAATGGTACTCAGCTGTAGAAGTTGCTGACCAGGTCGAGAACTATCCTATGGCGATCTTTGCCTTGAATGCCGGTTTGGTTCAGTTGGCCGCGACCTACGATCAATTGGGGCATATGTTCCTCACGGGGGAACCGAAGCGAGGGCCAAAGGTGCAATCTCTTTCGGTGTTTCTATCACACATTAGAAAATCGATTGAAATGACCGGCGGAGTAAAGCGCAATACATACGAAATGGCCCTTCTCGGTGAACTTAGACGTACCGTTGACCGATTCTACTTCGGAAAAGGTCACGTTGTGCTACCCGCCGCCTAACAAGGCGCTGCAGCCGGCGAACGCCCGTCCTGATCTTGGGGTGCTATCCTACTTCCATGATTGCTAACTCCACATTGTTTGCGGCGCTCGCGGCTGAGCGCCCGGTCCGTTAGGCAGCACTGAAGGCAATGAGCAACCGAGATGTCGCTGTGAGTTTCGTTCAGGCATTCTGCTACGGAGATATCAACGCTCTTGAGGCAGTGCTGGCTGAAGAGTTCTCATTGCGCGGCCCGTTATTCGACTTTCAT
>JAJDAK010000094.1 GCA_029261895.1 Deltaproteobacteria bacterium
TAAAAAGTTGCACAATTTTGCCAGTGGCAAAATTGTGCAACTTTTTAACCAACGTCCCCATTAATTGCATCTAAGGACCGTCCCCATTAATTGCAGGTTCTTTAAGGGTTTCCCTTAGCAGCCGATCTTGCACGTATGAGCAAGATCGGCTGCATTCTTTTAAGTCTGACGCTGCTGTCGTGTGCGTCGCCGTTCGTCGCTACCCGTACGTTCGACCTTCCAGAACTTTGGACACCCCAGACTGCGCCGAAGGACTTCGCTGAAGCGCCGGCCTTTAATGCTAGGGACCCATGGGCGGGTGGTATTTTGATTTTCAAATTGCGCCGTCGTCCCGAAGTCCTGCTGACCACGACGGGTCGCGAGTCGGTGGGTTCGCCGAGTTTCGATGCCAAGCTCAAACATTTTGGTGCGCATGCGTTTGCAGCGTTTCCAATCGAGTTGGGTGAGCTGCGCGACCGGGCTGGCCTGGCGCGCTGGGCGGTGATTCATATTCCAGATGGCATCAATCTCTATCAAGCCGCATCGGTGATGCGGAAGGATCCTGACATCTATCCCGAGAGTATGGTCTACGAAGATGCAGAGTTTCTCCGCGCGTTTCGTATGTCCGCTTGGCCCGCGCCTTTTCCATCCACTCCTGAAAACACTGCAACCCGTCCAGCAAATATAAAGTTCACGACTCCGGCGAAGTTGCCACAGGAATTGACGCGCATTGAAGCGCCGTTGATCTGGTCACGGCAGCGTGGTGCAGGAGTACGCATCGCGATCATTGATAGCGGTGTGGATACCAATCACGTCGCGATCGCACCCAATCTCAAAGATGGAAGCCGGGGCGTAAATCTCGCACATCTAGCGCTAGCCCAAGGTATGGGGCTACCCGAAGTGGGCTTGGGATTGACGCACGACCTTTCGGACTGGAGTGGGCAGGGTACCGCGATCGCGTCGTTGGCAGCGGGTTCGGGTTACTCGGGTTCTAGAATCGGCGTCGCACCGGACGCCGAAATTCTTATCGTCGATACCGAGGAGAATCTTCGGATCACGGAAAGTCGCCTGCTCGAAGAAGACCCGCGCATGCGCTCAACAGCGGCGAAGCTTCACTCACCCACATGGTCACGCGCATTGGGTGTGGTGTATGCGGTGACTGAAGGTGCACGTGTGTTGACCTGTGCCTGGCCCAAGAATGCGCATCTCTGGGTGCTCCACGACGTACTGTTATTTGCCGAGGACAACTGTGTGGTTCCGGTATGCAGCGAAAGTGTCGTGAGCGAAGACGTAGTCGACATTTGGACTGGTGAGCGCAAGCATGATTTCTATCGACGCGAACTCCGAGGGGTCGTGCACGTGGGGCAGGACCTAACCGTTCCGAGTCCAGGTGGATTCAAGGCGGCGAAATCCAGCCCAAAGAACGACGGCACGCCGATGCCCGATCATCGACATCAGATCTACAAAGCACCCGAAGTCGCAGTGGGTCCGGTCGCGGGAGCGGCAGCGCTGCTGGTGGCGGATCGCCCAGATCTCGAGCCCTACGCGATTCGCGAAGTTCTACGCTCGGGTGCCCGCGATGGCGAGCTTTGGCTCCCCGGTGCTTGGGCGGATTTGGGCTCTCACGCTGTCGGCAGCTGCGGCCGCCGGCCAGCACCCATGACGGCTGATCGGGAATGGTGGAAGCGCGTTAATGTCCGCGCCAAGATGCGCCAACCCGGCGGCGATGTTCCTGCTTCGCCGGGTTGGTAACAGTTCTACGGGTTCGTATCAGGGGCTATTTATTCTTCTTTTCTTTCTTCAATTTTCGTTTTTCTTTTGGACTCAGCAGGGCCTTCTTCTTTTGTTCCCTCTTACCTTTGTCCTTACTTCCCTTATCACCCATATCTGTTTCTCCGCGATTGGAAACGCATCTCTAACTCGAGCCTAATTTAGATAGGCTTAACGTTCTCGGCCCTTGGCCCCTTTGGCCCACGTCCTTCAGTGAACGACACTCGTTGTCCTTCTTGAAGTTCTTCGAAGCTCACCCCTTCGAGGTTGGACGAGTGGAAAAACATGTCTTTGTCAGCTCCGATGTCGATAAACCCGAAGCCCTTGTCTGTGAGTCGCTTGATCGTACCTTCAGCCATTCTTTCGATTCCTTAAAAAGTACCTTGCGGCCTCACCCGAAAAAACTGTATTCAGGCAGCCCCAAAGCAAACACGCCTCTCTGATGCGTGGATTGATGCTCGAGTGTAAGTCTTCAAAGCCGCCGGGACAACGAATCTGGCCACGTAAGAGACGAATGCTAGGGATTTGGGGCTCCCAGGGCGGTTACGACAAGGCAGGCACGGACCTGCGGAGGCAGCGCGCGAGAGCTGTGGCATCAACCCATGGAACTCGGCCGCGGAAGCCGGCACCCCGGCGTAATGTCGGAATGCCGACACCGGTCACGCTATGCTCAACGTCTGCCGCGAAGGCGGTCGTCACACCGGTCATCGCGAATTGGGCAGGTTATTCGATGTCACGGCACACCTAGGCCGAGATGAACTCGACGCGGATACCGCTAGGGATGTTGCACATCATGTGACGGGTGGGGCCACCCAGAAGCGGCTCCGGTGCGAACTCGATGTGAACGCCGGGTGTCGCTTCGAGACGTTTATGGAGTGCATTCAATCTCTCGTCGCCGTCAACGGCGAGCGCAAGATGATGCAGCCCAACCACATTCTTCCGGTCGAACGGTACTGCGGTGCTCGGCTTCGAAGCTTGCCACAGCGTAATCATTGTGGCTCCGTCGGACAGGAAAACCGCGGGGTAGTCCGGGATGCCACCTACTTCTTTGTATGCCAGAACGTCGGTGAAGAACCTCCGGGTCTCGTCTAGATTCGGCACCGTCAATCCGACATGATGTGCGCCTTTGGTGAAGCTCTCGCTGGTGTTCTCTCTCATTTTTATTTCTCCTGGTTGGTGGTCGCGCGCCGATTCTCTCGAAGTGCGACCTGTTAACTTTGGCGCCTCAGGGACATAGCTCGCGCGTTAGGGGTGTAGGTGGAAGACCTTGTTCATGATCTTCCATTCCCCTTTGACCTTGAGGAGCGTGAACAAATCGGTGAACCGGAGACCGGTCCAGTCGTCAAGCTCAAGCCGCACGGTGGCGGCCGTTTCATTGAGGTCGATGCTCGCGATCCGCGCTTGGAGCGTGGTCGCCGCACCGTTGTTCTCGTTCCAATCAAAGAGCTGCTGGATGGGGCCGGCGAAGAGATCGTCACCGACATACCCGAAGACGGTCGCGTCCTTGTGGAAGGCGGGCTTCATGTCATCGCCTTTGCCGGACTTGGCGCCGTCGATGTAGTGCTGAACGACCTTGACGATCGCGTCGTATTCTCTCAAATGGTTGATGGCATGGCTCATTGCGCTTTCTCCGTGTTTTCAGTGACTGGGTCGATGCATACGCCAGAAAGTGTCGGACGAGCGCTGCAAGCCGAACGCTCGCCCGCGCGGCCGCGACGGCCCCAACGATCGAAGTGAGTAAGGTCGCGGGCGGGCTTCCGCGTCACCGGGCCGAAGCGGCCTTGTGGGAACCCAATGGGAAGCAGCGCGACAAGGGAGATGTCGTCGGGCGTGCCGAGGTGCATCGCGAGTTCCTCCTCGAACATGTGGTGGATCGTGGTCAGGGAGGCGCCGAGCCCGACGGCTCGACATGCCAGCAGGATGTTTTGCACGCATGGATAGATGGATCCGTAAGGCGGCGGCGCCTTGCCAACGCGCTGCTCAATCGGAACCACGGCGGGCCAGTCTCGGTGGCCGCAGACGAAAACGAGCACCGGTGCTTCATGCAAGTGCTCCGCCAGGTGCATCACAGCGCGGAGCACACGTGCGTGCGGAGTATCGAGGGATTTCGTTACGTGGCCGAAGCGCTCCTTTGCAAAGCTGAGATAGCGCTCCTGCACCCACTTCTTCGTGTCGACGTCGCGAACGACCAGAAACTCCCACGGCTGCGTGTTGACCCCACTCGGTGCCTTGGTGCCCGCGTCGAGTACCTTGCGGATCAGCTCGAGGGGCACGGGGGCCGACGTCAGACGCTTGATGGCGCGGGTGCTGCCGACTATTTCGAAGAAGCCCGGGTCAGTCATGCTCGGCTCTCGACTGAATGTAGTGGTGGCTCGAGGCCCGAAACCGTCTCCGCACGATCACCACGCATGAACCGCACGGCGTCGACGGCATCGAACACGAGAGAAATCGCATCGAGCACGATCACCGTCCGCAGCCAGAGACCGAAGCTGGTTGTCACGGGAACCTCGCTCAGGCTACTTGCGAGGAACACGATCAGGGGTAGCCAGGCTACGTGGCCGATACCCACGATTCGGCTGAAGCCGAAGCGCCCAGTCAGGCCACTCATCAGCGCCATGCCGAAGATACCCACTCCGAGCGTGACCCAAGACTCGGGGTGCCCGAGAAAGAAGAAGGGCGCGATGAGGTTGGCTCCAATCAGCATCCCCACCCAGAGCTGCAAGTGCGGCGGCTGGCTGAGAAGACCGCGGTTGAATCGAATGAATGAACGCATCGGTGATCTCCTTTAGGTTTTCTTGAATGAGTGGCGTCTCTATGATTCCGCTCGTTCGTCTCAAGGAACAGATTTAAGCCGAAAATTGGGCCTAAACAATCGATTTGTTCTTTGGCTTAGTTTGAGTAAAACTAAATCGCTGATGACCCGTGACCTGCCGCCGCTAAACCCTCTCCGGGCCTTCGAGGCCGCCGGCCGCCACCTGAGCCTGACCAAGGCGGCTGCGGAGCTGCACGTAACGGCAGCAGCGGTGAGCCACCAGGTGCGAGGGCTCGAGGACTATCTGGGCCTGAAGCTCTTTCGGCGTGTAGGCAACGCGCTTTTGCTCACAGACGCCGGTCAGGCGTGCCTCCCTGGGCTTGGCGAAGGCTTTGACCGGCTCGCCGGAGCGATCGAACGACTCAAGGAACACGACGCGCGCGGTCCTCTGCACGTAAGCGTAGCTCCGGCATTTGCATCGAAGTGGTTGGTGCCGCGCCTCGAGCGCTTCGGCAGGGCGCACCCCGATATCGATGTGCGGATCTCGGCCAGCCTCGAACTCGTAGATCTCGACCGCGAAGGATTCGACGCAGCGATCCGCCTGGGTCGCGGGTCGTACGCTGGGTTTGACGTGCACGAGCTATTTGCGGAGTCCGTCGTTCCGATGTGCGCGCCGAATCTGATCGATAGCTTACATCCGCTTCGGGAACCCGCGGATCTGCAGCACCACGTCCTACTGCACGACGACTCGTTACGCTTTGACCGAGCGGCTCCAGATTGGCCCATGTGGCTGAAGGCTGCTGACGTGAAGGGCGTCAACGCCTCGCGCGGTCCGCACTTCAGCCACCCCGACCATGCGATGCAGGCCGCAATGGACGGCGCCGGTATCGTGCTCGGCTGGCGTACGCTCGGAGCCGACGACCTGGCCGCCGGCCGTCTGGTGATCCCCTTCGATGTCACGCTCCCGATGCAGCTCGCGTTTTTCTTCCTATGCCCACACGTTGCCGCCGATCGGCCCAAGATCGCTGCGTTCCGCAACTGGCTTCTCGCGGAGAGTCACGGCGCGTGATCGACGGCCAGACTCTCTTCCATGTCAGATCTAACACTGCGCCGTCGAATCGACCAGGTGAATGGTCTCGATCCCAACGAAGTCCTTTACGACGACGCCAGTGTCGACACCGTCGAAACAAGCATCCGCGAAACCATGCGTAATGTGTTTTCTGCGCGCGCTTCACCGCCACGCCCTGTCAGATACTGAAGTCTATAAACGCGCTGCGCCGACGGTGGGACCTGAACATCCAGTGCGTTGCACCGGCGACGTACGAGCTTCGCCCGGGGCGATACTCGAAGCGCGGCTACTGGGGACGTCAGCGAGAGCCAGTCACGCTGGCGGTGCTCGACCTGCTCATTGCACGGCGTGAGATCGATGTTCGCGACCTCGCCAAGTGGAGTGGCCATCCGCGTCAGAAGATCGTATCGGCGATCACCAGCCTGCGTCGTGACCACAGCATCGTCTGCACGGAGCCAAATCATTACGCGCTTATCAGCGCCTCGTCCAAGGACGCGGCGTAGGAGGAGACCCATGAAACTGTTCAAGAGGAAGAGGGCGGATACAGACTCCGCCGACGCCTGACTGGAGGAGCTGAAGATCGCCGCCGTCGCCAACCGCGAGGCTCGTGTCGACGCGGAGACCGCGTTCGAGCAGGCCGCGCTCACCGGTGAGCGAGCTGCGATCGACGACGCGCGCGCCGCCGTGGACACCACCGCTGCGAGGGAGCTGGAGCTCGCCGCCGCCAGCCGCGCCTCCGAGCGCGACGTGGCGCTGGCCCGTGACGAGCAGACTGCCAATAAGCGCGCGGCTCACCAGAAGGTAGCGGCGATGCACGCGCGTAAGAGGCTGGAGTGTGCCGAGCGCTTCGACAATCTGGCGCGCCAGCTGGGCGATTGCTCGGCCGAGTATGAGGCGGCGACCCGCGGGGTCGACGTCGAGCTCGGGACCGTCGGTCTGCCATCACGAAAGCTATCTAACACCACGCACTGGCTGCTCAGGTCCGCGCTCTGGCACGCCGCGCCGGAGCTCTGTCTGCGCGGGCGGCTGGCGCCGCTGATCGGCGGGCAGATAAGGTCGCTGGCGGAGGCCAGCGCACCCGAGGTCGCTCGGGTCGACACCCTGGGCGAGGAGGAAGGCTCATGAAGTATGAGGACGCGCTTCTTGACTTGGCGAAGGCCGAAGCACGCAAAGGGGAGAGCGTCGCGGGTTGCTTGGGCCGCCTGAACGCTGCCGAGGACCCGCGCTTGGCCGCGCTGCTCAAAGCCGCGCGCGAAGCGGAGGAGGTCGAAGATCTGCGCCGCACGCAGCGGGGCGAGGAACTGGTTTCAAAGCGGATGCGCACGCGCGAATTGGCGTACAGCATGATGCTCGACATTTCCAAGGCCCGCGCCCGAGAGAGCGAGAGCGCCGAGGACGCGATGGGTCGGCTAATGGGCGACGGGGATGCGGACCTCCGCAAGCTCTACCAGATCTACAGCGAGGCATGACGTGCAGCACCTCTCTCCGGGCACCTGGTACGCCTACGCTGAGGCGATCATGCGACTGGTCGAGGACGGTCGCCGCGAGGGCGAGGACTTCTACGACACGTACGTACGAATACGCGCTAGACCCACGGCGACACTCGCCGCGCTGACGCTGATCCACCGCGAGCAGTTCGGCCGCGAGCGCCGGCCGGTTGTGCACTAGGGAGGCCACCAGCCAGCGAGCGAGCTGCCGATGCTCAGGAGGACTGCGAAAAGAGCGGTACTCATTTCCGGCGGACGTTGACCTGAATTCCGGAAATCCTCGTGGATGGCAGGTCGTACGGGATTTTCGGGAGGGACAGAGTCCCAAGGCTCCGCCAGGCCGCTATTGTTCGGCTAGATGGCCACAACACCCCCACGGGACCTGCTCGATCGCGAAGTTGCGAAAGCGCACATCCAGGAAGCCCTCGACATTGCGGTGCCGCTCCTGCAGGAGACGGTAAACCAGGGCCTGGCGGTAGTAGCGAGATGTGCCCAGAGCGCCCGCGGCGGAGATGAGCATCTGCCAATCACCCTGGGTCTCCGACACCTCGTCGAGCTAGCGGATGGGGTCGCTGCCCTAGTCGCCGAGAGCGCCTTTGTCCCAGCGCGGCCGCTGCTCCGCGCTCAGTTCGAGGCCCTGCTGCAAATCGAGTTCATTCTCCAGGATGAAACCATCTGTCGTGCGTACAACTACCTAGTTGCCGACATTCGGCGCCGTATTGAGATCTACGCCGAGCTCGATGCTGATAGCCGCGCGGGCCAGGTCCTTCGCAATCGTTTCGAGGGCGATGCATGGATGGAGTCGTTCGAGCTGCCTCAAGTTGAGGACTTGTCAGCGCGACAATCGAATCTCGAGAATCTGCTAAGGAAGCCCAACTGGAGAGAGGCCGATCAGCGGTTCGATCTCGCGCGGAAGAAGCGCCGACGGCCGCGTTGGTACAGCCTGGATGGGGGTCCACAAAACCTCCGAGAGCTAGCAGACGTGCTAGGAAGAAGCGGACAGTACAAGCTCCTTTATGGAGACTGGTCGACAACGACTCACGCCGGCGACTTTCTGCGTCCACTTACCAAGAGCGAACAGGGTGGACCGGCGATGCTAGGACTACGAAACCCCTCGATGATGTCGGCAACCGTGAGCCTCTGCGCCCTGATGACGCTGGACGCGACGAGAGCCGTCCTGACGTACTACCGTCCAGGGGAAGAGAGATCCTTCGCACGGTGGTATCTAACTGAGGTCACTGAACCCCTGAAGCAGCTCGACCGGATCTACGCAAAGCTCGGGTTGGGGCCCGCCGACAGTTCCGGCAAGGCGTTGCACAACGCGTGAGCTAGGCGAACAGCCCGAACTGCAGACCCGCAAGCGAAGGCCCACCACGTGCATCTTCCGAGGCCCCGGGGCCTCTTCCTGACCAAATCACACCGGGTCGAGCAGCGGAGGCTCGACGTTTGGAGCCCAGCGTGGGAGTAGCACAAAGTTCGGGGGGCAATTCCCTTCATCGGGAGGCACCTTGTCAATTGCCTTGTTGAGGCCTTGACCCGAGCCTCATGAGATCTCTGTTGAAGAGTTCCCGGGTAAAGACACCGCCCTCTTGTAGAGGATGTACCAGGTTCCTGACAGCCACAGCGAGTAAACCTGGCGGGTCCTCAGTCCTGGTCGAGACCTACCTATCCACGAGACCCCACGGGACCGTATCTTCTGTGCGGGAGGGAACTGCGAACGGCAGTCGTGGGACTGCCGCCCGATGGTGGTCTCCCACCGCTACTACTGGCGGGAAGCGGCGTAGTGGCGGCCAATGACCGTACTTCGGTGTCGAACCGCTGCGGCGGACGGGTTTTGAGGATCCAAGCGTGGTGCGCGATATGCCGCGCGATGCATCAGCCCAGAACGAGTCCGATGCTGTGCTCAGGCCCGGAGTATCATGTGTGGCTGGAGACGCAGGGGCAGGAACGAGTGAAGTCCAGCAATTTTGTAGAGGTCCGAAATTGAGCACCAACAGTACGGCGCCCATTCCGCCGATTCTCTTCAAGTACCGAGCCTTTACTTCGGACGCTCTGAGCAATTTTACTAGCCGGCAGATTTGGTTCTCACGACCCGCGAGATTCAATGATCCGTTCGACTGCGCCATCCGCGTTGACCGGGGCCCGATCGCGGACTCCGACTATCAACGCCTCTACGACCAATTCCGCCATGAGAGCGGTGATCCGATCGGCTTCGACTCTGACTACTTACCCTCGGCGTCCAGGAACCTGCAGTTCCGCGAGCACGTCCAATCGGGCCTGGATGCGGCGTTCGAGAACCGGAAGCACGTCATGCTGAACGAACGCGGGGTCTGCTGCTTCTCTGATCATAACGACGACATCCTGATGTGGTCGCACTACGCGGACTGCCACAAGGGCTTCTGCCTAGGCTTCAAAACTGATGCTGAACCGTTCTCGCGTGCGTGGCGTGTCGAGTACCAATCCGATATCCCGGCTGTCAACCCGACTTCCTTGATTCTTGACGAGGTCGACGACGCGTTTCACGCCATGATCGTCACCAAGTTCAAGTGCTGGAGCTACGAACAAGAGTGGCGCCTCTTTCACGAGGAGGCGGACGTAGCATACGGCTACGCGGCCGGCGCTCTCGAGTCCATCTACTTCGGGGCGTCGATGCCGGAGAGGCATCAGCTTGTCATCGGCAAGCTCTTGGACGGAACAGGCACGAAGCTCCATCGCATGGAACGCGATCCCGCCCAGTTCTCCGTCCGTGCGAACCCGATTAACTTCGAGGCAAGACCCTAAAGAAAACAGTGGCGTCTCTTACAAGGAGCAGTCTGCCGAGCCTGGTTCTGAGTTGATCCCTATTCCCCCGTCTCGAGGTTTTTTTTGAGCTAGCGCGGTCTGACGCGAACGATAAATCGCCCTGATCGCGCAACACACTCCTCGTTCTTGACGACGAAGGCCTCAATCCAATGGGTGCCGAGGTAGCGGGTTTCCTCTTTCCTGAATCGACCGTGGTTGCCCTCTTCGCCGTCGTCGAATCCTCCACGGAGCTGTTCCCTTCCAGCAGCGACAGCTTCAGCGCCTGTATTCACGACCTGCCACTTTACTTCGAAGGGCGGTGGCGTGTCGGTGGTCGCTTCAAAGCGAAGGTCGTACCCCTTGGGCACCGAGCGGTCGCTTAGGGTCCATAGAGTCTTGCCACGCCTGCGCACAGTTCCAGAAATGGACACTTTATAGCGGGACTTGACTGGCCAAAGGGGAGCAGCGCAGTGAGACGAGTCCGCGAGTGCGAGCACGCTCGCCTCTGACCTTCTCGAAACCAGCGCGCCGCTCGGACGCGACGGACCTGGCTGACTTGCGAAGCTCTCGCTGAGCGCCGCTGCGAGGCGATCAGGTTCTGTAGCTTCGAGCAGAGCGAGATCCTCTTGGAGCCATCCTAACCAGGAGAAGAACGCCTCCGCTCGAGCGCTTCCTACGTCGTTCCAGCGGTCCGCGAAATTCTCCGCCGGGTTCACTGGATTGCCCACGTACCAGAGGGCACCATGCTTTTCGATCAGGCCGGAGTCGGCGAACGTGGCAATCTGTTCGACGATTCCTTGAATCGTTGCCCAGGTGTCGGCCTCGCCGCGATACCCGCGGGCCGCTAGGGTCGTGATGATCATCGAGATCGGCCTCTCCGACTCCCACTTGTGATTGGCAAATCGAACATCTCTATGGCGTTTGAGCAACTGCACTGCGCGCTGAAGTGGCGTCCGGACCAGGCCGTCTGGAACATCTTCAACCCGGGCGAAGAGATCGCTGGCACTCGCTGCGATCGCAGCCTTTTCTACGGCGATACTTCTCGCGAAGGCAGCTTGATTGATTGAGGCGAACCAGGCAGCGTAGCCTCGGGGGTTGGACCCACCGGGGACCCAGGAATATGCTCCCGTCGAGCGGTCCTTCTCGGTGATTGCTATTGTGGTCCCTGCAAATTCTCGGGGGACGTCCGACTTGACGATTTGTTCTACGGCCGGAAGAGCGTCTAGGTGAAAGCCAACGCCGTCCTCCTCCGCGTAGTTGAGGGTCCAACATCGTCTGCCCTCTCGACCGAGCAGACGCCGATAAGTGGCGTGGTCCTTTAGCCGATCGCCGACCAGGTTCTTTAATAACGCCGGTTCGCTAGAGCTCCTGTCGATTCGGAGCGCACAGACCAGGTCAATGTCATAGTCCGACTCCCGCCCCCCACGGATTGGCCGTACCACGGTACCCAGCTGGAACGACCCTTGTGGATAGATTGCAGGTTGGTATCTCGCGACGTCCGAGTCCTCCGCTTCGAGCCAGGCTCCGACTGCTTGATACCGCTCGACCGCCTGCTGATACTTCGAGGGCGAAATGTCGATGGATCGCAAGAGCTTGCGCAGAGCGCGATCGAGTTGAGCGACATCGAGTTCGCTCATGCGGCTCGACCTGAGGGGAGCACATACGGAACGTCCAACGCATGAACGAACCCTCCTTGCTCTTTGATTTCATCGAAGAGCCGTAGACGAAGATCCGCTTTGGGCATCCAGACCCGGCCAAGTTCGACCGCGGCGGCAACAGGTACGACGGGAAAGATGGCGAGTAGCGCGTCCTCTCCATGCCGCGCCTTAATCCTATCCAGCGTGAGTCGCATGCATCGCCGCAACGTCCGAAGCTGACGCCGGGTCCGGAGAACGTCATTGTGCGGGTTGTCGACGCGAATCGTCCACACCCGGAACGCCGGATCGATCGCAAGCGCTCGGTCTGGGACAACCGTAGCGCTCAAGGCAAGGATCAAGGCAGGTGGGCCGCTGCACGCCTCTGGCTCATCGACGTGGAGCTCCCAGTCCTCGTCCCTGCCGGGCCAGGCCCACCCGGGCGGCTCTCGATGGAGCTGGTAAGTCTCGGCCTCGGGAATGTCGGTTAGGAGAGAGCCAAGGAGAATTAGGAGCGGCTGTGGCCCCAAGCCGAAGATGGACAGATGTCCGATCGTTCCGTCCGCGAGTCGGTCGCGTACCCGAGGCCCAAATAAGCGTACAAGATTGTTAGCTTCAACCCGATAGAAGTCCGGGTCTCGGTCCCGCCCCGCAGTGTTGATCATCCCCAGCTCGATGCCCTTGTCATCCGCCGGGTAGCGCTCCGGAAACAGCACGGGGGCGGTCTTCTCAAAGTGCAGCGGTGAAGCATGGTCGCCGATGCTCGCGCCGTAACGGAGGACATGGCTTCTCTTGTCGGGGATGATCCCCGAGACAAGTTCGACTCGCGCTTCATGCTGAGCCTTCCAACCCTGCAAGAGGTCGGCGGTGTATCTACCACCGTCCTTCTCCTTATCGATCTTCCGGTGGCATTCGTGGCAGACGAGGATCAGATTCGCATGGGTGTTGAGTTCATCAGACGAGACACCCTCGTTGCCTCGCGGACCCCGTCTGCTGAACGACCAGATGTGTGCCTGGTCGGCGATGTTGACCTCTTCAGACGTTAGGGGCGACCTCCAGAGTGGCTTGTTGCATCCATCGAATTGGCAACGCCCCGCAGCCCGTCCCCAAAGCGCGCGCTTTACGGGCTCGGGCACGTCACGAGCTAGCTTGACTCCACTCAAGGAAACCTCTTCATCAAGCTCGACTAGTTCGCCGCGGAAAGAACTCATTGCCGAGGAGGATCTTCCACTAAGAGGTCGCATTTTCGCGGGTGGCCGTCGACTGGGCAGAGGAAAATAGGAGACCTAAATACCCTCGGGGGACCGAGATCGGGCGATATGCTAAATAGCTGCCCCCACGGAGCACGTGCGACACTGTCAGGTGTTTCGAGGATGCGATCGGAGGCATTGAGATGAATCTAGAGGACGTAACCGGTGCTGGGAAGCTAGCCGATTCCACTGAGAAGTTGACGCGGGAGATCCGCGGTCTGGTGAGTAATTTTCTAGATCCCATCGCGAAAGAGTCCGGCGAGTTCGTTGCGGACAAGATCCGAGGCCTGCGTATGAAGAATGCAGTTCGTGTCATGAAGGATGCCCTATCGATGACACGGGAGGCGGGAATAGCCACGAATCCCGTACCCCTTCGGATCCTCGTCCCTGTCCTTGAGGGAGCGGGTTTGGACGATGAAGGTGAATTGCTTGACCGGTGGGCTGCTCTGCTCGCGTCTGTCGCTGCGGGAGATCCGATCCTGACGAGCTACCCTCGGATCCTGGCGGAACTCACTCCGATCGAGGCGAAGATCCTGGATTACGTCGTGGACGCAGAGGAGCGAGCCTTCGTCGATCCCGACGCACGTAAGGATATGGACACCGGGTACTGGGGGGTCCTTCGCCCAGAATTCGAAACCGAGCTGGAGATCGAAGACGGGCGATTTCCGGTGCTCGCGGTGAACATGATTCGACTCGGGCTCTGCTTTGCTGCGCCGGGCGACGGCACCGCCGAGATTGGGGGAACTCGAAACGCACCCATTCTCTACCAGCACACCGAGGGGCTGCGCCCAAGCCCACTGGGTCGCGACTTTGTCAGCGCGTGCCGTGGACCGAGTCGCCGGGCATAGCGCATCGGTATCAACGTACACGGTAATGTGTCGACTCAAACCCCAGCAAAGGCCGACGACACCCCACGTTACCCCCTGGCACACTACCGATTTCGCGGCTCCCCGAGAATAGGTGTCCCCACGGGACCGCGTGGGACCTCTCGGCACAACCGCCGGGAGCAAACCCGTGTCTGGCTCCCCGAGGGCTCCCCCGGGGCGTCCTCTGCATGCGCGCTGCGTAACGAAACTCCGCGCGTAACCGCGTGCGATCGCAAAGCTGCCCTTCCCGAGAGAGGGGTAACAGTTCATACCGGACACATGGGTAACACTTTTTGGCCTTTGCGAGGGAGAGCGAAGTGCCGTGGAAGGAGTGTTGCAAGATGGATGAGCGTCTTCGGTTCGTCGCTCGTCTTCTCGATGGCGAGAAGATGGCCCCGCTTTGCCGGGAGTTCGATATCTCGCGGAAGACCGGCTACAAGCTCTTCGATCGCTACAAGGACAGCGGACTCGAGGGGCTGACCGACCGTTCCCGCCGCCCATATCGACAAGCCAACCAGCTTCCGATGCAGATCGAGAAGTTGATTGTTCGGTTGAAGAAGGAAAAGCCTAGCTGGGGAGCCCCCAAGATCCGCGAGCGACTGAGACGGCGCTATCCCGATGTGCACACGCCCGCGATCAGCACCGTGCATGCGGTGCTGGACCGGCATGGGCTCGTCAAGCGCCGCAGACGCCGTCGCTATAAGGCTCAGGGCACCGCGCTGTCGAAGCCTCGTCACCCCAACGAGCTTTGGTGTGCCGACTACAAGGGAGAGTTCATGCTCGCCGATCGTCGCTACTGTTATCCGCTCACGATCAGCGATTTTGCCAGTCGCTACCTGCTCGCCTGCGAGGCGCTGTCGACGACGAAGGAGAAATACGCCTTTGGCGTCTTTGAGCGAGCGTTCAAGGAGTTTGGACTTCCCAAGGCCATGCGCACTGACAACGGCGTTCCTTTTGCGAGCCCCCACAGCTTGTTCGGACTGAGTAAACTTTCCGTCTGGTGGCTGCGTTTGGGCATCGAGATCGAACGGATCAAGCCGGGACACCCGGAACAAAACGGCCGCCACGAGCGCATGCATCTCACGCTCAAGAAGGAAGCCACAAAGCCGGCAGCGGGGAACTTCCTGCAGCAGCAGGCGAAGTTCGATGACTTTATCCACGAGTACAACCAGGAGCGTCCTCACCAGGCCCTCGGCATGAAATATCCGGCCGAACTCTACTGCCCTTCACCCCGTCATTATCACGGCCTAGAAGAGCTCGACTACCCGTTCCATGACCAGACGATCACCGTCACACATTGCGGACGCATCTGTCTGGGGTCTCGAAAAATCAATCTCAGCACAGTCTTGGCCGGACAAAACATCGGCATCAAGGAGGTGGCCGATCAGGTCTGGCTCGTCAGCTTTATGGACTACGACCTGGGTTTCTTCGATCACGAGACCGGTCGTCTCGCAACTGCGGAGAACCCCTTCGGAGCAAAAGTGTTACCTATGTCTCCGGTATAAACCGTTACCCATGTGTCCGGTATGGACCAGCAATCGTTGGTCGGGGCGAGAGGATTTGAACCTCCGACCTCTTGCTCCCGAAGCAAGCGCGCTACCAGGCTGCGCTACGCCCCGACTCTCCGGCTCACAGTACTTCGAATGGGGCTCCGTTGCTACCCCCGTAGCTCTGCTAGATTCTGACGATGGCGAGGCAAGATCCGAAAGCGCGGGTGGTGATCCGTGCGGGGCTATTGTCGATCTCGGTTGGGATTCTCATCTTGGCCGCGAAGGCGGTGGCTGCGTTAGTGACCGATTCGACCGCGCTCCTCGCCGATGCGAGTGAGTCGATCGTGAATGTGATCGCGGCCGCGATGGTGACGTACTCAGTGGCAGTCGCGGCGCGCCCCGCGGATGACGACCACCCCTATGGACATGGCAAGGCCGAGTTTGTTTCGGCGGCGGTCGAAGGCTTGCTGATCTTGATAGCCGCGAGCGTGATCGTGGTGAGCGCCGTGAGCGAAATCATCGAGGGCCCTGAGCTTAAGCGTCTCGGTCTGGGCATGTTGATCGCTGGTGGAGCGGGGATTGGAAATCTCTGGCTCGGACTCCACCTACTTAAGATAGGCAAGGAGCATAGTTCGGACGCGATTCGTGCCGACGGCCAACACATCCTGACCGATGTGTGGACCACCGTGGGAAGCATCATCGGTTTGATCGCCGTGCAACTCACTGGGATTGCGCTGATCGACCCGATCATCGCATTGCTGGTTGCTGCAAATATTCTTTGGACGGGTTACCGGCTGGTGCGCGAGGCGCTTGGAGGTCTGCTCGATGAGGAGGATTTCGAGCTCTTACCGAAGCTCGCCGCAATCGTGGATCGTGCACGCAAACCCGAGTGGATCGACATCCATCAAATGCGAACGCGGCGCGTCGGTGCATCGCGCCATGTGGATTTGCATTTCGTCGTACCTCGTTTTTTTACGATCGATGATGCGCATCAGATTGGTGATGCACTTGAATCGACCCTTCTCGACGGGCTAGACGCACCCGGAGATGTCGTCGTTCATATTGACCCCTGCATGCCGACCCATTGTGTTGGATGCGCCATGGTGGATTGCAAAGTTCGATCGGAGCCGATGCAGCGGCAAACAGTTTTCGACGTGGATTCGCTCACGAAGCCTGGGATGGTATAACGCTAACGATGACGACTCAGATAGAACTCGATCGCTCGATTCGCCAGAGCGGGCTGGTGCTCCAGCCCGACATTCCAATCTGCCAGACCGACCTCCCGCTGGACTGGTACCAGGAGGAGTTTAAGTCGTACGCTGAGGAATATCTGGCGCTACCGGATCGCAAACCAGCGTCGGTGCTGCCATGGATGGACTCCTACATCCGTCCTGCGTTGGCCGAGTTTGGCGACGACTTGATGCTGCTGGCTCACTACTACATGGGCGGCGAAGTCGTAAAGCTTGTCGAGCGCTACGGTGGCAAGATCGCGGATTCATATCTCTTGGCCCGTCAGGCCGTGCTGCATCCGGATAAGAAAATTTTCGTGGAGTCGGCGGTGCATTTTATGGCCGAAGCGATCGCGTTGCTTTCCGCCGATGATCAAGACGTGTACATCACCAATCCGAAATCCGGCTGCACGATGGAAATGATGGCGAAAGACTTTATGGTATTGCCCGCTTTCGCAAAACTTCAGGCGCGTTTTGGCGACGACGTTGTTGTTGTGGCGTACATGAATACGTCGGGCCGCTTGAAAGCACTCGCGGGTCGAACGGGCGGTGCGGTTTGTACGAGTTCTAACGCTGCGGCGATCGTGCGTTGGGCCCGAGGACAGGGGAAGAAGATCTTTTTCGTACCGGATCAACATCTGGGTTATAACGTGGCCGCGCAGGTGGGGATCGACCCGGAACGCATCGCACTCTTGCCGGCGGGGCATGCGGGTGGCGATGAACTCGACCCGACGGAACTCGATCACGCCGAGTTGATTCTCTGGGGCTCGTTCTGTGGTGTGCATACGATCTTCACGCCGCAGCAGGTTGAATATTGGCGCGCTGCCGGCCGCAGCGTCGTGGTACACCCCGAATCGCCAAAGCCAGTTGTCGATGTAGCAGACGGTTTCGGGTCGACCGCATACCTTTGGAAGCACGTGCTTGAAGCCGAAGCGGGAACGAGTTTCGCTGTGGGGACCGAGGGCCACTTCGTGCGCAACCTTGCAGAGCAAGCGGCGTTACGAAATATAGACGTCGTACATCTTGCCGATATTCCAAATTCAGATGAGCAGGGTTGTGGTTGCGCGACGATGTCGCGGAATGATCCTCCCCATCTCGTTGCGATCTTGGACCTCCTACGCAGGGGCGAGGTGCCGGACATCAACAAAGTATTAGCGGGCGACGTTGTGGATGAAGTGACGGGATTTCGCGAACGCCTGGCGAGCGACGAACGCAAATCACTCGCGGCAGATGCGCGCCGCGCGCTCGAGCGAATGGTGGAAATTACCGAGGCTGCGTCAGCGTCATAACTTGAACGGCTGCATACGATCGAATTCCGGTGGGAGTTTTTCGGGCGGGAACCAATGCCCGTCCCAACTAAACGCTTCGTACCAACGGTTCAACGCCCAACGATACCAGCGCTCGTGGGGTTCGTAGTAGAAAAGCTGAGTGTCGAGACTGGGCGCGGCGAATAACCCGGGCAACGCGGTTTTCACCAGATCGGGTTTGGCATCCGCCATAAACGGGTCGGGCGTCGGCATTTCGGGTGGTGCAGGTGGGGGCGCGGTCGACCAGCGGCCGGAATTGAACTGCGCCACACATCCAGTCGCAATGAGGATCGCGACCATTCCCAGCATTGTCTTCATCGTCCTCGCACCCCTCCGGATGACGGTTTTTGCCCGAGACCTTCCGCGCAAAGGTACCGGCTTCTCGTAGCTTGCGCCCGGACTTGCGTGACCGTGCCAATCACCCGCGCATGCGTGTTAATATCCAGTTGGGTGGGTGAAGTCCGGAGGACATCAAATGAAGGCCCAGAACCTCCTCAGCATCGCCGCGGGCGCGGCCTTATTCGTAGCCTGCGCGGCCTCGGTGCCCACAGATTCCGCTGACTATTTGATGGAAGTGGAACAGGTCGACATCGATGAAAATACCAGTAGCCCCGTTGTCATATTGCGCGAAGCCTCTGGTCTGCGCCGCGGGTTACCGATTTGGATCGGCGTTACCGAGGCTCGATCGATCGCGCTTGGCATGGACCGCATCGCGTTGCCTCGACCCAATACACATGACTTGATCGAGAACCTTCTCCAAGGTGTCGAGGGTCAGCTGAAACGTGTCGTGATTACGGAACTGCGCTCCAATACTTACTTCGCTGTTTTGGAGCTCGACGTCGACGGTAGGAAGGTCATTGTGGACTCCCGACCCAGTGACGCGATCGCAATCGCGTTGCGCACGGCGACTCCGATCTACGCAACAGAGGAAGTTCTTGCGCAAGCTGCGCCCGTCGACGAAGAGGGTCCAGCGCTGAACATTTAAACATGAGAATTGACGCTGGCTTTCGGATCTAATTTGCATATAAGTTGCACACGAAAGATGCGCATGGAGTTGCGTGCTCGTGTTTGGAATCGCGATTCGCGTTGACCTCGACGACGAGACGCTGTCATGATCTGTCGACCTTGGAGGGAAGCAAAGCATGACGGGCCGCGACATTGCCATTGAGCTCACCGACATTTGGGACGAGCTAGGGACCTCTGACATTAATACGATGTTGGCCAAGAACATCAGCTTTGAACTCTTGGAATACTTTGCTGAGTACACCAAACAATTCACGGGTGCGCTTCCCATCCAGGCCGATCAAAAGACACAGGACGAGTTGCAGGAGCAACTGCCGAATCTCATGATCCTCGGCTACCTGATCCGACTACTCGAAGAGCGCGTCGATTAGTCGACACAGCGACGGTTACTTCGTCGCGTACGCATTCGGGTTCCGACCCGCCCATAGCTTCAAGGGCGCCAAGAAACCACCCTGCCAAACCTTCGGGCGCTCGGCGATCGTTTCGTACCCAGGCGTTGCGTTATCGAACGCGATGTACACCCAGCCCTTACCCGATTTGCGCGCGAACATCATCAAGGCGTCTTCTATCGTTTGGCCATCGGTGATTTCGAAACTGACCTCGGGCATTCCGTCGTAGTTTTCGCCAGCCATGAACGATCGGGTGGACGGCTCCTTCCGATTTTCGACGAGCCATCGTGCGAGTAACGGGAGCGTGCCCGTAAATTTTCCAGCGTTGAGCTTCTCCTGCAGAAAAGCCTCCCCCGTGGGTTGCTCCGTGTATGCATGGGAGCGAACAACGTATACGCCGTCGCGATCGCTGAAATTCAATAGTTCAGGTCTTCGGGGTCCGGTCACGGCTAACGCTTCAAGTGAGTCGGTCACCGCGGTCTGAGGATCCAAGCGACGTTCCAAATCGAGCTGCGAACGGATGTCACCGAGAATGGAGCGATCCTTGATCACGATCGGAGTTTGCGTGCGCTCTGCTAGGTCAGCGATGGCTTCGGTTGCTGTCAGGCGGGTCTTGAAGCGACTGAGTCGCTCGGGTGCTTTCAAATTGTCCATCAGTTCGAACGTGGTCGCTGCAATACCGAGTTCGCCATCGGTGGTGCGACGCTGAAAAGCGCCACGGCGTATACGCCAACCGAACTCCGCTGCTTTGGCGTATGTGATCAACACATCCAGTGCAGAACTCTTGGGAGGAATATCGATCGAGATTTTGCGAAATTGTGGAGCCCCGCGGACGTTATCGGAATGGATCAACGCCGACGGATGCTGACGCATGATCAATTGAATGAGGTGATCGATATGCCCCTCGAAATGACCCCCATTCAATACTTTGGTGTCGAGTCCGGTTTCATGTGTGACCGAAAGCCGGCTGCGCACATAAATCACGTTATCGAAAATTCGATAATCGAAAGCGTCTTCTGTCGCTTCCTTCAGTAAGTCGAGCGCTTTATTGACGGGGCCCGCAGGAATGTCGATGTCTACGCGGAAGTATTCAAGGTCTGGAACCCCACTTGCGGCACGCAGTTCGTCCACCGCGAGGAGCATGCCCGACTCGGCTGCGAGCCGGCGAAAGGTGTAAAGCAAATCCACCCCTGCCAACTGCAGTGCCTTCGTCTCGTATGTACTAGGCGGAGATTGCGGCTGACAACTGCCAAGCGGAAAACTGGCGAAGGCCAGCAAAGCTAGAAAACAAACAGAGCGCTGCGTTGCTGCGTGCATGGGATACAATCGGCCCTCCTGATCACGCTTAAAAGTGGTAATTGGCGAACGGAAGTGACATGCAACCCATTCTCTCCAAAAACGCCCCCGCGCCTGTGGGTCCCTATTCACAGGCGGTCCGACATGGTGGCTTCCTGTTTCTATCGGGTCAAATTCCGCTCGATCCTGAGACGGGAAAATTGGTGGAGGATTCGATCGAAACTCAGACCCAGCAGGTCTTGGCAAACCTCCTCGCCGTGTTAAGGGAGGGGGGTGCTGATTGGAGCCAGGTGATTCGAGTCAGCGTCTACCTGACCGACATCGCGGAATTTGCTCGCTTCAACGAGGTCTACGCCGCGGCTCTGGGGGCCGCGCGCCCGGCACGATCCACCATTCAGGTGGCCGCGCTGCCGCTCGGCGCCCGGATCGAAATCGATGCGATCGCGGCTCTTGAGGCTGATTCGCCGCGTTGACACCCCTCTGGGGCCTCTCTACCCTCCCTCGCCTCATTTGGAGAGGCTTTTGGCTCTAGAGAAAGTTCATTTCACGCGCCCAGGCTATGAGCGGCTTCAGCAAGAGTTGAAGCGGCTGAAGGCGGTGGACCGGATTCAGGTCGTTGAGGCTATCCGTGTCGCTCGCGAACACGGCGATCTCTCCGAGAACGCCGAATACGACGCGGCGAAGGAACAGCAGGGCATGATTGAGGCCCGAATTCGCACGGTGGAGGATCGCCTGGCCCGAGCGGAGGTCGTGGAGCTTTCCGGGGAGCCACCCGATCGTGTGCGCTTTGGCACGACCGTCTTGCTCGAGGATCTCGATAACGGCGAAGAGGTCAGATACATGCTGGTCGGGGAGCTGGAGGCGGACATCGCCCAGGGCTTGCTTTCGGTCACCAGCCCCGTGGGCCGCGCGCTGATCGGCAAGGCTATCGACGATGAGGTCACCGTCACGGTACCCTCCGGCACGCGTCAATATGAAGTCCGGGATATCACCATCGCGAAGTAGCCGGGCCTCCGGAAACCCCAACCCCGGCACGACATCTAAAGGCCCATGATGCCCAGAGTTCTTGTTTATACGAAGCATGTCTGTCCCTATTGCGATCGCGCGAAGGAGCTCCTGCGCTCCAAAGGCGTCACTTGGGATGAAATCAATATCGAAGAAGTCGCCGGAGCTCGCGATGAGATGATCGAGCGCAGCGGTCAACGCACCGTGCCGCAGATCTGGATCGGCGAAACGCATGTCGGCGGTTCCGATGA
>JAJDAK010000095.1 GCA_029261895.1 Deltaproteobacteria bacterium
GTCTAAAAAATTTTCCACAGTTCGCCCACCCCCCACACTGCTCAATCTTTAAACCCAACGTCCCATTTATTTGCATCTTCAAACAACGTCACCAATGGCACCTAGTGGATACGCGCTTCGACGGGAAGTGTCCCAACCAGAAGTGACTCGAGACGAACCAATTCGTCGAGACGTTTCTCTACCGCTTCGGCGCTGTCGTACTGAACCGCTAAATCATGAAAAAGTACAGAGTGACCCGCTTCCGCCTTCGCGAGTGATGCGTAGAACTCAGAGAGCTCTTGATCCTCCAGCGCGTCAGCAAGTAACTGCAAGCGTTCGTGCGAGCGTGCTTCAATCAAACCCGATATCAGCAAGCGATCGGTCAGACGCTCTTGATCCGATGTTCGCACCACACCGAGCAGCGCTTTCGCGTAGGGATCCCCGTGATCGCGCGTCAACGAAAGACCTCGCGCGATAATCCTCTGATGCACCTGTCGAAAATGTCGCAGTTCTTCGACCGCTAGACCCGAAAGTTTCCGCACCAATTCGTCATGCTGCGGATAGGTGCTCACAAGCATCATCGCCGACGCAGCCGCCTTCTTCTCGCAATGGGCGTGGTCGATGAGTACGGCATCCATATCGGCAAGGGCTGCGCGAGTCCAACGCGGATCGGTACGAACCTTAATCACCGTAGCCCACCGCATGGGATTCCGTCGGTAGCTCGACCCGCTGCCCCTTCTCAATCGCCGCGACCGGTGCGCCGTCTTTGTAGATTAGATAGCGCGTATGCCCGGCAGCCAAGCGCGGACCCGGCGTCAGAATTCCCACGAGATTCAACGGGTCGGATGCAGAAACCCGGACCTCAATGCCATCTTCTTCACGTTTACGTTCCGCGCGCAATTTCGGGATCGCCTCTGGTATCGCAAACTGTTCTCCGGTAAATCCCGTGACAAAACGACCGCCGCGTACAACACCGCGTCCTTCAAGTCGTCGCAGCGCACGGTGGACTTCGCGCCATCGCTCAGGAATCCACTCGCGAACTAAGAGATCCCGAAAAATCACGCCATAGCGTTCCAGTAAGCGCATCGCCGTTCGTTCCGCTTGCTCGTCCGATTGCGGCGGATCACCCAGCGGTCGTAGCAAACCCCAGCGTCCCTCCGGCCCGATCGAAGTTCGAGCGGCGCGACGATAACGACTTTCTCGGTAGCGCGCGCGTGCTTTCCCACCGACCAGAAGTCGACGCAGAGGCGCAAAGCCATCACAGGTCACGAGACCGGAAGCGATCAACTCCTTCAAGCCATCTTCCACTTCCACGGGTAGTAACTGCGTCGCTATCTCGAACTCGCGCGCGAACAATGCGCCCCGCGAAGACAGCTGTTCGAGTAGCTTCTGCGCGGGCCCGCGCAAACTTGGTTCCGTGAGGTCACGACTGTGGAGCAACGATTCCATATCATCACGCGGAAACACAGCGATTGGCGTAACACGCGACGGCTCCTGAGAGCTCGTGCTCAACCTGCCCCAGGCGACAAGTCCCTGGAAACAAAGTGCATCCAGCATACCCGCGGTGTAGCCATCGATGCGCGCAGAAAAAATCTCTGCTTCCCAAGCCGCTGCCGCGGCTTCAAATCCACTTAGCTGCTCAATGACACCATGTAAACCACGCTCACCCAAGGCACGCGCATCCGGATGCACGTGCTGCCAACGCAGCAGAAAACGCAAGAATGTCTTCGCACTCACGGGCTCAATCTCGCGACGCAGGCGCGCGATGGTGTAACGGTGGATGCGCGCGAGTAGGCTACGGTCGCAGTACTGCTCCGGCGGCAGCGCAGGATCAAACGATCCACTCAAGAGTACGCCACGACTTTCGAGCCTTATCAAAGAAGCGGCGATCTCATCGCTGCTTACACCGATCCGTGCGGACAGATTCTCCGCGGTCGCGGGTCCAAGATTCATCATATGTCCACGAACCCCGGTATCGAGCGCGTTCTCGAATTCGACCGGATCCAATTGAAGATGGTTGGGCAACTCAAGCACAGGCTCGATGGCAGCGTCGGGCAGCAAGGCCTTCACGTGCGCGAGACGCTCGGCCGCAAACAGGCGACGGCCCCCTGCCCCCGAAACCCACGCGGCTCGACCTTGCGCAACCAATTCATCCGCCAACGCTGCAGCACTCATTAAATTCGCGGGATGAAGCACGATGGCATCGATCAGAAATTCATAGAGTTCGTCAGCATCGCGCACCAACGGCTCGGCCTCTTCGCGAACCCGCGCGATCGCGGTCGCATCGAGTCTCGCCAAATCCTGTGCTTGATCGGGTAGCACATGACGCAGCGTTACCGCGCGTGTGCGTCGCTCCTCAAGAGGTGCATCATCGAGAAAAGCGTAGGGCTTTGCGTTCAGTATTTCGTGACTAAATGGCGACGCTTCAACGGTGTCCACCACGTGCAAGCGCACATCGCCCTTTTCTATCTTGCTAAGCAGTTCTCGCAAGCGCACAACATCGCAGGCTTCGGTGAGCGAATCTTTCAAGGTTTGGCGCACGAGTGGATGATCCGGGAGCTCGATAGGAAACGTCACGTTCTCCTGGCACGCCACTTGATCAGGAAATGCGGCCGCCAGCAGGTCATCCGCCTGCATGCGTTGAATCGGGAACGGCACGCGCTTGCCGTGGTTCATTCGCAGCACCGCGAGCGAGCGGTTGCTATTCCAACGCCAGCGCGCAGCAAACAGTGGCGAATCCAGCAGCGCCTGACTGAGCGTGTCTTCGATCGTCGACGACTTCAGAAAACTCTGCAGTGTATCTAAGGGGAAGGTCTGCGCCGTTCCGAGCGAAAGTACCAATGCGTCGTCGGAGGCGGCAGCCTGAATTTCCATATTGAAAGAACGACAGAAGCGTTTGCGAATGGAAAGCCCGAGACCGCGATTGATGCGCGCGCCATGCGGACTGTGGATAACCAATTGCATGCCACCCGCTTCGTCGAAGAAGCGCTCCGCCATCAGGTCTTCGCAGGTTGGCACCATACCCACGGCTTTGCGTTGCGCGTCGATATAAGCAACCACCTGCTCTGAGCCCTCGCGTTGGAGCCGACATTCCTCTTCAACCCAGCGCAAAGTATTCTCGCGCGACCGATCGAGCCGTTCGCTCACTTCGCGCCGCAGCGAAGACACCTCTGCCGACAGTTCCGCGGTTCTTGCGGGTGCTTCCCCCAACCAAAATGGGATCGTCGGCGGCGCGCCTTGGGCATCTACCACCCGAACCTGACCGGCTTCTACGCGACGAATCTTCCAACTATGCGTACCGAGCAGGAAGATATCACCCGCCATACTTTCGATCGCCCAGTCTTCGTTCACCGTACCGATGGTTACGTCGTCAGGGTCAAGCACCACGCGGTAGTCGCCGAGCTCGGGAATCGCGCCACCAGAAGAAAGTGCGGCGAGGCGCGCGTTGCGATGGGCGCGCAATTTCTTCTGAAGTCGGTCGTGGTGGATATAGACCGCTCGACGTCCTCTCGGTGTTTCAAAACCCTCCGCGAGCATCTTGACCACGGCGTCGTAGTCGCTGCGCTCCAACTCTCGAAACGGCGATGCCTGTCGCATCAATGCAAAGAGCTCATCCTCTTGCCACTCTTCACACGCACACGCCGCCACGATCTGTTGCGCGAGAATATCCATCGGCGCTACCGGAGGTTCGACACGGTCTAATCGACCCGCGCGCACCGCACGAATCAACGCCGCACATTCCACCAACTCGTCCCGCGTCGTCGGATAGAGTCGTCCCTTCGGAACCTTCCCGAGTGCGTGACCGGAGCGACCCACACGTTGCAAGAATGTCGCGATACCGCGCGGCGACCCTACCTGCACCACGAGGTCGACACTACCGATATCGATGCCGAGTTCGAGCGAAGCGGTGGCGACCAACGCTTTCAGCTGATCGGCCTTCAAACGTTCCTCAACACGAAAGCGCCGTTCTTTCGAAAGGCTCCCATGGTGTGCCGCAACTTCATCCTCGCCAAGTTTCTGCTGCAATTGATGGGTGAGCCGTTCCGCTAAACGCCGCGTGTTAACGAAAACCAAAGTGGTTTGATGCTGCTGAATCAGCTCAGCGATACCATTCAGTAGGTCATCCCATTGTTCCGCCGGTGCAACGGCATACAGCTCATCGAGCGACGGCACCGTGACGGCTAGATCGAGTTCGCGTTGATGTCCTAGATCAACCACATGACACGCCGGCCGATCGGACCCAACCAAAAATTCTGCCAACAACTCCACCGGGCGCATCGTCGCCGACAGCCCAATTCTGGCCGGACGCCGATCCGCCAACGCATCAAGGCGTGCAATCGTGATTGCCAGATGTGAGCCACGCTTGTCGCGCGCCAGCGCATGAATTTCGTCGACGATCAGCGTTCGAGCGGAACGCAGGATGTTCCGACTCTTCTCAGCCGTTACCAAGAGAAACAACGATTCTGGCGTGGTAACGATGATATGTGGCGGCTTGCGCAACATTTTCTGGCGTTCGGAAGGCGACGTATCGCCCGTTCGCACCGCGGTTCGAATTAGGGGAAGCTCGATTCCCATGCGCACGGCTTCTTCGCGAATCTCGGCCAAGGGCACTTCAAGATTTCGCTGAATGTCGTGAGAAAGCGCGCGTAACGGTGAGATATAAACCGCTTCCACACGATCCTCGAGCTCACCCGCCATCGCGCGACGAACCAATCGGTCCAAAATCAACAGGAATGCGGCAAGCGTCTTACCCGATCCGGTCGGTGCGACGACGAGCGTGTCCTCTTCGTTCGCGATCGTCGGCCAAGCCAGGCGCTGCGGTTCGGTGGGCTGCGAGAAGCGGCGACGAAACCACGCTTCTACGGGTGGGGAGAGTTCAACCGTGTTCATGTCGGAAGTCCGCGCGTCTCCGGTAGTCCTAACATGAGATTCAGATTTTGGATCGCCACGCCTGCGGCGCCCTTACCAAGATTATCGAGTGTAACGATCAACAACACATGGCCCAGTGGGTTGGTTACCACGGCGATTTCCATCCGGTTGGTTTCATTGCATGCACGAGGATCGAAACGCGTCTC
This sequence comes from Deltaproteobacteria bacterium, assembly GCA_029261895.1. Taxonomy (GTDB): domain Bacteria; phylum Myxococcota_A; class UBA9160; order SZUA-336; family SZUA-336; genus JAJDAK01. Next base: position 5,055 of record JAJDAK010000095.1, read on the forward strand.
ATCGGGTTCAAGCGTTTCGAGCAGCGGCAGCACGCTGACAAAATTTTCGTCTGCGTAAAGGCTGCCAAGCGTCGCATGAATCGACCGACTGTCGACGTCTGACTCCAACATCGCCTGATGCAGCGGAATCTCCACCCGCATCCCATTGCGAAACGGTCCGACCGCTGGCACAAAGAACGGTTCATGCGTCAGCCCGGAATACCGATGCATCTCGGGTACATGCTTATGCACACGATCCATCGCGTAGGGCGCTTCATAAAGATGCTGGAGCAGTCCGCGCTCGGGATCTTCCCAGCGTTCAATCAGCGAGCGCCCGCCGCCGGAATATCCCGAAAGCGCATGCACTTGGATCGGCGCGGCAGGATCGAGCTGGCCGGCACGAATCAGTGGCGCCAAGGCGAGCACCACAGCCGTCGGATAACAACCGGGATTCGAAACCCGCTCCGCCGAAGCGATGGCTTCGCGTTGGGCATCGCCGATCTCCGGCAGCCCATAGACCCAATTCGGATCCACACGATGGGCGGTGCTCGCATCGAGCACCCGCGTGCCCGTCTTCGTGGCCCATCCAGCGGCTTCGCGCGCCGCATCGTCGGGCAGGCAGAGCACGGTGAGATCCGCGGCCTTGATCAGCTCCTGTCTCGCGGCCGGGTCCTTTCGGCGCGCTTCATCGATGTGAAGCAGCTCGAAATCATCGCGACCCGCGAGCCACTCCCGAATCCGGAGCCCCGTCGTACCTTCTTGCCCATCGATGTATAGCCGCGATCCGCCCATCCGGGCATTCTAACGCGCCGAGGCAGGTACTTCTTCTACTCCGATCTCCAGGCCACGCTCACGCTCACGTTCCTGCTTGAGACGCGCTTCGTCGACGAGCTGCTCCATCCGCACTTCGAGCCCCTGATTGCGGCCACGGAGTTCGGCGAGATAACTGGAAAGCGCATGCGGCGCGGAATAAACGCGGAAACGGTAACGCCCGATTCCACTGTCATCGCCATCGATGCGCAGCACGATGTCGTTCGCACCGTTTTGGAGCGGCAGCATGCCGTTGAAGGCCAATGAGCTCGGATCCACTTGCACGGTGCGCTCGATTCCAGTGGTCTCATTCTTCACACGCAGCGAGAGTACACGGCCGGAAACCAACGACGGCAGCGCGACCTGAATCGCCTGTGGCGACGGCACTCTCACGAGCTCGCCGTTCATCCGCCGGGCGAGTTCGCGGTACACGCGGGCATAGCGGTCAGGTTCAAAGACCAGCGGCACCACGCGTAGAGACCGCTTCTTGCGCCGCATGAAGTTATCGAGCTGAACGAGATCTGAACGGCCTTGTCCGCGACTAAACCTATGTTTCGCGGGGCAGACGGAACGATTGCGCCGCGATTCACAGGTGGCCTCTGCGGCTTTTCCGCCGCGTTTTCGTGCGAACGAACAATCGATAAAACGACCTGAGTGAGGTAGATCACCGTCGGTGAGCAGGACGACTTCGCGATCCACTTCTCCCGGCGTGTCTTCCAACCAATCCGCTGCCAGATGCAGCGCGCAGACCATGTCGGTACGGCCAACTCCGCGCGGATGAACCTCTCGAAACTTCGATAGTGCATCTCGCACGGTCTGCAGCGACGCGCCGGGTTCAACTACCGGCCAAGTTCCTTCACCGAATGCAATGATGCCGAAGTCGAGCCACTCGTCCTCGAGTTGGTTCACGAGATGATCCAGTGCGCGGCGTTCGGCTTCCAGGACCGGAACTTTTTCAATCTTGCCGTCGATCTCGAACGGTGTGAGGGCGTTCGCACTGGATGAAGCGTCGACCAAGATCACGGTGCGTCGTGGGCCGCGACTTCGAGGAAGCACCAACTGACCCCCAAACAGCATCTCGGTGTCGTTTACGATCGGGATGATCAACTCGCCATCCACCCGTTTCGTGATCAACGGGTAGCGAGTCTGCAGACCGATGCTGCGTTCGAGCACGCCGTAACGCTTGTCATCGTCCCAGCCGGCCTCGATATCTGCGATCCAGCGTTCCTGCAAATCGATCGGCCATGCTGCACGACCCCTTGGCGTCAAAGGATGAATTCTCGCGGAACCTACGCCGGCAACGATCTCCTCATCGTCCGCGCGATAGTCCGCATATGCGGGGTCGGCTCGAGCCTCTCCCGTCCAGATCGCCACGCTCAGGACGCCTACGACCACAAATAGGGGGTAATTCACTACGATTCAAAACGGATAAACCCGCGTGAAACCTAAAAAATAAATACTGCATCATAGAACTAGGAATTTATTTCAGATTTTGACTGATAATCCCGAGTGCCATAGAATGGAATTCCGAGGCATCGAAGGAGATCAACGGTGTCGGATCACAGCCATCCCCGAATTTCTGAAGACATTCTCGCCCAGGTGAAGTCCGGCGAGATGGACAGCTGGACGCCCGAGCAGATTCTGCGCTGGGGCTTTGAAAATTTTTCGCCACGCCTATCGCTTTCCGCCAGCTTCGGCTCGCCCGAGGGCATGGTCATCCTCGACATCATGCACAAGATCAACCCGGATCAATCGCGAGTCTTCACCATTGATACCGGACGCCTCCCGCAGGAGACTTACAACTTGATGGACCGCGTACGCGATCGGTACGCGATGGAAGTCGAAGTCTATTTTCCCGATCCCGAAGCCGTGCAAAAGATGGTGCGTGGCCATGGACTGAATCTTTTCTACGAAAGCACCGAGAAGCGCCGACTCTGCTGCCAAATTCGCAAGGTCGAACCGCTGGAGCGCGCGCTCTCGGGCCTGGATGCATGGGTCGCCGGCTTGCGGCGCGATCAAAATGTGACCCGCGAAAATGTCTCCGCGGTTGAAGTCGACGATCTTCACGGCGGCCGCATCAAACTGAATCCGCTCTTCAACTGGACACGTGATCAAGTGCTCGATTACGTGAAACAACACAGTGTTCCAGTAAACGCGCTGCATAAGGAAGGCTACCCATCGGTTGGCTGCACACCGTGCACGCGGGCAATTCGCGAAGGCGAAGACGAGCGCGCGGGACGCTGGTGGTGGGAACAGGCCGAAGATCGTGAATGCGGCATTCACGTGGGCTACGAGGAACAGGGTTCCGGGATCTAGCCCGCTGGCTCCAGAACCCAGCGCCGGTATAGCGCGTGGGCGTCTACGACCGCACCGATGTGCGTGTTGAGCAAGAGCCCGCCCAAGAGTTTGCGGTGCATGAACGGAACATCGGGCGGCGGCGTCGGGAGTCGATGCTTCATAAATATTTCCATGCCGTGCTCTCGCAGACGCTTGGGCAACTGACGCGCCGCGAAGTCATACGGGCCCGGCTCACGTAACGGCTCACCGAAAAGTTCGCACGCTTCAACCATGCCCATACGGGCCGGCAAGTCGGTAGATTCATCGACCAAGCCTAGAATTTCGGCAGCATCGAGCAAGCGCCTTGCATCCCGTTCCACCGAAGCGATCACGAGTTGTCGATAGGCTTCAGTAAACTTCACGTCAAAGCTGCGTGTCGCACCGAAGTCAAGCAACGCAACGCGATCCATCTTGGGTTCGTACATGTAATTTCCGAAATTCGGATCTGTTTGCATAAACCGAAACTCGAAAACTTCGCGCAGTGCAAGTTCGGTCAGCTTCGCGCCGATGCGGTTGCGTCTTTTCTGCGGATGCTCCACACCGCGCAGATCATCGATCGGAAGGCCATAGATACGATCCGTCACCAGCACGTGGTCATTCGATAAATCGTCGTGCACCGTCGGTACAAAAACCAGTGGATCGTAACCAAGTAACGCCTGATAACGTTTCGTACTCTCTGCTTCGCGTCGATAGTCAGACTCGCGCTTGAGTTCCGCTTTGACTTCGGGAATCAGACTCTCGTATTCCAATTCAGGGGGCAGAATTCTCGAGATACGCAACACCAAGGCGAGATTGTCAACGTCACTGTCGACGCTCCCACGCACACCAGGATATTGAATCTTCACCGCAACATCGCGGCCATCGGCCGTTTCCGCGGCATGCACCTGCCCGATCGATGCAGCCGCAATCGGTTCGAAATCAAACTCCTGAAAGTGAGACTCCCAATCTGTTCCCAATTCACGCTCCAACACCGAACGCACCTGCTCTTCAGGCATGAAGAACGCCTGGTCCCGCAGCGTGGAAAGAACCTCCACAAACTGTGGCGGCAAGAGATCGTCGCCCTGCAGGCTCAACATTTGACCGAGCTTCATCGCGGCACCGCGTAGATCGGCGAGCGTTTCCGTCAAGCGTTTTGCGTTCGCGGTGTTGAGCAATAAGCCGCCGTCGTCACCGCGGCCTATCGCACGACGCAACGCCTCCATCGCGGTATCACTCGCGATTCCGAGCAACATCGATCCGAGCTTGCCAACACGTTGGCCTCGCCCTTCGGGAACCGGTGCTTCGCGGCGCGGCTTCTTATCGTGTGTGTCGCTCATCGACCTCGAAACTCGGGCGTGCGTTTTTCAAGCAGGGCTTTGATGCCTTCTTTTGAATCTTCGGTTTCAAGTGTGCGCGATTGTTCGTGCGCTTCCCACCTTGCGGCTTCCACCGGGTTCCACTGCAGCTGTTGATAAATCGCACGCTTCGTCCCGCGGACTGCGATGGGCGCGCAGGCGGCGATCTCCAGCGCGAGTGCTTCTGCCTTCGCGCCAACTTCATCGCCAGGTACCGCATCGTTCATCAAACCCATCTCACAAGCCTCGCGGCCGCTGAAGATTCGTCCCGTCAACAGGAGCTCCAACGCTTTCGGTACCCCGACCAGGCGCGGCAATAGGTAGGTACTCGCCATCCCGGGATGCAATCCGAGCTTGGTGAAGTTAGCACCGTACTTCGCATCCTCATTCGCGATGCGAAGGTCGCAGATCAATGCCAAACCGAAGCCACCCCCGACCGCGTGCCCGTTCAGCGCGGCGATGGTGGGAACTTCGATTTCCAATACCGAAAGAAACGGCGCATACATCGCGAACGAGCGTTCTTGGGGCGCTTGAACCGCAGCGCCGGAATCCCGTTGCACCTGCGTTTTGAAATCTGCGCCGGCGCAAAAACTCTTCCCCTTGCCGGTAATCAGCACGGCCCGCAAATCCGCATCTTGCCGCACGCGCTGAACTGATTTTTGGAGCCCCTCCAGCACATCGTTCGTCATGCTGTTGCGGTTCTCGGGACGGTTCAGCGTGATCCGCGCGATCCGGTCTCGGACTTCATAAAGAACAGCGGGTTCGGCCAATGGGGTCCTCCTATCTTAAGGGGATCGTAGCAAGTCAGAAATCTTCCATTAGGGAATTATATATAGTTCCTATTGTATATTGAAATTAGTTCCTTTATGGTTGCTGAATCGATTGTTTGAGGGAACTTTCTTGATGGCCAGCTCTAGCGCCGAATCCTCAGTAGATCCGCTGTTTTGCCCGGTCGGTCGGGCGATGGATTTAATTGGTGACCGATGGACCCTGGTCCTGGTTCGGCATCTGCTTGCCGGACCCCGGGGATTTCAGGAGCTACGTCGGCGCGCCGGCATCGCTCCGCGGATGCTCACCACCCGCTTGGGGCAACTCACCGAGCGCGGTTTCATCGAGGCCATCAAAGTCGGCAAGCGCTCGCATTACCAACTCACCGAATTCGGGCAAACGCTCGAGCCGATCGTGCGTTCGATCGCACTCTGGTGGGTCCGTAACGCGATGGACGGATCCGGTCGCTATCGCGAGACCGCGCCCGCAACCGTGATGGAATCCCTGCCCTTTCTTTTGAAAGCCGAGCGCGCCAAGGGTGTGCACTTGGTTTACGAGGTGCGTCTCACGGGCAAAGGCGCGGGCGTCTGGACCGTGACGATCGATGACGGCGTCTGCCACGTCGAAGAGGGCTACGCGGAGCGCGCCAAAGTACGTTACACCGCGGATGCGCGGGATTGGACCATGCTCGCAATCGGACTGAAAGACGATCGCGAAGCATACAAAGCAGGCGAATTTATTAAAGATGGAGCGGGTGGTTCGATGGCTTGGTACTTCCATCAACCCATGAACCCCCGACGTCCCAGTGTTGGAGGCACAGCATGATTTCCTTTGGACCTACAGAAGAGCAGGAGATGATTCGCGATACCATTCGTGAATTCGCCGCATCGGAGCTTCGTGACGCGTCACGGCCCGCGGATGAAGCGAACGCCACACCGCCGGAGTTGATGGAAAAGCTTTGGGAACTTGGCTTGGTCAACTCGGCCATTCCGGAGAGCCTCGGTGGTGCAGGTATGGAACGTTCACCGGTCACGAGCGCAATTCTATTGGAAGAACTTGGCCATGGTTGCGCGTCACTTGGTATATCGGCGATCGCGTCCTCCCTCTTCGTCAATCCACTGCTCGACTTTGGAACCGACGAACAGAAGAACGCCTACCTGCCACTCTTTACCTCGAGTGAGGTCCATACCGCGAGCATGGCGTTGCACGAACCTCATTTCACTTACGACGCTTCGAACCTGCGCGCGATGGCTGAGCCCAAGGGCGACGGTTTCCGACTCACGGGAACCAAACGACTCGTCCCGTTGGGTGCAAGCGCCAGTCATTTCCTGGTTGTTGCGCGACGCGGTGTCTCCGAAGGTTTTGGCGACCTCGAAGCATTCATCGTCCCGCGAGGCGCGGAGGGATTAAAGATCTCAGACGAAAGCGAAAAAACCATGGGCTTTCGTGCGGTACAGTTCTCTCAGCTTGAGCTCGACGGCGTTGAAGTCAGCGCCGATGCTCGACTTGGCGGTGATGCGGGCATCGACGGTGCGCGGCTGATCAATCAATGCCGCGTCGGCACTGCAGCACTGGCGCTCGGGATCTCACGCGCAGTGCTCGAACTCTGCGTCCCCTACGCGAAAGACCGCGTAGCCTTTGATCAGCCGATCGCGCAGAAACAGACCATCGCCTTCATGCTGGCTGAAATGAAAATCGAAGTGACGACGATGCGCTGGATGGTTTGGAAAGCCGCCAGCATGCTCGAGAACAACGTCGACGCGACCAAGGCCACGACACTCGCCCTCACCTACGTAGCCCGCGAAGCCATGAAGATCGCCGACAACGGTATTCAGGTCCTCGGTGGACACGGTTTCATTCGCGAGTACCCGGTCGAAATGTGGTACCGCAACATGCGCACGTTGCTCAATACTGAGTGCGTGGCAGCAGCTTAAGGAGAATTAATATGATCGACTTCACACTCACAGAGAACGATCAGAAGATCCTAAACGAAACCCGCAGGCAGGCGTTGATCTGCCGCGAACACGCGCGTCACTACGACGAGCACGAAGACGACTTCGCGCCCGATGAATTGCCTGAAGCCAAGGGCTTTCAAAATCCGTACTTCATGCTGGGAACTCAAACCAAGGACGATACCGGCTTCCCGATCATGAGCATGTTGGTCACCGCCGGACAGACCTGGGGCGACTACACCGTGCGCATGCACAGGTCCGGCGCCGCCCTCGGAAACGCGGCACTCCGTGCTTCTGGCACGCCTGAACAGCAGGAACGCTGGAAGGACAAGCGCCTGGCGATGGCGATCACGGAGCCCGGTTGCGGGTCGGACTCGAAAGCCGTTCAAACAACCGCCGTACTCGATGGCGATGAATGGGTACTGAATGGTGAGAAGATCTTCGTCACCACCGGTTGCAAAGCCGACGGCGTTGTCGTCTGGGCCACCATCGACAAGGAGGCGGGCCGTGCGGGCATCAAATCCTTCATCGTATTCAAGGGCATGCCCGGCTTCGACGTCACGCATAAAGAAAAGAAGCTCGGCATTCGTGCCGACGATACAGCGGCCATGGTTTTCAAGGATTGTCGAATCCCCCGCGACCACCTACTCGGCGGCGATGAGACCATCGCGAAGAAAGGCGGTGGCGGATTCAAAGGCGTGATGAAGACCTTCAACATGACACGTCCCGGTGTCGCGGCGATCGGTCTCGGCATGGCGCAGGCCGCCATCGACTTCACCAAAGGTGTCTTGGCCGATGAAGGCATTGAAATCGATTGGGGTTCCAGCAAGCACTCACGTTCAGCGATTCAACAGGAATTGATTGAAATCGAAGCCGACGTCGACGCCGCGATGCTCACCGTATTGCATTCGGTTTGGTTGAGTGGCGCAGGCAAACCCAACAACATGGAAGCATCGATCGCCAAAGCCAAAGGCGGCGAAATTTCGCGTACCGCGACGTCTCGCTGTCTCGAAATCCTTGGTGGCCTCGGCATCACACGCGACTACCTGCCCGAGAAGTGGTTCCGCGACACACGCATCACCGACATCTACGAGGGCACGGGTCAGATCCAGCGACTCATCATCGCACGCGAACTGCTCGAATATTCCTCGGCTCAGCTGAGTTAGGTACTGGAGTTGCCCATTCCGTCTCGCGCACGACTAGACGAAATCGCATACGACTAGAACTGACATAAATTGACAATCTTCCCAAGACATCGAACAGATGCCCTGGGAGATAATGCCAGGGATGTATCGGCTCTTTCCTGCGCTCCTGCTATTGCTCGTCCATGTCCCGCATGCCGTTGCCGCCGAATACCGCTTCTACCACCCCGATCCCTTGGGATCGAACGTCGTCGTGACCGATCGCAGCGGGAATGTCGTGCAACGGACGGTCAGCGATCCCTTCGGTGAGACCAAGGCAACCGTCAACGCGAGCGGACAATCGGTCAGCCCAAGCGCCAACAGGACACGCCACCTCTTCACCGGCCACGAGCAAGACCCCGAAAGCGGGCTCCACTACATGGGCGCACGGCACTACGATCCCTTTGTTGGCCGGTTCCTTGCTGTGGATCCAGCGCTCATCGATCCCGGGCGCCTGATTGGAAGATCCTTCTCAGAACCCTCGAGCATCAACGCTTACAACTACGTATACAACCGACCGACCGTCGCGATCGATCCCGATGGAAAAGACCCAAGCGTACTGATCGATATCGCAAGTCTGGGGTTGGGCATCGCCGCCACAAAAGTAGCCGACACACCCACGGAGCGATTCATCGGAAACATGGCCATCACTGCGGACGTTATCGCGTTAGCGCTCCCGTTCGTCAGCTTCGGCGCAGGCGCAGCGTTTGCCGCAATCAAAGCAGCACGAGCGGCTGCGATCACCTTCAAAGGTAGACGGATAACTCCTGTCATGAGTCAGGCAACCAGCGTGTACCGAGGTGCCAAGATTTCCCCCAGAGAAGCTCGCGAGGCCTTTGATCAGGGTCTGAAGTCTGCTGGGGGGACCGGTGGTACCCGTGATCTATTTGAACATCAGGTCCAACAAGGTGCTTCGTCCTTTGTCCCAACCACCACAGGCCGTGACATCGCAGAGGGATTTGCAACGCATTCCAATACTTCGACTGTTGTGTTTAAGATTCGAAATAGAGGCAAAGGAATCGACGTAAACCAGACAATCGGGAAGAAGCGAGCCGCAAAACACGAACTCGAACACGAACACGAATTTGAGGAGGAAGTCGTTTTCGAATACAGCATCGACGGCTCTGATATCGAAGGCTTCCAAATTATTCCCGCGGGACAGACCTACGACGAAGGACTCTTCGTCGCCAACCCCAGCTTCAAACCATGAAACACCTGGTTACTACAATTTTATTTTTCGCAGTGGCTGACAGCGCGCTCGCCGCCGAATACCGCTTCTACCACCCCGATCCCTTGGGATCGAACGTCGTCGTCACGGACCGCAACGGCAACGTCGTTCAGCGTACCGTCACCGATCCTTTCGGGGAGACGAAGGCCACCATCAACGGCAGCGGGCAATCGGTCAGTCCAAGCGCTGACGGAACACGCCACCTCTTCACCGGCCACGAGCAAGATCCCGAAAGCGGGCTCCACTACATGGGCGCGCGGCATTACGATCCGTTCGTGGGAAAATTTCTATCCGTCGATCCTGAACTCCGCCAGATCAGAGCCACCGCTGATCGAATTATCGCGGATACTACAAACCTGAACGCGTACGGCTATGCGCTCAACCGTCCCACGGCATTCGTCGATCCAGACGGACGTTTCGCAGTCGAATCATCTTCAACCACTATCCTCGACCCTGTTTTTCACTCGGACGATCCGGACGATGATGCAGAGATAGTTACTCTCGATCCCTCTGATTTCATCATCATCAATGGTTACGATCGGACATCCGGCAAACCACCGCCTAGAACCGGCATCAACAGTGTGGCGGGTAATAATCATGCCGCGGTCTTCCAGGCTCAGTCCTACCTCAGGAAAAGCCCCCGCGGTCGATTGCTTATTCAATATCTGATGGAGAACGAACTAATCGACGTGACGACCCACGAAATCAAGCCCACATCGGCAAACCAGGGGCGGGGGATCCTCCACTGGAATCCGCATGTCGCGTTAGCGATGCCCGACGGAGCTGTCCTTTCCCCGGCGATGATCTTGGCCCACGAACTCGCCCACTTTACGGTTTCGTTTCAAGGTCGTTCTGAACTGATGTTTACACCACAAAAGCCTGGACTTGTTTCTCTAGAGCTCTATGACAATCTTGAGGAATACCGAGTGATCGAGTTCTACGATAACCCAATCGCGCGGGAATTGGGTGAAGGCATCCGGCACAACCACAATCAAGGTGGACTCCTGTCTGTCCCCTGTGTCACATGTCGTTAGTGAAATCACGTACGCAGTTATTTCTCTTCAGCGCGACGCTTTGCGTATTCGGATCCGTGGCAATGACCGATCGCGCAAACGCCGTCGAATACCGCTTCTACCACCCCGACCCGCTCGGATCGAATGTCCTCGTCACGGACCGCAGCGGCAATGTTATTCAACGAACCGTTTCCACGCCCTACGGTGAAATCAGATCGGTTGTCGATGGCGACGGGCAATCGGTTGGCCAAAGCGCCAACGGGACACGGCATCTATTCACGGGTCAGGAACATGACCCGGAAAGCGACCTACACTATTACGGCGCACGCCATTACGATCCCTTTGTGGGAAGGTTCTTATCTGTTGACCCCGCCATGGTCGAACTTGCGGAAACGTTTCGGTCTCTGAAGACAAGTCCCGGTAACCTAAACCTCTACAGCTATGCGCTCAACCGACCCACATTTTTGGTTGATCCCACGGGACGCGAACCGACACCATCACCCAGCGCGTCACCCATAGACCTGGTGCCGTACCTAAACCAGAAGGAGCGGAATGCGGCAATCCATGATCGCTACCTCAATAAAACATTCCCGCGCACAAGCTCTATTACCGGTGTAGTTACAAACGGTGAAGCCAGCGGCAACGCGTTACTTCTCAGTGCGCGCGGGCCCATATTTCAAGACCACGACCGCAAAATAGGCATCTCCGACATCGGCGCAGAAGTCACCCGATCAGCACGCGCCTTCAATTTCGAGTTAGGCGACCTCGAAGATCAACAAGTTATGATCGAGTTCGAGAATATTCCAACGGATGTTGTGCTGGATGCGCTAAAGACACTGAGCACCATATTCAGCGACACCGTGATCGACGCAAAACTGAACGAGGGTGATGAGGACGGTGTGACGGCGATTTTTCGATCAAAGAGCGCAGTATCTGACTCAACGGAGCAACCGTCGACCGACACGTCTGCCCGCGATTCCGCCCGTCGAGTTTTTCCTTCAAGACTCAGAAGACCCTCAGCCGCAGATATTCAGAGAAATCCCCAAGAAGAGTATTTCCAATGGCGCTAACTTTCTAAACCGATGGACATGGGAAACAGACACTCCGCGAAATAACGCTTCCACCATCCAGGTCAGGATCAGAAAAATCGAACCAAGCAGCAGCGAGTCGAACGAGACAAACGACGGCTAGATCAACCACGCAAGTAGCGTCGGGATTACAATGACCGACGCTAGCGTTGAAACCACGACCAACGACCCAACTTCTTCGGGCGAGCGGTTGTAGCGCTGGGCGAAGAGGTAGTTGAAGACCGCGACGGGCATGGTGCACTGTAGAATGAGAACCGAACGTGCAACGCCGTCGAGTTCCATGAACGACGTGATCGCCACGCCAACACTGAATCCCATGCCCATTCGGACAAACGAAAGCAGCAACGTTCGGGGCAGACGCTTGGGTGCCATCAAGCCGATCGAAACGCCCAAACTCAACAACATGAGTGGGATCGTCACATGCCCGAGTAAATCGGTGGTGTTGCGAATCCACAGCGGCACACGAATTTCGAAGGTGAGCACCAGCACGGCGAGCAACGCCGCATAGGCGAGTGGCGTGCGAAAGAGCGTTGCCAACGAGATCTTATTGGTCCAAATCCAGACACCGAGCGTGAAGTGCACGATCGCGACGGTTGCAAAGACACAGGTCGCGTACGCGAGACCTTCAGGGCCGAACGCGAAGAGGCAGAGGGGTAAGCCCATGTTTCCGGAGTTGGCAAACATCAACGGACTCAGAAACGTGTGCCGAGGCAAACCGAGGAGTCGAAGTAACAACGCGCCAAGTACCGCGAAGCTGAGCAACGCGACCAACGTGGCTTTCATAAGCTCGAGCATCGAGCTTGGATCGACCTCGAGTGAGATCAGTTGCGAGAAAACCAAACAAGGACCGCCGATATTTGCGATGACATCGGTAACCATCTTCTGATCGTAGGCGCGACCCAGTCGAAACCAGAGCCAACCCAAGAACGCACACACGAACGTGGGTGCGATGATGGTGAAGATCTGCGAGGTCAATTCACCTAACCCGTCAGGCGTTTATCAAACGCGCGCGTGGCCAATAATGTCATCAATACCGCAAAAACCAACACCGCAATCGCGCTCAACAATAGCGGCTGGGCGTTTTGCTCGATGGTGGCAAAGCGAAACAAGTCGACCGCGTACGTGAGTGGATTGACGGTCGCGGCCCAACGCATGGGCAACGGCATGTCGGCTATCGGAAAAAGCATGCCAGAAAGTAGGTAGAGCGGAATCGTGATGAAAGCAGCAATGGTGCGAAACGCTTCGAGTTGCCCGATCTGAGCCGCGACGAGGATGCCAAGACCTACAAACCCGAACGTGATGCCCACGAGCGTGCCCACCAAAATCAACGGATGCGCGATCCGAAGGTCGACCATCAGACCCAGTACCAGAATCATCAGCAGGACCAAGATCAAACTCAGCAGTGTTCGCGCGAGAATTTTCCCGATCACGATGCTGGTACGCGCGACGGGTGCGACAAGAATGGGACGCAGAAACCCTCGCTGCATTTCCTCAATCAGCGTAAACCCACCGCCGATGGCGCCCGAAGTCACGGTAAGAACCAACAAACCGGATGCCAGGTAGCTTGCGTAGTTTCCGCCACTCACCTGCTGGCCGAGAGGAATGCCGACAAAGACGATAATCAGCACCGGAAGCGCAATCTGCGCAATCCAGTAAACACGATTGCGTCGATAGTGCATCAGCTCACGCAGAAAGATGGTCCAAATGTCGCGGAGCGCATCCATCACTCAAGGTCTCCGCTTGCGCTGATCTTATGACCGGTAAAATGCACGAACGCGTCCTCCAGGTTCACCTCGCGCATGCGCACGGCATGAATGCCAAAAGGCTTGAGGACTTCGACAAACGCAACCAATTGCGTCGCGGCCTGGCGCACTGTCAGCACGACCATGTCGTTCTCCCGCCACGCGTCATACCCACCCTTTTGACGACGCAATTCTGTAAGCGCCTCCTCGGCACGCTCCAACTCAAATTCGATCCGATCGCCACCGACGGCAGCGGCTAACTCTTGGGGTGTGCCCGATGCTGCAATCCGCCCTTCGTTCATGATCGCCACGCGATCGCAGATGCGTTCCGCCTCATCCATCGCATGTGTGGTCAGGAGCAGCGTCATGCCCGAATCACGCAAGCCGTCGAGATGACGCCAAAGATCGCGCCGTCCGTGTACGTCGAGCCCCAACGTGGGTTCATCCAGAAACAGAATCTTCGGCTGATGCAATACGCCACGTGCGATTTCTAAGCGCCGTTTCATCCCGCCCGATAGCGTTTTTACAGGACGGTCGGCATCTTTGCGCATGTCGACGAGATCCAAGGTCCGATCGATCTCACGCGCACGCGACGCAATCCGATACAGTCGCGCATGAATATCGAGGTTCTCTCGCCCGGTCAGTTCGGTATCGAGGCTCGGCTCTTGGAAGACGATTCCAATCGAACGGCGCACCTCGGGACGTGCGGTCGCGACATCGTGTCCAAAGACCGCTGCTTCACCCTTCGTGGGTTGAACCAGCGTCGCCAAAATGGAAACAGTGGTCGTCTTACCGGCGCCGTTCGGACCCAACAATCCGAAGAATGCACCAGGTTCGATTTCGAGATCGATTCCCGCAACGGCGGGAATATCATTGAAACGTTTCGCGAGACTCGATGTCTTTACGGCGAGCGTTTCGGTCACGAGATCGGAACTAGGACCCCGAGAACTGGCGCACGCGTGCGAGTACGTCTCGGATCTGTTGATCAGAGAGGACTGGGCCCCACGGCACCATCAAGGGTGACTTACCCACGGCCGCGCCACCTTCTTTGATCACTTTGTAGATATGCGCGTCGCTCAACTGGCCCATGTAGTCAGCGTCGGTAAAATCCGCTGGGGCCGGGTCTTGCGGCGCTGCAGGTCCGTCGCCGGCGCCATTGGGACCATGACAAACCACACAAAACTGAGCGTAGGTCTGTTCACCGGCTTTCGCGTCGCCACGTAGGTCCCCGGTCGGCTCGGGATCAGGCGTTGGCTCGGGCGTGGGTGCAGGTGTTGGATCCGGTTCAGCGTCCGGTGTCGCGGGCGACTCCCCGCCACCGCATGCGAGCGAAAAGCTCACCAAGATAAGCGCTGCCCTGAACTTCATGCGGTCCTCCAGGCCAGATCGACAATCATCGCGACGAAAAGGCCGAGCAAATAGATCAATGAAACGCGAAAGACGTTGCGCGCTGCAGCGTCGGTCTTTTCACGGATCAGGCGCACGGCGCTGAAGGCAAACCAACCGCCCAATCCGAGCGCGGCCGCACAATACCCGAGCCCCACCAAACCAAGCGCCGTCGGCAACAACGTGATGGGAATCAACGCGACAATCCAGGCCAGGATGCGTTGACGTGTCGCATCCTCACCGATCTGATCGGTCAGCAAGGGAAAACCGGCGGCTGCATACTCCGGCGCACGGTAGAGCCCAATCGCCCAGAAATGCGGCGGCTGCCAAACGAAAATGATTGAAAACAACGCCCATCCTGCAGGGCCAATCATGCCATCGACCGCGGCGTCCGCAATCAGCGGTGCAACCGCGCCTGAAAAACCACCGACGATGACACCGAACGGCGTTCGCGGCTTAAGCCAGAGCGTGTACACAAAAACATAAACAAGTATCGCGGCAAGCGCGGTGTACGCCGCCGCGGAACCGACACTGACCCAAAGCGCGCCAGTCGAAACGAACGCGAGCACCAGGCCGAACGTCAACGCATGCGCCGGCTTGATCTCGCCCGATGGCAGCGGTCGCGTCTGCGTGCGTACCATCCGTGCATCTCGGTCGCGCTCGAGATAGCTGTTCAAAATATTCGCTGCGCCCGCGGCCAATGCGGTGGCACCGAGCACGATTAACGTACGATCCCATCTGGGCCAGCCGCCGGTGGCCATGACGAACGCCGGGAATCCGGAAAAAAGCACCAAGGGCAAAAGCCGCGGCTTGGTCAGCGCAAGGTATGACCCCGCTGTGTTCATCTGGCCCCCCAAAGTTCGGATCGAAGCTCACGAGAGGCGCGCCGGCGCACCCATCCGCGCAGGCCCTCGCGCAAAACGAGCG
>JAJDAK010000096.1 GCA_029261895.1 Deltaproteobacteria bacterium
TCTCTCACTGTCGTTCTCGAGTATTCTCAGCATCGGTAGCGTGTCCTTTCTCCGGCACAGGGCCGGTTTCGTGTTTTCATTCACACAAAAGGATACGCTGCCACTTTCATTCCTTCGATCCACAACTTTCGGTTATATCTCGGCCAATGATTAACCGAAGCGTACAATTGACCTTGACTGATATTGCGAACAAGAACCCGATCTGTGGAAATGCCGTCTTCATCTGTAGTCGTGATAACAAACGTATCCGCGTCTTCGGGCTGGAAGAACGCTAGAGTCGATTCGACGAGAACGACAAACACGAGATATCCGAGGATCACTACTCCAAAAATCTTCAGTGCTCTCATTTAGTAATTTTCCGGCGTCTCGCGCATTTTTTACCTTAGCAGCTCACAGATCGTACTGTATTGAATACTCACGTAACTTCTACCGGCTATAGACGGTAGCGTTTGTGGTGTAGATACCGTGGATTTCAGGTGGATGAATGACCGCTCTTGGCCCAAAGCGGAACTGGCAATAACTCCCGCGAACATCAGCTTTAAGGCATCCAAAAATGCCAGCTCGGCCAATGTTTGTAAGGTCCCAGATCGGCGTGTCCACGAGCTCCGGGCAAAGAACTGTCACGCTGACTCCGGGTGAGGCGATGTGGGAGTTTCGATTGTTCGGGTGGTCATGCGAATGGAGCGATTTTCAGATCTCATAATGACAATCTAGTTGTCAAGTAAACTGGAGTCAAGGGAAGCACTCGGCGCCGGAGGGGGGCTTTATCCGAGTTCTGCTGCTTGGTCGCGAAGATTCAGTCGCGTCCTACCGCACCGAGGTCGTCGAGGAGATCGCGTACCTTCCGGAGGGTACGGTGTGTTGAGCGAAGTTCGGCCGCAGAGAGGCGGCGCTCCAAGAACCGCGCCATAGGCTCCTCCGCGGCAACCATGGTACGGTGCATGCGGCGCCCACGCGCCGTGATGCGCACTCGCTTGGAGCGCTTGTGCGCAGGATTCTCGATCAGTTCGACGAGACCGTCCGTCACGAGACCGTCTACGTGCTTCTGGATAAACTGGCGCGAGACGGGACGCATGCGCGCAAGCTCCGGGACGCTCCGCGGTCCGAGGTCAGCAAGGTTGGCAAGTAGAGCGCGTCTCGGCCCCGACGATTCGCCACCTTCGTGCAGCTTCTCTGCGAGCGCGCATACGCGGAAGTGGACGAGCTTTGCCTCCTCCAGAACGCCCGCCAGAACCTGGCGCTTCGACATCTTACCGCTGGCTCGCACCGAGCCGACTCCAGTGGCTGAAATCGTCTCTCGATCAATGGTCTTCACGCCCGCGTCCTTCTCGCTCACACGTTTCTCCAGGGAGACAGCACCGTCTATCGTGTTTCGCGAGAGACATGATGTCAATGGCACCTGAGCGCCGGAGAAGCGACGACGGCCATGCCGATGGCGAGACCATGGCCGAATGAGGCGTCACCATCCAACGCGGCTGCATGCGGCCGCGTTGGATGGTGACGCAGAATCTATTGACAACCAGGTTGTCGTCGTGCCTTCATTAGACCGATAGCAGCGTATTTCTACGGAAAGTTGGGTCACCTATGCGCGGTCGCGAGTTGCAGCACGATGGCTGACGGAGGCGCCGCCAGCCCGGGCCGCCTAGCGGTGTATGGACTGCCGATCCTCGGGTTGTCCTACCTACTCTTCTTCCTACAGTTCTATTTCCTCAAGTTCGCCACCGACACCCTGTTGATGGCACCAGCGGCCGTCGGGACTCTGTTCGGCGTTACGAAGCTCTGGGACGCGGTGAGCGACCCCCTCGTCGGGAGCTGGAGTGATCGACGTGGCGGCCGCTGGGGGCGCCGGCGCCCATTCTTATTAAGCGCACTGCCGCTCCTGGTCCTTGGCTTCGCCATGCTCTGGGATCCCCCCGAGGCATTTGGAAGCCCTCCTTCGCCCCTCTGGATCGGCGCCGGTCTGTTCATCTTCTACACCGCCTTCACCCTTTACATGGTTCCCCATCTGGCCCTGGGTGCTGAACTCAGCAGCGACTCCCACCAACGGACGCGGGTCTTCGGCTCGAGGCAGATCGGCTTTACCCTGGGCATGTTCGCGGCCTTCGGGGCCATCCAGGTTGCGACGAACGCTGCCGACGTGCGGGCTACTACGGCCCAGCTGGCGTTCACGACGGCACTTGCCGCCATCGCCGTCCTTGCGATTACGCCGCTCGTGATTCGGGATCCAGCGGCTCGCGGACGGCCCGGCGCAGCTAGCCTTCGGGCCGGACTGAGAGACGTCATGCGGCGCCCGTCTGCCCGGATCCTCCTGGTCGTCTGGTTCATCGAGAACCTGGGAGTCGGAGCTGTGGGAACCATGAGTCCCTTCGTCGCGACGTATCTCCTGCAGCAGCCCGACGTCGTGGGTACAATTCCAGCGATCTACGTTCTGGCCAGCGTCGTCTCGGTCCCCCTCTGGGTCCGGATCTCACGAGCCCGGAGCAGACGCCGAACCTGGATGTTCGCCATGGGACTCGCCGCCTGTGCCTTCGGCGCGATGCTCTTTATCGGAGTGGGCGACGTCCTGCCGCTGTCGGCGCTCCTAGCCGTCGCCGGCGCGGCGATGGGATGCGGTGGCGTGCTGTCCAGCTCTCTGCTGGCCGACATCATCGACGAAGACGCTGCGGAGACGGGAGAGCGGAAAGAGGGTGTCTACTCGGCGGCGATGACCTTCGCCTTGAAGGTTGGTGTAGCCGTCTCGGCCGCAGCTAGTGGATGGGTTCTTGCGGCCAGTGGTTTCGTGCCAAACACGGAGCAGTCCTCCGAAGCGTTGCTCGGGATCCGTCTGCTCTTCGCTGGTCTCCCGTGCGCCGGCTTCGCATTGGGCGCCGCGATCTTTACTCGCTTCCCGAAGGAGGCAGAAGTGGACTCGTCGGAAGCGATCGAAGTTGGTTCGGTTCCATCCTGACGCGCCCCTTCCCAGCCCACGCGCTGGAGACCCTTCGATGGAAGATCTCAAGGAGGCGACGAGCAAGAGCGCTGCGCCCGGCTCAGATCCTCGCACCGCTGTGGACGGAATTCCGAGTTGGATCATCGCCGCAGTTCGGGTGGCGACACTCGGGGTCTTCTACGTCGCCGCAGGGGTCGAGGGGATCGACCTAGCGTTCTGGAAAATGGAACCGAGCAGTATGCCCCGACTATGTTGTGCAGTTCTCGCTGATGGGCGTCGTGCTCGCGGCTCTCTATCCTCGAGATCGGGGCCGGAAATCCAGAAGAACACACCCGTAGTACGTACCTGAGGTATGCTCGGGTTTCCACCCAACAAGGAGACATCGCTATGAGCCAATTGGTCGATGACGACGAGCTGAACGGCTTGGTCGAGCACTACGAGCCGGAGCCTAACTCTGCAGCAGCGGATCGATGGAGGCGGCTCTTCGACGATGGTCTTGCCGGGCCAATCTTGCTCATCAATCGATTCGTTTTCCGTGATGAGGCTGACTACAAAGATGGGCGCGAGTGCACGGGGCGGCAGGCCTTCGGCGCGTATGCTGCCGTGAGCATGCCGGCGCTGGCTCGTATCGGCGGTCGGTTTCTGGCGTCGTCGCCACCCGTGGCCGGTCTGTTCGGGAACCCTGGTGAAGGCGACCTTGTCGTCGTGGGCTGGTACCCGAACCGTGGTGCCCTACTCGAGCTGCTGCGTGATTCGAATTATCAGGAAGCATTTGCGCATAGGCGCGCGGCGCTCGCGGTTGATGAGGTCGTCGTTCTCGATGCCCAGCCATTGTGAGTCGGCTCGATGAAAAGTCCGAGGCATCGATAGCTTCGTTGGTCGACTGCGCCTGTACGCGATTCGGTGCTGATGGCTACGAAGGTATCTCTCTCGTTGCTGTAGCCGCGGAAACCGGATTTACTAAAGGCGCCGTTTATTACCACTTCGGATCGAAGCGCGGCCTGTTCGAGGCCGCGTTTCGTCGAGAGCAGCGGGCGTTGGTGCTTCGCGTTGCCGATGGCACTCGGGGGTCCGTCGATGTGATTGATGCTCTGGTGCGAGGAGTTCGAACCTACTTCGACGCTGTCCTCGACCCCGGCCTTCGTCGAATTCTGCTTATCGACGGCCCGGCGGTTCTCGGGTGGGAGGAGTGGCACCGTTGCGAGGAACCGGGATTCCGAAGTCTACTCCAAGCGGCACTTCAAACCGCACGCAGCGAGGGGAAACTGCGGCGGACCGTGCGGCCGGACGATGCCGCTGAGATGCTTTTAGGCGCACTCACGGGCACCGCTCTCGCGCTTGCCACAAGCGACGACCCGTCGCAGCAAGCGCGGCGTTACGGCCGTGCCTTTCAGACTCATCTTGAGGGGCTGTTGATTCAAACGGACTAGGTCTCAGAGCTGGAACCCTTCCTTGCGATGATGAACACAACGGCTCCGGCGACTGCCGACAAGCTTGCTGATAGGCAGCTTCAATCGCCCTTGTCCGGACCCGAGTCATTCACTGTGGATGGTCGGGTCCACGTGGTATGAGGCGCTCCCTGGCGGACCTTATATTCGGGGATTCGGGTCGGGTATAGTTCTTATATAGAACTCTATGCTTTTCAATAAGAACTCGAGATGCTACCACTCTCCCAGCATGGAGTCCTTCCGTTACTCGCAGTTCTGCCCCATCGCACGCGCAGCCGAGGTCCTCGGGCACCGCTGGGTGTTGCCCCTGCTGCGCGAGCTCTTCATCGGACCTCAGCGTTTTAGCGACCTTCGCAGACGGATGGGCGGCGCCGTGAGCACCAGTGTGCTTTCAAAGCGTCTTGTCGCGTTGGAGCGCCAGGGGGTGGTGGCGCGAAGAGTCCTCCCGCCGCCAGCCGCGTCGGTTGTATACGAACTCACGCCCCGCGGACGCGCCCTCGAACCTGCACTCCTCGGGCTCATTCGCTGGGGGGCACTCATGATGACCTCCCCGCTCTCCGGGGAGCACTTCGAGCCCGAGTGGCTGCGGCTCGCCGCCCGAGCCTTCGCCCGCAGCGAAACTACGCCCGAGCTGTCTTTCGAGTTGCACGCTACCGGCCAGGGTCCAGACGCCATCGTGCGCGGCCATGGGGGAGCGAGCGGAACCCACATCGATTCCCCCGACGACAGCGTGGCAGAGCTCTGTGTGAGGGGCCCCGCGGTCGTGCTCCTTGGCTACCTCGCAGGGGAGGTCTCTCCCGAGTCACTCACGAAACACCCGGATGTGGTCATCGAAGGGGTTACGCAACGCGTCGCTGAGCTACCAGTGCTGTTCGATGTCCCGTCCGAGAATTCAGGCGCCTGACATGTTGGTAAGTCGCGGACCAGGAGTAAGTGACGTTGTAATCATAGGTAGCGGCCACTAACCGCTGGTTAGTCGGCGCAGGTCCAGCCCTACACCGGATTCGTTCTTGAAACAGAGAAGAGGCACAACAGGAGAGGGAAATGAAAAAGTTCATGCTAATGCATTTTGGATTCGAGAAACCCACGCCAGAAATCATGAAGCGCTGGGGAGCGTGGTTCGAGTCCATCGCCGACCGACAGATCGAACAAGAGGGCTTCGGCGAGGCCATGGAGGTCTCGAGCGCTGGAACCAAGGAACTACCGTGGGGGATGGAGTCCATCACGGGCTACAACATCATCGAGGCGGAGTCCCTCGAAGAGGCGGAGAGTATCGCGAAAGAATGCCCTTACATTGCAAGCATCAGGGTCTACGAAATCCGCTCAATGCCAAAAGCGTAACAAGCAAAAGGATGATTCAATGAACGATACAAACGTTAGCGGCGTTCACTGGAGCTTCTGGGCAATCGGCGCAGTCGGGCTGGCGTTCAATGTTATGGGATGCATAAATTTACTCTCGCAGATGAATGCAGACATGGTCGCTTCAATGCCCGAGGCGCATCGCACCCTAATAGAAAGCCGACCTGCATGGGGCACCGGTGCTTTCGCAGTGGCCGTTTTCGGTGCCGCGATTGGCGGGATTCTGCTTCTTCTCAAGAAGTCGATTGCCTACTACCTGTTCATTGCATCGCTACTTGGCGCGGTTGTGGCGCAGATTCCCATCCTCGGCGTGGCGAGCTTCCCGATGTTGGTTGGGGGTCTAAGTCAGATAGTCGTGACGGCGTTTCTGCTTTGGTATTCGAAGCGCTCGGAGAACAAGGGTTGGGTGAGCTAGAGAGAATTCGTGGGAAAACGTGAACTGAACCGGGTTCGCAAGATGGTCCTCGCGCTGCCCGAGGTGAGCGAGCGACAGAGCGATGGTGCGCCTTGCTTCTTCATTAGGAACAAGAAGCCTCTATGCCGCTACCACGACAACCACCGCGGCGATAGCCGAGTATCTCTCTGGTGCCCAGTCCCGGTAGAACTTCAAGAGGCGCTCGTCGGCGCTGACCCAGAGCGGTTCTTCAAGCCGCAGGCGTCGTCGAGCGGGACGTTCTCGAACTGGATTGGCGTTCTGCTCGACACGCCGAATGTCAATTGGGACGAGGTAGCGGCCATTCTTGAAGAGGCGTATCTGAACGTCGCGCCCAAAGCGCTCATCTCAGAACTCGGTGACGTGTGACACACGGGCTCTAAGGGTGGTTTGGCTAGGGCGGGCTTCGCGTCAAAACGACTGCGCGTTGCGCTTTTGAAAAGGAAGAACCGAGCATGAGAGAACTAGCAATTCTCACCTTTCAGACTTTAGACGGTGTCATGCAGGCACCGAGATTGCCCGACGAACACGGCTCTTCCGGCTTCGAGCGCGGCGGATGGGCCGCCCCATATTGGGACGACGTGATGGAGCAGGTCGGAAGAGTGGCGATGGCCACCGCTTACGATGTCCTCTTGGGGCGTAGAACCTACGAGCTGTTCGCATCCAACTTTCCAGCTGCCGGCGACAAGCACCCCATGAACAAAGCGAGGAAGTTCGTCGCGACCTCGACGTTGAGCGAGCTCGAGTGGGAAAACTCTGTTCGAATCACAGGCGATATCGCGGCTGAGGTCGCCCGACTCAAAAGCGAAGACGGCCCGTTGCTCCAGGTTCATGGAAGCTGGGAATTGGTCCAGACGCTGATGTCTCACCGGCTCATCGACGAGTATCGATTGTGGACCTTTCCCATCGTTGTAGGGTCTGGGAAGCGCCTATTCGGCGAGGGCACGGTGCCCGCCGCACTGAAGCTCACACGCACCGAGCCTTGCGCGTCTGGGGCGGTGATGAGCATCTACCGGCCGACGGGAGAGATTTGAGAAACGCAGTCGTCGGTCACGGAGACACGACATCCAAATACTAGGAGCTATCCAACAATGAAAATTTACGGAATGACCGCCCCCAACCCGAAGCGTGTCCGCATGTTCGTCGAGGAGAAAAACCTCGAGATTCCGTTCGAGACTGTCGACCTGGCCGCTGGCGACGCTTCCGAAAGGTTCGGAAATAGGAGCCCACTGGGTCGGCTGCCAGTTTTGGAACTCGATGACGGCACCCTCATCTCGGAGAGCGTCGCCATTTGCCGTTTCCTTGAGCTCGAGTATCCAAACCCACCGCTCATGGGTGTCGGCGCTCTAGAACAGGCCGAAGTCGAAATGTGGAACAGGCGTATCGAGCTCGGTCTGTTTCGATACATCGCAGACTACTTCCAGCACACGGTTCCCTTCTTCAAAGACTCGGTGCACCAGGTGCCCGAATACGCCGAGGCGGCGAAGGCATCCGCAAGAGAACAGCTAGCATGGCTGGATGGCGCTCTCGCCGACCGGCGATTTATTGCGGGAGATTCCTACTCGATTGCCGACATCACGGCCCAAGTCGCCATCGACCTCGGCACGCCCTCGGTCATTACTATCGGGACGGGGTTGAAGGACCTCTCGCGATGGCACACAGAGGTCTCTGCGCGTGCCAGCGCCCGGTAAGATCGCCCCCACGCGGGTTCGATTCTGTTCACTACTACGCAAAGAATAGGAAGCAAGGCCGAAATGAATGAACATCGAGTTGTGTCACGGGAAGAGTGGGTACGCGAGCGACGTCGGTTGCTTGCGGAGGAGAAGGAGTTCACGCGCCAGCGCGATGCGCTGAGCGCAAGAAGACGGGAACTCCCGTGGGTGCGCGTCGAGAAGGACTACACCTTTGATGGTCCTCACGGACGTCAGGCTCTCCAAGAGCTCTTCGACGGACGAGGCCAGCTTCTTGTCTATCACTTTATGTACGGTCCCGATTGGGGGGACGACGGCTGCCCGAGTTGCTCCTTCTGGGCGGACAACTTCAACGGAATCGACATTCATCTTGCCCATCGCGACATCTCGTTCGTCGCGATATCAAGAGCGCCGCTCGACATGCTCGAGAAATACCGGAAGCGCATGGGCTGGACCTTCAAGTGGCTCTCTTCCTTCGACACTGACTTTAACCGCGACTACCACGTGTCGTTCACGCCGGAAGAGACGGAAAAGGGGGAGGTGTTTCACAATTTCGGCACGATGAAGTTTTCAAGCTCCGAGGCTCCGGGAGCGAGTGCGTTTTATTTGGACGCTGACGGTTCCATCTTTCACACCTACTCGTGCTACATGCGCGGCGTGGACATGCTGAACGGTGCCTACCACTGGATGGATATCGCACCGAAGGGACGAGACGAGGACGGCCTCGACCACGCGATGGCTTGGCTACGTCGGCGAGACCAATACGAAGATTAGGGCCGGCGGTTACTCACTCGGCAAGAGGCGGCGCTGTGTATCGACGCTGTAAACCACGAATACGGGATTAGCTACTAGCGAACATTCTTCTTTCAGTTCCTCAACCACACTGCAACACTGCTCAGGTGTGTCCCTGAATCACGTTACGAGTACTCCAAATGTGAGACATGTGTTCCCAGTGGCCGCACATCAAGTTTATCTCGGAAATCACTCCACACATGCTGGTACGCGGTATCGGACCATAGCTTCTTCTTGTTCATCGGCGAGGGAAAGACCCAGTCACTAATCTTTGGCAAGCTTTCCAAATACGTCTTGAGCATCGATGGAATCGGAATTGTACGTCGGCTTTGCGCAGCCTTTACGTTCCCGATCTCGCCGTGATGAATCTTCAAAAGGACTAAAATAGTGGACTGTGTAAGATCGACCGCAGACCAACGAATGCCTAATACCTCGCCGATCCGACACCCTGTGCAGTACTGGGTTAGGCAAACTCCGTAAACGTGAGGAGCCTGTTTCTTTGCTGTATCAAGAATGGTTTTCACTTCTTCGGGGGGGCACGCGCTAGACTCCGAATGGGCAAGGGGTTTCGAGGCCCTTCTTAGAATCAAGGACAAGTACTTCGTGCGCAACCCGTAGGCTATTGTGGGCAGCAGGCTAGGACTAAATCCAAATCCTCCTGGTCGCCGGAAACGGAACCGCTGCTGTTCATATCCGAAAGCGTGCAGTTCGGATCCAGGGGTGCAGAATTGCCCAAGAAACAAAGTGAAACCGTAAACACTTCTTCAGTGCAGTCTTGATCGCTACCCACGAAAGTACAATCGCAGGCCTTGCCTAATCCATCACCGTCTGAATCGTCTTGCACGGGATTCGGTGTAGCGGGGCAATTATCGGTGTCTTGGCAAACGCCGTCCTGATCCGGGTCACCGCCAAAATCCTGGCAAGGGTCTTCGCATACGTCACCGATACCATCATCGTCCGCGTCCATCTGATCAGGATTGGAATCATCGGGACAGTTGTCGTTAATACCGCAGACTCCATCCCCGTCTATGTCTCCACCAAGGTCATCGCAGGAGATATTGCAGATGCAGTCACCCAGAATTTCCTGGCATGTCATATCGACCGTGTTTCCACAGGTCATTCCGCATTTAAAACCAAGATTGCAGCTGCAAATCGATGGTGCGCCCACACAGAGGTGGCAGCTTTCAACCAGACAATTCGCACCGCAGCCATCACCCGGTGCGGTATTACCGTCGTCACAGGTCTCTGCTCCGAAGATCAGGCCATCGCCACAACTCGTGGGCAAAGTCACGCGACCTTCAAACAAACCGGTGCCACGATCGGCCAAGTAGACGATGTTGGGATCATGCGTTGAAAAGAAGAGGCGCGACTCGTTTAAACTCACGAGATTCGTATTCGCCAGTCGAGTCCACGTATCACCTGAGTCCACACTCTCGTAGGTACCCGTTTTAACTCCTACGGGTTGGGGAAATCGATAGAACGTACTCACGTGCGCCAGCATGTACTCCGGAACGAATGGCGACTGCGCAATACCGGTGACGCGCGGTTGACTTAGAACACGCGTCCAACCCCAACTGATACCGTCATAGGTACCCTTGTATAGTCCGCCCTTTCCGAGCCACTCGCCAGTACTCGGATCAACACTAAACGGATTCGGAAACTTCCAAGTACCCACAAGGACCGTGTCTTTATCGATGGCGTGGAGCTCTGCGACATGCTCGTCAGAAAACACGTTTGGATCTGAATTCGGGTCGCGCGGATTGATCTTTTCCCAGGTCAGGCCAAGATCGTCGCTCATCCAGACGCCGGTTTCCGAAGCCGCGGCGGGTTGATTCTCATCGGGGTCGCCTAAACCGATGAAAATCCGACTCGAGTTCGGGGCTTTAACCAAACGGCGGATGAACCAATTCTGCGGAAGACTTTCTAGAGGAGGTACCTGCCACGTCACGTGATTAGGATCGAGTAACTGCCAATTTGGATCATTGAAATCATAACGCCGCATCCCTTTACCATAGACCGCTGCATAGAGCATGTTGGCATTGGGATCGAGCTCGAGCTGTATTCCGCCACCCTTCAGAATCTTATTAGGCTGGTTTCCGAGCTGACTCCAAGCCCAGTCATCAGTCGCTGAATCATACTGACCCTCGAGCACACCGCCGGCGTTGGGGCGAGACACGCGGGTCGGAATCGTGTCATGAGTGTAGGCTCCGAGGTAGACATGGTCGGAATTGGACGGATCAATCACAAGATCGGTCGCGGCATCGCCCGATACCTGTGCCTCATTCAACCACTCGTTCTTTAAGCCCTCGGTTGTAAACGATTCGCCACCGTCGCGACTTACAATGAGAAACCCGTCCCCATCGAAAGCAAAGACGCGTTCGGTTCGATTGGGATCGGTCGCGACGCCGTAGATAAACACATTGTTAGAATTTCCGGCCGTGGACCAATAGCCACGATGCGAGGGCGTGGAGGCCTGCACCTCATCTGAGGTGACTTCTTCAATGGTCTGCCCGCCGTTGGTACTTCGGTAGAGCGCCATCAAACCGCCCATGTACACATGATTGCGGCTCAGCGCTGACTGCCCTCGATACAAACTCTTACAACCGATATCGACTTCGCCGCTTTGAAAACGACTGAGCGTGATATCACCGGGGTGATCCCATCGGGTTAATTGCTGCCAGTTCTGACCTCGATCGTGCGATTCCCATATTCCACGGAAAAAGCCGCTCTTAAAATCTACACTGAAGCTTCGCGACTCTACACACACAATCAATGTATTGGGATCGGTGGAATCCCGTGCTATTTCGTGAAACCTTGAAATATTTGGCGCTTCTCCTCGCCCGGTTGAACGCGGCAATGCGGTGCTAGGCAGTACACGAACCTCGTCGAACCAGGTGGTAACACCGGGATCTCGTACCGAGAGCGCTAGCTCGAACTCGACCGCCCAGTCGGGTGAACGTACTTGGTGCTCGAAACGTAACCAGTCATGGGCCGGATCTCGACTGACCCAGGCATTCGTCCAGCCGCCATCACCATTGGGCCAAGGTTGCACGACACCATTGATGTCATACCAATAAATGCGACCAAAGCTCTTGGCCTCCGTACCCGAACCATTCTCAACGCGATTGACCGCGGACACCACGTACATGCTATTTGGATCCACGGCAATTCGTTCACTGCGGATACCTGTCGACCCAGCACCGGGTGCTTCGATCTTCACCGAGTTCGCGCCCGCAAAGACTGTGTTCGGATCCTGGCTAACTGCGGCCGAAATACCAAATTTTCTCCACCCCTCCAGGAAAGTCCCGCCCGGCGTTTCGAGGCCGGCGTTGGGCGCGATATTTGTTCCCCGTGTGCCACTCGCGGCAACCCAGGTCGCACCCCAATCATCGCTTCGATAGATCGAGACAAGTGCATCCCAGGTCAATGCATCGATCGGATCGACCAACCCTTCATCGATCGCGCCTTGAACGTCGAGCACGGCATAAAGAACAGCAGGCGAACCACTGCCCACAAAACGTGTGATGCGAGTATGTGGAAACTGCGGCGACGCTTTGAGCTGCCAGCTATCCCCACCGTTTACACTCTCGTATACACCGAGCGACGTTCCGGCAATGAGTCGATTTGAATCAAACGGATCGACGACGATGCCCACCACACCAGGGATCAACAGGTTTCCGTTCGCATCTAACAGACGTGGTAATAGGGCGTAGCACGTGGGGTCCGAGTTTCCGGGGCCACATGGCTGAAACGAAATCTGCTCGAATTCCCACGCGTCGGTACTTCGATAGACTCTTCCTGAGCTTTCCACAGAGCCCGCATAAACTCGGTTGGGATCTTGTGGATCAATCGCAATCGCAAAGAGTCCATCCCAATTGGGTTGCATCTTTCCTGACCAACTACGCCCGGCATCAGAGCTTTTAAATAGGCCCCTCGTGGCAAGATAAACCACATTCGGATCTGTTGGATCGAATAGCGCCGTGCTGATCCCGTACACTTGACGCTGAATATCCGGCAGCGCGATCCCGGTCATTGCGGTGGACCAAGTCTCTCCCCCGTCGTCGCTGCGGTACAAACCACCAACATCTGTACCCGCGAGCACGATATTGGGATCTGCAGGGTGTACCGCACCCCCGTCCTCCCAGGCACCACCGCCGCCAGCCCCAAGTCCTTGCCATTGAATGTCGGCGGCAAAAGTCGTCATACCGGCAAAAGAAACAAGCATCAAGACGCCAAGAACTGTCTTCCGTATCGTGTAACTGATCATTCGATGGGTACTCCGTTGTTACAGCATGCGTTGACGAGTACGAGATCCAGAGCATCGACAACACCGCTACTATCCATATCAGACAAGGTGCAGCCGGGATCACCTTGCGGGCTATTCCCTGAGACACAGATCCCGACGGTGAAGATTTCTTCGGTGCAGTCCTCGTCGACACCGACAAACGTGCAATCGCAAGCATCGCCGAGGCCGTCAGCGTCATCGTCGTCCTGAGCCGCCACAGCCGTATCGGGACAGTTGTCGAGATCCTGGCAAACACCGTCTTGATCGTCATCGCCGCCGAATAATTCACACGACATGGCGCATTCGCAGACACCAAGAATCTCCTGACACCTCAAGTCGACGGTATTGCCACAGGTTAGGCCGCATTTCAGACCCGAATTGCAACTACAGACGGACGGTTCGCCTGCGCACACATGACAACCTTCCACCTTGCAGTTGCCATCGCAACCATCACCGATATCACGGTTACCATCGTCGCATTGTTCATCGGGCGGAGTTAGAACACCGTTTCCACAGACATCAAATAGATTAAGCGTGATCGACACCACTGTTCCACCTGCTTGGGGACTCGTCGCTGCAACCGTCGCATTATGCACACCTGGTGCGATACCACTGAAGTCAAATACGAGAGAAACTTGCTCGGGAGTGGTGCCGCTAGCTGGCACCGGCGTCACCCATCCCGCGCTGCTTGCTAGCTGAAAGCTCACTGCAGCACCATTCGCGTTGTCAAGCGTGAGGACAAAGGGTGTCTCCTGTTCGACTGTCCGAAATAGATTCAAGTCGTCATCGTTGAACTGGAGTTGACCCGCCCCAGTAACAAACTGGATGTTGTTGACACCGATTCCAGAGGGTTGCGATCCCAATGAAATCTGTGTCGATTCTCCAGGCTGGACGTTGACGGTACCGAAAACATTATCCACCAAGTAGTCGGCGCAAACCTCCACTTGACCTGGCGCACACTCGAAGCAGCGAGTGATGCTCCCACAAGTCTTACACGCCTGGCCCCCAATACACGTGGTACACGTGCTTAGACTGTAACCAGCGTTCTCGAGTTCGACTGCATTGGGTAAGGAGTTCCCGACAATCGAAACGTTAGCGAGCTCAACATTACCATCATCAAATGCAGCCGTTTGAGGTCCATTGAAGCTACAGATCAAACCGTTGCGTTGTTTCTTAACATAGATGGGTGCGGTATCGGCGTCGGGCGCATTCGGATCCTGATTGGGATTACGCAAGATCACATTCTCAAAACGGGTTCGTAGTCCTTCCGCGGAATGATCCTGTACGTGAATTCCGGGTCCCGCTGAACCATCAATCTCAACGTTCTTGAATTCGATCGATCCTGGAATCGAATCGCTCAATAGATTGATCTTGAAACCCCACTGACCCACATTTCGAATCGTGACGTTTTCAATCGTCGCAGTAAGGTCGTGTGTGAGGTCCAAACGTTCTGCGAAAACATTGAATACGATGCCGTTGGCGAATAGATCCTCAAATTCGCTATTGCGAATTATGATGTTCTCCCCAACCTGCGCTCCGTGATCACCGAAAGGTTCGAAGAGAAATGCATTCCACGCACCATCGAGACCCGCGCCACAGATGCAAATATCAGGATCGTCGGGAAAGACCCGTTGATCCTGGTAGCAACACACACCGCGTTCAGACTTAGGAATGCTCTCATCACACCATGTGCCGCAATTCGCTGTACCTACGAGAAAGAACGGCGCCGCATCTCGACCCACAAAATTCTCAACGAGTAGATTGATTACCGATGTCGCCGCAAACGGCATGCGGGAAACGTTCTCGGTCAACACATTTCGAATCGTCACATCCTTCGCGTATGGCGGAAAGTCTAGGTTGAACGGAGGAAACCATGGGCTGATATCGATGCCATCACCACCGGTATCCAAAATATTAAGCCCATCGACTTCAACATCGATCGCGTTCTTGATTGTGATCCCGGCTCGAAATTGGCTGTTATCGATATACTCATCTTGCTTCAGCCGAATTGTCGACCCACCCGCGAGATCCCCAATGAATCGCACCTGCTTCGCCCATGAAGTCGTAAAAAGCCCCTGACCGTATGGAACTCCGTCCGTTTCAGCTTCGATCGTAATTCCAGGATCGATCCTGATCACCTGACCATCGCGAACAAGGACGTATGCCGTCGTGTAAACGCGACCCTGCGGACCGTCGAAGATCAACTCGCCCGTACGTCGAAACAACTCGAGTCGAAGTTCTGTGGTGATAGAAACCGGATCGTAGATCGTCGACGCGTAGAAGATCTTGGGCGGTTGATACGGTTCATGAGGCAGAACACGGGTTCGAACGTGCGACCAATAGTCCGCGGTGCTGAGCATGCAACTCTCAACACCCGCCCCAAAACAACTCGGTGCGAAGATGGGTGATCCCGCTTCACCGGACCCCGTCGCGAGATACAGCGCGCGTTCGCGTGCATCCAGATCACCGGAAATCACGAGTAGATCCGTTCTACCGTTCCCGTCGAAGTCCTCCGCCACCAGTTGCGATCGCGGAAACGTCCACGTCGGATCTATGGGAAGGTTGCACGGACTGTTCGCTCCACCAATCGAATCAGTGCAGACGCGGGTAAATTGACTTCCGTTGAACTGGTAGACAGCACGGCGATCCTTATCGTCACCCGCACGATTGGGATCCGGGAAGCGGGAAACCATCAATAGATCCTCAGCAGCATCCGGTACTCCGCCACTTCCGATGAACTCACCCACAAACCAGCGCGTTTCAGGAAAATTCACATCCGGCTCAGTGTCTAAACCGCAGGTTCCATCGCTGGAACCAGCGCAAAGGGAACCAAATCTCGACGTATTTGGATCCCAGGAATGCAGCTCGCGCCACGTTTGAGTAACAGCTCCAATAACGACAAGGTCTGTATCCGCGTCGCCATCAAAATCCATCGGGATGTACCGCGTTCGGGGCTCCCGGCTGAAAGCAGCATTGTTGATTCCGCAACCCGCACCCTGACTCGAGTTGCAAGCCTCCGTAAAGCCACCTGCCGATCCCAGTAGCACCGTGTTCGTTGTGTCGCCTACATCACCCGAAACAACCAACAGGTCCATCCGACCGTTACCATCGTAATCACCTAAAACGAAATGCGTGTGGCGATGCAGCGTGTAGGGTGCAATCGAAATCCCGCACGGGAGTCCGCTTACGCCCGCACAGCTCTCGTTGAAACCCGATCCGTTCGGATCAGCGAGTAACAAGCGTCGCATCGGAAAGTTTGGATCACCTGAAATGATCAATAAATCCGTCAGTCCCGCCGCGTCGCCATCGAAATTTCCCGCAAGGAAGTGCGTATTCGGGTGAAACATATATGGCGCCGTTCCGATCCCACAGCCACTGCCTTCACTGCTGCACGCGGCATCGAAACCAGTTCCATTCGTGTTCGCGGTCAGAACCGTCCGAAGTGGCTCATTGGGATCGCCCGAAATCAGCAGTAAGTCAGCCCTCGTGTCGGTATTGAATCTGCCTTCGAGAAGCTGTGTCTTCGGATGCTGAAGTACTGCACCCGTCGGCAGGCCACAGATACCTGGAGCGGTACCTCCACACCCAAGAACCGGGAAGGATCCCAACGACGAAAGAATGACGCTGCGAAACGGAAGATTGGGGTCGCCCGAAATAACAAGGAGATCAGAATCGCCGTCCCCATCAAAATCGCTCGCATGACTTGCGCTCGGAAACAATCCCAGCAATAAAAAGAATACTGCTACAAAGCGGCACGACCACATTGGTTGGACCTTCCTTGAGATGCATTGCTATGCATTCGACGGTGAAACAACAAACTTAGTGCCTGTAGTGTAACAGCCACTCGATAAAAGTGATGATGCTGTCTCTAAGCGGAGCGCAAGCTGCGTTTTGTTTCACTTTCTTGTGCGAATACGGTTACCTAGGACGAGACCGGCGAGGGCTAGCAACATCAAGATCAGCGCCGTCCACTCCAATTGAGGTAACGGCCCCCAATAGTTCCGCGGAAAGTGGTCTGCACGGATAAACTCGAGAATCGCCGCACTCAGCGCGTAGGCGAACAGTACGACGAGTGCAACTTGTCCGTCGTAGCGTTTTCGTCGATACATCCACGCTGCGACCCCCGTGAGCGCGAAGCCCGCAGCAGAGAAATACAGCTGAAGCGGATGAACCGGGAGCGGCGCGGTGGCGGCAGGCGTCAACAAACCGATTTGTTGATGGTAATTGATGACGAAGGCGTCGCTCGGAAACACCACTCCCCAGGGCAAGTCACAAACACGCCCGAAACAGCACCCCCGCAGAAAACATCCGATCCGCGCTACGCCTATCCCAATTCCCACACTAAGGGAAAGACCATCCGCAAATTTTCCAAGTGGAAGTCGGAACGCGCGTAACACCGGGGGAAGTCCAACAGCTAGCGCAGCAATCGCGCCGCCCGCATGCAGTCCCCCCCGACCGGGCGACATCGCAGCGCCAAGCTGACCTTGGAAAAACATCCAATGATTGAAAACGAAATGAGCGCGACCACCGACAAAAACAAGAACGCCCATCGCAACCAACGCCCAACGTACGCGACCGATTGGCAATCCTTCGCGCGCATAGATCCAACGTGGACCTATCCAAATACAGATGATTGCTGCGAATAGGATCAGCGTGCCATACGCCGGAACGGCGATATTGAAAAACGGCAGCTCAAACAAGATGGGACGCATCGGACCAGTATAGCGGTCCGACTTCTCGTGCCTGAAACGGCCACCTCACCGAGCACCTTCGAGCAGACTCAGAACGAGTTTCAATAGATCGGTCGCGACACTGCCATCTCCCGTGCTAGCTTCCGCCTCGGAGAGATGCCGGAGCGGTTGAACGGGGCGGTCTCGAAAACCGTTGAGCCTTTGCGGGTTCCGGGGGTTCGAATCCCCCTCTCTCCGCCAACCTTAGGCTTAACACGCGCGGGACGGCCCGCGCGTTGCCCTACGCTCGGCTTTGCCTCGCTGCGCGCTTCGCTTGCGCTCAGTGATCAGTGGACGTGAAACCTCGAGTCCTCGCGAGGTTTCCATCATTCCTCTTCATCCAACCCTTGCGTTAGCGATCAGCGGACGTGAACAGTGATCGAGACTAGAGCAAGCGGCGGATCTGCTGGGCCAGGACGGAGTACGCCGCAAGGCCGGAGCGTTCGTCGGCTTCGATTTCGACGGCGGTTTCTTGAATGCGATCGAGTGAAACCTTCCGCGTGGTAAGAAAGTCATCGTACGCGTTGGCTGCGGCGCCCTCGGAGAGGAAACCTTCGACCAGAAGTCGCTGGGTCGATAGCAGTTCGAGGTAGAGCGACTCGGCCGCGATGCGATCCCAGTTGTCGCGGCGATCGATGTCGCGCAGGCGATTCAATAGCCAGCGGATGCGCGTGACCTCACCGACTGCGTTTTGAAGTTCGAGCAGTTTGACCAGATCGTCGGATGCCGGACCCGCGAGTGAGAGCAAACCAATGCTTTGAGCCAGCACGCCGAGGCTTTCGATCTGCGCCGCAAGCGATGGATCCACACCCTCTTCGGTCCACGACTCAACCGCGTGGCGCACGCGAAGATCCTCAGCATCGCCAAGATGCGACGGGAGTTGGTCGACGAGTTCACCCATCATCTTCTTCCAACTCTTGAACGAAGCAAGATCCAGCGCTGGACAGCGCTCCGCGCCAAGCATGGTTACGGCACCGGTACGCAGCGCGTCTTCTAGGCGAACGGCCATGCGAATGCGGACCATCTCTGAAACATCCTGCTTCGCGATCGCATCACGAATCTGATCCGCATCAAGTAAGCAGTCAACCGTGTGGTAACCCGCAATCACATCCGCCACAGAGCAACCCAACGCGCGAACGAGTTCGGGGACCAAGGTGATTCCCGCTTGATCGATCACCTGATTCGTTAAGACGGTCGCAATGATCTCGCGCTTCATTGGATGCTGGGTAATCTCGCTGTGAAAGGTTTGGACAAGGCTCTCGGGAAAGTACGCCTCCACCAATGGCTTGAAGAATTCATGTTCGGGAATATTCGACTCAACGAGCGCGCGCTTGCAAAGCATCTTCGTATAACCGAGGAGAACTGCGAGCTCTGGGCGAGTGTAACCAGGTTCGGTTCCATCTCGTCCCGCCCGAGCTCGCAGATCCTCTCTCTCGGGTAAGAATTCTATCCTCGCATCGAGGTCTACCTCGGTGCCTAAAAATTCGGTCGCCAGCGCCATGCGATCCGGGTCTTGGCGCGTTCGCATCAAATCCATCGATACACAGCGACTCTGCGCAGCATTATGATCCAGCACTCGATCGTCGGCTTCTTTGACACAAGAACGCAAGATCTGGTTGCGTTCATCAAACGTCATTCCGTTTGACGCGCATTTCTCCGCCAGCAATATCTTGAAATTGACCTCGTGATCCGAGAGATCGACGCCACCGCTATTGTCGATCGCGTCGGTGTTCAATCGGCCGCCCAGCAACGCGTACTCAATCCGCGCGAGCTGCGTAAAACCAAGGTTTCCGCCTTCACCGATGATCCGCGCGCGGAGTTCGTTTGCACTGACGCGAACGGACGCGTTGGCACGATCGCCCACGCCAGCATGCGTTTCTGTCGAGGCCATCACGTAGGTGCCGATGCCACCGTTCCAAAGCAAATCAACGGGCATCCGCAAGATCGCACGAATAATCTCCTCGCCGCTCTGCGTATCTTCCTCGATGCCGAGCAACTGTTTCATCTCGGAACTCAACGGAATTTCTTTCGCGCTGCGATCGAAAACACCGCCGCCACGGCTGATTCTATTCTTTGCGTAGTCATCCCAAGTGGTACCCGGCGTTTCGAACAGACGTTTGCGTTCGTGCCAGGAGGAATCGGGGTCTGGGTCCGGGTCGATGAAGATGTGGATGTGATTGAACGCAGCCTGCAGCTTGCCCATGCGCGCGTACAGGAGACCGTTGCCGAACACATCTCCCGACATATCCCCAATGCCGGCCACCGTGAAGGTTTCTTTCTCCGCATCAACGCCAACTTCAAGGAAGTGCCGCTTCACACAAACCCAAGCGCCGTGTGCCGTGATGCCTTCCTTCTTATGGTCGTAGCCGTTGCTGCCACCACTCGCAAACGCATCATCGAGCCAAAAACCGACGTCGTTTGCAACACTGTTTGCAACATCGGAGAGATGGGCCGTGCCTTTGTCGGCTGCAACGACTAAATACGGATCATCTTCATCGTAACGAACAACGTGCTCTGGTGGGATGATCTGGTCGGCGCTCTTATTGTCGGTGAGTCGGAGAAGAGCGCGAATGAAACACGCGTAGATTCGGTCTGCTTCGGCACGCGCGTCTGATCCGCTTTGGAAACGCTGTTTCAGTATGAACCCACCCTTTGCACCAACCGGAACGATAAGCCCGTTCTTGGTCATCTGGGTTTTCATGAGGCCGAGGATCTCGGTACGGAAATCTTGCTGACGATCGCTCCAGCGAATTCCGCCCCGCGCCACCTTGCCGCCGCGGAGGTGCACACCACTCATCTCCGCTGAATTCACAAAGATTTCAGCATGCGGCTTCGGTGCGGGAATCCCTTTGATTTCGCGCGAGTTCAATTTGAACGAAACGACGTGCACGCCGGCCTCCGCCGGCACGAAGAAGTTTGTGCGCCAGGTGCTTTCAACGAGATTCTCGAACAATCCAAAGACGCGATCTTCGTCGGCTGTTGGAATCGGGCGTCGATGCTTCTTGAGCTTTAGCCATGCCTGCTTCGACCGGTCCTCGCGATCTGCTTCTTTCGCGGGGTCAAGTCGGCTACAGAAAAACTCAAAGATCGACTGGGTCGCGTCCGGGTAATTGAGCAGCACATCTGATGCAAACTGACGATCGGGCGCGATGCTCACCTGCTGTGCGTAAGCGAGATATGCTCGAAACACATCGGCGTCCTGCCAACGAAAGCCCGCACCGACGATGAGTCGATTGAGGGAATCGTTCTCCACCCAACCTCGCAATGTAGCGCGCAAACCGTCCAGGATCCGTTGCTCTAGTCCATACTTCCGGAAACCACCTTCCGGTTTCTGAACACGGAAAGCGACGATCCAACTTTGATTCGAGTCATGATTCACCTCGGTCAACGTGGCATCGACGACGCGGAGACCAAAATTGTCGAGCACCGGCAGCAGATCGGTGAGATAGGGTCGCTTGGACTGATAGACCTTAAGCTTTACCGTGTTCTCATCTGAATCGGGATCGTCATAGAGGCCAATCTCAACCTCGCTCTGCTCCGCTCGCAGCTTTTCGAGGCGATCCACGTCGGCGACAGCTTCGGGTACGGGGGTAAGGATTTTGTATTCCTCGGAGAACAGTGCGGCGTAGGCATCGGTCAACGTATAGGCTTCACGCGGCTGATGACGACCGAGCAAGGCAGCCTCGAAACGATCTTCCCAGCGGGTGACGTGGGATTTCACATCCTGTTCAAGCTCCTCGATCAAATCAAGATCGACGTCAGATGCGGAGCTACAAAAGAAATGTATCAACGCAGCTTCGTCATCCAGGAAAGAACTTCGCGAGTCAACGTAAGTCGCTTGATACTTACGAACGAAGAGATCCTTCAAAATCTGGCGCAAGCTCTCGTCATAAAGGGGTCTTGGCAAAATGACTGATACGAAGAACGACCGGCTGAGCGGATCGGGAACTACGCAAACTTCGACCTTACGACTCTCGCTCGCAAGTATGACTCCCTCACATGCACGCGTGATGTCCTCGACCTCAAACTGAAAGAGCACTTCAACAGGTAACGAGTCAAACGCTTCGACCGCTGCTTTATAAGTATGAGACCCGCGTTCCGCACCAATCGCTGCCAGCACGCGCTGACAACGTTCGCGAAGGATGGGCACCTGCGATCCGCGCGAGCGGACGGCTTTGTGAGTCAACAACCCCACGAATCGCCCAAAGCCAATCACGCGACCGGACTCGTCCAAGGTCTTGATGCTAATGCAATCGAGCCGGCCACCACGATGAAAGATCGATTCCTGGCGGGATTTGTCGAAGAAGATCAGCCGCGGGTCCGCCAGGCGTGAGCGCACCAGTGCGGGGATATCCGCGCCAGCGGTCTCATCACTGAAGCGCGACTCGTTGGAGTCGCGAAGAATGCCCAAACCACTATGTTGCACGAGCTGAACGCGCCACGAACCATCGTCACCGGTGACATTGTAATAACGGTGTCCGAGAAAAATGAAATTATCCTCAACGAGCCAGTTCAGGAAACCCAACAAACGATCTGAGCGTTGTTCATCGCTGTCGATGACGGTGGTACAAAATTCAATATCCGCCATGTGACGTCGTAAAGACTTCACCATTCGACCATGGTCCGCGACGATGTTTCGGGTCATGTCGATGACGTCGCGAATCTCGCGCTCCACGTCTTGACGATTTGAAAGCCCACCGAGCAGCGCCACCTCCGCATAGAGATACGCCTCACGGTCCCGAAGCATGTCACCCGTACCCATCCGTGATACGCGCCCTGCATCATCGCGCTCAAGCGGCAAGATGGGATGCAAGAAAAGCAATTCGCGAAGACCGAGTCGTTTGAAGTTGATCCTAAGCGTGTCTACGAGAAACGGCTGATCTTTGACCGCTACTTCGATAGCCGTGCGACCTTCACGATGATCGGTCGGGTTCCAAACCCGTACTGAAATCGCGTTCTTGACGCGGAACTCAATGAATTCACTGGTCGTAATCGCCAGCTCTTGCATTGCGCCACTGCCTCGCTTCCGAAGCTCGCGTGAATCTATACTGGTTTCAAGTATATCTGTGACGTACGAGCGCAACTCGTTGAGCTCGAGGTTACCGTCAGACTTGTCCTTCGACGAACGCTGGGTCGCCACCGGATCTCCTTCCAGGACCAACCCTCCAGCCGAATGTATCGGTTACGGGAGTGGAAAAATGATCTGATTGGCTCGCTCTAGTTGATAGACTTGCCTTCTATGCGACAGCTCCTACTACACATGATCTTTTGGATCGACCTGTGCCGCTTCTGGATCTTTCGCCAACGTTGGCGCCACAAGATGACTTTCGCACCGGGTGTATCACCAAACTTTCGTCTTGCTCACTGGACGATCGAAGACGATGCGCACGTCCGGTTTGGTGCGGGTTGTACAACGGAACGCCACCCCGGGAACCAGATTCGGGTCGAAAGCGGCGGAACGCTTACGCTGGCTGAATCCGTCTGGCTCTCCACGGATCAGAACCCCAACCGAATTCGCGTCTTTCCCGGTGCTTCGCTAGAGATCGGCAAAGACAGTTTTGTGAATGGTGCGAGTTTCCATGTAAAGCGTTCCATCCGGGTTGGAGATCATTGCTTGATTGGTTTCGGTGTACGGATTTTCGATTCCGACCTTCATGCCATCGATCGCGATACGCCCGAGCGCATCCGCCCGGTTAAAATCGGTGACCGCGTTTGGATCGGCGCCGACACCCTCATCATGTCCGGGGTGACGATCGGTGATGATGTTGTCGTTGGCGCCGGATCAATCGTTACGCGAGATATCCCCGCGAACACGCTGGCAATCGGCCGGCCCGCCGTGGCCGTGCGCAGCATTGGCTCACGCCGCGGATGTGCATGAGCGCTTCAAGAACCGGCAACACTCGAACGGCTTAAAACATGGTACGCTCACCCGCCTGGTTGACCCGCGTGCTGGAGGCAAGTGCCCGTGCGAATCGCACTATTCGGACAAGCTGATTTTGGCAAAGAGTGCCTCGATCGTTTGATCGCTGGTGGTCACCAGGTTGTGGGTGTGTTCGTTCCACCCGACGGTTCGCGGCCCGATGCGCTTGGCGCACGCGGTGATGAGCTTGGTCTTCCCGTTGTGCGGAGAAAATTCTACCGCAAACGAACGGGCGAGCCGATTCCGGCCGCGCTCGAGGCCTATCGCGAAGTACGGGCTGACCTCAATGTCCTCGCGTCCGTCACGGTCTTCCTGCCGCATGAAATCACACATGCACCGCTACATAAGAGCATCTGTTTTCACCCATCTCTCTTACCTCGCTTTCGTGGCGGCTCTGCCATGCAATGGCAGATTATCCTCGGCGAGAAGGAGACCGGCGTCACGATCTTCGTACCTGATCGCGGCACGGATACCGGATCGATCGTGGTTCAACGCGGAGGCGTAACGATTGCGCCTGACGATACGACCACAAGTCTGTTTTTCAATAAATTGCAGCCGCTTGGCATCGAGGCAATGGTCGAAGCTGTGAACCGGATCGCGGATGGGTCGGCGAAAATCGAACCACAGGACGAGCTCCGCGCAACATCACATCCGCTGGTCGATGATAAAATCGCAGTCCTCAACTTGGGCTACGACGCAGCAACCATCGACCGCCTCGTACGAGGTTGCGACCCCAATCCCGGAGCATTTCTACTCCATCAAGGTAAGAAGCTCCGACTATTCGGCGCACGCTTGGAAGAAGGGCCTAAGGGGAAACCTGGAACGATCCTTTCCTGCGGCGATGACGGCATGCTACTCGCACTAAAAGATGGTGCTTTGCGTGTGACCCGCGTACGTGCCGAGTTGGGCAAAGAGAGCGCCGCCGCCTTTGTCGAACGTGCCGGGCTTAAGGTTGGCGAGCGCTTTCAAAGCGGGTGCGCGTAGACCTCCTGAAAGATTCGCTCGCGCAAGCGGGCTTGAATCTTACCGCCCCCATCGCGGTGGATCGCTACGATGCAATCGTGGCTGGTCCTTGGCGATCATCGCAGGTCGCACCTGGCTGTGGAAGTGTATTGATCGTCGGGAATGGGGGTCGCGATCTTTGGCCTCAGTTCGAGCGAGCGCCCGAGTTCACGTTACGCCGAAACCCTCTGGACCGCTACACCGAGCGCATACTCCGGGAAAGCGTCGGTCATTCCGACGCGGCCATCGGTTTCTCGCTCTACACAGACAAGCGTAACGATGCATATCTGCCGCTGATCGCCCTTGCACACGCAGCCGGTCTTGGGGTTCCGAGTCGATTGGGCGTTCTCGTTCATCCCAAGTTTGGACCATGGATTGCACTGCGCTCGGTGATTTACCTGAAGGATTCGATGACGATCCAACCAGCGGCCGCCTTTGACCCCTGCCCCACCTGTGCTGCACCTTGCCAAACTCAGTGCCATGGACAAGCCGTTGGTCCCATCACTGTCGACATCGAACGTTGTTTTCGTACCAAGATACTAAATGTTGCGTGCCGAGCCGCGTGTGACGCGCGGACCGCCTGTGTGGTCGGACCCGAGCACGCATACTCCACAACTCAGATCGCACACCATTCTCGAATACGCTGGCGCTCCAGCACATTGCGACATGCGGCGAAAGTTCTATTGAAACCGACGTCGACATCGTAAGCTAAGGCGTGGTCGATTCAAATCTGCCCAGAAATATTTCAGCCGCAATGGCGACACAATCGAAGCTTTGCAAAGCTTTTCATTCGCCCTTCTATGCCGAACTTCTGTCCTATTGGTCGGATCACCTCGACGACACCCCTGTATTGAAAACTGTTCTCGAGACCTATCCCGAAGATCCGGCATCTTCACTGTTTCCACTGCGCATCCTCGGCGGTGTGCACTACCTGGTTCTCACGGGTCAAGCGGAAGCACTCGTGTCCCACTATCCGTCTGTCGGTGGAACACCGACATGGCCGGAGGCATGGCAATGCTTCACCGAAGTGGTCAACGAAAATGCGGCCTTTCTCCAGCGCTTCGTTCTCAATACGCCACAAACCAATGAGGTGACGCGCTCGGCCGGTTTGCTCGGCGGCTTTCTCAACGTTGCTGCGCTGACTCAGAAGCCACTAAGGCTGTTCGAGATCGGCAGCAGCGCGGGCTTGAATCAAAATTGGCATCACTATGGCTTTCTCCTGAGCGAGCATCGTTGGGGACCCAGCAACGCTGAGGTACAGATCGAATCTCAATGGGACGGCGGCCCGCCCGAACTGCAAGCAAAAGTTCAAATCGATCGGTCTTCCGGCTGCGATATCGCGCCCATCGATTTGAACGATCCCGCGGAACGCATGCGTTTGATGTCTTATGTTTGGCCCGAGCATCGCGATCGATTCGAGCGCTTGAAGGCGGCGATTTCGTTTGCGCAGAAGTACTCGCCCAGCGTCATCCAGTCCGCGGCTGCAGACTGGTTAGAGACTGAACTGGTAAAGCCTGTAGAGGGCGTAACACGCGTGCTCTTTCACAGCGCGGTGTGGTTCTATCTTCCCCAATCGGAACAGCAGCGCATCCAAGCTTTGATGGAGCGGGCGGGCCAAGCCGCAACGTCCGATACACCGCTGGCATGGGTTCAGGTTGAACACGGCACGGGGTTTCCGGAGCTAAGTGTTCAGATTTGGCCCGAAGGGAAAGAAGTTCGACTTGCTCAGGTTCATCCATTTGGCACCCAAGTACGTTGGCTTGGCTAAGAGACTAGATCGCAACGCCGCGCGTCTCGACCTCTAGTAGAAACGCCTGATGCAATTGCTCGGTCACCGGACCCGGCACGCGCCCCGTGGTCTGTCCGTCCAATAGTCGTACTGGTGCGATGCGTACACCGGTTCCACTGAGAAACACTTCATCCGCGGCCCA
Organism: Deltaproteobacteria bacterium; assembly: GCA_029261895.1. GTDB lineage: Bacteria > Myxococcota_A > UBA9160 > SZUA-336 > SZUA-336 > JAJDAK01. The sequence continues at coordinate 26,521 of JAJDAK010000096.1, forward strand.
AAGGTCGACTCGATCCAAGCTCCGTTCTGTTGCGGGAATGCCCAGGCGAAGCGCCAGCTCCAAGACGGTTGCGCGCGTAATTCCCGCGAGCGCACCGTCGCTAGCGGGTGGCGTGTAAAGATGGCCGTCGTTCACAGCAAACACGTTCGCGACCGCGGCTTCTGCGATCTGTCCACGCGAGTTAAGCATCAGCGCTTCATCTGCACCCTGCGCACTGGCTTCGCGTTTCGCCAATACGGAGTTCAAATAGCAGAGGCTCTTCACGCGCGGATCCAGCGCATCCGCATTCGGCTGACGCAAACTCGACGTGATCAGACTTAAGCCCCGCCGCCGACGTTCGTCGGAATAGATCTCGAGTCGATCCACAATGCAAATGATGCGCGGGTTCACGCAAGCGGTCGGATCGACACCAAGCGGTCCGTCACCCCGCGTAACAATGAGACGGATGTAGCCATCATCTAGCCCTGTCGCGCGGGCGGTTTCACAAACGATCTTCTCCATCTCCATCAGCGATACCGGCAAACGGAGCGCAATCGCTTTCGCCGATACTTCCAAGCGCTTCAGATGATCCACCAAGCGGAAAATCCGGCCTTTATACAGACGAATTCCTTCGAACACACCATCGCCATACAACAATCCATGATCCGAAACTGGAATGCGTGCTTCCGCGGTATCCATAATCGTGCCGTCGATCCATGCTTTCATTTTGAACCCCTTTTCAAGCGAGCTTCGATCGCGTGCGCGGCCCCCACAACTTCGGACGAAAGTCGCGCAGCATCCGTCGCGGGAAGCTGTGAAGCCGGTCCCGCCATGGCCAACGCGCCCACCAATCGATCATCAAATCGAATCGGCGCTGCAAAACCCACCAAGCCAGAGATCCATTCCTCCCGATTGGTCGCCCAACCACGAGTTTGAATTAATGAAAGCTCGGCGTTTTGAAGCTCCTCGATGGAAGACGTTGCCGCCGTAAAACGTGGCGCACTCGCCGACGAAACGAGCTGCGGTGCAAACGCGAGATAGAGTTTTCCAATCGCTGTTGCGTGACTTGGAATTTCTGCACCGATGCGTGGCGACGCGCGCAGAAAGCCGGTCCCCTCACGCTTATCCAGCACGAGAATGCGACCCGCGCGGGCGGTCGCAAGAAACACCGTTTGTTCAACACGCTGTGCGGTCGACTCCAACACGGGTTGCGCGGCAACGACCAGCGGTTCACGCTCTAAGACGCCCAATCCCAACGAGACCAACATCATGCCCGGCCGGTAGCGCCCGTCCTCACGACGCTCGACCCAGCCACGATCGACCAGGGGCACCAATAGGCGATGTACGGTCGACTTCGGCAGATCGAGCGCGCGCCCAATCTGTGTGACCCCAGCCGCATCCCCAAACTCATGGAGATGCGCGAGTACATCGAGTGCGCGTTCGAGGCTAGCCATGGTAAGTCCCTGCTTGCTTTGTAGATGTTCCGTATTTCGGAACATAATTCTGTAATTCGGAACAATGCTATCTGGATTTGGGTGATCATGCAATGGTCCCGCTCGTGAGCGAACTCATTCTGGTGCTGGTGCTATTTGCCGGGGCACTCATTCAGGGCTTTCTCGGATTTGGGCTCGGCATCTTCGCGATGGCGATGCTGAGCCTCACCCATGATCTCTTCTACGCGAGCGGCGTCGTGAACTTGGTTGCGCTGTTTTTCTCGTTCGCGATGGCGTGGACATTGCGCCGCAGTATTCGTTGGCCCTTGATCGCTTGGATCGCGCCGGGCGCAGTGATCGGCATCGGCATCGGCCTGGAAGCGCTCGGACGGTTCGAGGCGCAGCTGCTATTGCGGCTTCTCGGGTTCAGCATCGTCGGAATGTCGGTCTGGAACCTCGCACAACCAACGCTGGCGGCATCGACATCGCGCGTCACCGACGTCGGCGTCGGCTTACTTTCCGGAATTCTTTCGGGACTCTTCAACACAGGCGGGCCACCACTGGTCGCACATTTGTACCGACGCGATGATCCACCCGACGTTCTAAAAGCGACACTCCAAGTCCTATTCGTAATAACCACGACGGTTCGGCTGCCCGCTGCAATTGCGAAGCAGCTACTCAGCGCAGAAATGGTCTGGGACGCTGTGCTCGCCCTACCCGCTCTACTTCTAGGACTCGTTTGTGGCATTCGCTTGAGTCAGCGGGTTAGACCGGATGGCTTTCGCCGTCTCAGTTGGGTCGGGTTGGCGTTGCTTGGCCTCTGGATTCTTGCTTCGGCGTAGCCTCAACCTCGGCCCGGAACCCCGCCTCTGCTACGTTCTGGCACATGCAAAATCTCTGGATCGACGCCGAGGCGGCTGAATTCGTCACGCGCTATCCCGGCATTCCGGAGGAGCTCGCGCTCCGCGTGTACACGTCGCGCCTGGTTGGGCAGGACGAACACCTGGTACTCCACGGCGGTGGCAACACTTCGGTGAAATCGATCGGCCGCGATCTCTACGGCGAAGAGGTTGCCGTGCTGCACGTGAAAGGCAGCGGCTGGGACCTGGGCGATATCGAGCCCGCAGGACTACCCGCCGTCAAACTCGAACCGTTACGCAAACTTCGCACGCTTGAATCGCTGAGCGATGAAGATATGGTGGCCGAAGTACGACGCGTGTTGCTTGACGCCTCTGCACCGAATCCGTCGGTTGAAGCGCTGCTACACGCTTTTCTCCCGCATCGTTTCATCGATCATTCCCACGCCGATGCGATTCTCGCGCTTACAAACCAACTCGATGGTGAGCAACGCATTCAAGAAATGTACGGCGAACGTGTCGCGTGGGTGCCCTACATCATGCCTGGGTTCGCGCTTGCGAAATCCGCTGCAGAAATCTTGGAAGCCAACCCGAATGTCGAAGGTCTCGTGCTCGAAAAACACGGACTTTTCACTTTCGGCGATGATGCAAAGACCAGTTACGATCGGCACATCGATATCGTCGAAGTCGCGGATCGTTTCATTCAACAGCACATGGAAGGGCGGCGACCGCTCGATGCCCATCCGATTGTTGCCATGCGCGATGTCTACGAGATCGCGCATATCGTTCGCGGCGCACTGGCCGAACACAGCGGCGATGCAGACGTTCCGTTTAACCGCTGGGTCTTAGAACACCGTAGCTCCGACGAACTCTTGCATTTCGCCGCGGCGGAACAGGGACCCATCCTTGCCGGCGCGCCTCCGACGACGCCCGATCATGTGATTCGCACCAAGGGCGCCTACTTACTGATTGAGCGACCGCCGTACAACGACCTTGATGCGCTCTCGGGCTTGCTGCGCTTTGAAATCGAAACCTATCGAAACGCCTACAGAGAATATTTCGAGCGCAATGTGGCGGCGAAGGGCATCGAGCGAACCATGCTCGACCCAACACCGCGTATCATCGTGCTCCCCGGCTTGGGTATTTTCGCCGCTGGAGAAACACGGAAGGCGGCACGGATCGCAGCAGACATTGCGGAGCATTCGATTCGTACCAAGATCTGGGCCAGCATGATCGGTCAGTATCATGGACTGCCTGAAGGCGATATTTTTGACATGGAATACTGGAGTTTGGAACAGGCTAAACTCGGCAAGAAGGTCGCCGCACCCTTGGCCGGCCAAGTCGCACTCATCACCGGTGGCGCCGGTGCGATCGGGGAGGGCACGGCACGACAATTACTCGCAGCTGGAGCCGCGGTCATGCTTGTCGACCTCGATTCAGCACGTCTCAAAGCGACGGCGGATCGTCTCAAGAGTGATTCGGTTGAAACGTTCGAAGCGGATGTGACCGATGAAGGCGAAGTGATTGACGCTTTTCGAGCAACGGTCGAACGCTTCGGGGGTCTCGATATTACGGTCGCGAATGCCGGGATTGCACAAACAGGCGCTATCGAAGATCTCGCGGTACAGGATTTTCAGCACACGGTTGAAGTCAATCTCACCGGAACTTTTTTGACGCTCAAAGAATCAGTGCGCTTGATGAATCGACAAGGCACCGGTGGTAATATCGTGTTGCTATCAAGCAAGAACGTTTTCGCACCCGGGGCGGAATTCGGTGCGTACAGCGCATCTAAAGCCGGCGCGCACCAGCTTGGAAAAATTGCCGCATTGGAAGCTGCCAGCGCTGGAATCCGCGTAAACATGATCAATGCGGACGCCGTCTTTGGCAGCGCAGAGAATCCATCGGGTCTTTGGCAGAATGTTGGACCCGAGCGCGCAAAAGCGCGTGGGCTCGACGCCTCTGAGCTCGAAGATTTCTATAAGAATCGCAACTTGCTCAAGTCTCGTGTGACCGCAGATCACATTGGCAAGGCCGTTGTCTTTTTTGCCAGTCAACAAACACCCACAACCGGCGCCGCGCTACCCATCGACGGCGGCATACCCGATGCTTTCCCCCGGTGACGCCGTGACATGAATCCTGTTTACGTCGCATTGATCGTGATCGCCGTCCTTTGGTCGGCTTGGTCGGGTCAAATGCACGACACCACCCAAGCGAGCCTTGAGTGGGCAAAATCCGCGGTCAACATTGCATTCGGTCTTTTGGGTGGCATGGCACTTTGGCTCGGGCTGCTACGCGTACTGCAAGACGCAGGCGTTCTCAGGTCCCTATCCATTAAACTCGCGCCGCTGATGCAGCGGCTGTTTCCGGACGTTCCGGCAGACCACCCGGCAATGGGCGCGATGATTCTCAATATTGCGGCCAATATGTTGGGCCTCGGCAATGCGGCAACTCCGTTCGGCTTGAAAGCCATGCAGGAGTTGAACAAGCTCAACAACCGACCCGGTGTCGCAACCAACTCGATGGCGCTTTTCCTCGCGATCAACACTTCTGGCGTTGCGGTCTTTCCGACCGGAATGATTGTGCTGCGCAGCACTGAAGGCTCACTGAACGCCGGCGGAATCGTTCTCCCCTCGATTCTCGCGACTCTCTGCTCGACACTGGTGGCCATCAGTGTCGCCAAATTCCTTCAGAACCGTTCGGTGTTCGCCTTTGACCGTCAGACGCTCGTCGAAGACTCAGGCGATGGCTCCTCTCTCGCAGACGGCATCGGCGGACTTGATCGGGCAGAGGAAATCGCCGCGCAGGAACCCTTGAAAAGCGATGGGCTGATGCGCGCGTTCATGTGGCTCTGCATTGGCGTCTTTTTGATCTTCATGGGTCGTCAGATCAATCTTGGCCTGACGATGCGCGAAATCCTCTCCGATTGGTTGCTGCCCTTCATCATGATGTCGATCATCTTGTTCGGCGTATCGCGACGGATGAAGGTCTACGAATCGGTCATCAAGGGTGCTCGAGAGGGCTTTGACATCTTCATCATGATCGTGCCTTTCCTGGTGGTGATTCTCGTGGCGATCGGCATGCTGCGCGCGTCAGGCGCGCTCGAGGCGATCACTGCGTTCATTCAACCCGTAACGGGCTTAATCGGTTTTCCGGCCGAAGCTCTGCCGATGGCGCTAATTCGGCCACTATCCGGCAGCGGCGCCTTGGGTGTCGTTACAGAAACGCTTGCGACACACGGGCCAGATTCTTTCGTTGGCTTTCTCACATCGGTGATGAATGGCAGCACCGAGACCACATTCTACGTACTGGCCGTCTACTACGGCAGTGTTCAGATCCGTGCAATTCGCCACACTTTGGTCGCTTGTCTTTGCGCAGACGCGACCGGAGTTGTGGCGGCATTTGTCTGGAGCTTACTTTTCTACGCCTAATTGGCATAGATTCAGGGTCCCCCCCTGGAAGCTCGTTCATCGAAGCGCTAGAGGTTGGCTATGGCGGCGAAAATTTTTACGGTTCTATTTGTGGGTTTCCTAGTCGGTTCGCCGGCGTGGGGCAAAGATTACATCCGAGACACGCTTCGTATCAAAATGCGAGACGGGCCGAGCCTCAAGCACGACACCATCAGCGTGTTGGCATCTGGTGATGCGGGTTTTCGTCTCGACGAAGAAGATGGCTGGATCAAGATCCGCACCGCAAGAGGCCAGGTCGGCTGGGTGCCTGGGGGCTACCTGACCGATGAGGCACCGGCGAGCGTGGCGCTGCCCCATGTCGAAGCCGCACTCGAGAAGGCACGAAGCTCCGTCAAGGTTCTGGAAACTCGAATCACCGAGCAATCCGAAGCTGTGCTGGAGCTCGATACGCTGCGTCAACGCAATCACACGCTTGAAGAAGAGAACATGCGCCTCAGCGCCTCGGCGATGTGGAAATATCTGCTTGCCGGAGCCGCGATCTTCCTCGGTGGAATGCTTGTCGGCGGGATGGTGCCACGCGGATCCGCCGCACGCAGTCGACGCATCAAAATCTGAGTCTGCATTGTCCCGCCAGTCCAGCGGTTGGGATGGCCTGCTACCACGGCTCGAGCGTGTGCTCGACCTGCTCGAGGAGCGCCTGCATCTCGGTGGAGTGAAGGCGGCGCCCGCATCGGGCGAGGCACTGGCGTTCCGCTGGAATCAGGGCCATCTCGAGACGATCCTGAATCCAGACATCTACCCACACGAGGATCTCATTGGGGTGGATACGTCGCTTGCTCGGTTGCGCGCGAACATCGCCGCCTTTTGTCGTGGCGACGCGGCGCTCGACATGTTGCTCTACGGTGAAAGGGGTACCGGAAAATCCTCCGCCGTACGGGGCCTGCTCCAAGATTTCGGTCCCATCGGGCTACGGATTGTTGAGATTCGTCGCGACGACCTATTTGAACTGCATCGACTCTATGAAGATCTTCGAAAATTACCCGGACGGGTTTTGATCTTCTGCGATGACCTGAGTTTTGAAGAGGGAGATCGCTCCTACACCGAGCTAAAAACAATCCTCGAAGGCGGGCTCGAGGCGCGCCCCGATCACGTCCTGCTCGCCGCCACCTCGAACCGTCGATACTTGATTCCAGAGCGAGCTTCCGAGAATCGTGAAGCGGTCCTCGATGCGGATGGTGAACTGCATCCCGGCGAGACGACCGAAGTAAAGCTCAGTGTTTCCGATCGCTTTGGTCTGCTGCTGCCGTTCTTCAGTTTCAACCAGGAAACGTATTTGAAAATCGTGGATCATCACGCGCATAAACTTGGCTTGACGGACCGGCTTGAAACCGCGGAGATGCATGCTCGGGCATTGCGCTTCGCGTTGGAGCGATCGTCTCGGAGCGGTCGCACGGCACGCCAAGCGTGTATCGTAGCGCTTCAGGAATTGGAAGGGTCCAGACTTTGAGCTCCCAAACAACGACGGGAACGTTGCTCGTTTGCTGCCCGGACCGCAAAGGTTTGGTCGCGGCGTTGTCGGGTCTGCTCTATAACCACGGCGCAAATATTCTCCAGGCCCAGCAACATACCGACACTACCGAGAAAATTTTCTTTCAGCGCATCCATTTCGATTTGGCAGAATTGGATATCTCGCGCTCCGAGCTAGATGATCTACTGCGCATTGAATGTGGGCGCTATGAGATGCGTTGGCGTATTTCGTACTCCGATCCGCCAAAACGCATCGCAATCTTCGTTTCAAAATTCGAGCACTGTTTCTATGATCTACTTCTGCGTCATCGGCTCGGCGAACTGCCGTGCGAATTAGCGCTCGTGATTTCAAACCATCCGGACCTTGAGTCCGGCGCTGCGCAGTTCGGCGTTCCCTATCACGTGTTTCCAATCACGAAACAAAACAAAGCGGAGCAGGAAAAGAAAGAGATCGAGCTGCTCCAACGAGAGAACATCGATCTGATCGTGATGGCGCGTTACATGCAAGTTCTGAGTGATGATTTTCTCGCCACCTTTCCTGATCGAATCATCAATATTCATCATAGCTTCCTACCGGCGTTCATTGGCGCAAAACCCTATCACCAGGCCTATGAACGCGGCGTCAAATTAATTGGTGCGACTGCGCATTACGCAACATCGGACCTCGATGAAGGTCCGATCATTTCGCAGAAGGTCGTGCCGTGTTCCCACCGCGATACGATTAAAGATCTGGTGCGAAAGGGACGCGACGTCGAACGCGTCGCATTAGCCGAAGCCGTACGCTGGTCGCTGGAAGATCGCATCATCGTTCACGGTCGCCGGACGACCGTTTTCTAATCCGATGCAGCGGCCTGCGATCCTCGGTGGCCCCCGCTCGGTACCTGACGCAAAGCCCGTCTGGCCGAAGATCGACGCTGCAACCTTGCAAGAAATCGAACGCGTTCTGACGACCGAACCGCTTTGCCCGGTAGGAAATACGGGCATTCAAGGCGAGTTCGAGAACCGCTTCGCAGCATTTCACGGCCGAAACTTCGCACTCGCGACCAATGGTGGCACCGCTGCATTGATGCTGAGCGTCCACGGTTCTGGCGTTCAACCCGGGGACGAAGTCATTGTTTCACCGTTCACTTGGGGCGCATCGATCTCATGCGCATTGCAATGCGGTGGGATTCCGATCTTTGCAGACATCCAACGCAGTACGTTTGCGCTCGACCCTGATGCGGTTCGCGCGGTAATCAGCGAACGAACGCGTGCCATTGTGGTCGTTCACCTCTTTGGCGGCCCGGCGAACTTGAACGCGTTGCGCGGCATTGCCGACGAGCACGGGATCGCGCTGATTGAAGACTGCGCGCAAGCAGCGGGGGGTTGGTACGACGGCCAACGTCTCGGCACGATCGGAGACTTTGGCGCATTCAGCCTACAAGCAAGCAAAAATCTGACGGGAGGCGAGGGGGGCATTCTCATTTGCGACGATCGAGAAATGTTCGAACGCGCCATGAGTATGGGAACGCATCCCCAGCGTCTGTTCGCAGAACTCACGCTTCCCGAGTTCCAACAGCGCATCGACTCGTTGGCGTTTAACTATCGCATGCACACCACCAGCGCAGCGATCGCAAAAGGGCAACTCGACCATCTCGATCAGTGGACCGATATGCGCAATGACAACGCCGCTAAGCTCTACGACGCTGTAAAGAATTTCGATTTCCTCGAAATTCCAGAGATTCCAAATCAAACCAGCACGTCAAAGCACGCCTTCTACCACATGCCGTTCATCTACCGGCCCGGCGTATTGCCAATAGACCGCGACCTTTTCTGTCGGGCGCTCAGTGCTGAAGGAATGACAGCGGAACCCTACGTCCGCATTCCCTTTCATTTGCGACCGCGCATTCAAAATCACGACTACTTTGGCCGTGGATATCCATGGTCACTCGCCGACTCACCCCCGCGCTATCAGCGCGGTGATTGTCCCGTGGCGGAAGAAATCTGCGAGGTCGAATTTCAGATTAAGGATCCATTGCATGAGGAGTGCAGCGATGTCGTAGCGGGAATGGTCGAAGCGTTTCGCAAAATAGAAAACGCGGCCGAAGCAATTGCCGCGGCCGCGTCCGAAGTCGTAGAGTTCGATCTAGCTGAGCGAACGAAGGGCTGGGATTAGAAACCTCCCATGCCGCCCATACCGCCCATGCCGCCCATGCCGCCCATGCCGCCCATATCCGGCATTCCGCCACCCATATCGGGCATGCCACCGCCGCCTTGGCCCTCAGGCTGAGGCGCATCGACAACACCGCATTCGGTCGTGAGTAGCAACCCGGCAACGCTTGCCGCATTCTGCAACGCGACACGAACGACCTTCACCGGATCAATAATGCCCGACTTGGTGAGGTCACCGTACTCTTCGGTCGCAGCATTGAAACCGAAGTCACCCGAGTTCTCCCGCACCGTGTTGATAACAACGGCACCTTCGAGACCCGCGTTCGATGCAATCTGCGAGAGCGGCGCGGAAAGCGCATCACGAACCATCTTCGCACCCAACGCTTCATCGTCGTTGAGTTCGAGACCCTCGAGTGCCTTTTCGCAGCGAAGCAACGCAACACCACCACCGGCGACGACGCCTTCTTCGACCGCAGCACGTGTCGCGTTCAATGCGTCTTCCACGCGTGCTTTCTTTTCCTTGAGCTCAGCCTCCGTAGCCGCACCAACTTTGATCACTGCGACGCCACCGGAAAGCTTTGCAAGGCGTTCCTGCAACTTCTCGCGATCATAGTCCGAAGTCGTATCTTCGACCTGAGCGCGAATCAGATTGCAGCGGCCTTCGATATCGGACTTTTTCCCGGCGCCCTCAACGATGGTTGTATTGTCACGATCGACGATGATCCGCTTTGCCCTGCCCAAATCCTGAAGCGTAACGCTCTCGAGTTTGATCCCGAGCTCTTCACTGATCATCTTGCCACCGGTGAGAATCGCTAAATCCTCAAGCATGGCTTTCCGACGATCACCAAAGCCCGGCGCCTTGACGGCAACCGTGTTCAGCGTGCCGCGAATTTTATTCACGACCAGTGTCGCCAATGCTTCGCCTTCAATATCTTCCGCGATAATGAGCAAAGGCTTACCCGCGCGGGCAACCCCTTCGAGCAGCGGCACCATGTCACGCATGTTCGAGATCTTCTTTTCGTTGATCAGGATATATGCGTCTTCAATCACGGATTCCATGCGATCGGGATCCGTTACGAAGTAGGGCGAGAGGAAACCGCGATCAAATTGCATGCCCTCAACGACGTCGAGCGTCGTGTCCATACTCTTGGCTTCTTCGACGGTGATCACACCTTCTTTGCCGACCTTTTCCATCGCATCCGCGATCATCAGGCCAATGGCTTCATCACCGTTCGCCGATACCGTGCCGATCTGAGCAATCTCTTCACGACCGCGAATTTTCCGCGCCATCGATTGCAATTTCTCAGTCATGGCTCGGACGGCCTTGTTGGCGCCGCGCTGTAGTCCCATTGGGTTTGCACCCGCAGCAACGAGCTTCAGACCTTGCGCAAAGATCGCCTGTGCCAAAACCGTCGCAGTCGTGGTCCCGTCACCCGCGATGTCAGAAGTCTTTGATGCGACTTCCTTGACCATCTGTGCGCCAAGGTTTTCAAACTTGCTATCAAGTTCAACGTTCTTCGCAACCGTGACACCGTCTTTGGTTGACGTGGGTGCGCCCCAGCTCTTTTCAATCAAAACCGTCCGTCCGCGCGGACCCATGGTCACTTTGACCGCATCGGTAAGCGTATCTACACCCCGCTTCAAAGCGGTGCGGACATCTTCATCAAAACGAATCTCTTTCGCTGCCATGCGTACTACTCCAATATCGCGAGAACATCGTCCTCGGAAAGAATCAGCACGTCATCGCCATCGAGCTTGGCTTCGGTGCCGCCATACTTACTAAAGAGGATCCGGTCCCCTTTTTGAATTTCCATCGCGATACGCTCACCCTGTTTATCGCGGCGACCAGGTCCCACGGCGAGAACGTCGCCTTCCTGGGGCTTTTCCTTCGCGGAGTCAGGGATAATGATCCCGCCCGCGGTCTTTTCCTCTTCTTCATTTCGCTTCACAATCAGGCGGTTATGGAGCGGACGCAGCTTGCCGGACATCCAGAATTCCCTCCTTCTCACGGGTTGGAACCCGCGGGTTTGTCGACAGAACCGCCACGAGACCGCGGCGGAGGCAGCAGCGTAAAGACCTCGAGCCTGGTGTCAAGCGCGACGCTCGGATTCGACCCCCGCAGAACCGATGAGAGGGAGATGAAACGGGCTCAAATCCTCGCCATCGGACTGATTCTGGGCTGCCTGGCGCCGATGCTCGTCAGAGCGGAGATGGAACTCTATCGACCCAACCATCGGCCCGCTGCGGAACTGGTCGGCGTGGCAGAAGGCTTGCTCGCGCCCGAGGGCACCGCCATCGCAGATCCGCGGACCGGTGTCATCGTACTCAAAGGCAGTGAGGAGGCCATCCGGCAGGTCGTGAAGACGCTTCAAAGCCTGGATCTGCCGCTTCAGAACTACCGGGTCGATACGCTTTGGACCTCGCAGACCGAGCTGAATCACCGTGGGCTCCATATCGACGGCTGGTTTGAGTCTGGCTCGGTTCGCGTCGGTCGGCTTGGCAATGGGGATACCGGCGGGCGGGTCGTATTTCGAACGCTGCGAACCGGCGGCAACGAGAACTTTCGCACTTCCCTCAGCGTCCTCGATGGCCACAGCGCTGAGATCTGGACCGGGAGCATCCTGCCCGTGCGCATCCGGACATTTCATGAGCCGAATACCAATCGACGCATTCACGAGACGCGCGGCATCGTGCCCATTCGCAAGGGCGTGCGCTTACGACCACGAAGTCTGCAGGACGGGTCGGTCGAGCTCGAGATCTGGCCGATCATCGAAGAGAACGCCGGCCACGTGATCGCCCGCACGGAGGCAGCCACACGTGTGACGGTGAGGCCGGGCGATGCGATCGTGATCGCCGCGGTTCATCAAGCACACGCCACCGATTGGATCGACGTATTCGCGAGCACCGGTGGCGGTACCAGTGAAAGCGAATCCGTGCTCGTGGTACGCGTTAGCCGGAAACCAGATTCCGACCCACAACCTTGAGTTGCAAGACTGGCTTCACGCCTTCAAAAATCGGTAAGACCTGCGCATCAACGACATAGCGGCTAATCGGATACTCCTCCGCATAGCCCCAGCCGCCGTGCAGTAGTTGTCCGAGCTGCGTCACTTCTACGGCCATATCGCAGGCAAAAAGTTTCGCCTGCGCCGCGTAAGGCGCGGCAGCGCGTTCATCTTCGTCCATTGCCGCAGCCGCCGCGTAGGTGATCGCGCGCGCGCCAGCCAGCTGTACCGCCATGCGGCCCAAGGTGTACTGCGTCACGCCAAACTCGCTGATCGGTTTCGCAAATTGGACACGATCGACCACGTATTCGGCCGTCTTCTCCAACGCGGCTTGCGCGACACCGCACGCACGCGCACCGGTTTGCAGGCGACCCGCGGCAAAGCCCCCCATCTGCAGGTAGAAACCTTTACCAACACCCCCCTCCTCACCGACGAGGTTTTCCTTGGGCACGAAATAGTTTTCAAAGTTGAGCGTGAAGGAGTGCATGCCGCGATACCCCGGCGTCGCGTCCGCTTTACCCACGAGTTTTCCGCCACCGGACTGCGTGGTTTCAAAACTATGACCGTCGAAACTTTCCTTCGGCACGATGAAAAGTGAAAGACCTTTCGCGGCTTTCGAAAGATCCGGATCTGTACGACAGAGCACCGCTAGAATATTCGCGCGGCCCGCAAAGGTGCACCATGCCTTCGGGCCATTAATCACGTAGCCCTCAACGCCGTCGACCGTCGCGACTTCGGCGCGACATTTCACACCCGCGACATCACTGCCGATATCGGGTTCGGTGACGCTGATCCCTACCATCAGTTCGCCGCTCGCGATCTTGGGCAACCAATGCTTCTTCTGCGCTTCGGTTCCGCCGGCCATCAACGCCTTCGCAAGAATCTCCGGCCGCGTAATCAGCGATCCCGCGGCTGCCAGTGATGCGCGCGAAAGTTCCTCGGTCGTGATCACCATGGCGACGTTTCCCATTTCGCTGCCGCCGTATTCTTCGGGAATCGACAGGCCAAAGTAACCGAGTTCGCTCATCTTGCTCAGAAACGCTTCCGGAACCAATTCGTCGCCGCGATGGATCTGCTCGGCTTTCGGTGCGATTTCTGTATCACCAAATTCTCGAACGGCATCGCGGGTGAGCTCGTAGATCTCTTCGAGTGGGGCGTCGTTGCGTCCGCGAGACTTCGCGATTTCCTGACCGATCGACCGAACGCGCTCTTCACGAAGCGCTTCGCGGATGAATTCCTGCACCTGGGCTCCCGGCGCGTCCGCATCACTGAGACCGTGTTCGCCGCCGTGATCCCGCACCAGCTGACTCCACGCCGAGGCCACCTCGCCGGCAAAGACCGCTGCCTGCTCCTGATACAACGAGCCCGCATCCGCCGCATACACAGCGAGGTCGCGTGCGGCGTGCAACTTCGTGGCTAAATCGGCGAGCCGAGAGATGGAAACCTGCTGCTCGTCAATATCGCGTTGACGCGCGTGATCGATCGCTTTCGCCGCGATGCTCTTGAGCGCGTCGATTGTCTGTTCTGTGTCTTTAAGGGGGATGGGACTGATCAAAGCTAAACCTCCAGATATCAAGCGAGCCGCTGTTTGTGCACGAGAAAGATCTACCGTGCAACTTTTTCGTGCAACGCAATTCTTGCTGAACTTTCATACGCAAGATCACGCTCGGGCGCCCATTCTAGCGCGTAGAGCCCGGGCACGCGCCTTGCTCTTCTTAGGGCTCGATGTTGAAGACCGAGCTCCATAGCCGCCAGGCAGGATTCACGCTGATCGAAATGATGATCGTGATCGGGATCGTCGGCATTCTTGCCGCGATGGCCGCGCCTGGGTTGGTACGGATGTCCGATCGCGAAGAGGCGCGCCAGAACGCACAGTTGGTCGGGAACATTCTTAAGAAGGCGCGTGGACTGGCGCTTGATAACGGCCGCACCACCATGGTGGTCTTCTTTCCGAATGGCATGGTGGGTTCGACGCCGACCGCATTTGCCTCCATCATCATTGATGAGAACCAAGACGACGTCTACACCTTCGGACTCGATACCATTCTGAACTTCGATGCCGCCGGTGGGACGGGCCCCACGATCACTACCGTGACGGGCCTTCCATTGGATCAAACCAGCCCGCCCTCCGCGCCGCTGGCAACGCTCGGCGCCATAAACTTTCCACGCGAAGACAATAGTGCGATTGCAACCGGGCCAGCGGCCACCCTCGCGAATGTTCCAAACAATAACGGTGGGGGAAATACCTTTCCGCTGATTCAGAACTCCCCATCCGTTCCCATCAACGCACGCGGCATACGCTTTGACGCACGCGGCATCCCCTCTGCAATCGACCCCGTCATACCACCGGCACCTGGCACGGGCGCCGGTGCGTTCTATATCACAGACAACAACAGCGCAATTTACACCGCGCTGCTTCTGCCACTCGGTGGCGTACGTGTTCGCGCTTACGAACCCGCTGGCGGGACTTGGCAATGAGGTATCCATTGAACTCAGCCCGTAAACAAGACGGTTTCACATTGCTCGAAGTCATGATCGCGATGATGATGCTGGGTTTTGGCCTCCTGACCATGGCCGCGGCGCAGACATCGGCAATGAAAATGAACTCGCAATCACAGTTTGTTTCTCAAGCCACGTACCTCGCGCAGGAACGACTCGACGAAATCATGATGCGGCCCACCAATGACCCGATATTCCAAGCCAGTGGACTGGTACCCGCATTGACGGAGAACGATCTTCAAATTCCGGGTGCCGCCGTCGCCGACCCCGAGCTCGTTCGGTATGACCGCCGCGTCACAGTTTTCCTGAACCAACCTGCAAATTTTCAAATCACTATAGCGGTCGACGTCGACTGGAAGTCGGGCGCCGGCGGGGTCGGGGTGGCGGAAGTATTTCGCACGGTTCGCGTGCAGTCGGTGCGTTAGGAATTCTGATGCGACTCATGAAGAAAGAATCAGGCTTTTCGTTGATCGAGATGATGGTCGCGGTGGGGATCCTCGGCATCTTCGCGGCTTCGATCACTGGCGTATTCGCCAGTCAAAAGCGTGTCTATGTCAGTGGCGAACGTTCCCTCGAAGTACAGGAAGAGGCTCGGACCATTGTCGATTTGATTGCAGCCGAAACACGCATGGGCGGTTTCATGGTCCCCCAGATCGGTGGCATTTCCAGCGTCGATGGCGGTGTGGCGAACCCTGATCGCCTCTGCGTAAGCGATTTTGCGTTCGTGAACGACGAGACACTCGAACGCGCAAACACCAAATTCAAGGGCGCGCAAGCGAGTGCGTTCGTGGGCAATGTAATTACTGTGAATTCGACAGACATCGATGCTGACACTCAGCTAAAAGACCCCAATGGACCAACAAGCACAAACGACTTCGTAGACAACCAGGTAACCCCTCCAGCCCAGAAGGGTGCCATCGTCATCGACACAGCCACGAATCAAACCTGGTGTGCGATGCTCAATACCTCGACAAACACTTCAGTGGCCATTTTAGCGGCTCATGCTCCACCCGCCGGATGGTTCAGTACTGCGGCCAACGTTGTTGTGGTTCCCGCCACGGTTTATGAGATCGTCAATAGCTGGCCAGCGGGTTGCATAGTTGGGATCACCTGCCGCTGTGAGTCACTTCCAGGAACATCGAACTGTCTCACGCGAAACGGCACCTTGCTCGCGAGCACGATTGAAGATCTTCAGGTTCAGTACTGGGTCGACGATCAACTGATTGCCGCGGTACCGGGTGACCCACCCGAACCCGACGGCATCCTCAACGCTGCCGCTCCAACACCCGAGTTTCCCGTCGATAATCTCGACAATCCGGGCGCACCTGGAGGAACTCGGGACAACAGCTTGATCCGACGCGTTCAGATTTCGGTCATCGGCGTTTCAGATCAAACCGACGTGGGCGGCACCAAGCGGTTCGTCACGTCACCCCGGCCCGCCAATGCCAACCGCGTTGCCGGTGTTGCCGATGGCTTCAGGCGCAAGCGCTTCCAAATGAGTGTACTGCCGAAGAATTTGCTCCCTGAGCTCATTGACGACAACTAGGAAAACCAATGTTACGACGCACGAACGACGAATCTGGTATTGCACTGCTGATCGCCATTGTTCTCTTGATGATGGTGAGCATGATCGGCGTTGCGGCGCTGCAGAGCTCGCAGGGTGAAAATGCGACCAGCGGTCGTTCTCGACGCAAGGTTGCAAACCTTCAAGCGGCAGAAGCCGGCCTGCGCATCGTTCACAACCAGTTGCTGACCTCCTTTAACGCGCACGACGACGATCCCAATAGAACCCCGATCGATGTTCAGTTACTGGACAACAATGGGAACATCACAACGATCAAAACCCGTAACAGCTTCTCCGACGCTCCAGGAGACGAAACTGCGATCCCAATCGTTGACCAGACACTCAACACCACCAAGCCCTGTGCAGACGAGAACGGCGGGCAATCGGGTCTTACTTCCAAACAATACGGAAGCGCAGCTGGTGGATTCAACTGCAAAATTCTTCGTGCCCGAATCATTGCTGCAGACATATCGGACGTGAGTGGAGCGGGTGTCGAGGCACAGTTCCAGTACCGAATACCCTGAGAAAAGGAACCCCTGAATCATGACTCAGCGCAAGCTTTCCATACTGATCTTGTTGATCGCGCTGTTCGCCTCGCCATTGACCGCGAGCGCACAGGGTGATCTGGGACTTCTCTCGACGTCGATCCCACCGAACGTAATGATCCTCTTCGACAACTCGGGTTCGATGAATCACGTGCTCTGGGAAGAGAACTTCGACCCCAAGGTCTTCTACGATAACGGAGCTGCAGGCGGCTCTGGCGGCTGGGGTTGCACAAATAACTTGGGTTCGGTTCCCAGCATTTCCGGTTCGACAGGAGATTGTCCAGCTTCCGGTGACCCGGCCGGCACGTGTCCTAACAATGAAGCTTCAGCCGTCAGTGGGATGTGGTGCCGGTATATTCCGGGCGGCTGTAGTGCATCTTATCCTGCTGGCTTCACCTGTGACGACTACTATGGGGGCGGCTGGTACTTGATCATGTTTCCGGACTATACGGCAGACAATCAATGGACTCGGTTCTCGGAAAACTATCTCTTCTATCTCTTTGAGAACTTATACGACGGTACGCCGATGCCGATGATCCCTAACCAGACTCGGCTGGAGTCAGCGAAAGTTGTGATTACGAACGTTGTCAATAACGTGAACCCGGACCTCGTGGGTGGTGGGTATCAAGAGAACGTTCGATTCGGTGTTACGACGTTCGATACCAATACAAGTAATAACAACGGCGGTTATGTTCGCGTCCCCATTAACTCAAGCAACAAAACGACGTTGCTCACGTACGTCACCGGAATCTCCGGTGTGACGTGGACACCGCTCTCCGAGACGTTGGTCGACATTGGTCGATACTTCGCCGGTTCCGATGGGCTCGGCGGCTACAGTGTCTACAATCGTTCTGATAACACAGGGTCGATCCCTTCCAGCCCAATCGATGAGTACTGCCGCAATAGTTTCGTTGTGGTGATGACAGACGGCGAACCAACGAAAGATCTAAACGACCACCACGGCGGCACTTTCATGAGCACGATCGGAAACGCCGACGGCGACACCAACGAATCACCCGACCCAATAAGTGGCCGCACCGACGCGCCTCCTTACCAGTCCAATGGTACGGATTGGCTCGACGATGTTTCTTGGTACTTGAAGAACACGGATCTCGTGTCTGATTCGAACTTTCCTGACGCACCCGCGGTCGAGGAAGTGCAGGATGTTGTCACGTTTACGGTCGGCTTCGTGATCGACCATCCACTGCTCAAAGATACTGCCGACAACGCGACAGGAAAGTACTTCACCACCGGCCAGGCGGATCAGCTCGAAGCCAACCTAACGGCGGCGATTCAAGACATCCTGCAGCGAAACACCTCGTTCTCCGCTGCCTCGGTTCCAACCAGCCGCAGCGCGTTCGACGATACGTTCTTCGGCGCAAGCTTCTTGCCAGATCCGGTCGATGCCTTCTGGGAAGGCCACGTGCGCGCGTACAAACTCGACAAGCATCTGAACATCCTGGGCAAGAACGGAACCAACGCGATCGATCCCGTAACTCATCGCTTTCTCGAACCCGCGAGCGACTTCTACTTCTGGGACGCATCAACAGAAATGATGGCGCAGATCGGTACGCGCAACCTCTACACAACCAAGAGCGGCGTAAAGACGCTGTTCGACACAGTCAATATGACGGCTACCGATCTCGGCATCGTGGTGGGAGATTTGACGATCTACGATCCGAACGATCCTTTCGCAAGTACCGAAGCCGTCGCCGATGCGATGGTGAACTATCTCCAAGGCGCCGACGCTTTCGACAAGGATAGCGATGGCCTCAAAACCGAAGACCGCGATCGCGTGCTGGGCGATGTGTTTCATTCGAATCCCGTCTTGATTGGTGCACCCCCATCGCTCCTCGCACGTGAAGCCGGTTTCGGGCCCGCGACAACGAATGGAACGTTCCTGTATGAACACAAGGATCGTCCGCGCAAACTCATCTTTGGTGCGAACGACGGTATGATTCACGCGCTGAACGCGGGCACATTCCACGCCGACGACCCCAACACACCCGGCCCTGACAATGGTTACTACGACATTGGCGACGAGAACCCGGCGAACGGTGGCCAGGAGGCCTTTGGTTACGTCCCGGGGTTCCTGCTCGACAAACTCAAGAAGATTCCATTGAATCTTCCGCGGTCTGAGTACTATGTCGATGGCAACCCGATCGCTGCCGATGTCTGGTATCCCGATCCGCCGACGGATCCCAATAAGCTCGCGGCCGAGTGGAAGACCACCGTGATGATCGGGATGCGCGAAGGTGGTGCGGGATATGTCGCGCTCGACGTAACCGACCCAGATGATCCCAACTATCCGAAATTGCTTTTCGAGTACAGCGACACTGCGACGACACCCCTCGGTGATACCTGGTCAGAACCCATCATCACCCGCGTAAAGATCAAGACCACCGCATCGATCGGCGACCGCTGTGGCATCGCGGACGGCGACGGCAACTGCCGGGAGCAATGGGTTGCGATCTTCGGTGGTGGCTATCGCGACGACGGCGATCCGAATCTGGCGAGCTATGTCTCGGATCCAAACAGCGGCGCCTGGTCGAACAAGAGCAAGGGAATCTACATCGTGGCACTCGGCGGACCGAGACATGGCCAAATCCTCGACCGTGTCGACTACGGTGCCATCGCACAAGAAATCGACGGCGCGCGCACGGAACCGCGGATGACCTTCTCCATTCCCAGCACTCCGGCGGTCTTCGATCTTGATTTCGACGGCTTCGCCGACATCATCTATGTGGGCGATCTCGGTGGCCAACTTTGGAAGTGGGACCTCAGCGAAATCGGCGACGAAGACTCCATCACTGGCTTGATAGAGAACTGGCCCGTGGATCTCTTCTTCACGCCGCGTGAGGATGCGAGCCTCGATCCAGGCATCAGCATCGGTGGCGTGAACAAGCACTACCACAGCATCTTCTTCGCGCCTTCGGCGTCGTACATCGATAACGAGCTCGTCATCGTGTTCATGAGTGGTGAGCGTACGGACATCTTCTACGAAGGCTCCGGTACCGCACCACAGGGCACCTATGACGATAACAACCGTCTCTGGGTAGTCTGGGATCGGTCACCGACGGATCCGAACGTCTACCTCAATGAGGATCCGATCAAGGAAGGCATCACGCTTGATGCCTTGGGAAAGAAGCACGGCCTGAATGACATCACAGGGCTCGATGCCGACAGCGATACCGATGACGACGGCTATTACTTGACGGTCCCCGATGGGGAGAAGTTCATCGTGAACTCGCTGATCTTCAACGGCTTCCTACTCACGTTGAGCTACGTGCCAGACAATGACCTGACTCAGGTCTGTGATCGGGTCGGCTTTACGAATCTCTGGCTCTTCCGCCTCAAGGACGGCCAGGGGCAGTTCGATCAGGACCTCAGTGGCAATACCAATGACGACGCGCGACGCGCACGCTTGGGCAACGGTGCACCCACGGATCCGCGTGTTTCGGTCGCGGACGACGGTACGGTCAAACTGATCGGTCAGACATCGCTCGGTGATGTCCACGTGGTTGAAATTGGCGACGCGCCGCCTCCAGTTGCACTCGTCTACTGGCGACAAACGTTCTAAAGGAGTTTTCGAATGCGATGGATACTTTTGACAGCTCTACTCTTGGTAGGTGGCGCGCCCGCGACAACATGGGCACAGGGCATGCCCCCTACGGGCTCGCCACCAGCAAAAGGCGTTCGCCCCACCAGCGGCATCGTGACTGACGTCAACATGACGCTACGCACGATCCAACTGGGAGACGAAACCTACACCGTCATGGAAGGCGCAACCGACTTCGACAGAGTGACCACAGGTGTGTACGTCACACTGCACTTCAAAGAAGAGCTCGGGAAAGCGCGCGTGAGCGCCGTGGAGTTCGAAGACGCGCAGTAAGCGTCGCCTTATCGAGTCAATCCAATGGCGATCTCTTCGGAGATCGCCATTGCCATTTGTACGGGATCATCCGCATCACGTAGCGGTCGACCGACGACGATATAGTCCGCGCCCGCACGGATCGCGTCCGCTGGAGTGACCACGCGAACCTGGTCCCCCGCAGCAGCTCCGGCGGGCCGCACACCCGGACAAACCAGAAGAAAATCTTTGCCGACCCGGTTGCGCAACTGTTCGGCTTCGGTACCCGCACAAATCACACCCGCACAGCCCGCGTCCTGTGCACGCAGCGCCAATGTCTCGACCGCGGCTGGATCCGCCGCTTCCGACGTGAGTCGCGTCACCGCAAGCACACGTATTCCAGAGCCGGCCCCGCGCACGGCAGCTTCGAGCATCGCACCGCCACCCTGCGCATGCACGGTGAGCATCTGAACACCGAGCTGCGCCGCGCTCCCCGCTGCGCGCTCGACGGTCGTGGGGATGTCGTGGAGCTTCAAATCGAGAAAGACGCCGCTTCCTGAATCGCCAGCGATGCGCCGCACGGCATCGGGGCCCGCAGCAATGAAGAGCTCGAGCCCAACCTTGAAAAGGCCCACGTGGCCCCCTAGGCGTTCCGCCCAAGTTTCCGCGGACCGGAGGTCCGGAACATCCAACGCAAAAATGAGTCGATTAGGTGCTGCAGTCATAGACGAAGACCCAGTCTCGTGAAATAGAGGTTTCGATGCAATTTTCGCATCGGAGCCTCTATTTCACGAGACTGGGTATCACAATTCGTCCGATCCAAGCTCTTCCTTCTTTTGGAGCTGTTCCTGCGCCCAGAGCATGAACTCCCGGTATTCCGGCGCGGGCTCGTGCAGCATCACGCCAAAACCGACCTCGCCATCGGCTACCGAGGCATCATCGCTGTTCCAGCGCACGACCCCGCGGAGATCCACGAGGTCGCCAGCAGGCGAGCGAAACTGAAGGGCAATCACTGCACCCTTGCGTGGCAGCTCCTCCGCCTTCACGCTCAGCCCCGCGCGGGAGACCTGCGTCAGCGTGCCGATCGCATCCACTTCCTCTGCGAGGAAGCGAATACGCAAGCCTGAAATAGGAACTCGCTGACGCGCGCGTGCAGAACCACTCACGAACGATAGAATCGGGTTTGTCGGCGGGAGCCTTGAGGCTGTTGATTCCCGCATGAGGAAATCGATGCGTATCGCGGATCTGTACCAGAGAGGCGGCCTTGTCTTCTCTTTCGAATTCTTCCCGCCCAAAACGGAGAAGGGCGTTCGGAATCTTTTTGGGGTCTTAGACGAGCTGAGATCACTCGATCCTGATTTTATCTCCGTCACGTACCCGATCGATCGTGATCGCCGTCCTCTCACTGTGGACCTCGTCTCCCGGGTGAAGCGCGAGTTAGGCATCGAAGCGATGGCGCACCTCACCTGTGTTGACGCCAGCCGTGATGAGATGCGGCATGTGCTTGAGCGTCTCATCGAAAACGGCATCGAGAACGTGCTCGCGTTGCGCGGCGATGCACCCCCCGATGATCAGACCCACATCCCCCGCGAGGAATGGTTCCCACACGCGAACGATCTCGCGGCGTTTATTCGCGAGAGCGATATGCCGCTTTGCATCGGCGGCGCCGCGCATCCAGAAGTGCACCCAGAGGCCGAGAGCGCAGAATCTGATCTCCGGTATTTAAAAGTGAAAGTCGACGCGGGCTGCGAATTTTTCATTACCCAGCTCTACTTCAACAACGCCGACTATTTCGATTTCGTGGATCGTGCACGTAACCTGGGCGTTCAAGTGCCCATCGTGCCAGGCATCATGCCCGTGAGTAGCGTCAGAGGCATCAAACGCATGTGCGCGCTGAATGGAAGTACGATTCCCAGTGACTATTTGCGTCAACTCGAAGCGACGGATGGCAACGACGACGCCGTGGCGGCATTGGGTATTGAATTCGCACAATCGCAGTGCGAAGAGCTCTTGGACAAGGGTGCACCGGGCATCCATTTCTACACACTGAACCGTTCGAGCGCCACACGCGAGATCCTCACCAGCCTTCGCAAGCGCTAGCTCAAGTCCATCGCATGAGGCCCCGATCCTCGTCTTCGGTAGCGTCCGAGGCAAATTATGCGAGACCCCAACGAAAATGACCGCAAGACCAAGCGTGTCGATGTGCGCTTCCGCGCCGACTACGACACGGAGCATCTGTCGGGCACCGGCCTCGTTGACAATGTCTCTGCCGGCGGCGCATTGATCGGCAACGCTACGACGCTCTTGTTGCGTGGCACCGAAGTGAAGATTCGCTTCTCGTTTTTCAAAAACTCTGCACCGGTGGAGATTCCAGCAGAAGTCATACGCGAAACAGACAACGGATTCGCGGTCCGCTTTACCTTCATCACGGCACGCACAAAGGCCATTATCACGCGGGCCGTTGCACTGGCGGCGGCCGAGGCCGAAGAAGACGAAAAGAAGAAGCGCACGCTCTTCTAGCTACTGTGAGAACGCTCGCTTCTTTAGTTCTCGCACGTATGCAGAAAGCTGGGGGTCATTCGCGATCTGCTCAGACGCTGTCTCGTCGAATGAACCCGCTTCTCGTTCCAAGGTCAACAAGTCGAAGCGGATTTCCGCAACTCGCTCTGTCATCTGCAGGAGAGCAAGCGCGCCACGCGAGTTTGGACGATTCTGGATGTAATGCGGCAACCGCGCCCAAAGACTCAGTGCAGGAATACCCGCTCGTGTGAGGGCATCACCCAGTACACCCACGATGCCGACCGGCCCCTCGTACGATGAGGGCATCATATTCAGATCAACGGCGATCTTTGGTTCGGCAACGAATATTCCGACTTCTGTTGGCTGCGAATAGATCACATCATCGAGATACGCGCCCAAAAGGATGACCTGCTTCACACCTGCAGCTTCAGCTAAGCGAACAACTTTTTTCGCGTAGGACTTCCAACGCATATGGGGTTCGATCCCGAGACCCAGAATCAAATCCGACTGCTGCCCATCAAATCGAACCGAAAAGAATTCATGATCGGGCCAGACGATTTGACGTAAGCCTTCGTTGTCGACACGAACATGAGGTCGAGCAACGGTGAAATCGAAATATTCTTCGGTTTCAATCGTTGCAAAATTTTCGACTTGATATTGCTCAAGCAAAAAACGCAGCGCTTGCGTCGATGCATCGCCACCGTCGCCCCAACCGGAAAACGCCAAAAGCAAAACGGGAGCACGAACATTCGCACTATCATGAAACTTTAAACTATCGTCAGTGGACACACTCATAGAGTCGCACAGCTAGGTTCGAGATGCATTGCAAATTCGAAACTAGCGGCGCTTTTCCTGAAAGATATCGGGACCGATGTCGGGATCAACAAGACTGATGTCGCCAGCTTTGTTCATGTGTACACAATTACGCCCGGCATCTTTTGACGCGTATAAAGCACGGTCCGCCGCTTCGATAAGATTTTCAGTGCTGATTTCCGCGCCAAGATCATGCGTACACGCAATTCCAAGACTGACGCTAACGGATACGTGCTCTGCATTCGCATCAAAGTGACGAGCATCGACTGAAGACCGCAGCCGCTGTGCCACGAATGCCCCTGCACCAAGCGCCGTATCGGTCAGCAGTATGGCGAACTCTTCGCCACCGTATCGCGTCACGATATCGGATCGCCGCGCAGATCCACGCAACGTTTCTGAAACACCCTGCAGTACGATATCGCCAAAGAGATGGCCGTAAGTATCGTTGAGGATTTTAAATCGATCGATATCGCACATTACAAGACTGAGCGGTCGATTGTAGCGCCTGGCCACCGTCAGCTCGGACTCGATTCGACGGTCGAGGTACTTACGGTTCCAGAGTCCCGTGAGACCATCCAAGAACGATTGCTGTTCCAACATGTCCTGGAGTCGCTTCGTACGCAGCGCTGCACGCACACGCGCACGAAGTTCGATTTGATCGAACGGCTTGGTCACATAGTCAACTGCACCGAGATCCAAGCCACGGACTTTGTCTTCGGTACCTGTAGCACCCGTCAGAAAGATGACCGGGATATTTCGCGTTTCGGGTTCTTCTTTAAGCTTCTTGCAGACTTCGAAACCGTCGACGTCACCAAGACCCACATCGAGCAGAATCAAGTCTGGAGATTCGGCGACCGCGCGCTCCACACCGCGCTCGCCATCGACCTCGCCCTTGACCTCAAGACCTTCCGCCTTGAGCCGCGCAGCAACGAGCTTGTGAATCGACTCGCTATCGTCGATGACCAGCACGCGATTGGCTTTGGGGACTTCGGGATTCACGAGCTCTCCGTAACCGTAACTGCGCGCAGAATTTCGCAGAGCGTCCCAGCACGTTCCTTGATCAGCGTCGTATCCGAATCATCTTTGACCGCCTGTTCCAGCGCCGCGGCAGCTTCGGTAATCTGTGGAAATCCATACCCCCCCCCGGCGCCTTTGAGCTGGTGGGCCAGGGTTTGGACGTTCGGCCAGTCGTTCTGTTCGATGTACTCGGTGATGGCGGTAGCACGGCCGGGAAGTTCTTCAGCGAACTCCTCGATAATTTCCATCATGTCCGGGTCGTCTTCATAGACGCTTCGAATCGGGTCCATCTGGATCCTTCCTGAACGCGCACGCCAGCCGTTCGGCTAACCCACAAGCTTGTACAACTTCATCGGCAGCCCGCCGGACGCGGTTTACCCGACGCTGGGTTTTAGATCGACCAGACGAGGGAAATTGCCGTCAGCGCCACTCCACCGAGAATCAATTGCAATGGAGCGCCGACGCGCAGGAAATCACTAAACCGATACCCACCCGGTCCGTAGACCATCAGGTTCGTTTGATAGCCAAGCGGGGTCGCGAAAGACAGCGACGCGGCCACGGCGACTGCGATGGCGAACGGACGGGGATCCACGCCCAGCTCACCTGCGGACGCCAGCGCAATCGGGAACACCAGCGCCGCCGCCGCACTATTGGTAATCAACTCGGTGAGCAGCATCGTGACCCCGTAGATGGCGATCAACACCCCGACGGGTCCCAGCTTCGCACCGAGTATGACCAGGTGATGTGCGATCTGCGACGCGACACCCGATTTATCCATGGCACGTGCGATCCCCAATGACGCGCCGATCACAATCACTACCGAAGCGTCCACGGAACGACGCGCCTGACCCGGGGAGACACAACCCATCGCAATCACACCCATCGCTCCCGCAAGCGCGGCGATTTCAATTGAAAGCAGACCGGTGGCTGCGGCTGCCACGACAGCCACCAGGATCAACGCCGCTGCCGGCGCGCGGGAACGACGCGGCGGCGAACTTTGCTCGACCTCGCTCACCAGGTAGAAGTCCGTTGAATCGCGAAAGCTCCGTGCAAAACCCGGCGCTGATTCGAGCAGGAGGGTGTCTCCTGGATGCAACGTGATATCTCCGATCTTGAGCGGAACGCGAGCACCGTGTCGATGCACTGCAACAACCGCCGCGTTGTAGCGGCCACGAAAATTGGCTTCGCGAATGGTCTGGCCTACCAGCGGCGAACTGGTCGATACAACGGTTTCGTGCAAAACCCAGCGTTCGTCGGCTTCAGGCGGACGATCGTGTACCGAAGGAACCAAGCCACGAAAGCTTTTCTGCAGCTCGACGATTGTTTCTACAACCCCAGCGAAGGTCATGCGATCGCCTTCGCGCAGCACCTCACCGGGACTCACGGGCGAGATCACGCCGCTCTCCCGTTCGATACGAACCAGGAACAGCCCGCCCAAATGACGCAGCCCCGCGTCCTCGACCGTCTGTCCGATCAACGGCGACGGTCCTCGTAACATCATTTCAACCAGATATTGGCGCTGTTGGTCGCCGGTACGATTCAATACGTCGGTTCGGCTGGGGAGGAGTCGCGGCCCCAGAACGATGAGATAAGTCAACGCAACAATCGCGCAGGGAACCCCCACCCAAGCAAGCTCGAACATCGCCAACGGTTCCATGCCGTTGGCACGAATCATCTCGCTGACCAACAAATTCGTCGAGGTTCCGATCAGCGTGCAAACGCCACCCACGATGGCCGCATAAGACAGCGGAATTAAAAGTTTCGACGGCGAAAGCTGCGAGCGCTTGCCCCAGGTCATGACCGTAGGCAAGAACATTGCGACGATGGGTGTGTTGTTGAGAAAGGCGGACGCGACGGTCGTCACTCCGGTAAGTCGTACCAAGGCTTGGCGAAGGCTCCGCGTCTTGCCGAAGACAGCTCCCGAAACCACCTGCAACGCACCTGTGTGGCGCATCGCCCCCGCGACAACGAAAAGCGCGGCCACCGTGATCATCGCGCCGCTCGAAAACCCGGCCAGCGCTTCTTCTGGGTTCACTACGCCGCTGAGCATCAACAGCACCAGCGCGCCAAGCACAATGACGTCCGGGGTCAGGCGCTCTTGCACGAGGCCAACAATCATGGCCGCCATTACAATGACGGTCACCCAACCCGGGTCCAGCCCAATCCACTCACCCAAATTCACAAAAGTCATTCTAGCGCTTTGGCGCTAAGATAGAGCAATGCGATCCAACGATGTGTTTTCGAAGATGGCGCCGGAAGAGGCGCAGACCTTTCTCGAGGAGCTGCGTGCTGAAGCACCCGGCACCGCCGCGCTCGCGCTGAACGCGGCTGCCGCGGCATTCAAGCTCCGACCTCAATTCTTGAAGAAGCAGCCGAAGCCGCGCCAAGCGGAATGGATGCGAAAAGCGTTGGCTCGTAGCATCGCGGCTCCCGCGGCTGAGGAGATCTTGGCCAGTTATTTTCTCGAGAATCACCTGGACCTGCTGACCGAGTGGCTCGACACGGCTGGCGTGAAGCATGAGGACGGGACCCTCATCGACGAGGACCCGGCGTGCCCCGCGAAAACCAAACTGAAACAGGCGGTTACTAAATTCCGGAAGGGTGAAAACCCGGAGCGGCGTAATCTTTTGCTCAAAGCTTTCGCGTCGCAATCGGCGATTGACTGGCCGGACCTCGACGCATATTTCGACGAATAAACCCTTGCTTCGTTTCGGATCTCGTGTGATGTACATCACACCACCTGTAGGAACCCAATCCTACGGTGCAGCCATCTGCGGGGATTGTCCTCGTGCATCTGAGGAGAAACCAATGTCAAAGCTAATTGTTCTTTTGGCCGTCCTTGGTCTTGCATCATTCGTGATGCCTAACGCTGCCACCGCTGAAGAAGCCGCGGCAGAAGAAGCCACCGGCGCTGCAGCCGAAACTGACGTCGCCGCACCTGCGCCGGCCGAAGAAGGCGAAGCCGCGGCAGAAGAGGCCACCGGCGAAGAAGCTGAAGCCGAAGAAGCCGGCGAAGAGGCACAGCCTGAATAAGACGACGCCTTTGTGCGCGTAGCCACAGTCCGGAGAGAAGATCTCCGGACTGTGGTCGACTTCAGGCCCTATACTGCCCGCATGCAAGAATCGATGTTGCGGACCTCTTTGATCGAAGATCTGAACCGCCTTGCTTGCGCCGCGGAGCAGGACCGATTCGCCGACGATCCCAGTCGCGCACACGATGCGGTCGTACGACTGCGCTGGATTGATACCAGCGAGCTTCCCTACTTCGAACGCAAGGGTTGGCTCAATCGCGACGAAATCGATCTGATAGAACGTTTCATCGGCTTTACACGCGATCGGCTATCCTCGATACCCAAAGGCAGCGACGCACTCAGCTTTACGCGCAGCGACCCCGGGTGGCATGCCGTCCGCGAACGCGCGCTTGAACTTCTGGTCGCGCTCAATGCTTTTGTGGATATTGGCGTTCCCGGCTGGGGACATCAGTTCGTTTCAGAATCTTAGACACGGAGTAAGGATGGAGATCTATCTCGCGGGACCGCTTTTTACCCAGGCTGAGCGACGCTGGATGCGAGAGTTGTCGAAGGCGTTGGAATCCTACACGTACAAAATATTCTTGCCCCAAGACGACGCCGAATTGCCATTGCTCGAAAATCCGCCGAACTATCACGGCGCATTCGAGCTTTGTCGCGATGCGGTCGATCGTTGTGATCTCGTTGTCGCGGTACTTGACGGTGCCGATGCAGATTCGGGAACCGCGTGGGAATGCGGTTACGCGTACGCACGCAACAAGCCGACGATCGTGGTCCGAACCGACTTTCGCGGCGGTGAGGATGGATCCCTCAACCTGATGCTGAGACGATCCGCCGATCGGATCATTGAACATCCCGCGTTGGACGAAGAGGTGGCTCCACTGGCTGCGTCAATTTCGACGACGGTCGAAGAACTCAGCTAGTGGGTATCGCCCTGAAAATATTCGCGACTCCCCTGTGCCTGAATCGCTTCCTGGATACGCCGCATCGCGATCGTGTATGCGCCGCTTCGCAGTGATCGACCCTCGGCCTGGGCGAGATCCCAGATCTCCGCGAATGCGCGCTCCATGATATCGGCCAAACGCTGGCGAACTTCGTCGAGCGTCCAGCGATAACCCGAGCGATTCTGCACCCATTCAAAGTAACTCACCGTGACACCCCCGGCGTTTGCGAGTACATCCGGAACCACCATGATGTCGCGCTCATGCAGTAACGCGTCAACGTCACCACTGATCGGGCCGTTCGCAACCTCGATGATGATCGGCGCCTTGATGCGTTCGACGTTCCAAGGGCCAATCACACTTTCGAGCGCGGCAGGAATCAAAATATCCACGTCGAGTTCGAGAAGGTCTTCGTTTGAGATGGCCTTGTGATCCACGAGCTGACAAACCGAGCCCTCGCAATACACACCGCGCAAATTCCGCGTGTCCTGTTTGTGCTGATAGATACTCTCGACATCAAAGCCGTCCTCGGCGTAGATCCCGCCTTTTGAATCACTTACGGCGACGATCTTATAGCCGGACTTTTGGAGCAGCGTTGCAACGTGATACCCGGCGTTGCCGAAACCCTGGATCGCGACGCGTGTTTTCTTTGGATTGATTTTCTTGCGCTTTGCGAGCTCCTGAATGCAGAGGAACGCACCGCGGCCCGTGGCTTCGTCGCGACCCAGGCTACCGCCAAGCCGAATGGGCTTCCCGGTAATGACGCCGGGCGCGTGCTTGTGCTGAATGGCCTCGTACTCGTCCAACATCCAACCCATAATACGCGCGTTGGTGTAGACATCCGGTGCGGGCACATCGATATCGGGCCCGATGAATCTCGCCATCGCGCGAACATACGCACGCGACAGGCGTTCGAGCTCCAACTTACTCAGCTGCTTGGGATCGACGATCACGCCGCCCTTGCCGCCGCCGTAGGGCAGATTGGTGACCGCGCATTTGATCGTCATCCAAAGTGCCAACGCCTGTACTTCTTCAGTACTCACGTTCGGATGAAAACGAATCCCGCCCTTCGTTGGACCGAGCGCCGAGTTGTATTGACAACGCAGCCCGGTGAAATAGCGCATCGACCCATCATCCATGCGTACCGGCAATGACGCGGTCAACGTACGTTTCGGTTGGCGCAGCGCGGAAATAACCTCGGGGACAATACCCGCCTCCTCACCAATCCGCTCCATACGCGCGATCGCATCTTCGAATACATTTTTCTCGGACATAGCCCGCCTTTTTCCTGGTGGATCTGATTGGTGGATCTGATGCTTGCTTGAAGCGGAGCGTTTCCGCGGAACGTCAGTCCGCGTTGGCCAATCCGCGCTCGACTCGATCAACGGACGCATCTAAGGATTTGCGAACGCTGTCCTCAGCCCGTTTCATCGGGGTAGTGTGGGGCTCTGCCGACAGACCG
Source organism: Deltaproteobacteria bacterium (assembly GCA_029261895.1). Taxonomy (GTDB): domain Bacteria; phylum Myxococcota_A; class UBA9160; order SZUA-336; family SZUA-336; genus JAJDAK01. The sequence goes on from JAJDAK010000096.1 coordinate 57,117, forward strand.
GCGTTGGTTCCACTGGCAAAGATGCCGCCAAAGGCGTGGTCGGTGCCTTCGGTGTAGACCGTCATGCCCACGTAAACCCCTAGGACTATCAGAATGATCCAGATAAGCTTGCCCATGTGATGGCTCCCTCGGCTTTGGTCCTAAGAGTATCGGCTTCCCGCGGGCACGCCCTGAGCAATCGAAAGATGAAGGAGACCTCATGATCAAGCGCCTCGGTACCATTGTTCTCATCACATTGATCGCACTCATTGCTGTCGGTTATGTGGCAAGTGAAAAAGTCGGCGAGGTCGTGCTGCTGAAGACCACAGACGGTGCGGGCGGGACCCATGAGACCCGTCTTTGGATCGCAGAAGACGAAGGGCAGCTCTGGCTACGCGCGGGGATGCCCAAGAACCAGTGGTTTGTACGGATTCGCTCCAATCCAGAGGTTGAACTGACCCGCGGTGAGGAAACTCAAGCGATGACCGCGGTTCCGGTTGAAACCCCGGAGGCCAGAGACCGGGTGCACGTGCTGATGGCACAGAATTACGGCTGGGGCGACAGGCTGATCGGATTGATGCGGGACCCCACGAATTCGATCGCGGTGCGCCTCGACCCGCGTTGAGGCTTGGTCTCATCATGTTATGCTTCGGCCCGCTTCCGGCCAGGGACACCCCGTGTACCGCCGGGCCGGTCGGCGGCGCTTCGTCGGCCCTGAGCACCCATCGCTGTAAGGAGACTTCACCCTATGCGGTTTTATGAATACGAATCGAAAGCGCTCTTAGCCAAGCACGGCTTCCCACTACCCAAGGGTTCGAAAGTCGCCCACACGCCCGCAGAGGCAGAAGCCATCGCGCGCGAAATCGGCGGACCTTTGGTGCTGAAGTCACAGGTGCTGAGCGGTGGTCGCATGAAGGCCGGCGGTGTGCTGTTTACCGAGACCCCCGCCGAAGCCAAAGCCGCGGCGGAAACCATTCTTAAGCTTGAGATCAACGGACAAACCGCGCGCGGTGTTCTGGTTGAATCCAAGCAACCCATCGCGCAGGAATTCTATCTGGGGGTGACGTGGGACGGCACCGCGAAAAAACCGGTCATGATTCTCTCCGACATGGGCGGCATTGATATCGAGGAAGTGGCCGAGCAACACCCCGAGCATATTGCGAAGCGTCACTTCTCGACGCTGATGCCTTTCGCAGATCACAAGGCGAAAGAGTTGGTGGCGTCGCTCGGGATTACCGGTTCAGATCTGAATCGACTAACGCGCATCGTCGCTACTTTGGCGCGGGTGTTTCAGCAATACGATTTGACGTTAGCCGAAATCAATCCCCTCGGAAAACTTGAAGACGGTTCGTTCGTCGCGGTTGACGGGCACGTTGACCTTGAAGCGGAAGCCAAAGGGAAACACAAGAAACTGCTTGAAGAGTTAGGCATCGGTGAAGATGAAACCAGACAAGCACGTCCGCCGACCCCGTTCGAGATCAAAGGTCGCGAAATCAACGAAGTCGATCACCGGGGTGTCGCGGGCAATGTTACCGAGTTCGATGGAACGCTCGGTTTGGTGATTGGTGCAGGCGGCGGCTCGTTGACTCTCTTCGACGCCGTTCGCAAACATGGCGGAGACCCCGCGAACTACTGCGAGATCGGCGGCAATCCGAGCGTGAGCAAGGTTTGCAATCTCACCAAGCTGATTCTTTCCAAGCCCGGCGTCGAAAAAATCGCGGTAATGATGAACGTCGTTTCGAATACCCGCGTCGATCTGGTCGCGCGTGGCGTGATCAAAGGTGTGATCGAGGCAGGGCATGAACCCTCAGAGAAGATCGCCATCTTTCGCATTCCGGGTTCGTGGGAACGCGACGGTTTCAAACTCTTGGAAAAATACGGCGTGGAATACTGTGATCGTTCGGTCTCGATGTACGAAGCTGCAGGCCGCGCGGTGGCAAAGATGAAGGCGGCTTAGCATGTCGATTTTAATCACAAAGGACACGACGGTCATCGTGCAGGGAATTACCGGCCGCGAAGCGGTCACGATGACGCGAGAAATGATGGACTACGGCACTAAAGTAATTGGTGGCGTCACACCGGGTCGCGGCGGACGCGAAATCCATGGTGTTCCCGTCTGTGACAGCGTCGAGCAACTCACGAATAAGACGCGTGTCGATGCTTCGGTCATCTCGGTACCACCTGCGTTCACACGCGACGCAGCGCTGGAAGCGATTGAAGCCGGGATCAAACTTCTCGTCATCATCACAGAGAATATTCCGCGCTACGAAGTCGCACAGATGGTTGAGCTGGCGAATATGCGCGGCGCGAAGATCATCGGACCCAACTGTCTCGGCGTACTGTCGCCGGGGGAAGCCAAGGTCGGAAACCTCGGGGGTCGTGCGGAGGACGCAAAGAAGGCGTTCGTCCCGGGGTCGATCGGTGTAATGTCGCGGTCCGGTGGCATGACGACTGAGATTTGCAGCACATTGACCGCAGCGGGGATGGGGCAGTCAACCGCGGTGTCGATCGGCGGCGATGCCATTATTGGTTCGAGCTACGCGGAGCTGATGCCACTCTTCGAAGCCGATCCCGATACCAAGGCCATTGCAATTTACTCCGAACCCGGTGGCCGGATGGAAGCCGATCTCGCACGCTGGGTGAAAGAGAATAAGTCGCGCCTGCCCGTCGTAGCTTTCATGGCCGGTCGCTTCATGGACGAGATGCCCGGCATGCGCTTCGGCCATGCGGGTACCATCGTCGAAGGTAAGGCGGATACGACCGCGGAAAAGATTGAACGCTTACGCGAAGCCGGAATCGGCGTCGCCGAGCGCATCGAAGACATCCCGAAGCTGGTGCAGCAGGGTTTGGCATAGGAGCGAAGCATGGGACTCTTCATCGAAATCAAAGTCAGCCCGGACGCCGCCAAGGATCCGGCCACGGTTAAGAAGCTCAGTGAAGTCTGCCCGGTGGGGATCTTCACGGCTGGCGGCAATGGCGAACTGGAGATCGTCGACGCGAACGTTGACGAGTGTACGCTCTGTGAACTCTGCCTGGGTGTCGGCGCGGCAGGTTCGGTCCAAGTACTGAAACTCTACGATGGGAACCAGCCGCTCGAACGCTCACGTTAATGAGTATTGAGGAGCAGGTCCGTCGCTGGCAGAACGCGCCACCCGGTCGCCTGGTCAACCGCGGTCACCAGGCGGGTGATTTTCTTGAAGCCTATGACTGGTCGCTTCAAGAGCGGAAGCCAGGCTATCTGAAGATCGAAGCCCATCTGCCGGATCACGTGAAAAATCCCCGCGGCCAACTCTTTGGTGGATTCACGCCAACCTATGTCGACTTTGTGGCGCTGTTTACCGTCCGATCCGCCGAGCCAGAAGACACGCCACGCGACTGGCTCGCCACCACGAATATGCGGATCGACTACCTCGAACCGGTGGTGGGCCCGCTGTTCCTGATGGAAAGCACCCTGATCAAGGGCCGCAAACGCATGTGCTTCATCGAGACGCGGTTCTTGGACCTGGACAGCAATATCCTGGTCTTCGCGTTGACGACCATCCGCAAGATGCCCCGGGCCAGTGCTCAAGGTGATGCCTAATGCAATCAAATGGCTGCAATTAATGGGGACGGTCCTTAGTGCAATTAATGGGGACGTTGGGTTTTAATTTTGTGTTTTTTTTGGGGGGCAAAAAAAAGAGAGATTTTTAAAACAAAGCCCAAAATTTGTAAAAGGGTCG
>JAJDAK010000097.1 GCA_029261895.1 Deltaproteobacteria bacterium
CACGCAGAGGGACGCGAGCAAAAAATACGCGAATGGGTAACGGAAGCGACGCAAGAGATCGCTCAAATGCCGTGTTTCTCCGAGGGGGGGTTAGGCCTTAACTGTTACGTCTTTTAGCAGATCAATCTCATCGAGGCAGCGTCCGCAGCCCATCACCACAGCCGTAAACGGATCCTCAGCCAGCATCACCGGCAGCCCGGTCTCCTCGCGGAGCAAAATATCCAGATTTCGCAGCATCGAGCCGCCGCCTGTGAGCACGATTCCCTTATCCGCAATATCGGCCGCCAACTCTGGAGGCGTGCGTTCCAACGCGATTTTCGTGGCCTCTACGATCGAATTGATCGGTTCGACAAGTGCCTCGCGGATGTCCTCGGTGTTGATCTCCAGGGTCTTCGGTACGCCTGCGACCAGGTCTCGACCCTTGATAATCATCGTTTCCTGCTCGTCCATCGGATACGCGGTTCCGATTTCAATCTTGATCAGCTCTGAGGTGCGCTCGCCCACGAGTAGGTTGTATTTGCGCTTTACATAATTAAGGATGGCCTCATCCATCTTATCGCCGCCAACCCGCACACTATTCGCATAGACGATCCCGGCCAACGAGATCACCGCTACTTCTGTGGTGCCCCCACCGATATCGATGATCATATTCCCCGACGGCTCGGTAATCGGAAGACCCGCACCAATGGCCGCGGCCATCGGTTCTTCGAGCAGATAGACCTCGCGTGCGCTCGCGGAGAGTGCCGACTCGCGTACGGCACGCTTTTCGACCTCTGTGATACCCGATGGAACCGAAATCACGATCCGAGGCCGGAGCAGCGTCGAGCGGTTATGCGCGCGTTGAATAAAGTAGCGAAGCATGGCTTCGGCAATTTCGAAGTCCGCAATCACGCCATCTCTAAGCGGGCGAACCGCTCGGATCGAGCCCGGTGTTCGCCCCAACATACTCTTGGCCTCTTTGCCGACCGCACGCACGCGATTGACGCCTCGGGCGTCCGTCTGAACCGCCACAACGGATGGTTCGGCCGACACAATGCCCCGACCCTTCGCGTACACCAAGGTGTTGGCGGTACCAAGGTCGATCGCAAGATCGTCCGAGAAAAAACCGAGTAGGCGGTCAAGCATCCCGCTGTCCTTTGGAGGCTGTGCTCCGAAGTCGTAACCCTAAATCGGCCTTTTGTAACTTCGACAAACGGCCCACGACAGGGATTCTACGAGTGGTACACGCGAGCTGCAAGTTACAGAGCCCGCTTGCCTTTCGCGGGTGCCCGCTTTAGCTTGATTCGGACCCGAACACGACATTCTTGACGGGCAGAGCACACACTGGGAGATAGAGGGGAAACAAGGTGGCTGGACGACGTATCGTGTGGATCGGCAATGTTCTTATCGTGAGTGTCATTACGATCGCCTTCGTGATCACTTTCGGGCAGGCGGGCGGGGGCGGCGGCACGCCACCGGTCGCAGAAGTCGATGGCGAACGAATTTCCATCGAGCTCTTCCGTTCGGCACGCAATAACCTGGAAGATTTCCAGCGGCAACAGCTACCTCCAGGAACCGACCTGAGTCAATTCGCCAGCCAACTTGACAGTCAAACCCTTCAGCAACTGATCCGACGCATGGTCTTGACTCAAGAGGCCAGCGCGCTCGGACTACGTGTGAGCGATGAGGAACTGCGGAATGCGATTCGGTCAAATCCCGGTTTCCAACGCGAGGGCCGCTTCGATCCCGAGACATTCAAACGCTACGTCCGATTGTCATGGGGAAGCGAAAGCCTCTACCTCGAGGAACGTCGACGCGATCTCCTACTCGTAAAGTTCCTGCGGACCGTCCTGTCTCCCGTGCGTATTTCCGACGCTGCGGTACGGGAAGCGATCCTGAATGAGAAACTGCGCATTCGGTTGCACTACGTCGAAGCGGCCGCGGACCAGCACAAAGATCCGAACGCGATCGATACGGCTGCCATCAATGCGTTCGAGGCTGAAAACGCCGAACGCATCGATGCCAAATACCAACAACGATTCGCTGAGTTCAATCGCCCTGAAGAGGTCAAGGCACGGCACATTCTTTTCACGGGGGAGAACGCGCTCGAACGCGCACAGACGGTCCTCGAGAAACTCAACAGCGGTGAAACTTTTGATGAGATGGCGCGGCAGTTCTCCCAAGATGATGAAACGCGTTTCAACGGTGGCGATCTTGGATACTTTCCACGAGGACGCATGCTTGCAGCGTTTGAAACCGCAGCATTTTCGCTCGAGATCGGCGCGCTGTCTCAGCCGATCGAAACCTCGAGTGGCGTCCATCTAATCCGTATGGATGAGCGACGAGAGGCGCTGGAGAAGCCGCTGACGGAGGTTTCGTCCACGATCGCCAAGGAGCTACTGGTGGAAGATCAAGCCCGCGAAAAGGCCCGAGCCCTGGCACAGGGGCTTCAGGATCGGCTTGTGGGCGGGGAGGCTTTCGCTGAAGCCGCTAAAGCGCTGGGATTAGCAGCACAGGAATCCGTCGCGTTTGGCGTCCGTGAGGCGTCAATACCAGGGATCGGCACGGTGCCAGGACTAAAATCCGCCGCATTGAATTTGCGCGCAGATGCACCTCATGCGGGTCGAATCTTCGACAGCGGAAATCGTTTTTTCGTAATCGCCCTCTTGGAACGGGACGAGCCGGATGCTGATGCGATCGAAACCGAATCCAGCGCGGCGCGAGAGCGGATCGAAACCGCGACACGCGCACAGCTAGAGGATGCTTGGTATCGCGTCCGCTTTGCCGAATTACAGCAGGCCGGAAAGGTCACCACCTACTCCGTCACCCAATGACGCTCCGTCTGTGCCTGACCTTCGTCGTACTGCTCTCGTGCTCGACCGGTTGCGCGAGAACGCTCTATAACTTCAACGCGGTCGAACCGGAAGTACTCTACCGCAGCGCACAACCCTCTCCTTTAATGCTCCGTTGGGCAACGAAACGGCACGGCATTCGTTCGATCATCAATCTGCGTGGTCGAACACCTGGATACGAAAGCGCGTTCGCCGCAGAGCATGGACTCAGGCTCTACCACTTCAATCTCTCGGCTTCGCGTCCACCTCGCGAGGAAGACATAGCGCGATTTCTGGCGTTGCTTCGGGATCCGGAGAATCTTCCCGCATGGGTTCACTGCCGTTCGGGTGTAGACCGCACGGGTTATATGGTCGCGTTCTTCCGCATGCAGGAGCAGGGTCGGACGCAGGAATCGGCACTCCATGAAATGAACCGATTCCTACAGTTCGAGTGGCTCAATTCGGTGCCGCAAACGGTCGTAAAAGAAGGCGCTCGCAGCGTCAATTCACGCCCGACGCCGCCGTAGACGATTACGGCAGGCAGTTCCCGGCAACGTCAACCGTACAGACGTTCGTATAACCCGGGCAGGCCTTGCCCGTCACGGACGCCGGGTTGGCCAGATCCACGCTTGCGCGACTGATCAGGATCGCGTCCAGACCATTGCAAATGTTGTCACCGTTCACGTCGCAGTTCGCCGGCACGCTGAACGCCGCACCCACCGGCAGACCCACCGAAACCCGTGACGAGAGGATCGAGTC
>JAJDAK010000098.1 GCA_029261895.1 Deltaproteobacteria bacterium
ATCACTTCCACTTCTTGTTCAGCGTCGGGATCCCAGCGATCGGGTGACATGATCGTAATCGCGATGCGTCGGTTGCGGCTGTCGAAGGGGTCCAAGACGTTGTAAAGCTGGCGATCGGCCAAGCCCTTCACCTCGACGATCCGCTCAGGTGCGACACCGCCCTGCTCCAGAATCTGTCGTGTACGGTTGGCTCGACCCGCCGATAACTCCCAATTGCTCCGATCAGAACCCCGATCAAAGGAACGACTATCGGTATGGCCCTCAATCATGATTTCGTTGTTGAGATCATGAAGCTCCTCGGCCAGCACAGCAACGAGCTGCTCCGCCTTGGGGTTCAACGTGGTCCCACCGACGGGAAATAGTGTCGAGTCCGCCAGCTCCACCAGACTGATTCGCAAACCGTCCTTGGTCACCGCAAACTCCATCTGCTCGGCCAAGCCTGTGTTCGCCTTACTGACACGATCAAAGATCGTCTGGGCATAGCCATGCAATGTACCGCCCTCGTCGAGGTTCGTTTTCCGGCTTGGCGGAGGTTCAGGTTGGGTCAGCCCCTCAGCCGCATCCGGTGGAGATTTTAGTACGGCGGCCTCTTCGGGCAGAATCCCGTCGCCCGCCGGGTTTTGAAAGTAGTTCGCCACACTCGCTTTGAGCTCGTCGGGCTGATTCAAAATCCAGAGCACAATGAAGAGCGCCATCAACGCCGTGGTCAAATCCGCATACGCCACCTTCCAAGCACCGCCGTGCTCTTCTTCTTCGATCGCCGGAGCTGCCGGCTCTACGAAGCGTGGTCTCTGGGGTTCATCAGCAACCGTCACTGAGCGCTCTCCCCGAGCGCTTCCTTCACATCATCAAGGGTAGGGCGCTGATCAGGCAGTACGCCGAGGCGCGCGAGATCGACCGAGCGCATCGGCGAGATCCCATTCAGATCACCGACCACCACGCGACGGATGCAGTGTCGTAGTCGGCGCACCGCATCAGCTTTGGCTTTGAGAGCGTTCGCGAGCGGACCCACAACGCCGTAAGCCAGAAAAACTCCGGCAAAGGTTCCGACCAGCGCGCCGGCGACGTTCTTCCCTACCGTATCGGCACCGGCATCAATACTCTGCATCGTTAGGATGATACCGAGCACCGCAGCAACGATACCGATCGCGGGCAGCGCGTCCGCGCTACGCTGCAACGCACGTGATGCACTCATCTCCTGGTCATAAACGGCTTCAAGGTCGCGCTGAATAAGTTCGTTGACCAACTCGGCGTTGCCAACGTTGTCCACCAACATTCCGAGTGCGGAACACATTACCCTTACGGAGCGCCGGTCACGCAGCACGGCCGGATGCTTACAAAAGAGCTCGGATTTCTCGGGCGTTGTCAGCTGGTCCTCCAACATGAGCAAACCGTCGCGTCGCACGAGTAAAAGAAAGCGGTAGAGCACGCAGAACGTATCGCGGTACTGCGCCCGATCCGGAACACCCGCAGTGAATAGACTCTTGGTGCTAAGAGCAATCTCTTTCAGCACAAATCCAGGGTTGGACGCGACTACGGAGCCGATCAACATCCCAATGATGATCAGATATTCGGTAGGAACGATGAGTAACCGCGGATCTCCGTGATGAAGAATGAACCCGACGAAAACGCAAACAAACGTTCCTATAATTCCTAGAAGGACGCGCACTGGGGCTCCTGAGCGGAAGAGACCCCCTCAGTGACAACTCTTCGGTTACGCGCCAGTGAAGCTTAAGCTCGCCATACATATATAGTTGCTGGAGTCATAGAGGAGGCTCCACCTGGCCTCGAAACCACGCGCAGTTCGGGCGCAGTAATACCTCATCCATCTATGATAGACTACTGGTTTCGTTGCTGAATATAGTCTTTGTCGGAGAATACTTGGAACGCTGTAACACCGCGCTCAGAATGGGAATTTGGGGCTCGCTCGTCGCGATGACGGTCCTGATCGGAGCCTCGTACATCGCGCGACCCGCCCACGCGGCAGAGTACCGCTTCTACCACCCCGACCCGCTGGGTTCTAACGTCGTGGTGACCAATCACACCGGTAACGTCATTCAACGCACGGTGCACACACCCTACGGTGAAGCCCGTAGCGTCGTGGATGGTCAGGGTAGCTCTGTCGAATCCGGCGCCGATGGCCCGCGACATCTCTTCACGGGGCAGGAGCACGATTTCGAAAGCGGCCTGCACTACATGAATGCGCGCCACTACGATCCTTTTGTGGGCAAGTTTCTTTCAGCCGATCCCGAGCTCACTCATCTTGGTATTAGCTTCAACGCCATTCAGACCGCACCGGGAAACTTTAACACTAGCTCCTACGTACTCAACCGGCCCACCGGCCTCGTCGATCCAACCGGGCGCTTTACTCAACCCAGCAGCACAGAAAATTTTCCAGCGACACCGCCACTAGAAGAAGTCCCAAAGATCAGGGCTGAAGATCGCTTCATGATGTCGAAAATTCAACAGGTCATGCGCGAAGCCAAACCATTCAAGCCAGGGTCTCGCATCAGAGTCAGTGGCGATCCCCAGCCAGTGCAAGAGATGGCCGACGATGTGTCCGAGTTTCAAGACGGACTGGAATTACTCGGGGCAATCGAGAGGCTGCCAGAGAGAAGCGTCTTTCTCGTGATGGATCAAACCGCTACTGCGGCGATCACATATCACTTTGAAACCGGCACGGGCGAATGGTTCTCCATCCTCGTGCTCAACCCCAACTTAGGGTCGATCAATCCCGACGGTTCGGTGCGAAATGCCGCCGACAAATTCGCGCACGAACTACATCACGTGCTCGAGCGGAGAGATATGCCGTGGATGCTCCGAACGAACTTCGAACCCTACGAAAACGCTGCCGAATACAGTGCGATTGAGTTCCGTGACAACGTCCGATTGGGGAATCAAGGCCGTCCGCCTCGCCTGGGACACTTCGACGATCCACTCATCTCATTGCCATGTCCCACGTGTCGATAATTCCATTCGTCACGTTTTTGGCCGCGGTCCCGGCAGATCCGATGTTGCTCGGAAAACGAGAGTCGTCTACTTCGCGACGCCCTTGAGGGTGCCGTGGCCCGAGAAAGACGAAAGAGGACCCGCTTGGGTGGCCTTATTCTTCTTGATGTCCTCGGCGTCGAAGACGCTCTCGAAGCACAGACCGCTGTCCTCGTTTACGAGCTGGATCGTGATGAGTGGCGCTTCGAAGGGGAAAAGCGGGTCCGGAGCGATCAAGCCCGAGATCTTGGCGGTGATTTTGGCCTTCCCCTCTGCACCTGCCTTGAGCGTGAGCGCAGTCTTGCCCGTGAAAACATTCTCTTTGTGCTTGAACCCGCCTTTGATTGACTTCCAAAGGCTGGCATCGGGAGCGATCTCGTTCGCCGCGCTCAGCACACCGTTGTTGTAGATGCACAACGAATACGCGGCATCGGTCGTGGGGTCGGCATAGTCGGCGGCGGTGGTTGCCTCACCCTTTCGCCACAACCAAGAGACCTTGTCGCTGCGGTTCCGAAAGGAGTTATGGAGCGCGAGCTTCGAGAACCCGGCCGATCGACAGCTGGCAAGGGGAGTGTCGGAGCAGGCGATAGGCCCGCCGGTCGAGCAGTTAAAGGGGAGGGTCGCCGTGTCGATCAGCGGACCGTCGAAGCCGTCTTGGAGCACCAGCGTGAACACGATGGGGCTGTTCGGTGGCACCTCGAGTACCGAGTAGCTGAACTCTCGATCGTGTGTGCCTGTGCCAAGCGAAAGGCAAAGGTTTCCCGCCCCGCTGTTACCCGGCGCAGCAATGGAGACCACGGGGTTCGAGCAGTCATTGATGGTGATGGTCGCGCGAACGCGGCCATTGCCCGCGCAGCGCACGGGGTCAACCAGGGTGAGTGCATCGATGGTCGCCTGCTGAGCGTGGGCCGAGCCGGCGACGAAGGGCAAAGCGACGGCTGTCAGCAGGCACAGCGTGACAATGTGATTGCGGATTCCAGACATGGCTCATCTCCTTTTCGGATGGACACATGTCGACCGTGCGCGCGGGTAACCACGAAATCAAGCGGCAAACTAAAAAAATGAGATCTCCGAACGTATAGGTACACTCGACGATTCTTCTACGATGAGAAACCATCGCGGGCAGACTTTCGCTCGTCGGAAAAGACCCGTCGTTCGTATCAATCACGTTGCAAAACTGTTCCTGAGCGCAACCGTCACTGTCCGCCAGGTTAGTAAGAGATCACGCAGGATAGGAGTTAGATACGGAGTTACGTATTTCGTTCGATCGACGCTGAGTAAACTGAGATTACACGCTCGTGTATTTTCAACCGCACCTAGCTATAATGAGGGAATGCCGTTTTCCGTTTCCACTCGGGTGGCTATTGCTGCGCTTGTTTTCGCATGTTTGTCGTTCACCGAAAATGCCCACGCGGCAGAGTACCGCTTCTACCACCCTGACCCGCTGGGTTCGAATATCGTGGTGACCGATCGAAGTGGAGCGGTCGTCCAACGTATGGTGATTACACCCTTTGGTGAGCCTCAAGCGATCATCAATGCATCCGGTCAA
>JAJDAK010000099.1 GCA_029261895.1 Deltaproteobacteria bacterium
TCCAGTAGCCGCGCTACGAAACGAAGCCGTTCATCCATCTTGTAACACTCCTTCCAGGGCACTTTGCTCTCCCTTGCAAAGACCCAAAAGTGTTACCCATGTGACCGGTTTGAACTGTTACCCCTCTCTCGGGAAGGGCACGCTTAGCGATAAACGAACGTGGAACCTCACGCTCTGGTGAGGTTCTCACCATTCCCCATCTTCAACGTAGTGATCAACGGACTGGGGCGAGGTTACGAGCCCCACCATTCTATTCGCTGGCCTGGCCACGCCGCTACGCAGCCTTTGACCTTGCGTTCCAACATGGTCTCTTCTTAGCGGCGCGCGGTTGCGTGCGTGCCTTTGGTGGAACGCGGGGACTGATTGTCTCGTAACAGGCCTAGTCCCATGCGTCGGGGCCTTCGTCCTCTTCGCTTTCTTCGGGGTAGTACCCGAACCAACGATAGAGGAACCAGAGAACGGATCCTATGAACATCACCGTGACTAGGATGGCCTCGGCTCCAAAGATCCGAAGCAATACCATCCCGAGTAGGCTCGCGAGGAACAACGCCCGCCATGCACCCCAGTCAATCATTGAACGGGGGCCGCGTCTTGGCGCTCTATTTGAAAACGCCTGAGACTTCTTTGAGGCGTTCTTCGGTGAGGACACGGATGTCTTCGAGGTCGTCGGGGAGCAGGCCGAGATCGCTCAGTACGGCTTCGTCTTGCTCGCTTGGGCCGTGATCGCTCCATGCTTCGGAATGATCCTCGAGCACAACGTGCGCAGCGTAGAGCAAGGTTGCGAGCGGGCGGCTGCGATCGTTCGCCGCGTTTGGGTCGTGGTGATGTCCGATCGCGTTGATCAAAAGATCCCGGAAGCCCCAGTCTGCGGCGATCTCACAGAGTTTTGTCTCGTGGGTTTCACCGAACGCGTCTTGCTCGGCGGTCGCGAGTGATTCGGCGCTTTGGGTCGCGTTTACGACGACGTCGGCATAGCGCGCACCGTGGGCTTGAGACATTTCAACCACTCCCAGATCGTGCAGGAGGCCCGCGAGGTAGGCTTCTGACTCCAACGGAAGTGATAGGCAGCGTGCGATGAGTTGTGCGCAGACACCGGTCTCGAGGCTGTGGGTCCAGAGCTGATCGCCGTGGAGCGAACCAATCTGTACACCGTTCATTTTGGCTTTCACAAGTACCGACGATGCGATCTGCGAAACCGTTCGCATTCCCAGGATCAAGACCGCACGTTCCAGTCGATCGATCTTGCCCTCCATGCCATAGAGCGCAGAGTTAGAAACGCGAACGATTTCGACCGCGAGCTTCGGTGAGGCTGCGACTTTCTGCCCAAAGTTTTCGAGTGAAACATTGTCGTCGCGCGAGAGATTGAGAATCTCACCTAATAGGACTAGTTCGATACTCATGGCTCGGGAACTCCTCGACAGGATTGCAGCGCGATTTCGAAAGTGATGTTTTCTCCGACCGCGTCTTCCAATTGGATCCATGTGGACTGGGGTTCAATACTAAACGTGTCGACGATATCCGGATCAAGACGTTGGTTTTTGGCGTCTTGAAGCAGCGGGATCGCTTCCTCGTGCGTCATGGCTTCTTTGTACGGTCGCTTCGATCGAATCGCATCGTAGCTGTCGACGACTGCGAAAATTCGCGCGTTTACCGGAATGTCCTCCGCAACAAGGCCCGTGGGATAGCCACTGCCATCCCATGCTTCGTGGTGCGAACGCGGAACATCAGCCGCATCATGAAGAAAGTAAATGCCGCGTAATAGCTCGGAACCAATTTCGGTATGGGTCTTCATGATCACCCATTCCTCGTCGGTGAAACTACCCGGCTTCAGCAAGACGGCGTCGGGAATGCCGATCTTTCCAATGTCATGGAGCAACGCACCACGAAAAAGGTTTTCCAACGCCTCTTCGCTGAGTCCCATGCGCACGCCGATCAAGACCGAGTAGATCGCGACCCGTTGAGAGTGACACGCGGTTTCTTTTTCTTTGCAGTCGAGTGCTCCAACGAGCGCAACTAGGGTCTGGTCGTAACTTTCGCGGACGGTATTGAGTGCGGTTTCGAGGTCTCTCGCGCGCTTGCCTAACTCTGCAGCCATGCGCTGGGCCTCGTCTTCGCGCTCGTTGCCACTTTGTACGTGCGCGATTGCACGCTCGACAGTTCGAGCGAGCGCACTATCGACCTCGTCCTCGGGCAGCACATCAAACGCACCATGGCGGAAGCAATCGCGAACCAGTCCGGCATCTGCGTCGTTCTCGGTGATGACGACCAGCGGAACGTCTGGGTAACGTAGCCTGTGTTGACGCATCAGCCGCGGACCGCGTTGCTCGAGTTCAGCTGCGGTGACAACTCGAACGGCGCAATCTTTGATATTCCCAGCGCAGAGAAGGAAACGTTCCTGGAGCGCCTTCTGAAGGCATTCGGTGACTGGGGCGTCAGCGTCGACACCGACGCGTGGGATGGATGGATCGTGACTTGTCATCCCCATCGAAATCGACTTCAAATGGCGGAAGCTGAAGTTTTACTTACCAGCTTTGGCGAACGGCGCAATGCTGCAAAGCCGCCAAGTTATCGAAGTGTTGCGCGCGTCGAAGACATACCCAGTCAGTCAGGTCGCACGGCTCGATAGAAGGCGTCATCTTGCAACGTGCCTGCATGTTGGGTGGAAACTGATTGTCCAGAAGAGCATGCTGAAGTACAACACTATCGGCAGCTGTCATGATCTCATTGTCCCAGGGATGGACCGTGCCGTCGTACTCGCCAGAACCAAACCACTTCGATCACCGTCGGCCAGAAGTCGCCGTAGTCGTCATCGGTCAGTCGTACGACTGGACCGAGAGCGGGGTCGAAAACAAAGATCTCGGAATCCCCGGTTTCCGATTGGCTTCCGGGAAGTCCACCTTGGGCTTCGAACGCGATGACGCCATCGATGTCTAAATCGGCGCGGCCGGATAGCGATCTCGGACAGTGCCGGCGTCCAGCGTGATCTCGAAGCGCTGGCCATCCACTTCGGCCAGAATCCCCGCGTCGAGGCCGCCCTCAAAGACCTGCCAAGCGATGTCTTCGAAGTCGTTCACCACGGGACGCTGGTCCGGCAGGTCGTTGTCGGTGAGCTGTGAAAACGCATATCCAGGCATGTCGATGCGCTTGGGGGGTGCCGCGTTCGCTGGATCTGCCACCAGAGCCAAGAAAATCAGGTACAGGAGTCTCATATCCCAAGGAATGGTGAGACCCACCAATAGGTGATCAGGTCGGACGAATCCTGGTCGAGATTGCTAAAAAGCGCCGCTTTCGGTAGAAACACCGCCGCGGAGGAGCGGTAGTTCAACTGGTTAGAGCACCGGCCTGTCACGCCGGAAGTTGCGGGTTCGAGTCCCGTCCGCTCCGCCAGTCGACCCTGTAAGTATCTGCTTCATTTAGCTTACACCTAGGCCCGGACGGGCAATATTGCGACTTGAGCACGTACCGGGCACTTTGCCGCGTCCCTTAATCTTTGCCATACGGCCACCCGCGTGATGCCAGACGACACCCCCATGGTCTTGACCATCACCCCAAACTGGGTCCAGTTGGAGAGCGAGAAACCGGATTCGTCCCGAAAGCTCCCATTGAATGACTCGATGTACGCGTTATCGGTTGGCTTACCGGGCTTGGAGAAATCCGATGTGACACCCGCTTGATACGCCCAAAGGTCCAAGCATTCTCGACTAAAGTTATCCACCAACGTCAACGCACGAAATTCCCAATACTCTTGCTCCTACTCCAGCCAGCGGACCGTGCGGCCTCTAGGCGCCCACAGCACCGGGAGAAGTCCAGTGACGCGACTTTAGAACGACTGTGGCGTTGAAAAACTTCTCTGCGAAGAGGGCGTCCTTTCAGTTATCCTTGGTTGCGAACAACAGCTCGCTCGATGGAGATAGGATGACCACCCAACCCAATGTGCTGAATGTTTTGCTGCATCCGGTGTCGGCTGATTGTTTCTTGAATGAGTACTGGGGGCAAAAGACACTTTTTCTAGAAGGTGATGAGTCCAAAATTACGGATCTTCTGGGTCAACCCATTACCTGGGCGGATTACCACAAAGTCGCTCAAGACATCGCGGAGTCGCGCCATCACGAGCAACCGATTCGGGCTGCCTCGCTCCTTTGTAGCCGCGGCGCGATGGAGTACCGAGATCGGGTGGGCGGTTTCCTTCCCTTGGTACGCGTGGAAGCCAACCTGGCACCGGAATATCTCGCTTCAGGTATCCCCGTAACTCTTCCAAATATTCACTGGTTTCATGAAGGGGTTGCTCGTTTTATGCAAGGCCTGACCTGTGAGTTAGGGGGGCTTAGGAACTTGGAGGGCGTGTTCGCCACCAATCCCGCTGGTGGCTCCGGCGTTGCAAGCCATTTTGACTCGTTTCCGACGATGCATCTTCAGTTGGTCGGACGTAAGCGATGGACAGTGTCCAAGCGGCCCGAGTATCCGTGGCCCTTACGGCCCGGCGTGATGAAGTGTAATGACATGACGGAGTATATTGACCAGAATGGACAGCTGGTCGTGAGGGAGCTGGATGCTGAAGAGCGCGTCTCCTACGACGTATCTCCAGGAGATATCATCTTCTTGCCTGCGGGCACTTGGCACGAAGCCCATCCCTTTGACGAGGATACCCTCGGTTTGGAATTGCTCTTCAATCGCCTCACTATGAAGGATCTGCTCAGTGAAGTGGTCCAAGAGCGTCTCGCCAGGCTTGAGATCGGCCGGCGCGATGTACCGCTCTACCTCAGAGATCAAAACTCCGTTGAAGAAATCCCTGACGAGGTCTCTCATCATTTCACCCAGGGACTGCACGCGCTACAAGACGTAGTGAAGGATCTAGAGAATAATCATCGCGATCTACATCAGCTCTGGAAGAGCCTCGCAAATGGATTCATTGGGAAACCTGACATCCGGAATCCGAAGCCATTACGTCTAACCGGCACGGAGACAGGAACAGAAAAACTTCGCACGGAGTCAGATGCGTTTACTGAGCTGGGACCCGAGACGAAGTTGTGCGTGAGTAGGCGCGGGCCACTCTCGGTTATCTCCTTCCAAGAAAACGAGAAGGATCGACTTCTGCTGTTTCAACAAGAACACCGCGTTTCAATCGACGCTCAAATGAGCAAGCTAGGTACGTTCCTGGTCAGGGCCAAAACCTCTAAGTTTCGCGCCGATGAAGCATGCAAGAACATGAACCTTGAATGGGAATTGCTTCGGTCGACCCTGCGGGATCTGTTGCGTAAGGGTTTTCTAGAGGTCGTGTAGTGTCTCAAGTGGAACTCGACAATCACAGCCTCCCGACAAGACAAGCGATCCAAGAGTACGTTTCTCGAGCGAGTGTCACCCAGCATCCGTTTTTTCGCAGCTTAGAATCAGCGCAGGACCCAGTGTTCGCCCTTTGGTGTTTCGCGAAAAATCTATATCCGCTCACCGAGGCAAGTCCACAGTGGCTTGCCTCCGCGCTAGCCTCGACAAACGATCGGCATCTGCAATGTTTTTATGCTTCGATTCTGTTTGACGAGTTGGGGCAAGGTGACGTCAGGAATAACCATCTGGCGATGCTCTCCAGAATGGTTGCCGGTCTGGAGAACCGCTTAGGACCTCAGGATGATCTATCCCTCGTTTCACCGGGCGAGGGTCTATTCACGGTCATGGGGAAGATCTTCGAAGAAGACGAGATCGATCCTTGGCACGGCGTTGGCTCCCTGCTGATGTTTGAATCGGTCTTCTTGGATATGTTCACGGTTGTTTCTGCGGTTGCCCATCGGGTGGACAGCATGGATTCACGGGTCTTTGAATGGGTCCATTTGCATGCCGAGGTCGATCACGACCACGTCCGAATCACGCGCGAGATCCTTGATCACGCGCCCGACTCGGGACCTGAAATCGTCTCGATTGCGAGCGGCATGATGTGGACCCAGAACAATGTATCGGAATGGCTCAATGGGCTTTCAAAGCTAGTGAAACCGATAGGTTTATAGACTGGGCTTTACGTCTATCGGTACCCTTGGATCGTCGGAAGCTTCGCGTTGCCTTGCAACCATACTCTTGCGGATTGCGGAAATGCTTGACCGTGTTTCTGAGCAAGCCGATGCAGGTGTTCGACGCGTTTCTCGCGAAGCCCGGGAGTCATTTCTTCGAGCTGGAGCGTACGACCGTAGATTTCGCCGCGCGCTTGCGGGAATAGGTCGGGATGATCTGCGAGCGCGTGGCCGCCTTCGGTGCGCGAGCGTACTTCGCTGGTCACGCGGGATATGTGGATCGGTGTTGCGAGCGCAAAGAGTCGCAACCAAAGTTCCCAGTCTTCGAGAACGCGGAGCGACTCGTCGAAACCGTCGGTCTCATCTAAGAGTGCGCGCTCGAAGAGCACGGCTTGAATCGGAATACGGTTTTCGAGGGCGAAGCGCATCGGGTCGTATGTTTCCTGAAACGGCGGAGCAATCCCCGAAGCGACCGGTAAGTCGTCGGTCTCGTTTTCCATGAGCACCCTGCTATCCGTAAACGCGATTCGGTTGCCGGCATTTAATACGGAGATCAGCGTTTGGAAATGATGCGGCAACAGCCGGTCATCATCATCCAAGAACCCGATGTACTTGCCGCGCGCAAGTCGCAGTCCCATGTTTCGCGCACCCGAGGGTCCGCGCGAAGATCCACTGTGGATGACTGTTGTGCGTGGGCCGTTTGCGGATACGGGTTTATCCCCGCCGTCGTTCACGATGATGATTTCGAAGTCTTGGAACGTTTGTTTTTCAAGGCTGTGTAGCGCGCGAGCCAAGAGGCGCGGTCGATTCTTTGTGGGAATGATTACGCTGATCGCGGGACTTTCAGAAATCTGCGGTGTCGAGCCCGCGGAAGTTCCAAAATCGAGTCCCATCCCCCGATCCGTTCCGCCAAGCAATGCGTCCGCCCAGTCGCGAAGTGCCGCGGCTGCGTTCGTGGCATTGAGCTTTTGCAGGCGCGAGGCGCAATCCTGAATGGCACTCGGCAATCGGGTCTGACTCCTGGGCTGACGCAGAATCGGGTAGAGGTCTTCGAACGCAAAGGCGCGCAGCGTCGGCTCGACATAGACGCTGCGGTCCGAGGGCAAGGTGGTCGACCCCTTGGCAAGCGATGTATTGCAGCGTTCGGCCGGAAAACTCCGGAGTAACTCGACCGCAAGGCTTGCGAGCGCGAACGGATCGCTCGGTGACAGGTGGGTGCTGGCTTTGCGGAGGAGGTCGGTGCGCACGAGTACCGCGGTGACATGTTCCGGGCGTAGGAGTAAGTCGAGGCCCAGCGCGTACGCGTGCGCATCTGTCGGCAAATCAATCCAGGCGACACGCGTTGGATCCTCGAGAAGTGTTCTGCCATGCGCTTCGACGGAAGCTTCATCGATCTCGGCGCCGGGCAAGACGAAGAGGATCAGCGGATCTGCGACGTTTTCGATGAAGAGGGACGGCGCTGGAAGTTCCATCAGCGTGAGCGAGATCGCGTCTTTTTCCTGCATCGAGGCCCCCGTACTGATTGGAGCGGCGGTATCGGCAAAAACCTAAACAGCGCGCGCAGCTCGCCGAACTAACTCTCTATGGGCACACGATGGATTCAAATCGGGCGACAACGCTGTCAGGTCGAGACGGGAACGTCGAACGATGACTTTTGGGATCGTTTCGAGTCTAAAACTTGGGAACCGCATACGGTACCGATCCTGGAAACGTTTCTCACGCGTGATACCGCGTATCTCGACGTGGGTGCGTGGATCGGTCCCACGGTGCTTGCGGGGGCGGCGTTGTCACGGCACTGCTACGCGTTTGAACCCGATCCCACCGCATTTAGGGCGCTGAGTAAACACGTCGCGTTGAATTCTCATGTGGCGGAGCGCTGTACGTTGTATCAGCAATGCATCGCAATCCGTTCGGGCAAAGTCAGCTTGGGCAATCGCAGTGTTTCCCAAGGCGGCGACAGCATGTCCAGCCTCTTGGTGACCGATGGTC
Source organism: Deltaproteobacteria bacterium (assembly GCA_029261895.1). Taxonomy (GTDB): domain Bacteria; phylum Myxococcota_A; class UBA9160; order SZUA-336; family SZUA-336; genus JAJDAK01. Next base: position 7,986 of record JAJDAK010000099.1, read on the forward strand.
CGGGAAGTTGGGAGGTGGATGCGACTACGCTTGGTGAAGTGATCGCACGCGAGCAGATTCACGACTGCGGTTTTATCAAGATGGATATCGAGGGTGGCGAAATCGAGGTGCTGCCTAACATCGCGAATCTGCTGCGAGTGTTGAAGCCGACACTCTACCTGAGTCTCCACCCTGAATATTTTCCGAATCCACAGTCCGACATGCAGGGCATTGCAGATGCGCTGTCAAACTATCCGTATCTGTATTCCATCACGATGCAGCCGATTTCGTTGGATCAGCTGATGCATCAAGACTCGTTGGAAGGATTTTTCGAAGTTGTCGCCACCGATCGCGGTCCCCGTTCTCTTGAGAACTCCCCATGGGCCGATTTCGCGCGCACATGGCAATCACAGCCCATTGAGCGCGTTCGTGCTAAAGCGGTCGCCAGCTTGCAAGACGGAATGCGACAACTCGAACGCGCACATCAAAAGGCGATGCAGTCGGGTAACCGTTCAGGGCAGCGAGAAGTGGCCGCGACGATTCACAGGCTCTCACAATCGACATCGCAACTTCATAGCACCGTGCTTCACGATGTCGTTCAAGCGGATGAGGACATTGCAGCTGCACTTCAATCTTGGCGGCGGCACCCCCCCAACATTTCGTAGTCGCCATGTTGTAGAATTCTCCTGGTCCAATTCAGCGGGAGGACAGGGAATGTCGCGGGTACTTGGTTTTTTGTACGGCGTGATCTCTTACGCTGTTTTCTTCGTGTGCTTTCTCTACCTTGCAGGGTTTCTCGGCAATCTCTTTGTGCCGAAGTCGATCGACTCTGGCGTAGCGGGTTCGCTCGGAACTGCGGCTCTGATCAACAGCGGGTTGATTCTGCTCTTTGGTCTGCAGCACTCGGTGACCGCACGCCCCGGCTTTAAGGCATGGCTCACGCGCGTGCTGCCACAGCCGCTCGAGCGCAGCACCTACGTACTCGCGACGTCTGTCGTGTTGATTCTGACCTACGCATTCTGGCAGCCGATGCCGCAAATGATTTGGCAGTTCGAGTCAGAACTAGGGCGCTCATTGATGATCGGTCTTTTAGGACTCGGTTTCCTGCTGGTCCTCTATGTGACATTCCTGATCGATCATTTTGATCTCTTTGGTCTGCGCCAGGTCTATCTCTACCTGCGCGGGCGTGACTACACAGACAAGAGCTTTGTTACGCCGAGTCTCTACAAGGTTGTGCGTCATCCTCTCTACATTGGCTGGTTCATGGCGTTTTGGATGACGCCGGATATGACAGCTGGACATTTGTTAATGGCCGCCGGTCAGTCGCTCTACATCCTGATCGCGATCGTTTTTGAAGAGCGCGATCTCGAAGCGCATTTTGGAGCGACGTATCAGAACTACAAAGCATCGACACCGATGTTGATCCCCCGACTGCGTTAGCGACCAGGATTCAAGACCCTATTCAAGCCTAACGTCGTTAGTGGATTCGATGCCTTTACGCCTAGACTTGCAGCGTAGTTGCTCGACAGTTCCACTCGTGCTGGAAAGTCATTCATGATCAGAAATTGATCGAGGCGCGCTTCAGCGATTCAAACGGCGGACTCGACGTGTTCCAATGCCTCCGGAATCAAAGGAGAATCAGCGTTGCGCGTATTTCAGAGAATCCAGATTTACCTGCTTGTACTTGCCGTTTCATCGGCGTTCGGATGCGTTGACGTTGACGATGTCTTCAAACCCTTCAGTCCGAACGATGCGATCTCGATCACGGGTGGTTCGAAGTACCCCTTAGCTCCTGGAACCATCAGTCTCAGATTCCATAACTACGCGACTAAGAAGTGGGAGACGCGTGGACCCACGACAGAGGTTCAAGCAGATGGAACGTTCGCTCTCCACGGCATTGTGGTGCCGCAACAGATCAAGTACTGGGACTATTTGAAGGGCATTGGTTCGGTTCCAGAGCAGTGGAATGCGCCGATCCACGTGTACCACAGAGACGCAGTGTCGAACAAAAACATACTCTTAATTCGCACCGACGTTTTCGATCGCATACTCCTTGGCGAGCATAGTCCGTTCTTGATCAATCATGGGCAGACGGTTTGGGTCAGCTGTAGAGATGAGTCTCCCTACTACTGCAGAGGGCCGGGTCAATAGGACGCGGACGAACGAGTTACGCGACGAGCGCGCGCAGATTGTCGCGCATGACCTTGCGTACCGTATCGGGGCCTAAGCCTTCGAGTTCCTCGGTGAATTCCTCTGGCCAGAGCAAGCCCTCGGGGTGCGGATAGTCCGAACCATTGAGCACATGGTCTTCGCCGATCTGCTCGATCAATGCGAGTACGCCGTCTTCGAAAAACGGTGTAACCCAGACGTTCTGTCGGAAGCTCTCACTGGGGTTAAGGGGCGGTGCTCCGAAGCGCCACATGTCTTTGCTGTAGAGACGCGCGATGTGATCGAGCTTGCGCAGCAGCGGGGCGACCCATGTCGAACCGTATTCCACGCTGAGGATGCGAAGGCCCGGGAAACGACCGAAGAGATTGTCGGCGATGAGCGCGGTCATGGTATCGGCGATGGGTCGGTCGGTGAAACTCAGCGCGAACTCCATCAACGAATGTCGATGCGAGGGTGGGTGGGGCCGTAATCCCCAGGGCGTGTTGTAGATCTCGCCGAAGGGCGTGCGGCCGATGTGGTAGACCACGTTGATGCCGGACTCCTCGACGCGCGCCCAGAACGGATCGAAGTAAGGGTCTGCGGGTGAACGCCCCTCGATCGGTCCGGTCGTGAGGATCATGAAACGTGCACCACGCTGCAGCAAGCGCTCGAGTTCCTCGATCGCCGCGTCGATGTCGAGCAGTGAATTGATGGGTGCGCCGTAGATACGACCGTCCTTTCCGTAGCCCCAATCCTCTTCGAGCCAGCGATTGAACGCGCGCATGCTGGGATACATCACGTCTGGGTGTCTGCGCAGTTGGGGTTCGACACCGACACCCAAGGTGGGGAGCATCAGGCAGGCCTCTACGTTCTGCGCATTCATCTTTTCCAAGCGCGCATCGCGGTCGACGAATTCCGGAACCTCAAGTCCATTGATTGGATTGAGGCTGGGGCTACCGCCGTCCTCAGAGGTTCCACGCAGGAACTCTTTCATAATGCCGGGTGCGCCCACGCTGTCGCCGACGCCCACGCTGAAAAAATTGCAGCGCTCTTCTCCAACGAATACGCGCGCAGGTTCGCCCGCCGCCTTGCGGTCCATCCAGACCGTGCGGGACTTCAATGCGGATTCGATATGGCGCGTGAAGCAATCGTCGGCTTCGTAATAGTGATTGTCTGCGTCGTAGATTTTGTAATCGAGCTCGTTCATCTAGGTCTTGTCCTCGCCCCAAAGTTTGCGCAGACGTCGCGCGATCTCGGCTTCTTCGCCTTGCTCGCTGGGTTTGTAGAAGCGGGCTCTCTCCAAGGCTTCGGGCAGATACTTCTCACGAATAAAATGGTCCGGTTCGTCATGCGGATAGCGATAACCCTTGCCGTAGCCTTCGCTACGCATGAACTCCGTGGGTGCGTTGCGCAGGTGCATCGGCACGGGAAGCGATCCATGTTCGCGCACGGCGGCGATTGCGGCATCGATGGAGAGATAGCTCGCGTTGCTCTTAGGGGCGGAAGCGAGATATGTCGTCGCCTGTGCGAGGATGATGCGACCCTCGGGCAGGCCAACACGGTCAAAGGCTTGCGCCGCTGACATCGCCACAGTCTGCGCGAGTGGATCCGCGTTGCCGATATCTTCAGCGGCAAAAATACACAGACGTCGCGTGATGAAACGCGGATCCTCACCGCCCTCGAGCATACGTGCGAGCCAGTAGATCGCGGCGTTGGGGTCGCTACCACGTAAACTCTTAATGAACGCGCTGATCACGTCGTAGTGGGCTTCGCCACCTTTGTCGTAGTCGGGTAGGCGTGTTTCGACCGCGGCCTCAACGGCCGGCGGATCGATATCTCCCTGCGCATGTTCGGCTGCGGCGTCGAGCAGCGTCAATGCGCGGCGCGCGTCGCCATTCGCCAGCCGAATGATCATGGATTCGGCTTTTGGCTCGAGGGCTCGATTCAATTCCGCTAACCCGCGGCCCAAAATTCCACGAATCGCATCCGCTTCAAGCGCGTGAAGTGTGAGCACGCGGCAGCGGGAGCGCAGCGCGGGAATCACTTCAAACCCGGGGTTTTCCGTGGTCGCGCCAATGAAGACCACCGTGCCTTTTTCGACGAAGGGCAAGAGCGCATCCTGTTGGGCCTTGTTGAAGCGATGCAGTTCATCCACAAAGAGCGCGGTACGCCAGCCTCGGCCGGCGTTCTGTTCGGCTACGGCGATCGCGCTGCGCAATTCCTTCACGCCGCCGAGCACCGCCGATTGTGCGATGAACTGATAGCCGCCGTGTTCGGCCAAAAGTCGGGCGAGCGTGGTCTTGCCGGAGCCCGGCGGCCCCCAGAGGATGACCGAACGTAAGCGACCCTTGCCGCCCACGAAGCGTCCGAGAGGCTTATCTGGGCCGAGCAGGTGATCCTGCCCGACGAAGTCCTCGAGCCGCCGCGGACGCAGGCGCTCGGCGAGCGGGCGGTCGGGGCTCGGACGTTCAACGGGCGGTGTTTCAGGAAAGAGTTCCACCCCGGGATTCTAACTTGCTACGTTCGTATTCGTGGCAGTTTGGAAACGCATCGGAATCGCACTGAAATCCGGCCAGGAGGGAATCGGGCCGCTATTGCAGCAGATCGTTGGGGTCGTGCAGCAGCAAGGACTCGACGTCTGTCTGGAAAAAGAGGCCGCGGCGCAATGGCCGGGCGCCGAGCCGATTCCGACCTACGCATTGGATGGGATTGTCGACCAGGCGGATCTGCTGGTCGTGCTCGGTGGTGATGGGACGGTCTTGGCCGCTGCGCGAGCGATCGGTCGGCGTGAAGTACCGATCCTCGGCATCAATACAGGGCATCTGGGGTTTCTTGCCGATCTTTCGCGTGAAGAAGCCGCGGGTACGCTCGCGACGATTCTCGCCGGTGAGTATCGGATCGTGGAGCGTTCACGCCTGGAAGTGACCGTCTTGCGCGAACATGACGCGATCGCGCCCGCATTGGTGTTGAATGATGCGGTCATCACCAAAGGCACCGCGCTCGCGCGCATTGTTAAACTTGAAACACGCGTCAACAATGAAGTGATCGATATCTATCGGTCGGACGGCTTGATTGTCGCCACACCGACGGGTTCAACGGCATACAATCTTTCTGCGGGTGGCCCGTTGGTCGATCCTCAACTGGGTGCCATCATTTTGAATCCCATCTGTCCGCATACATTGACCCAACGTCCGTTAGTGCTTCCCGATACGGTCGAAGTAGAGGTACGCATTGCCGCGGGCGAAGAAGTCACGCTGACATTGGACGGTCAGGTGGGTCATCCGCTGAATTCTGATGACCGTGTTCGTATTACACGTTCCGATTACCCTGTCCGCTTTGTCACCGCCCCCGATCAAAATCAGTTTTCGACGCTTCGGAACAAATTGGGTTGGGGCACGCGATGATTCGCGCGCTGCGGGTTCAGAATCTCGCGGTCATCGACGAATTGGATTTAGAGCTAAGTCCTGGGCTCAATGTCTTCACGGGCGAAACCGGCGCAGGAAAGTCAGTTCTACTCTCTGCGGTCTCGCTTTTGACCGGCCGCCGCGCCAGTTCCGAAATTGTCCGCACGGGAGCCGACGCGGCACGCGTGGAGTCGATTTGGGATTTGCCGCAGCTCGCCGCGCGCGCGGACGAGTTGGGTCTCACGACTTCGGAGGACGAACTCTTGATCGCCCGAAGCGTACCCGCGGAGGGTCGTGGCAAGGTCTACGTGAATGGCAAACTCGCTACTGCCGCAGTCTTGGCGGACCTGGTTGAGGATTCGATCGAAATCATCAGCCAGGGTGCGCATCTGAAACTCTTGCAACCGGAGTCACAGGCTAATTTATTGGATGAATTCGGCAGCTTACGCCCTTTGGTGAAAGAAGTGACTGAGCACTTTGAAAGCTTTGTGAAGCTTTCCAAGGAAATTCACCAACGGCATGTGCAGGCCAGCGAGTTGGCACGTCGCGAAGACCATTTACGCTTTGAAGTTGAACAAATCGATGAGGTCGATCCACGGCCGGACGAACTCGAAGCACTCGAAGCGGAACACGGACGTTTGGCACATATGGATCGGCTGGTTCGTGAGTCGGACGAAATGCTCGCGGAGTTGGATGCGGACGGTTCGGTTGTTGAAAGGGCCCAGCGGTTATTGCGCCGTGCGGAGCAGCTCGCCGAAGTCGACCCCGCTTGGATCTCGATTCGCCAGACACTCGAGCGCGGGCATTTGGAACTCTTGGAAGCACGCGAGAGTGTGGAGCGGTACATCTCGAGTTTGGAAGTCGAACCGGATCGGTTCCAGCAGGTCGAAAATCGGCTTGCAGAAATCTCCAAATTGCAGCGGCGTTACGGCACGGATGTCGAGTCGATTCTCAAGTATCGGGATGACGCGAAAGCCGAATTAGAGAACATTGGCGGTGGCGAAGCGCGTACGGCGGAACTCGAGTCGCAGCGCTTACAGCTGGCGGACGCGTTGGATGCCGCGGCGTCGAAACTGAGCCGCGCGCGACACGAAGTCGCGAAAGATCTTGTGCTGGGGGTGAACCGCGAACTGGGTGCGCTCGATTTGAAACGCGCCGAGTTTCGCGTGCAGTTTGATGCGATCTCCGGAAAGACGGCAGATGGCGAAGCGGCGCCGTCTGCGGCGCGTGGGCGCGAGCGTCCGGTCTTTGAACTGATCGCGAATCCGGGTGAGGAGCCGCGGAGACTGCGCGATGCGGCCTCGGGGGGCGAGCTCGCGCGATTATTGCTGGCGCTGCGGAACGTGTTGCGCGATTCGGGCGGGCGTCGCGTACTGATTTTTGATGAAGTCGATGCGGGAATCAGTGGGGCTACCGCCGCCAAGGTAGGGGAGCGTTTGCGGCGTCTCGCACGTCATCATCAGGTGCTCTGTATCACCCACTTACCGCAGATTGCCGCGTTAGCCGAAGAACATTTTCGGGTGGCGAAGAAAGTACGCAAGGGTCGCACGGAGACCACGGTTGTGCGCTTAGAGCCAGACGCCCGCGTGGATGAGATCGCGCGTATGGCCTCCGCGGGCCAAATCACGGACGTGGCCCGGGAACACGCGCGCGAACTGCTGTCGCGGTAAGTCGTTCCCTGGCGTTTTTTGTGATCTAGCCCATCAAGTTTCGGCGCCTTCGGCCGATTTTTCAGACTGTGCGTGAGTTTATCCCTGAAGCATGCGCGGGAGTCGCAACACCATGAAAGGCACGGCCCGAAGTGGTGTGATCTGCATTGGAAACGGCTTCTACGAGGGGCTGGAATGGCCACTCGATCATGCGACTACGGTGGTGGGTCGGGGGCGAACCGCGGACTTGGTTTTAGCGGAGGCGACGATTTCGCGCGCACATGCGCTCTTTGGTTACGAAGATTCGAACGTGTTTGTCCAGGACCTAGGCAGTACGAATGGCACGGTCGTGAACAGCGAAAAGGTTGACCGCAAAGGTCTGAATGATGGCGATGAGATTCAAATCGGTGGGTTGGTGTTGCGATTTTCGTTGAATGAATCGGTGAACAAGGGAGAGGCGAATGCCGCCTGAGATGGAAGACAGCGAATCCGGTGATGTGGTCACCCTGATGTATGTTCCGGGGTTGGCGGGAAATATTCGACGTGTACGTGTGCGCCGCCGTTCGGTCCGTTGGATCGTTGGTGCGGCGGTCAGCTTTGTATTGCTGACAGCGTTGTTGACGGTCGACTACGTTCATGTCCGGCGTGAACTTATCGAATTGGATCGATTGCGTGTCGAGACGGATGAGCAGCGCGGGCAGATTCTCGACTATTCCGATCGAATGGAAACGGTTCAAGAGAAACTGACCCAGATCAGTCAATTTGATCGCAAGCTACGCGTGATCACGAACCTGGATTCAGCCGATCCATATCCGCTTCCTGGAATCGGTGGCGTGGAAGAAGCGATGATCGATCCGCATGAGTGGACCGGCCTAACGCGCGATCGAAGACATCAGAAAATGATGGAAGGTATGAGCGCGCTCGACAAAGCCTCGGGCGGCGTGGAGCAGAGTCTCACGGCATTGATCGCACATCTTGAAGATCAGTCGGCGCGTTTGGTCGCGACACCCTCCGTTACGCCGACCAAGGGCTGGATGACCAGCTCGTTTGGGTACCGCACGTCACCGTTTACCGGCAATCGTGAATTTCACCGTGGCCTTGATATCGCCGGTCGAATGAATACCCCGATCGTTGCGCCAGCGGACGGCGAGGTCCGCTTTCGCGGTAAGCAGCGTGCGCTTGGCAATACGGTGATTCTCCGTCATGGATACGGCGTGGAGACGATCTACGGTCATCTCGAAGAAATCCTGGTGAAATCGGGCGAAAAGGTGAAGCGCGGTCAACGCATTGCGCTGATGGGGTCCACGGGCCGCAGTACCGGACCCCATGTCCACTACCAGGTTGAGGTCAACGGCGCACCGGTCAATCCGTCTAACTACATCCTCGATTAGAGAGAGCTGCAATCGTTGGGGATGCAATTAATGGGGACGTTGGTTGATTAATTGCACTATTGGCCAGGAAGGGCTTGCTAGAACCGAGGTTCCGCTGGTCAATAGTGCAATTAATCAACCAACGTCCCCATTAATTGCAGTGTCTGGCTGAGGGGAAGGGGCTTGCGTATACTCCCGGCTCCTTTTTTGGCCAGCCGCCGCCGCGGAGGACGCCATCCTAGATTTCGTTAGAAAACTCTTCGGCTCTGCGAATGAGCGCGAAGTCAAACGCATGCGTCCGCAGGTGGACGAGATCAATGTGCTGGAAGCAGAGATCGAACCGCTTTCGGGTGATGAGCTACGCAGCCGTGTGGCGGAGATGCGCCAATCGATCGATAACGGCGAATCGCTCGACGCGATGTTGCCGCGTGCCTTCGCGATCGTGCGTGAAGCAGCCAAACGCACGCTCGGTCAGCGCCACTATGATGTACAGATGATTGGCGGTATGGTGCTCCACCAGGGGCGGATCGCTGAGATGAAAACCGGCGAAGGCAAGACGCTCGTTGCCACATTGCCGAGTTTTCTGAACGCGCTTACGGGTAAGGGCGTTCACGTGGTCACCGTCAACGACTACCTCGCGAAACGCGACGCCGAATGGATGGGCGCGGTCCATCGCTATCTCGGCCTCAGTGTCGGTTGTATTGTGCACGGCATTACGGATGAGGAACGGCGCGCAGCCTATCGTGCCGATATCGCATACGGCCAGAACAACGAGTTCGGGTTCGATTATCTCCGCGACAATATGAAGCCGTCTTTGGATATGTATGTTCAACGGGATCCCCACTACGCGATTGTCGATGAAGTGGACTCTATTCTGATCGATGAAGCACGCACGCCGCTGATTATTTCCGGACCGGTGGATGACGACCCTGAGAAGTTTCGCCGCATCGATAAGGTCATCCCGCGACTCAAAGTAGAGGAACATTTCACGGTCGACGAAAAGGCCCGCAGTGCCACGCTCACCGATGACGGTATCGTGCTGGTCGAAAAACTGTTAGAGATCGACAATCTCTACGCGCCAGAAGAGATGGAAACCTTGCACGTGGTCAATAACGGACTACGGGCTCATTCGCTCTACAGTCGCGACGTCGACTACGTCGTGAAAGACAATCAGGTGATGATCGTTGACGAGTTCACGGGCCGCCTGATGGAAGGTCGACGTTGGAGCGATGGGCTGCACCAAGCGGTCGAGGCGAAAGAGAAGGTACGGATTCAGAATGAATCTCAGACCTATGCGTCGATCACCTTTCAAAACTATTTCCGCATGTACGAAAAACTCAGTGGCATGACGGGAACGGCGGATACCGAGGCGCCCGAGTTTGCGAAGATTTATGGTTTGGACGTCGTGGTCATTCCGACCAATAAGCCGATGGCCCGCGATGATCGCGACGACCTGGTCTACCGCACACGCGACGAAAAATGGAACGCGGTCGCGAAGGAGATCGCTGAAAACCATAAGCTGGGTCAGCCGGCGCTGGTGGGTACGGTCGCGATTGAGACTTCAGAGCTATTGTCAAAGAAGCTCAAGACCAAAGGCGTCCCGCATAATATTTTGAACGCGAAGCAGCACCAGCGCGAAGCGGAAATCATTGCGCAGGCGGGTCGGCTGGGTTCGGTCACGATTTCGACGAACATGGCCGGTCGCGGTACCGATATCGTGCTCGGCGGTAACGCCGAAATGATGATGAAAGCGCGTGGGATGGATCCCGAAGATCCGGAAAACAAAGACGAGCTCGAGAAGCTACAGGTTCAGTGCGCAGCCGAGCGTGAGAAAGTGCTCGAAGCCGGCGGTCTGCACGTGTTGGGAACCGAACGCCACGAGTCACGACGCATCGACAATCAGTTACGCGGCCGCGCGGGTCGCCAGGGCGATCCCGGTTCGTCGCGATTTCATCTTTCGCTCGAGGATGATCTGCTTCGCATTTTCGGGGGCGATCGTTTCCAGGCGGTGATGAATCGACTTTGGGGAGACGAAGGCGAAGCCATCGAAGCGAAGATGCTCTCCGGTGCAATCGAGCGCGCGCAGGCCAAGGTGGAAGCGCGAAACTTCGATATTCGTAAACACCTGCTTGATTACGATGACGTGATGAACAAGCAGCGCGAGAGTATCTATTCATGGCGGCGTAATATTCTCGGCGGCGACATGCTTGAAGACATGTATCGCGAGATGGCGAGCGAGTTGATGGAAGAGATTCTCGAAGCCACCGTGCCCGAACGTGGTGCGAGCGATCTTGAAACGCTTGAGCAAGTGGTGCAGCAACAGTTCATGATCGATCTTCGGGCAGCGGGGGTCGTTGGTGATGGCGAACCGACCCGCGCCGAAGTCAAAACTAAGCTCAGCGAACTCATTGATCAACGTATTGAAGAAAAGCGCGCGATGGTTCGCGAAATTCGCGAAAAAGCCGCGCATCTCAACCCGCCCGACTTCGACTACTTCGCACGAACGGTCTTGATTCAGACGCTGGATCAACAGTGGAAAGATCATCTGCTTGCGATGGACCACCTGAAAGAAGGTATTGGGCTTCGCGGGTATGGTCAGCGTGATCCGAAGATCGAATATCAGCGCGAAGGCTTCCAACTTTTCCTCGCGATGGATCGGCGCATTCGGGCGAGCGCGGTGGAGCAACTCTTCCGCATGGTTTTGCAGGTCCCGGATGAGGAACAGATGCGTCGCCAACGCATGCAGGAAGAAGCGCGCCAGCAGCAGCTGGATCGCTTGAGCGAGCGACACTCAAGCGAGTCGGCTCCTGAACCGGGACAACAGACGGTCGTTCGTGATCAGCCGAAGGTTGGACGGAACGAACCGTGCCCCTGTGGTTCGGGCAAGAAGTATAAGAAGTGCCACGGTAAGGCGACTTAGGCTTGGCAGCAACGGTTCAGGGTTTTCGCGCGACGGGACTGCATGTTGGCATCAAGAAGTCCGGCGCTCTCGATCTCGCACTCATTGCATCGGATCGCCCCGCAGTCGCGGCGGCGTTATTCACGCGCAATCGTTTTCCGGGCGCACCGATCATCGTTTCGCGTGAGCACCTGCGTGGCGGGCGCGCGCAAGCGATTGTCGTGAACAGCGGGATTTCCAATGTGGCGACGGGCGCGAAGGGCGTCGCGAACGCACGACGAATGGCGCGCTGCGCGGCTGACGCTCTCGAGCTTTCAGCGCGGCGCGTACAAGTCGCATCCACCGGCGTGATTGGCCAAGCGCTACCGATCGACCTCATTGAGCGTGGCATCAAGAAGGCTGCCATTGAGCTTTCGACGCGTGGTTGGATGCGTGCAGCGCGCGCGATCATGACTACGGATACGCGACCCAAGCTCAGTCATGTGCAAACACGTCAGTTCGGTCTTCTGGGTATTGCGAAGGGTTCCGGCATGGTGATGCCCGATCTTGCGACGATGTTGAGTTATCTCGTAACCGACTTGGCGGTCGAGCCTGCGTTCTTGCGCGCGTCGCTTAAAGAAGCCGTGGCTGAAACATTCAATCGACTCACGATTGACGGCGAAACCAGCACCAGCGATACCGTGTTGATACTCGCCAACGGTGCCGCGGGAAATCGACCCATCGGGCCACGTTCCGCGCTCGCACGCCCATTCAAAAAGGCACTGATGGAACGTTGTGAAGATCTCGTGACGCAGTTGGCCGCCGACGCTGAGGGCGTGACGCGTTTGGCCGACATCGTGGTGACCGGAGCGCGAACGGACCGGGATGCCGACAAGGCCGCGCGAAAGGTCGCGAATTCGGTCCTGGTTAAAACCGCGATCTTTGGCGTAGATCCGAACTGGGGTCGGATCGTACAAGCGGTTGGTGCGGCGGGGGTTGCGTTTAAACCCGAAGATTTGGGTGTTCGTATCGGTGGCGTGGAGCTATTACGCGGCGGGCGACCGGTCACGGCCTCGGGCACGCTAACGCGAGCGAAGCGCGCGATGAAAAAGAAGCGCGTGCTGATTCAGATTTGTCTCGGTCGTGGTCGCGGTCAGGCGAAGATCCTCACCTGCGATTTGGGCTATGGCTACGTTCGAATCAACGCGGAATACACCACATGATTGAGATCGTGCTCGTGCGCCACGCCCAGCCGGATTGGGAACCCGCAGGGTTTGCGGTCGATCGACCGGGACTCACCGACTTAGGCCGTGCGCAATCGGAAGCCGTGGCGACGGTGTTGGTTCAGGAGAGCTTTGATCATATCTATGCCAGCCCGCTACGTCGGGTACAGGAAACCAGCGAGCCGATTCTGAAAGCACTCGGTCAGGACGCGGCGATCCTGCCTTGGCTGCGCGAGCTTGAGCTGCCTTCTATGGAGGGCCAGACGGAAGCGAAGGTGTTGGAGTTTTTCAGCCGCTCGTGGCTCCGGGACCTGGAAGACTGGTGGACGGGATTGCCCGGCGGCGAGAGTTTTCGTCATTTCTACGAGCGGATCAGCGGTGGCATTGAATCGCTCCTGATCGATGAGCACCGCGCTCGTATCCACCTAAACACGGGTCACCGGATTTGGCAGATCAACCCCGAGCACACGCAGAAAATCCTGATCCTCGCCCACGAAGGCACGAACGCGGTGATTCTCTCGCACCTGCTCGGTGTGGAACCCGTGCCCTGGGCATGGATGCGTTTTTCCACCACTTGGGCGGGAATTACCCGGATCAAGACGAAGGCGGTCGCCAATGGCGCCGTCTGGGTCCTCGAGGGCTTCAATCGCGTCGATCATATGGCGGATCTCGCGCAAGCCTAGCTCCCCGCGTCGCGAAATATCAAAAGATTCCAGGGGTTTATGCTTGAGTCCTTGAGTGGGCTCTGCTATACACCGGGGCAATTCACACGCTTCGTCCGCTTGGGTTCCGGCTCGTGACATGCTTCGCCATGACACGGACAGGGAAAGCGGTGAGACCGAGCCGGTCCTCCCGACTCGCCTCAAGAAGCGGAGGTTAAAACCCAGAGCTGCAGCAATGTGGCCGAATCAGGAGAGAGTAACTCGATGTCCGCGTTCCCGATTTCCATGAGTGAACTGCTCGAAGCTGGCGTTCACTTTGGACACCAAACACGTCGTTGGCACCCGCATATGAAGCCGTTTATTTATGGCGAACGTAGCGGGATTCATATTATTGACTTACAGCAGACCCTTCCGCGTTTTCGCGATGCCTGTGAGTTTCTTCGCGAGACCGTGGCGCACGGTGGCAAGGTGCTGTTCGTAAGCACCAAGCGTCAAGCGCAAGATATCGTCGCAGAAACTGCGCGTAGCTGCGGTATGCCGTTTGTTCACCGACGCTGGTTGGGCGGAATGCTGACGAACTTTCGGACCATTCGGAAAGGCATCGATCGTTATAAAGAACTGATCGGTTTGCTGGGCGGTGAAGACGAAGGCTCGAGCCTGTCCAAAAAAGATGTGTCACGGCTGACGCGTGAACACCTCAAGCTCCACAAAGCATTCGAGGGTATCGCGGACATGGAAAATCTACCGGATGCGATGTTCGTGATCGACATTCGGAAAGAGGCGTTGGCGATGCAGGAAGCGCGACGCTTGGGAATTCCGATCATCGCCGTCGTGGATACCAACTGCGATCCCGACGGGATCGACTTTTCGATTCCAGGAAACGATGACGCGATTCGTGCGATCTACCTCTACTGTGAGAAAGCCGCCGAGGCGTGCCGACAAGGGGCTGAGCTCCATAACGAGCGCATCGTCGAGGAGAGTAAGAAAGTGGAGACCGCGGCGAAGGATGCGCCGCTGGTTGGAAAGCGCGTGGTTGAAATTACCCAGCCCGTGCGTCGACCCGCGCGCATGGAGCGTATGGCGGATGAGCGTAAAGAGGGTGAAAAGGGTGTGGCAGCCCCTGCTGGTGAGGCCGTGGTTGAAGCCGCCGCTCCGGCGCAAGCGGCCGAAACCCCCAAAGCACCCGCTGAGAGTTCGTAGGAAAAAAGGGAAGAGCAGTGGCGGATATTTCTGCAGCACAGGTGAAGGTACTTCGCGATAAGACCGGCGCCGGCATGATGGATTGTAAGAAGGTGCTCGTTGAAGCGGGCGGAGATCTAGACAAAGCAGTCAGTCTTTTGAGGGAACGCGGGTTGAGCAAAGCGCGCGGGAAAGCCGGTCGCGCAACTTCCGACGGCGCCATCGTGGCGGCGGTTAGCGAAGACGGTCGGGTGGGTGCACTGGTTGAAGTCAACTGCGAGACTGATTTCGTTGCGCGCACCGATGATTTCGTCGCGCTGTGTCAGCAGCTTGCAAACGCAGTGATCGAGCACGATCCCGCTGATGTCGATGCCCTGCTTCAACACGCATCGAATGGCGCGCCGTTGAATGACCAGGTGGTCGCGGCAATCGCGAAACTCGGCGAGAACATTCAGGTGCGTCGCACAACGCGTCTAGGTTCAGGCGATGCAGGTTGCGTGGCGACCTACATTCACGCCGGCGGTAAGATTGGTTCGTTGGTCCAGGTGGCTGCACCCGATCCGGGCAAAGCGGAAATACTGACCGCGGTGAAGAACGTCTGTATGCATGTTGCTGCGACCAGTCCCTTAGGTGTATCGCGCGACGAGATTCCCCAGGACGAAGTGGATCGCGAACGCGAAGTTTTGAGTAAGCAAGCGGCTCAAGAGGGCAAGCCGGCCAACGTCGTCGAGAAGATGGTCGAAGGTCGCTTGAATAAGTTCTTTAAGGAAGTTGTATTGCTCGAGCAGCCGCTGGTGATGGATCCTGAAACCACCGTCGAAAAAGCGACCAAGGCGGTCGGTGCGGAAGTGAAGGCGTTCCGACGCTTTCAACTCGGAGAAGAGATCGCCGAATGAAACCCGCGTATACGCGCGTGTTGTTGAAAGTCTCGGGACAGAGCCTGGCGGGCGCGCAGGGCTTTGGCATCGACACCGCGCAGATTCATCGCACGGCTCAGGAGATTGTTGAAGTCGCGGAGCATGGTGTAGAGATCGCGATTGTTTGCGGGGGCGGCAATATCATCCGTGGTATCAATGCGTCTGCCGAGGGCATCAGTCGTGCGGCTGCGGACTATATGGGAATGTTGGCTTCCATCATGAACGCGCTCGCGCTCCAGGACGCACTCGAAAAATGTGGTGCGCGCACACGGGTGATGTCGGCGATCGAGGTAAAACAGGTTGCCGAGCCACATATTCGGCGGCGCGCTGTACGGCACTTGGAAAAGGGCCGCGTCGTGATTTTTGCCGCCGGTACTGGAAATCCATTTTTTACCACCGACACCGGCGGCGCACTGCGCGCGATGGAGATTGGTGCGCAGATTTTGTTGAAGGGAACCCGGGTCGACGGCGTCTACGACTCAGACCCGGAAAAGGTTCCCGATGCACGACGGTATGACCAGGTGAGCTATAAGGATTTTCTCGCGCTGAATCTCGGTGTCATGGACTCGACCGCGATTGCGCTCTGTCAGGACAATAAGTTGCCCATCATGGTTTTTGACATGAGCGTGCCAGGAAATGTTCTCAAAGTCGTTTGTGGTGAAACCATCGGCACCTTGGTTTCAGCCTAGCGGAGGAATGGGATGTCGGAGGAAGCCGAGCTAGTCCTTGAAGAGACCAAGGAAGGCATGCAAAAGAGCATCGAAGGTTTGCAACGCGAACTCAGCAAAATTCGCACGGGGCGTGCAAATACCGCGATTCTCGATGGGATCATGGTCGATTATCACGGTGTCCCGACCCCGCTGAAGTCGCTCGCCAGCATTAATGCACCCGAGGTACGACTGTTGACGGTTCAGCCCTTCGATCCAAGCGCCATCGAAGAAATCGAAAGGGCGATTTTCAAGGAAGATATTGGCCTCTCACCCGTCAACGATGGAAAAATTCTGCGCTTGCCGGTGCCCGAGTTGACCGAGGAGCGACGTAAAGGTCTCGTGAAGCAGGTTAAAAAAGTTGGCGAAGAACATAAGCTGGGCATTCGCCACGCGCGGCGTGACGGGATCGCGATGCTGAAGGATCTTCAAAAGGACGGGGACCTCTCGGTGGATGAATCCAGGTCCGCCCAGGCCAAAATTCAAGAAGTGCACGACGCATTTATTGCCAAGATCGATCAAGGTATCTCGGCAAAGGAGAAAGAGGTTCTCCAGATCTGACTCCATGACTTTGCTCGACACGTCGAAACTCCCGCGACATATCGCGATCATTCCAGATGGAAACGGTCGTTGGGCCGAAGTCCAGGGCCTTCCTCGCAACGAAGGCCATCGTCGCGGCAGCGACAACGTCCGCGAAATCGTCAGTCGCTGTCATGAGCTCGGTATCAAGATGTTAACCATCTACGCGTTCTCCCAGGAAAACTGGAATCGTCCCCGAGACGAAGTTGACGCGATCATGGAACTGCTCGCGCATTATCTTCAACACGAAACAGATGAGTTGGTTGAAAAGGGTGTTCGCATCGATTCGATCGGCCGCCTCGATGAATTGAGTCCCGCGATTCAAAAAGACATCACGGAACTGATGCGTCGGACCGAAGGCAATGACTCGATGCGGGTTACGTTTGCGCTGTCGTATAGCGGACGCGCAGAGTTGGTCGATGCGGTACGCGCGATCGTGCGTGAAGCGGAGTCGGGCCAACTCGACCCCGAAGCCATTGACGAAAAAACCCTGCGTCTCCATCTCTACCGCCCCGATTTGCCAGATCCTGACCTATTGATTCGCACGGGCGATGAACATCGCATTTCGAATTTTCTGCTCTGGCAATTCGCGTATACCGAACTCTACGTGACCGAAGCGCTTTGGCCCGATTTTGGGCCGGAGCAACTCGATTTGGCGATCGCGGAGTACCAACGACGCGAACGGCGCTTCGGCCTAACGAGCGCGCAGGTTCGAGGCAGCGAATGAAAAACCTGGTCATCCTCGGGTCCACCGGATCGATTGGTACGCAAACGCTCGAATTAGTCGAGCGCTTTCCCGAAGAATTGAGTGTCGTTGCGCTGGCAGCGGGTCGAAACATTGAACTCTTTGCGCAACAGATTAAGTGCTTTCGCCCCTCGCTCGTATCTGTGGCTCGCCACGAAGATGTTTCGCGGCTTCGCGAAGCCATCGGTGATCTCAACGTGGAAATCGTAGTGGGTCGTGAAGGCCTCAATGAGGTCGCATCGATAGATGCTGACCTTTTGATTGCAGCGCTGGTCGGTGCGGTGGGGTTAGAGCCGGTGTTTCGCGCACTCCAGAACGGGACCGATATCGCGCTCGCGAATAAGGAAGTGCTCGTTGTTGCCGGTGAGTTGGTGATGCGTGAAGCGGAGCTTCACGGTGCGCGTGTCCTACCGCTTGACTCCGAACATGTAGCCATTCACCAATGTCTCGCCGGTCACCCAAGGGAGGCACTGCGCCGCGTCGTGTTAACGGCATCGGGCGGCCCTTTTCGAGAGGCAAGTTTGGACGCGATGCGCACAGCGACAGTCGAGCAGGCGCTCGCGCATCCCAATTGGGAGATGGGGCAAAAGATCACGATTGATTCAGCGACGTTGATGAATAAGGGATTCGAGATTATTGAGGCGCGTTGGCTCTTCGATCTCAGGGCCGATCAAATCGATGTCTGGATTCATCCTGAAAGCATCGTGCATTCCCTGGTGGAGTACACCGATGGTAGCTGGCTGTCGCAGTTGGGTATGCCTGACATGCGGACGCCAATCGCCTACACCTTGGGTATGCCGGATCGCCTCCCACTACCCGATTTGGAGCGTCTCGACTTAGCTGAAATCGGCGCATTGCACTTTGAACGACCGGATGCGACACGCTTCCCCGCGGTTGCGCTGGTGGGTGAGGTATTGCGGCGCGGCGGCGCGGCGGCGGCGATTATGAATGCCGCCAATGAGATCGCCGTCGAAGCGTTTTTAAAGCGCCGAATTGGGTTTACGGCGATCGTAGAAACCGCCGAAAAGGTATTGGAGAGAATGGGGCCTCATCGTGTTGATACCTTGGATGCGTTATTGGAAACGGATCGTGTCGCACGCGCCCAGGCAGAGACCGTGATCGAGGAGCTAAGCCTATGAGTTTCGGAGACTATTTACTTCCAACACTGTTACTTCTTGGAATTCTGATTTTCTTCCATGAGTTGGGGCATTTCGCCGTCGCGAAGTATTTCAACGTCAAGGTCGAACGTTTTTCGATCGGTTTCGGTCCTGCCATTCTGCGTTGGACCCGCGGTGAGACGGAATATCGTCTGGCATGGATTCCGCTGGGTGGCTACGTGAAGATGCTTGGCGAGGGGTTCGACGAAGATCTCACCGAGGCGGAGAAAGCACGAAGTTTTAATGGTCAAGGCGTTTGGCCGAGGATCGCCATCGCATCCGCGGGTCCGATCATGAACTTCGTTCTGCCGGTCGTGGTCATTGCTGCTGTGATGATATTTCCGGGTTGGCCCAATGCGACCTCGAAGATCGGTACCGTCGCATCGGATTCTGTCGCTGAAAAGGTAGGTCTGCATTCGGGGGATCGCGTTGTTGAAGTCAATGGCAGCGCGGTAAATTGGTTCTCCGAAGTTCGTACTCACGTGAGCAGCGGTACGCAACTCAGTTTCATCGTTGAGCGGGGCAATGCGCGGAAGACGGTCGTCATTCCTGGGAACCGCGGTGAGGTCGCGATCGGAATTTCATCCGCGATTTATCCCGCCTACGTCCAGTTGCTTGACGACGAGTCGCCAGCGGGGCGCGCAGGAGTCCTTTCTGGAGATCGCGTACTTAGCATCAACGGTGCGACGGTGACGGATTGGCCGGAGCTAGAGCGTAAACTTTCCGATGGTTCAGATACTTTCGTAGTCGAAGTGGAGCGCGTTGCCGAAACCGGCGGATCCACTGAGACGACGAGCGTGGCCATCAACGCGGACGGACACGCGGGTATCGAAGCGCTTGGTTTGGGGCGAAGTCTTGCGCTCAACATGGTCCTGCCGAATAAACCCGCCGATATCGCCGGTCTCGAGGCGGGTGATATCGTGGTTCAAACCAATGGCAAACCGGTCTCAAGCCACGAGGACCTCGTTGCGCAGGTCAACGCAAGCGAGGGAGAGGCCATTGCTTTTGACGTGCTGCGAGGCACCGATCGACTGCAGTTCTCGGTCAAGCCGGACGGCAAGGAAGTTACGACCGACGGTGTAACGACGAAATCTTGGGTCGTGGGTGTCCAGGTGATGGCTGCCGCCGTCGCGGGCGAGACCGCGGACGAGGTGATTCGCAATCCAATTGCCGCCCTGCAACGTGGACTACGCGAGACCTATCAAATCACCGGTCGTATTCTCGGCGGAATGGGAATGTTGTTCTCCGGTCAAGTCGGTCTCGACGGTCTCGCCGGTCCCATCGGAATTGCCAAGCTCGCTGGAGATTTTTTCAGCCAGCCCGGTTGGGTGCCGTACCTTTGGTTCATGTGCATCATCTCTGTGAACCTCGCGATATTGAATCTTCTTCCGGTTCCGGTGCTCGACGGAGGACATATTGTTTTTGCGTTGGTGGAGATGGTCAAAGGTTCGCCGGTCACTCGGCGTACCGTCGAACTCGCTACGACGATCGGATTGTCGTTGGTATTGCTCTTGATGGGCTTTGCGATCTTCAACGACTTTTCAGGCTTGTTTAAGTTGTTCAGCGGTTCGTAACGCCGTGTTGCTCGCGATCGAAACCGCGACCCCATTCGGGAGCGTCGCGCTCATGGATGGCGAAGCTTTGCTTGGTGAAACGCGGATCGAGAATTCGCAGCGCCATGTTGGGGATTTGGTTCCAACGATCGAAGCGCTGCTCGAGCGTGTCGCGATCCCATTGGATCGCGTGGACTACATCGCGGTGTCAATTGGCCCCGGTGCATTTACGGGCTTGCGGGTTGGGCTTGCCACTGCCCTGGGTCTCTGCCTGGGGTCCGACCGGCGTATCGTCCCGGTGCCCACCTTGGCCGCGCTCGCGCTGCAGGCCGGAGGCTCGAAGCCTCGCGCACCCGTGCTCGACGCGCGCAAGGGTCAGATCTATGTCGGGCTCTACGATGCGGCTGGAATCGCCTTGGCTCCGGACCGTGTTGTGGATCCTGCGGGCTGGTTGGAGTCACTTCGGGGGCTTGGAGAACTGGCCATTTTGGGCCCCGGCGCCGGGCTTCTGGGTGAGGGGGTTCGCGAAAATTCGGATCTCGAGTTGCTGGATCCTGAAATCGGTCGCCCGCGAGCATCTTGCCTGGGCCAGCTCGCCTCGAGAATGATCAAGGATGGCAAGGACTTACCGCCCTCGGACGTCGAGCTCCGCTATATCAGGCTGCCAGATATCAACTCACCGCGTTAGAGCCCTAGACACCTTCCCGCGAAACTCATAATCTAGCCAAACTAGGCGAAATCATGAGGTTTCATGGAGCATTACGATAAGGATAAGCTCGAATCCCTACTCGCCCGAGACGGGGAGTTACGGCTGCTTTGGGACGAACACCTGCAGCTCAAACATCGTCTCACCCAAATCGCAACACGATCGCACTTAACACCGCATGAAGAACTCGAACGAAAAACGCTGCAGAAGCGCAAGTTGGCGGGCAAGGATCGCATCGCGTCGATTTTGGCGAGGGATTCAGCTTAAAAAAGCGAGGACAAGGTGAAGCTCATAGGAGCGGATATACTGGTGCGCTCTCTTCAGGAAGAGGGCGTGGATATTGTATTCGGGCATCCCGGCGGCGCGGTGCTCGAAGTCTATGATGCGATTCATCGCTGCGGTATACGTCACGTCTTGGTTCGTCACGAACAGGGCGGCGTTCACATGGCCGACGGTTATGCGCGAGCGACAGGTCGTACCGGTGTTGCGGTTGTAACTTCCGGTCCCGGTGTCACCAACGCGATTACCGGTTTGGCAACGGCGTACATGGATTCGATTCCGCTGGTTTGTTTCACCGGACAGGTGCCAACGCCCATGATCGGAAACGATGCGTTTCAAGAAGCCGATAATATGGGGCTTACGCGTCCGGTCACGAAGCATAATTACCTCGTGAAAGACGTGCGGGATCTCGCGGCAACGATTAAGGAAGCTTTTCACATCGCATCGACGGGCCGTCCGGGTCCCGTCGTGGTCGATTTGCCGAAAGACGTGAGCAAAGCGGTCGCGGACTATCACTATCCTGAGACGGTTGACTTGGAACACTACCAACCACGCTATGACGCGCATTGGGGTCAGGTGAAGCGCGCGATGGCGCTGATCCTGAAAGCAGAACGCCCGGTGGTGTACTTCGGCGGCGGCGTGATTACGTCGAACGCGAGTAAGGAACTGCTCGCATTCTGTGAGCGCCTCAAAGTGCCCGTAACTTATACGTTGATGGGTATCGGTGGCATCCCCGGAAATCATCAATACTCGCTGGGGATGCTGGGCATGCACGGCACCTACCGATCGAACAAGGCGGTGGATGAGTGTGATTTGTTGATCGCGATCGGTGCTCGATTTGACGACCGCGTTACGGGCAAGGTTGACGACTTCAGCCCGCGCTCAAAGAAGATTCACGTCGACATTGATCCCACATCGATTCGTAAGAGCGTCTACGTGGACGTGCCGATTGTGGGCGACGTGAAAAATTGCCTCGAGAAGTTTTTGGAGCTAATGCAAGACGAGCCCAAGCTCAAAGACTATGAAACGCGCGTCGCACCGTGGTGGGAGAAAATTAACGCCTGGGATCGTGAGCATTCGATTGGCTACGCCCAAAAAGAAGACGGACCGATCCTGCCTCAGTACGTGATCGACAAAATGTATGAAATGACCGCGGGTCGCGCCGTGGTGAGTACCGACGTGGGGCAGCACCAGATGTGGGCTGCGCAGTACTACCACGCACAGCGGCCAAACGATTGGGTGACTTCCGGCGGACTCGGCACCATGGGGTTCGGACTGCCCGCAGCGATCGGCGCACAATTCGGCCGGCCGAAGGACACCGTCGTCTTGGTGACAAGCGAAGGTTCGTTCTCCATGTGCTGCCAAGAGCTCGCGGTCGCGGTCGAACACGATCTGCCCATTAAAATACTGATGCTTCGCAACAATACCCTGGGAATGGTGCGTCAGTGGCAACAGTTCTTCTACGACAAGCGCTACTCGCATGTGGACATGTCATCCGGGCCGGACTGGGTAAAGTTCGCTGACGCATTCGGTGCAGTCGGGCTTCGTGCATCGCACCCCGATGAAGTTGAGTCGGTATTGGAAAAAGGTTTTGCGACCCGCAAGCCCGTGATCATGGATTTTGTATGTCGAACCGAGGAGAACTGCTTCCCGATGGTGCCTGGCGGTGCCGCTTCACGGGATATGCTCCACGGCGAGCCATCGCGGGGTTAGGTATTGCGCCACACAATTAGTGTTCGAGTGAGAAATGAGTTTGGTGTGCTTTCGCGCGTCGCCGGATTGTTTTCTGCGCGTGGCTACAACATCGATAGTCTCTGTGTTGCGGAGACGCTCGATCCGAAGGTCTCGCAGATCACCATGGTGACAGAGGGCGAAGACGACACGGTCGAGCAGATCGTTAAGCAGCTCTACAAGTTGATCGACGTGATACGTGTGACGGACCATGGCCCGGACAACCACGTTGCTCGGGAACTCGCTTTGTTCAAGGTCCGTACTCTTCCTGATTCGCGTGCGGAAGTCATGCGCATCGTCGAGATATTTCGCGGCAAAATCGTGGACGTGACGCCGGATTCCTATGCGATCGAAGTCACGGGCGGTGCGGAAAAGATTCAAGGTCTGATCGAACTTCTGACCCCTCTGGGTCTCGAAGACGTGACGCGAACCGGCCGTATCGCGGTCGCCCGCGGACTCTAGACCGATCCGGCCGTAATCGATCGCGCCAAAGACGGCGCCCGACAACAGATTCTGAAGGAGTGATGGAAATGAAGGTTTACTACGACAAGGACGCGGATCTCGCGCGACTCGAAGGTCGCACGATAGCGATTCTTGGTTATGGCAGTCAGGGGCATGCGCATGCGTTGAATCTCCGGGATAGCGGACTCAATGTTGTTGTCGGTTTGCGAAAAGGTTCGCCGAGTTGGTCTAAAGCGGAAGCCGAAGGTCTTCAGGTGATGTCAGTGGCCGATGCTTCTGCCGCAGGCGACGTGATCATGATGACGTTGCCCGACGAAACAATGGCTGACACTTTCGAAGCCGATATCGCGCCGCAGTTGAAGGAGGGTCAGTACCTCGCACTGGCCCATGGATTCAACCTTCACTACGGCTGCATTACGCCGCCCGCCGGTGTGAATACGTTCTTGGTTGCACCCAAGGGACCCGGTCATATGGTGCGCAACGCATATACCAAGGGTGGCGGTGTGCCTTGTCTGCTCGCTGTGGATCGCGACCCGAGTGGCGATACCACGGAGATCGGCCTCGCGTATGCCAAGGGTATTGGTGGCGGTCGCTCCGGTATCATCGAAACCACGATGAAGGAAGAGACCGAGACCGATCTCTTTGGCGAGCAGGCGGTTCTCTGTGGTGGGCTCACCGCTTTGATGCAAGCTGGTTTCGATACGCTGGTGGAAGCCGGGTATGCACCTGAGATGGCGTATTTCGAATGTATCCACGAGATGAAGCTGATTATCGACTTCATCTATCAGGATGGGATTTCGAATATGCGTTACACGATTTCCAATACCGCGCAGTACGGCGACCTGACCCGCGGTCCGCGCGTGGTTAATGACGAAACCCGAAAAGAAATGAAGCGCATCCTCAAAGAAATCCAATCGGGGGAATTCGCGCGAGAATGGTTGCTGGAAACGAAGGCGGGTAAGCCGATGTTCAAGGCACTCACGCGTCAAGGTGAAGAGCACCCGCTGGAAGAAACGGGCCGCAAGCTTCGCAGTTTGATGCCATGGCTCAACGAGGACAAGCTCGTCGACAAGACCAAGAACTAAGAGGAAAAGCTTGCATATCCCCGAACCGCTGCAGTCGCCGATCGCAAAGCCCGCGTATCCGATTTCGTTGACGTTGGCTGCCCTGGCTTTGGGGTGTTTCTTGCTGAGTTGGCTTGCTGCAGCCTGGGTTTTGGTTGCGTTGTCGATCGGAAACCTTGCGTTCTTTCGCAACCCGACACGGACGCCGCCCCCTGGCGAAACCCTACTCGTGGCGCCTGGCGATGGTCGTGTAGTGGAAGTGATTAAGACCGATGGAGATGATGAGTTCGTTGGGCCCGCGTGGAAAGTTGCGATCTTTCTGTCGGTCTTCAACGTCCATATTAATCGGAGCCCGATCACTGCGACCGTGAAGGCGATTCGCCAGAAAGGCAGTCAGTACTTGGCGGCTTTCAATGGGGATGCTTCGGAACTGAACGTTCAAACCCGAATGGACCTCGAAACGGACTCCGGTTTGCGCATCAGCGTCGTGCAAATCACTGGGCTGATCGCGCGGCGCATTCTTTGTTACGCGGAGACGGGTCAGCGGCTCGAGCGAGGTGAGTCCTACGGCTTGATTCGTTACGGCTCGAGAATGGAAATCTACCTACCGGTGCAAGCCGACATCCGCGTTGCGAAAGGCGATCGCGTGCGCGGCGGATCCACGGTGATCGCGGAGGTCAAAGCATGAGCACGGAGGAACGAAAGGGCCTACGGCGTCGTCGCCGCGTTCGAGGATCGGATCGAAGTCGCGCGATCTACCTGTTACCCAATTTGATTACGAGTGCCGCTGTGCTCTTCGGATTCTGGTCGATTATTTCTTCGATTCATCATCAATTCGACCGCGCAGCACTCTTCATCGTGATTGCAGGTATCTGCGACACGTTGGACGGTCGCATCGCGCGGGCGACGCATTCCGAGAGTCAATTCGGGGTCGAATATGACTCGCTATCCGACATGTTGAGTTTTGGACTCGCGCCCGCGCTACTGGTGTACACCTGGGCGTTGACGCCGCTCGGAAATCGTGGCTGGTTGATCGCAGCGCTCTTTGCCATGTGCGCGGCGTTGCGGCTCGCGCGTTTCAATGTTCGTGGTAAGGATGCCGAGGGTACGCGCTACCAGGGTATGCCGACGACGGTCGCGGGTGGCATCGTGGCTTCCACGGTTTGGTTCATCGGTTGGCTGGGTTTGAATCCGCCGTTCGATCGGCCGCTTGCGATTGCGATTATTACGGGGTTTTCGCTGCTCGCGTTGTTGATGGTGAGCGCGGTGCCTTATCCCAGTACTTCGATGATTCGAATCGGGAAACGCCAGCAATATCCCGCGCTGGTGGCGTTTGTGCTCGCGGTCATCGCGATTGGTTTGCATCACGAACCGGTGCTCTTCCTCGTGTCGATTTTGTTCCTGGCTTCCGGGCCGACACTTTGGCTCATGGATCGGCGGCGAAAAGCCCGCGCGGGTGATGTGCAGGAAGATGTAGCGATAGAGAAATCGAGCGATGCCGGATAACCGCGTCCTTATTTTTGATACCACGCTTCGCGATGGAGAGCAGGCGCCCGGTTGCAGCATGAACCTCGAGGAAAAGGTCGTGCTTGCGCGTCAGCTCGCCAAGATGGGTGTTGACGTGATTGAGGCTGGCTTTCCGATTGCGTCGCCCGGCGATTTTGAAGCGGTGAGGACGATCAGCGAAGAGATAAAGGGGCCCATTATCTGCGGGCTCGCGCGTACTGCGGATACCGACATCGATCGCGCCTGGGAAGCATTGCAGGTTGCGGAGCGTGCTCGGATTCACACCTTTATCGCAACGTCTGAAATCCACATGCGCGACAAGCTGAAGATGGGTCCAGACCGTGTACTTGAAGAGGTCGACCGCGCTGTACGGCGTGCGCACAGCTATTGCGAAGATGTTGAGTTTTCCGCTGAGGACGCGACCCGTTCCGATTGGGAATACCTGGTCAAAGTTTACAACGCCGCAGTCAAGGCGGGCGCATCGACGCTCAATGTTCCCGATACCGTCGGTTATACGACGCCTGCGGAGTACGCGGAATTGATTCGATTTCTCGTTGAGAAAGTCGAAGGTAGCGAGAAGGTTCGTTTTGCCGTGCACTGTCACGACGATCTGGGCCTCTCAGTCGCAAACTCACTCGCTGCGATTCGCGCGGGTGCGCGACAGGTGGAATGCACCGTGAACGGGATCGGCGAGCGTGCGGGCAATACGGCGATGGAAGAGGTCGTGATGGCTCTACGCACGCGTGGAGAATTTTTCGGCGGGTGTGATACGGGAATCAACGCCAAAGAGATCTATCATTCCAGTCGTTTGCTCTCTCAAGTGATCGGCATCAACGTTCCGCCCAATAAGGCGATCGTCGGGGATAATGCGTTTGCGCACGAAGCCGGAATTCACCAGCACGGCATGCTGTCAAATCGCCTGACGTACGAAATTATGACGCCGGAGTCGGTAGGCAGGGGTTCGACGGAGCTCGTGCTTGGCAAGCATTCGGGACGTCACGCGCTTGCGGAACGTTTGCGAACCCTCGGGTTTGATCCGGAGAAGGTTGATTTCGACGAGGTGTTTCGACGCTTCAAGGACCTCGCGGACGCGAAGAAGACCGTCTACAACGAAGATATTGAGGCGCTCGTGACCGACCAGCTGTTGCGCGTCGTTGAATATTACAAGCTCGAAAATCTCAGCGTGACCACCGGCACCTTCGTCACGCCGACAGCAACGGTGGAGCTCGCTGTCGATGGTGAGTCGCTGAAGCAGGCGGCGATGGGTGATGGTCCGGTGGATGCTGTGTTCAAAGCGATTAAAACGATTACCGACACGCAGGCACGCTTGCTGCGCTATCAGGTGAATGCCATTACATCGGGTATGGATGCTCAGGGTGAAGTCGCGGTAACGCTGGAAGCGGACGGCATGCGTGTGATCGGGCAGGGTGCTGACCTCGATATTTTGGTTGCGAGCGCTAAAGCCTACGTGCATGCGCTCAATAAACTCATTCAGCGACGACAAGCTGGCGACCGCGCCGCGCTGCGGGGAGTCTAAGTCCGATGCCACGAATACTGGTACTGCCGGGGGATGGCATTGGCCCTGAGGTGATGGAACAAGCCTGTGCGGTTCTTGCCCGGGTTGCGCCCGATGTTGAAACCGAAGCGGGTTTGATTGGTGGATGTGCGATCAATGCCGACGGTGTACCGCTTTCAGATGCAACGCTAGCGCGTGCGAAGGCATGTGGATTGATTCTGTTGGGCGCGGTGGGGGGGCCGAAGTGGGATCAGCTTGCACCCGACCGGCGCCCCGAAAAGGGATTACTACGCATCAGAAAAGAGCTCGATCTTTTTGCGAACCTGCGTCCCGCGTCAGTCTTTAGCGCGCTCGAAGACGCGAGTCCGCTGCGGCGTGAGGCCGTGCAGGGGGTCGACCTCATCGTCGTGCGTGAACTCACCGGTGGGCTCTATTATGGTGAGCCTCGCGGCCGCGCCGACCAAGACGGTGTACGACGCGCACTTAACACCATGGTGTACACCGAGCCCGAAGTGGAACGGATCGCGCGTGTCGCGTTTGAAACTGCGCGCCGTCGTCGTCATCTCGTGACGAATATTCATAAAGCGAACGTGCTCGAGGTTTCTGCGTTTTGGAACGAAGTGGTAGAAGCAACCGCGAAGCACTACCCCGACGTGACGCTCGAACATCAGTTGGTCGATAGCGCCGCGATGGTGCTGCTGAGGGATGCGCCTCGCTTCGATGTGCTGCTCTGTCCTAATTTATTTGGAGATATCATCTCCGACGAGGCTGCAATGATTACAGGATCACTCGGGATGTTACCGTCGGCGAGTTTGGGTGTGGAAGGACGTGGGCTTTTTGAACCTGTGCACGGCAGCGCTCCGGACATCGCGGGCCAAGATGCCGCGAATCCATTGGCTGCAATCCTCTGTGTTGCCATGCTCCTAGAGCACGGTCTTTCACGGCTCGACGAAGCCGAGCGCGTGCGTGAGGCAGTGCAGAAGGTGCTCGATCAAGGCTATCGCAGCGCGGACATTGCACGTGCCCCCGATATCGCGAACGCGGGCACGCAGGAGATGGGTCGTCGCGTCATGGAGGCATTGGGCTAGTGGCGACTTCAGGTTATCGGCTAGGTCTCATTGGTGCGACGGGTCTCGTGGGTACCGAAATCCTGCAAACGCTGGAGGAACGTCGTTTTCCGATTAGCGATTGTCGGATGATCGCGTCCGAAAGAAGTATCGGCGACGAAGCCGAATTCTTCGGCGAGGCCTACATGGTCGAAGCTTTGCGCGCGGATCGTATCGATGAGTGTGAGCTGGTCTTCTGCGCTGCGCCGAACGTCTTGGCATCGATCCTACCTGAGCTACAAAACCCGAAACTTCGGATCATTGATCTCTCTGGCGCATTGGAGCTCGATCCTGCCGTGCCGCTCGTGCTACCTGGCGGATTGCTCGACCCGAGCGCGAAACGCGTCGCGATCGCACGCGGCGTGGTCGCTGGACTGGGGCTGG
The DNA here is from genome assembly GCA_029261895.1 of Deltaproteobacteria bacterium. Taxonomy (GTDB): domain Bacteria; phylum Myxococcota_A; class UBA9160; order SZUA-336; family SZUA-336; genus JAJDAK01. The sequence continues at coordinate 36,890 of JAJDAK010000099.1, forward strand.
TGCTGAAGCCCTTGCTCGAGGAACTCGGGGCAAATCACGTCAGTTTGACCTGCCTCGAACCCGCTGCGGGTGCGGGGCGTGAAGGGGTGCAGGAACTCTCCGATCAGACCATCGAACTGCTCAACCAGATGACGGGAGAGACAGAGCCTGGTTTCGCGTTTCCGCAGCCGTTGGCATTCGATTGTTTGCCCTCGGTCGGGGAGATGCTGGACAACGGGCAGACCCACGAGGAACGCCGCCTGCAGCATGTATTGCGCCGGTTGGTATCGAAGCCGGACCTTGTCATCGACGTTACGCGTGTGCGCGTTCCGGTGTTCGCGGGCAGCTTGGCGACCGTGCAGTTGCACGGGGTCAAACTGAAGGATCGGCAGGAGGTCGAAGCACTGCTTGAGAAGCAAGATTACGTTGAAACGTTCAAGGATCCATTGCTTCCAACGCCGCGTGGCGCTGCAGCCCGAGACAAGGTTCGCGTGGGGCGAATTCGTGTTGATGAGGGTTTGAGTTTGGTGCTCGCGTTTGATGATCTTCGGGGCGGTGCGGCGCTCGGCGCGGTGCTGGCTGCGGAGAAACTATGCGGCGTTACCGACTAACGCTCGAATACGACGGCAGCCAGTTTTCGGGCTGGCAATGGCAGTCCGATCAGCGCACGGTCCAAGGCGTTCTCGAAGACGCGATCCATGAAATTATCCGAACGCGGGTGCGTGTTTATGCGGCGGGTCGCACCGATGCCGGTGTCCATGCGATGGGGCAAGTCGTGCACGTGGATATGGCGACCCAGCTCAAACCGTGGGCTTTGCGCTCAGCGCTGACGGCGGTATTGCCGGACGATATTGCGATCTCGGTGCTCGATCCGGTCCCGGCTGATTTCGATGCACGTCACAGCGCGCTTTCGAAGCGGTATCGGTATCGGATACTGAATCGTGCCCAGCCGAGTCCGCTGAGGTTGGGGGTGACCTGGCATCTACGCTCGCGCTTGGATCTGAAGGCGATGCGGGAGGCGTCGGATCTGCTCAAGGGCACGCACGATTTCGCGGCGTTTCGGGGCGCTCCAGGTGGAATGCAAAGCGAAGAGGACGGCCGCCGTAGCCTGGATCGGTTGGACTGGGTCCGCGCGGGCGACGAAATCCAGCTGATTGCGGAGGGTAGGAGCTTCCTGCGCTACATGGTCAGGAACCTGGCGGGAACGCTGGCTGAGGTCGGTCTAGGGCGCCGAAACGTCTCGAGCGTGGCCGAGGCGCTTCTGGGGCGGGACAGAAGACTCGCTGGCCAGACGGCTCCGGCCCACGGTCTCTGCCTGGAGGAAGTCCGCTACGCACCGACGGATTTACGTGCTTGACCCCTTCCTGGGGATCGGTTATTCCATGGCCGCCCTGTTAAGGTGTATTGGCGCTACGATTGCGCCCCCAGCTGGAGAACCCGTTGTCCAATCCCAATCGACCGACCCATACCGCCACTCCGGACGAAATCGACCGGAAGTGGTTCATCGTGGATGCATCGGGCAAGCGCCTGGGTCGAATTGCGACTCAGATCGCGCACATACTTCGTGGCAAGCACAAACCGCTGTTCTCGCCTCATATCGACATGGGTGATTTCGTGGTGGTGATCAACGCGGAGAAAATCGAATTGACGGGCCGTAAGCTCGAGCAGAAGAAGTACCATCGACATTCCGGGTACATGGGCTCGATCCAGTCTGTGACGGCCGGCCGGTTATTGGCAACGTTTCCTGAACGGGTGATGGAGAAAGCGGTGAAAGGCATGTTGCCGCGTGGACCCCTCGGTCGACAGATGCTGCGGAAGCTCAAAGTCTATGCTGGCACCACGCATCCACATGCTTCGCAGCAACCCGAACCACTCGAGGTACGCATATGACAGCAATGGAACGATTTTTTGCCACGGGTCGGCGCAAGACGTCAGTCGCTCGAGTCATCCTTCAACCCGGCAGCGGTCGCGTGACGATTAACAAGCGAGCGGTTGAAGATTACTTTCCGCGCGCAACCCATCGCGCGTTGCTGCGGTCACCGCTAGAGGTGGTCAACGGTGTCGATAAATTCGATCTTCATGCGGTGGTTCATGGAGGCGGAGACACCGGCCAAGCCGGCGCAGTGCGCTTGGGCGTCTCACGGGCACTCGAGAAGTGGGACGGCAATCTGCGCACGATCCTGAAACGCGAAGGCATGCTGACGCGCGACTCGCGTATCAAGGAACGCAAGAAGTACGGTCAGCGCGGCGCTCGCGCTCGCTTCCAGTTCAGTAAGCGGTAATTCGGGGGGCCATGCGCGTCACGGCGATTATCCCAGCGCGTTACGGCTCCACACGTTTCCCCG
>JAJDAK010000100.1 GCA_029261895.1 Deltaproteobacteria bacterium
ACACTCCCCCCTTTTCCCCCCGCAAAAATTTCACAAAATATAAACCCCCCGTCCCATTTAATTCCTTTTTCAACCAACGTCCCCACTAATTGCGGTTGCAAGGTATTCGAGAAGGCCATCGATCGGGACGCGTTGCTGCGTCGTGGTATCACGGTCACGAATCGTCACCTTATGATCTTCCTCTGACTCAAAATCATAGGTAATGCAAAACGGCGTACCGATCTCATCGTGGCGTCGGTAGCGCTTGCCAATACTGCCGGAGACATCGAAGTCTATGTTGAAGCGCGTGCGCAGCGCTTTGAGTATCGGTTGGCAGGATTCGGATAGTTTCTTGGAAAGTGGAAGCACGGCCGCTTTAAACGGTGCGATCTTGGGATGGAGTTTCAATAGCGTGCGCGCGTCACCGCCGACTTCATCCTCGACGTAAGCGCTCGCCAACGCGGCCAAGAGGCAGCGGTCCACACCGACCGAAGTTTCGACCACATACGGCGTATAGCGTTCCTTGGTTTCGGCGTTGGTATACGACATATCCTTGCCCGAATGCTCGGTATGCGCTTTCAGGTCGAAGTCGGTGCGATTGTGCACGCCTTCAAGTTCATGACGACCGAACGGAAAATCAAACTCGATATCGTAGGCAGCTGCTGCGTAGTGGGCACGCTCGTTTTCCGCATGCTCTCGCCAATGCAGGCGCGTGGGATCCAAGCCAATGCTTTTATGCCATTCCATGCGCACGGCGCGCCAGCGTTCAAACCAATCCATGGCTTCGGCGGGTGGCGTGAAGAATTCCATCTCCATCTGCTCGAATTCACGCGAACGAAAGATGAAATTCCGCGGATTAATCTCGTTTCGAAAGGCCTTACCAATCTGAGCGATGCCGAACGGGGGCTTCTTGCGACTCGATTGCATGACCCGCTTGAAGTCGAGGAATATCGACTGGCAGGTTTCCGCACGTAGGTACGCGATCGAAGCCTTGTCTTCCGTCGCACCGATGGAGGTCTGAAGCATCAAATTAAATTGGCGGGGTTCGGTTAGGTCGTGGGTACCGCTCTCGTTCTCCGCGCAGCGATCGCTGGGATCGACTTGGTCCGGCCGAAAACGCTTCTTGCAGAGTTTGCAATCGACCATCGGGTCATGGAAATGCGCGACGTGTCCCGATGCCACCCAGGTTTGTGGATTCGCGATAATCGAAGAATCGAGTCCGACCACGTCATCACGTTCACGCACCATGAGCTGCCACCACTCGGCCTTAATGTTGTTCCGAAGCTCGGTCCCCAGCGGACCATAGTCCCAGAATCCATTGATCCCGCCGTAGATCTCGCTCGACGGGTAAATGAAGCCGCGGTTCGCGCAGAGCGCGACGATTTTTTCCATCAGGTCCATAGGCGGCCGCGAGTATCGAAGCCCTTGGGAGGGGTGTCAACCAGCTGGCTCCTGCGGCCGGGCTTCGGGTTAGAATGCGCCACATGAATTGGAACTTCGGTGATTTGCTCGATGCCGCGGATGCCGTCATCCCGGGCGATGTCCCAGCGCTTTTGCATGAGAATCTGTCTCGAAGCTGGCAGGATTTCGGCTCGCGCTCAAACTGTCTGGCGCAGCAATTACTGGCGCGAAACGGTGGGCCAGGCGAAAAAGTCGCGTTCTACATGCGCAACAGCCCTGCGTACCTCGAGTCGTTGGCCGCGTGTCTGAAGGCGCGGCAGGTGCATGTGAACGTCAACTACCGATATCTCGAAGACGAGTTGGCGTACGTGATCGATAACTCAGATGCGAAGACATTGATCTTCGATGCCGAGTTCGCCGAGGCAGTGGGTAAACTGCACGATCGCATACCGAAGGTCGTGACTTTTATTCAGGCCGATACACCTCATGGCCCCGATAGCTTGGCGCCGTTTGCCACCGCGTTCGAGGCCCTCGCGACCGAAGGCGATGGCAAAAGGTTGAAGATCGAGCGTTCGCCGGATGACTTACTCTTTCTCTACACCGGTGGCACCACCGGGATGCCGAAAGCGGTGATGTGGCCGCATAAAAACCTCTGGGATGCATTGGGCCGCGGCGCGAGTCTCGCGAACGGTAACTACCGCGCGCCGACATTTGCCGATCACGTCGCGGTGATGCGTGACCGCCCCGGTGTGAGGCAACTCCCCGCGTGTCCGCTGATGCACGGCACGGGCCTCTTTGTTGCGATCTCCACCCTTTGCAGTGGTGGCTCTGTCGTCACGTTACCGTCGCTGACCTTCGATCCGGTCCGCGTCTGGAACGCAGTTGAACAACACGGCGTTCAAAGCCTGACCATCGTTGGAGACGCGTTTGGCAAACCGCTTCTACAAGCGCTCGATGATGACCCAGGACGCTGGGATCTCAGTTCGCTTGGCGTGATCATCTCTTCTGGCATCATGTTCAGTCCCGAGGTGAAGCGCGGTTTGCTCGGGCACCATCCTGAGATGGCGATCGTGGATACGTTTGGGTCATCGGAAGCGATCGGCTTTGGCAGCTCGGTCGCGACAGCGCGTCACGGCGCGGAACTCGCAAAGTTTCGGCTCGGTGAAAACTGCAAAGTTTTTACAGAAGATCACCGCGAGGTCATGCCGGGCAGTGACGAGGTTGGATTCGTTGCACGAACGGGTTCGATCCCAATCGGGTACTACAAGGACGAAGAGAAAACCGAAAAGACCTTCCCGCAGATCGACGGGGTTCGCTATTCGATCCCGGGAGATTTTTGTCGGGTCGAAGACGATGGCAGCCTCACGCTGCTTGGCCGTGGCAATGTCTGCATCAACACCGGCGGTGAGAAGGTCTATCCCGAGGAAGTTGAAGAGATGCTCAAGACGCATCCCGACGTTTATGATGCGGTCGTGGTTGGTGTGGAAGATCCCAAATGGGGCCAGGCGGTGACCGCGATGGTTGAACTCCGGCAAAGCCGGAGCTGGGACGAGGAGGCATTCCGCAGCCACGTCCGTGAGAGGCTCGCGGCTTTCAAGGTGCCGAAACACTGTCTGCAGGTGCCTACGATGGGTAGGGCCGCAAACGGTAAGGCCGATTACCAGCGCCTGCAGCGTGAGGCCGCCGAACGCCTCGGTTGAGGTACACTGCTGAATCATCCCCTCCAATCCCCGGATCCACTGTCGCGGAGGGGTCAGGTGGAAATCATGCGCAAGAGCGAATGGGAAGACGCCTATGGGGACGACCAACGCCGTCTCCGCGGCGCGATCTTGACCGAACCAATTTTGAGCCTCAAACCACGAGCCCCCATACTGGTAACTCCCGAGACTTCAGTCGCGGCCGCGATCGAGTTCATGAACGAGGGCCATCGGGGATGCGTCTGCATAGTTGAGAAGGATCGATTGGTCGGTATCTTCACTGAACGCGATCTGCTTCGGGTTGTTCGATTTGGCGAAGACCTGGGGAAGATCCAGGTACAACGGGTGATGACGGTGAATCCAGACGCGCTGCGACCCGATCATGGGATCGCGCTGGCCCTTAATATGATGTCGGAAGGTGGCTTCCGGCATATTCCGTTGGTCGACAGCGACCGACGCCCGGTGGGAATCGTCGCGATGCGCGATATCGTGCGTTTCATCGTGTCGATGTTCCCGGATGCAATTCTGACCGTTCCGCCCAATCCAACCGTGATCCCCACGAAATACGGTGGCTGAAAAGTAAATGTCTGGAAACGACGAGGTTCCTGTCGAGGAGATCCCATCCGTCGTAATTCGGCTGGTGGGAGACTCCGGTGATGGCATGCAGCTCACCGGCGGCGAACTCACGCGGGCCGCTGCGCTCGCGGGCAACGACATCGCAACCTTCCCGGATTTTCCCGCCGAAATTCGTGCGCCCGCCGGCAGCCTGGCCGGCGTTTCCGGATTCCAACTTCAGTTTTCCAGCGGTGAGATCTTTACCGCGGGCGACGCACCTGATGTCATGGTGGTGATGAATCCCGCGGCGCTTCGCACCAATATCCGGGATCTCGAAAAGGGCGGCCTCCTCATTGTGGATACCGGTGCTTTCAAGGCTAAGAACCTGGAGCTCGCCGGTTACGCGGAGAACCCGCTCGAAGACGGAAGTCTTGCCGACTATCGCCTGGTCGTTGTCGATATCTCCAAACACGTCACGCTCACGCTCAAGGGCGAAGGACTCTCGACGAAAGACGTGTTTCGCACGCGAAACTTCTACGCCTTGGGTTTGTTGTTCTGGCTCTACGGGCGCTCACCGGAGGCAGAACTCGAAGCGATCCATCGAAAGTTCGCTAAGCGACCCGAGATCGCAAACGCGAATAGCAAAGTCTTTCAAGCGGGATTCAACTTCGGCGAAACCGCAGAACTCTTTGAATCCGCGTACCGCGTTGCGCCGGCCAAACTTCCAGCGGGCGAGTATCGAAACATCACGGGCAACGAAGCCAGTGCACTCGCGATTCTTGCCGCGGGTCGGCTCGCCGACAAACCGATTTTTTATGGCAGCTATCCCATCACGCCGGCGTCGGACATCCTGCACTACCTATCGGCTCAGCCTCGCTACGGCGTCACCGCGTTCCAGGCGGAGGACGAAATCGCAGCCGTCACGGCATCGATCGGTGCCAGCTTCGGCGGGTCGATCGCGATCACCGGAACCAGCGGCCCTGGGTTCGCGTTGAAGCAAGAGGGGATTGGGCTCGCGGTGATCGCGGAGCTTCCATTGGTGGTCATCAACGTGCAGCGCGCCGGACCGTCGACGGGCATGCCCACCAAACCCGAGCAATCGGATTTGATGCAGGCGCTTTACGGTCGCAACGGGGAGTCACCTGTCGCGATTGTGGCGCCTTCAACGCCGGCAGACTGTTTCGATTCGATGCTCGATGCCATCCGTATCGCGGTCGAGCATATGTGCCCCGTCGTGTATCTCTCCGATGCCACACTCGCGAACGGTGCAGAGCCCTGGCGCATACCTGCGCCGGAATCACTGCAGCCGATTCAGGTGAACCACCGTATAGAAGCCGACGGTTTCAGTCCGTATATTCGTGATCCGAACACGTTGGCACGCGTATGGGCCGTGCCGGGAACGCCGGGCTTAGAACACCGCATCGGTGGGCTCGAAAAAGAAGATGGCAGCGGCAACGTTTCCTACGACCCCGAAAATCACCAGCACATGACGCATATTCGTCAGGCGAAGATCGATCGCATCGCCGATCGTTTGCCACCCGCGGAAATCTTCGGAGATCCAGAAGGCGATCTTCTGCTGGTCGGTTGGGGCAGCACCTTCGGACCGCTACGCCAAGCCACCATCGCATTGCGCGACCAGGGGCACGCGGTAAGCCACATGCATCTTCGCTTCCTGAATCCACTACAGTCCAACGTGAGCGAGGCGCTGCTGAAGTTCCGACGCGTGTTGGTTGCTGAAATGAACATGGGCCAACTCCGCACCCTGCTGCGCGATCGCTTCCTCGTCGATGCTAAAGGATTGAACAAAATGCAGGGGCAACCGTTCCAAATTCGAGAGGTGGTTCATGCTGCACGCGAGCTACTCACAGAGGTCCCAGCGGAGACCATAAAATGAGTTCCAACGTGCTCACACGTAAAGATTTTATTTCCGACCAAGCCGTGCGTTGGTGTCCGGGTTGTGGCGACTACGCGATTCTCGCGCAGGTGCAAAAGGTGATGCCCGAATTGGGCATCGATCGCGAGAACATCGTTTTTGTTTCCGGCATCGGATGCGCGTCGCGGTTTCCGTACTACATGAACACCTATGGTTTTCACACGATCCACGGCCGTGCACCCGCGGTTGCGACGGGTTTGCACTTAGCGCGCCCCGACCTTTCGGTTTGGGTCGTGACGGGTGATGGCGACGCACTCTCGATCGGTGGCAATCACCTCATCCACATGCTGCGTCGCAACGTAGATCTCAAGATTTTGCTCTTTAACAACAAAGTCTACGGATTGACGAAGGGGCAGTTTTCGCCGACATCGAATCAGGGAATGAAGACGAAATCCTCGCCGTTCGGTAGCAAGGCGCGCCCGTTTTCGACGCTGGCATTAGCGTTAGGCGCAGAAGCGACTTTCGTCGCGCGCACGGTCGACACGGAAACACAGCATCTTCAGGAGATGATTCGTCGACTGGCGAATCACCGCGGCTCGGCATTCTTGGAGATCCTGCAGAATTGTCCGGTCTTCAACGATGGCGTGTACGAAGATCTAAAAGATCGAAAGATCAAATCCGATCATCTTTTAATTCTGGAAAACGGCGAGCCGTTGGTTTACGGCGCGGATTCGAATCGTGAGTTGCGTTTGGACACGTCTGCGATGCGGCTCTATCCGGCGCGTCGCGATCTTTCGGACGACAGCGTCGAAGTCCGACACAACGAAGCTGCGCCGGACGCAAGTCTTGCGATGATGCTCGCACGCGCGGAAGGCGAGGACTATCCCGTGCCGCTTGGCGTGTTGCGCGCAGTTCGCGAGCCCACGTTTGAAGAACTCAGTTTGGCGGAAGGGCAGGCGCAGCGCGACGCGCACGGCGAAGGTACTCTAGCCGAACTACTCTACAGCCCGGACCGTTGGAAGGTGGATTAGGGTCGATCTAGCCCGTAGGCGCCGGCGCTTTGGCCTTGCAGCGTTTACCCGCGACCTCTAAAACGACCGTGTATTCCTGGGGCCGCCCGGTGAGTTTCAGATCGACGATGGCTTCGAAGGGTCCCGCGGGCACTTCGACGCCGCCCCCGGAAATGTACTCGCCGCTACCTGTCTTCGCGGCTAACCAGGTTTGCGCTGGCGAGCCCGCGTTACCGCGAACGCGGTACTCAACGTCGAATTCACCCGACGTCTGATTAAACTTCTCGACACCCACGACTTTAATTTTGCAGTGATCGAATGCGGTGCCACCGGTTGCGCACGCGGTGAGTATGCTGACCATCATCACAAGAAGTAAGCGAAGTCTCATGGCGATTCACGGTAGGATGCTGCACTTCGGTTGTCGAGTGAAAAGGACGGCGATGGCGGTACGGATTGAGAAGAAGGGTTCGATATTTACGGTGATACTCGCGCGCCCCGAGGTTCGCAACGCGGTGGATCGTGCGACCGCGGAGGAACTCGCTACGGCGTTTCGCGAATTTGATACGGATGACAACGCCAAGGTCGCGGTCTTTCACGGTGAGGGTGGCCACTTTTGTGCGGGCGCAGATCTCAAAGAGGTTTCCTCCGGGCGCGGCAACCGGGTGATTCCCGAAGGTGATGGCCCCATGGGCCCGACGCGGATGCAGCTCTCCAAGCCGGTGATCGCCGCGGTGGCGGGGTATGCGGTGGCGGGGGGGCTCGAGATGGCCGTTTGGGCCGATATGCGTGTGGTCGAAGAGAGCGCGGTCTTTGGCGTGTTCTGCCGGCGTTGGGGCGTTCCGCTGGTGGATGGCGGCACCGTCCGGCTGCCCAGGCTGATTGGTACCGGGCGCGCGATGGATATGATTTTGACGGGCCGACCGGTAGCGGCCGACGAGGCGCTGCGGATCGGTCTTGCCGATCGGGTCGTGCCCGACGGAAACAGCCGTGCCGCCGCTGAGGCGCTGGCGGAGGAAATCGCCGAGTTTCCGCAAGTCTGCATGCGCGCTGATCGCCAGTCGGTCTATGAACAACAGGGGTTGGCGGTCGAAGACGCGTTGATGAATGAGTTTCGGCTCGGGATACGGGTGATCGAGAGTGGCGAAACGGCCGCCGGCGCGACGCGTTTCCGGGAGGGGGCGGGCCGCCACGGCCGCTTTGAGTAACGATCTCCTCTAGCCAAACGACTGGGTTGAGCTATTTTGACCGCCCTCCGATACAGCGGGACAGGGAGCACAAGATGCAAGAAGACGCGATTCACCTTCTCTACCTCTACGGCGCGATGCTGGGTGTGCTGGGTCTGCCCGCAATCCTCGGTGTGATCGCCGCATTCTCCGACCGCGAGTAGTTCCGGTTTAGGGGTCGAACGTTCGTGGCCGATTTGCGCGTCCAGGATGTCATGGCGGGGATCGCGCGCTTCGCACCTTGGCAGAAGGCCGCGCCATGGGATCCCGTTGGATTGCAGCTGGGCGATCCGTCCGCGGTCGCGACCACGGTTGCGGTCTGCCATGAGGTCACCGATGCCGTTCTGGGCGCGGTGGAATCGAGCCCGCCCTCTCTGCTCGTTAGCTATCACCCGCTGCTCTTTCGTCCCACCACCCAGATGGTTGCTGGTTCGGGTCCCACGGGGCGTGCATTTCGACTGATTCGTGCTGGGGTGGGGTTAGTCATCGCCCATACGAATTTCGATGTGGCTCCCGGGGGCGCGTCCGATGCACTCGCCGATAGTTTGTCGCTTGAAAACGTCAAAGGCTTTGGCCCGCTAGAAACTCCGGAGTCGGTGAAGATTGTCACCTTCGTACCCGAAGCCGCGGCCGACCACGTGCTTGAAGCAGTCGTGGCGCAGGGCGCGGGCGTGATTGGTAACTATTCGCATTGTTCGTTTCGCGCGGCGGGTACTGGAACTTTCATTCCCAACGAGGTGGCGAATCCGAGTAGCGGGGAAAAACTCAAGCTCAACCGGGAGCCAGAACTGCGCTTGGAGTTTTCGGTTGCTCGCACGCGCGAAGCCGCGGTGATCGCCGCGTTGGTCGACGCGCATCCGTATGAGGAGCCAAGTTATGACGTCTACGATCGTCGCGGGGAGGCGGGATTGCTCGGGCGTGTCGGTACACTGGGCAAGCCGCTCGGTGTCGGTGATTTTGCGGCAGACTTACAGCAACGGCTGGGACCCTGCGCGTTACGCGTAGCCGGCGATGAAGCACGTCGCATTCAGCGGATTGCGGTGATTCCTGGGTCGGGTTCTGATTTCATCGCTGCCGCGGCGAACGTGCGTGCGGATGCGCTGGTGACCGGCGATCTAACGCATCATCGGGTTCGCGAAGCGTTCGATCGTGGCTTGGTGGTATTCGATCCTGGCCACGCCCCGACGGAGCGCCCGGGATTACAGCGGCTGCTCGAACGGATTCGAGAGATCGAGCCTGCGACGGAAAGCCTCTTGGAATTCGATCCCGATCCCTGGTCTGCTGCGATTCGTTAGAATACGGACTCGCCATGGCTAGAACACTGAATGACGCGCTCGGTCGCGCGCATGACGTCGCGGAACCGAGGCGGAGAATCGTCTCGTTGGTGCCGTCACTGACCGAGACGATTTACGAGCTCGGCGCCGGCGATCAGTTGGTGGGCGTGACGGAGTATTGCATCCACCCTGCGGCCGCGTTGGCGACAAAAATGAACGTGGGCGGAACCAAGAACCCGTCGGTGGAACGCATTCTTGAACTACGACCCGATTTGGTGATCGCCAATAAGGAGGAAAATCGCCGCCGCGATGTAGAGCGCATCGAGGCCGGCGGTGTTCCGGTTTTTGTAACGTACTCGCTGACGGTTAAGGACGGAATTGAAGACGTCCGTATCTTGGGAGAGATCACGGGACATCAAGCGGAAGCCGAGCAGATCGTGCGAAGCATCGGCGCTGCATTACAGACGGTTGGCTCCCGAAGTCAGGGCGTACGCCCCAAAGTCGTCGCGTTGATTTGGAAAAATCCGTACATGGCGGTTGGCAACAACACGTTTGCACATGACCTTCTACTGCACTGTGGCGCTGAGAACCCCTTCATGAATGCGGAGCGACGCTATCCTCGGATTGATGAGGCGAAGCTCGTTGAGGCTGCGCCCGATGTGATTCTGCTCCCCACTGAACCGTATGCCTTCGGTGAAGAGGATCGGCTGGAACTCTTACGTTTGGATTGCCCCGCAGCGATGAACGGACGCGTTCACGTGATCGAAGGTGAGCTTCTGACCTGGTACGGACCGCGCATGGCACGTGCGCTTGAAGAGCTATCGGCCCTGCTAGCGGATTGAGTTGCGTGTCGTGCGGCTGACAAGTTAGGCTCCGCGCCATGGATTTAGCAGCGCTCAAGGGGAAAGTCGCCGTGATTACTGGCGCGAGTCGTGGACTCGGTGCAGGTATGGCGCACGAGTTTAACCGTCACGGCATTCGTCTGGGGCTTTGCTCGCGCAGTGCGCCCGCGTTGCCCGATGGACCTGACGTTGTGACTGAGCAGTTGGATGTACGTGATGGCGATGCTATCGCGGCTTTTGCCGACCGAACCGCAAAGCAGCTGGGTCCGATTGATCTTTGGATCAACAACGCGGGTGTACTGGAGCCGATGCGGCCGTTGCGCGATATCCGTGTGGAAGAGCTACGGGATCATCTCGATATCAACGTCGTGGGTGTGTTCAATGGCATGCAGACCTACCTGCGTTATCTGCGCGGGGCAGCTCACGAGGGCGTACTCATCAATATTTCCTCGGGCGCAGCGGTCCACGCCTATGCGGGTTGGTCGGCGTATTGCGCGGGTAAGGCCGCAGTGGATCTGATGACCGAATGCGTGGCTTTGGAGGAGGCGGGTGGCTTCATGCGTGTGCATTCCGTCGCGCCCGGTGTCATCGATACCGATATGCAGGAACTCATTCGTAATTCAACCGCGGACGACTTTCCTGAAGTTGAGCGCTTCCGCGAGATGAAGCGCGATGAAAGTTTCAATAGCTGTGAGTTTGTGGCCGCGCGTCTGCTTGAGATCGCGTTTGACCCCTCGGCGAGTCATGATGAAGTCGTGCTGCGCCTGCCAGCGGAAAACTAGGGCGCGTCCACAATTACTTTCGCGCCACGCATCGATGCTTGATCGACATGAGGTAGGCAGAGGTATTCGTAGGTTCCGGGTTGCTCGAAGCGATGCGCGTAGCGATCGCCGCGATTGAGGAAGCCCGAACGTAGCGGGGCGAAGCTCGGCTCGGTGCCTTCGCCGCTGGTTACCGTGTGCGAGACCGCATCGTCGTTAATCCAGACGACGCTCTGTCCGATTTTGATGCGGATCTCGCGCGGTTCGTAGCGCATCGCTCGAATGCGAACTTCGACGTCACCCCGAAGATCAGATGTAGCTGTCGGAGCCGTTGCTTTTGGTGGAGGGCTGGTGGGTGGCATCTCGTGGCCGCCTGACTCTTCGTCATCAGCACAATGCGGCATCGGCTTTCCGGTCTGCCGCTTGCTGAGCGATGCGGCGATGCAATGACCTTCGCCGTGGCCGTCCCATGCGATGCTTCCCACGCCGCCGTAAAAGAGCAGAGCCTTCGGATGCGGTGCTTCGCCATTTTCTGCGAGATGATTGTTTCGAATATGCACTCGATTCGATAGCGGCTCGATGGCTTGATCTTTCTTTGAGTACAGAAGCGGCAAGCGACCGACCACAATGCCGACGGAGCGATGGCCGCGGATTCGATTCCCGTGGATTTCGATGTCGTCGGCGCCGGTCACTACAATGCCAGCGCCGTGTGGGATCGCACCGATGAAACTGAAACTGTCGCCAAAATTCTTCGTATTGTTGTCAGTCACCCAATTGTTTGAGATCGTGGCGCGTGCACCGGTTTTCTGAACTTTTCCGGGTAGAACGACGGCATAGATTCCCAGCGTGTTCCGATGAACGAGGTTTCCTGTCACTTCGGCGTCGTTGGTGTTTTCCAGTTGGATCCCGACGACGTTGTGATGGGTTTCGTTGAATGCGATCCGAGCGTGATTGGACTGGCCCACGTAGATCCCCGCATCGCGCATGCCACTGATGCGGCAGTGCGTAACGACAATGTTTCTAGCTTGGATGGGGTAGATGCCGTAAAGGCCCGTGTCTTTGACGATGAGGTCGGAAATGTAGACGCCATCAATGCCTTGTGTGGTGACCCCATTCCCTGCGTAGTTCTGAACTTGAAAACCCGTCATCGTGAAGGGGCTGCCGGAAACGATGACGCCATCGGCCAGCATTTTCTCGGCGCTGATCGCGCCATCGAGTACGGGACGACGTGGTCCTTCCACGATCCCTCGCAGCGTCAGATTGGGCACATCGACCACCAGCGCCTCTTGATAGATGCCGGGCTCAACTTCGATCACGGTTCCGGGAGACGCGCGTTTGATCGCTTTAGCAATCGACTCGCCGTCACGAACACGAATTGTTTCCGCATGCGTCGCGGCGGCGAATACCAGAAACGAAATGGAAATCATGATTCCTATTTGTTTCATTCCGTAGCGTCTCCGTGCCAGGCGGATTCATCGGTGAGCGTGCGCATAAATGCAGCCAAGTCGCCGATTTCGCCGTCAGTGATATCGAATGGGCGGATTTTATCGTCAATGCGCTCGGGGCTTACATCGTGCCGACGGCCCCCGCCTTCAGCGTAGAATCGTACGACATCTTCTAAGCTCTTGAGCGACCCGTCATGCATGTAGGGTGCGGTGAGGGCGACATTTCGCAAGCTAGGCACGGCAAAAAAGCCGTTTAGTGCGGCGTTTCCGCTGGCAGCACCGACTCCTTCATCAGCGCTTGGAATTCCGATGGCTGCCGCGACCGGAATTTCGAACGTCGGGGGCGGGTGGCACTCAAAGCAGCGCGTCTTCAGCGAACGGAAAAGTCGCAGCCCGTTTACTTCAGACTCCGTCAGTGCGTCGCGCTCGCCCGACGCATACTTGTCGTAACGCGAGTGATTCGAAATCAGCGAGCGTTCGAACGCGGCAAGCGCGCGTGTTAGCTTTTGTAAGCTGATGCGGCCGCGTTGTTCCGGGAACGCGCGCTGAAACAGCAGCCGATACTCGGCATCGGACTCGAGTTTAGCGATCAAGGTTTCGGGGGCCGCGTTCATTTCGTGCTCGGAGAGCAGGGGAACGAGCACCTGATCTTCCAATGAATGCTCGCGCTGATCCCAGAAAAGGTGCTTGCGATACCCCACGTTGTAGAGGCTCGGTGTATTGCGTTTTAGCTTTTCGCCGGCGCGCCCGACGGCAATTGCATGGCCGTCACTAAAAGCAAGCTCGGGTCGATGACAACTCGCGCAGGACAAGCTTCCGTCGCGTGACAGGATCGGATCCAAAAAAAGTCGTCGACCGAGCTGAATTTCGGCACGGCTCGGTTCCGGTCCCTGAAGTTCTGGAAATGGACGATCGAGTCCGGTCGCCCAGACGGTGACCGCGCCCACGACAGGTATCAGCCACTTCATTCGCTTCGCAGCGCTTCGACCGGGTCCAAGCCCGCTGCTCGTCTGGCCGGCGCTACGCCCGCGAAGAGGCCCGTGAGTGCACTCGTTGCGATCGCTGCAGCAACGTACTCCGGTGGTGTAAAGACGGGCAATCCGGGAACTGCGAGGCCTAGCAGGCCGGCAAGGCCCATGCCGATCAATACGCCCGCGGTACCGCCGATGGCGGTAAGCAAAGTCGCTTCCAGCAGGAATATCAGTTGAATTTCTCTTGAGGTAGCTCCGAGCGCACGAAGCAGGCCGATTTCATCCACACGTTCGCCGACGGCGATCCACATCATGGTAAACACGCCGATCGCACCGACGAGAAGTGAGATGCCCGCGATCGCACCCACCGCTGCGGTAATGGTATCCATGATTCTATCGAAGACACTCAGCATCTCCGTTTGCGTGATGATCGTAAAATCTTCGTTTCCGTCGTGGCGTTGTATCAGCAGCTGCTTGATGGCTTCACTGACTTGATCGGTATAGCCCTCGTGGCGAAAGACAACGTCAATCTCCTGGAGCTCCTCGAGATTAAACATTTGCATCGCGCTCGCTACAGGAACGTAGACTGAATCGTCGATGTCGAAGCCAAGCATTCGACCCTTTGGTGCCATAATTCCAATCACACGATACCGAACGTCGGCAATGCGCACGAATTCGCCTAGCGCGTTTTCGTTACCGAAAATTTCGCGTTTGACGGTGGGTCCGAGTACTGCCACCTGCGTGCCACGGCGCGGATCGCCTTCGGGAAGAAATAAGCCCTGGCCGATGCCGAACTTCCACACTTGAGGCAGCTCATGCGTGGAACCATAGATGAAAACGCTACGCCCGCGTCCCCCGGCCTCAACGCGCGCCTGCCCGAATGCCAGTGGAATCATCTTGGTTACTTCAGGCAAGCGCCGAATGGCTTCTGCGTCGTCCAACGTGAGTTTGTGAGTCGATCCGCCAAATGCACCAGGCAAGCCGCTGGTCTCGACCTTGCCCGGGTTGATTTGTAGTAGGTTTGTCCCGAACTGCGTGAATTCCTTGAGCAGGTAACGCCGCGTGCCTTCGCCGATCGATGTCAACAGGATGACGGCGGCGATGCCAATCGCGATACCCAGCATAGAGAGCAGCGAACGCAGACGATGCCCGCGCAAGCTCGTCATTCCGAACTGAACATATCCTTCCAATTCCATGGCTAGTGTCCCGAGAGGGCGACCACCGGGTCGAGACGGGCTGCGCGGCGAGCGGGTAGTACGCCGAAGAGAATGCCGGAGCCGAGGGCAACAACAACTACACCCAGCAGCGCCCAGACGGGTGGTGCGACCGGAACATTTGGATAGGCGATTTTGAAAAGCTGACTCGCCAATGTGCCGAGTACGACGCCGGCGAACGATCCTGCACTGGTGAGCAGGATGGCTTCAGTTAAAAAAATCTGAAGGATTTGGCGGCGATTTGCACCCAACGCCTTGAGCAAACCGATCTCGCGGGTTCGTTCGGAAACGGATACGAGCATTAAGTTCATAATGCCAAGACCCGCGACCGTTAGCGAGATGGCAGCGATGCCCGCGAGCGCGAACGTGAGCACATCAAGAATTCGAGAGAGCGACTCGATTACAGACTCTTGCGTGATGCAGGTGATGTCTTCTTCGTCGTGACGCTCGGTGATGATTTGAACGATTCGGTCGCGAATAGGTTCAATGTCCGCGTATGCTCGAACTTTGATCAAGATCCGGAACAACGACGTTTGATTGAAGATACGCATCGCTGAACTGACGGGTACGATCGCTAGCTCATCAATGTCGAGGCCCATCTGTTTGCCGCGACGGGCCAGCACCCCGATGACGCGCATGCGCCAGTCCCCGATACGGGCCACTTTCCCGATCGGGCTCGTATTGGGGAATAGTTCTTCGGCCAGCGTGGCGCCGAGAACGGTGACTTGTGAGCCTCGGTCGATATCATCGGCGGGTAGAAACTCGCCGACACCCATTTCAAGTTCACGCGTTTTCAAAAACTCATGTGTCGAACCTAGGACGATCACTTGGCGGCTGCGTTCGAGGTGCGACACCGTTTCATTTCCCATCGAGAGTGGCACAACGTGGCGTGCGCTCCGAAGCTCACGCTGAAGTATGCGCGCGTCATCGAGGGTGAGGTCGTTGGGGACACCACCGGTCGGGAATCCACCGCTAGTTTCATTCTTCCCGGGGATGACGATGAGTAGGTTGCTACCCAGGGATGCAAACTCGTTTGTGATGTAGCGCTGGGCGCCTTCGCCAAGCGCGGTCAAAATTACGACTGCTGCAACCCCGATGGTGACGCCAAGCATGCTGAGTGAACTTCGGCGCCGATGGCGCAACAATGACGTAAGCGCAAACCGGCCAAGATCCTGTGGCTTCACGCTTGAAACTCACGAAGCGCATCTAAAAGCTCACCGCTCGGAACACGTGCCACGATTTCACCATCGCGGAGTAGCAGGGCACGACGGGTCTGGCGTCCCACGTTGGGATCGTGCGTGACAACGATGACCGTGAGGCCCGCCTCGTTCATGTCACGCAGGAGTTGCATCACCTGCGCACCCGCAGCGGAATCCAGGTTCCCCGTGGGTTCGTCGGCAAGCAGAATTCGCGGCTCCATAATGGTTGCACGCGCGATTGCAACGCGTTGTCGTTCACCACCGGAGAGTTCATTGGGTCGATGATCCAAGCGTGTACCGAGACCGACCTTTCGAAGCGCTATTTCTGCACGCTCTTGCTGTTCGGCGCGATCTACTCCGTCGAGCAGCAGCGGCAGCGCGACATTCTCTCGTGCGGTGAGGCGGCCTACCAAATGAAATGACTGAAAAATGAAGCCGATCTTATGACGTCTCACGTTGGAGAGCTCTAACTCTGACAGCTCGGCCACGGGCTGACCGTCCAAGCGATATTGGCCCTCCGACGGTCGATCGAGGCAGCCCAGGATATTGAGCATGGTGGATTTGCCCGAGCCGGAAGGACCCATGATCGCAACGTAGTCACCACGTTCGATGGTTTCTGTGACATCTCGTAGTGCGTGAACGCGTTCGTCACCCATTTTGTAGGTGCGCCACACGTTCGATAGCTCGATCATTCCGTCTCGTCTTCCTCGAGCTCTGCGCGTACGCCGGTCTTTACTTCTACCCGGTCGAGGGTCACCACGACCTCTTCGCCTTCTTCGACGCCACTCAGGATTTCGACGTAGTCCCAGTTGCGTAACCCGACCTCAACGGTTCGTTCCTCGAGTTCTGACCCATCGAAGACCAAGACCTTACGATTCTCCAGCAGCGCAGTCGTCGGCACGCGTAATACTGAGTTACGCGTTTCGAGCACGATCTCCGCGTCGGCTGACGTGCCGGGAAGAAGTTTCGCAGCGAATGCTTTGTCGACAAGTTCGACCTCGACCTCGACGGTTCGATTCTGCGCCTCCACGTCGACGACGTACGGTGCAACACGAACCACGTTGCCTTGGAATTCCTTTGATGGGTAGGAGTCAATGGTTACCTTCGCTTCCTGTCCCTTGACTATTTTAGTGGAGTCGACTTCATCCATTGGAGCACTCAGGTAGACGGAGCTTGGATCGATGATATCGACCACGGCGGGCGACGTTAGCAGGGGTGGTGAGGGCGTGACCCATTCACCCAATTCCACATCCTGTTCCGCGATGATCCCCGCGAATGGCGCGAGGATTCTATGTTTCGAGAGGTCCGCCTCAGCAGCCGTGATCGAAGCCGCGGCTTTCTCGATCTCGGCGGCTGCAGCATTGCAGGTGCTATCTGCGGCTCGATAGGTGCTTCGCAATTGGTCTAGTACGTCCTCGGAGACGATGTTCTTATCGGCTAGTTTCTGTTTCCGCTGCCAATCACGATATGCGCGGTCCTTGGAAATGCATGCCTGACTCTTATTGGCCTTTGCGACCGCGAGGCTTTGAATGGCGAGCTCGTGCTGTGCGCGAGCTGATTCGTCGTTGAGGCGAACCAAGAGCTCACCTTTCTCGACATGATCGCCTTCACGATGCGTAATCTCAATTACGCGTCCACCGACTTCCGCGGTAAGGCGTGCACGCCGCCGAGCACGAATCGTACCTGCTTTGGAGTTCGTCACTGTGGCTTCAACGTTCGCACGACTGACGGCTTCCACGCGCACCGGCACCGGGTCCGGTCGTGCGCAGGTCCACCAGAGAACTGAGAGAATGACGACAGCGGGTATGACGGCTCTAAGAATCCATTTGCGCATTAGCGGAATCATCTACCTTTGGAAATACGATGTACTCGTCCGCAAGGGTGAGGGCTAGCTCACGATTGTCAGGAATTTGGCTACCGATTCGTCCACGCTTGCGCAGGTCTTCGGTTAATCGATCGAGCACGAACTCGAGGGAAAGATCGTCGGAATGTTCTGACCATGCCTGTCGTTCAGCTTCATCGCGGAAGCAGTAGGCCTTCCAGGAGATGGATAGCCGAAGATCGCCCCAGGTATAGCTGGAGATGATTTCCTCGTCGTGACGCACGACCCATTGACTCTTGCCTTCGAAACAAAGCTGCATGCCGGCGCGAAATGGCGGAATGGGTCCGTTGGTTTCGTGCATGCGATCGATGCCGTGGAAGATGCTGTCCGTATCCATGAGCAATGCGGTATTGAAGCCCACCGGATGCACCGTCGCGGCGGCATCGGGCCCGTTGGGGTAGAACACGAATTCGCCGCCCTTGCATTGATGAAACCAAGCAACACAGGTAGCGATCGGCATCCACCATTCGCGGAAGAGGCCGGAGTGATGCATCACGGCGAGTAGCCATTCCGGATGGATCTTTCGATTCGCACCACGAAATTCAGGTACATCGGTGTGTACCGCGAGCTCCTGCCCGGGTACCAAGAGATTGGCGTAGACGATCGCGGGCTCGATCACCTCGCGCCCGTGAATCTTTCGCGCCGCCTCGATCATGCCTTCGTGCTTCAAGAACGGTTCGATTCCAGGCGCGCGAACATCCCAACCGTAGGCATAGGTCTCGCGAAAATAATTGGTTCGTGCGGCCAGTGTTTCAAGTGCTTCGTGGCGGCCAAAACGCCCACCGGTTTTGATGTAGTTAAACGCCGCATCGAAACGTTGCGGTAGACCTTCACCGATACCCTGATTCAGGCCTTCTTCAGAGTACATGCCATATCGGCCGAAATCCTCGCAGAGCCGAACGATATTTTCGGCTTCGCTCGGGCTGAGTAGTGCACCGAACTGAACAAACGGATTCGATGTGGTCACGCGAGTACCTCTTTCAGAGGGCTGGTTGTTGCCCCGACCATGGATGTGCATCTTCAAAAGCCTGACAGAAGTTTAACACCTTCGCGTCACCGAAGCGCGGACCTACGGCCTGGAGGCCGATGGGGAGTCCCGCAAGATCGAATCCGACCGGCAGGAAGGCGGCAGGTTGGCTGGTTAAGTTGATTAAGGACGGAACGAGTAGGCGCGGCCACCCTTCAAGTTCTGCCGCAGTGTTCGCGTCCAATCCATCCAATCGCAGAGCATTCCGCGTGTCTTACGTGGGTCGATCAAATCGTGAACGCCGAAGGCTTCTGCGCGTGGAAACGGCGATCGCCCCGCGGATGCAAGGCCTTCGAGTTCACGTCGCTTGGCATCTGGATCATCCGCCTCAGCAATTTCACGCCGAAACGCGACCGCGACACCGCCTTCGATCGGCAGCGCGCCGGCTTCGGCGGATGGCCAGGAAAGCACATAACCACCGGGTCCAAAATGCGCCGCGCCCGCGACGCCGTATACCTTGCGCACGATCACCGATGCCCAAGGCACGCTCGATTGCATCACGGAGAAGAGCGTCGCCGTGCCATGGCGAATCGTGGCGGCTTTTTCGGATTCGGGACCGATCATGAAACCGGGTTCATCGACCAACGACACGATGGGAAGATGAAACGTATCGCAGAGGTCGACGAAGCGACGGACCTTCTGCGCACCTTCCGCGGTCATTGCGCCGGCATAGAAGTAGGGATCGTTTGCGAGGATTCCGACGGACTCGCCGTTGAGTCGTGCGAGTCCGGTGATCTGCGTGCGACCGTAATAGGGCGCTAGCTCAAAGAAGGATTCGCGATCGACGATGAGATCGATGACGCGGCGCATCTTATAGGACTTCCGCCGCTCTTCCGGAACGATGTCAAGCAACGCTTCTTCTTCGCGCTGCGGGTCGTCCTGTATTGCAACGGGTGGAGGTTGTTCCCAAACATTCAGTGGCAGATAGCTGAGGAACCTTCTTATTTGGCGGAGTGCATCGTTCTCGTCCTCTGCAACGTTGTCCACCACGCCGCTCTTCAAATGGACCGCTGCACCACCGAGTTCTTCCTTGGTTAGTGTCTGGCCGAGCGCGCGTTCGACTAAGGCGGGCCCGCCGATCATCACCTGTGCGGTATCGCGCGTCATGACCGAAAAATGCGAGGCCACCAGACGCGCGGCCGGAAATCCAGCGACGGGACCCAGTGCCGCGGAAACTACGGGAACCGCTCCCATGACCTGCATGATGGATTGGAAGCGCGGTGCAGCGTTGACCGCATCCCCGCGTGGCATTTGGCCAGGCCCCGGTTGTTTTGTGACGCTGCCGCCGGCGCCCTCGAGTAGGCGAACCAACGGGATTTGAAGCTGCAGTGCCAGTTCTTCGGCATAGACGCTCTTGCGCAGGCCGGCGGGTGAGGGCGAGCCGCCACGCAGCGTGAAGTCTTCGCCGCCGATTACACAGCGCCGCCCGTCGAGCGTTCCGATGCCGAGTACGTAGTTCCCCGGTGTAAACGCCTTGAGTTCTCCCGCATCGTTGTACTCCGCATGGCCTGTCAATGGACCCTGTTCG
Organism: Deltaproteobacteria bacterium; assembly: GCA_029261895.1. Lineage (GTDB taxonomy): Bacteria > Myxococcota_A > UBA9160 > SZUA-336 > SZUA-336 > JAJDAK01. The sequence goes on from JAJDAK010000100.1 coordinate 19,882, forward strand.
CGAAAACTCCCAGTATCTGCGAGCCGATCGATGCGCTCACGAATGGTCAATCGACCGGCTGCGTGTTGCTTCGCCACGGCGTCCGCACCGCCCTGTTCGGCGGCGATTGTCTTGCGGTGACGTATGGCGTCAACTTCAGTTTCCCAACTCATGGCAGTAGTCTACCCCGTCAGCGATGAAGTGACGCTAAGATAGATAGGGCCATCTGGAGGGGATATGGGATCCAGTTCTGACGCAATCGCTGCACTCGATCGGCGCTATGAACGCACGCTCGCGGAGTTGATCGAATTCGCGCGTATCCCCGGAGTTTCTGCGGACAGCTTTGATCCGTGCGAAGTCGAACGCTCTGCGGAATTCGTTGCGGCGCTGCTCAAAGACGCAGGTTTGTACGACGTCGAAATTCTTCGGCTTGAGGGTGCGCACCCCTATGTTGTGGGTTCGCGTTTAGATGCGGGCCCGGATGCCCCGACGGCCTTGATCTACGCGCATCACGATGTCCAGCCGCCAGGTCGTGCCGAGCGCTGGGAGACGGCGGCGTTTGAACCCACGATTCGTGCTGACGGGCGACTCTACGGCCGAGGTGTTGTGGACGACAAGGCCGGTGTGATGATTCATGTTGCCGCCATTCGTGCGTGGTTGGAGTCTGTTGGGAGCCTTCCGATCAATGTGAAGCTGATTGTTGAGGGAGAGGAAGAGATCGGATCACCGCACCTCGCCGTGTTCTTGCGCGCACACGAGCACCGCCTCGCTTCCGATGTGATCGTGCTTTCCGATACCGCCAATCTTCAAACAGGATTGCCATCGCTGACTACCAGTTTACGAGGGCTTGTGGTTTGCGATCTGACGGTGCGGACACTTTCACATCCGCTGCATAGCGGGATGTGGGGTGGCCCCGTGCTGGATGCTGCGAGCGCGCTGACGCGCATCCTTGCCCGCCTCGTGGATGATCAAGGCGTGATTCAAGTGCCGAAGGTTTTTGATGATGTGAGCGAGTTGAGTGACTCATCTCGTGCACGACTCGAAGCATTGCCTTTTGACGCTGCGTTGTTTGCGCGCGAAGCTGGACTGGTGGCGAACGCGGAATTGGCTGGGGAAGTCAATCGATCGGTTTATGAACGTCTCTGGTGGCGTCCTTCGCTTGCCATTACCGCGACAGAAACTGCGACGCTCGCGGCATCGGCAAATCAACTCATCGATGAAGCGCGCGCACGTTTGGCTATTCGACTGGCGCCGTCTCAAGATGCGAGCCGAGTGGCAGGGCTGGTATCTGATTTTCTGAAACGCGATCCGCCCGGGGGCGCGATGGTCGAAGTCGAAGTCGCGTGCGCGTCCGGTGGTTGGTCGATCGAACCTGAGGGCCCCGCGTTCGACGCGGCACGCCGTGCGTTGCAGGCGGGCTTCGAGACGGATGCGGTTGAAATCGGCTGTGGAGGTTCGATTCCGTTTGTCGCGCCATTCTCTGAGGTCTTGGGTGGCGTGCCCGCGCTGCTACTCGGATTGGAAGATCCGATCTGTAACGCACACGGTGAGAATGAAAGCCTCGAGCTTGGGGATTTTCGCAAAGCATGCCGTTCGGCGGTCTATCTGTTGGATGCATTGAGTCGGGTCACGTTGTAAATGAGGACGCACCGCTTTCGCTATTTGGCTTGGGGAGCACTCTTGGCCCTTGGTGCACCTGTGGGCTGGTTGCTGCTTTCGAGCTGGCTCGGCGATCCGGGTGGCGGGATTTGGCTCTATGTCTATCTGACACTTTCAACGTTAATCGCGTTTGCGTCTTTTGGTTATACGCTGGGGTCGAAGCAGGACGCGTTGGCGCGCCTAGCGGCAAAAGATGCGCTAACGGGCTTGGTCAATCAGGCTGAGTTCATGCGCACGGCTGAGCTTCTCTTGGCGCTGTCTGAACGTGAGTGGACGCCGCTCACGATCGTGATGATCGATATCGATTATTTCAAGCAGGTGAATGACGATTACGGTCATCTTGTTGGCAACGAGATCATCAAAGAAGTTGCGTCAATCCTCGAAGAGTGCACGCGTCGTTCGGATGTTGTCGCGCGCTTTGGTGGCGACGAGTTCGCAATCTGCCTTCCGCATACGGGGCGGGACACATCAGAAATGGTTTCGGAACGAATTCGCGAACGAGTCCAGGAAAATGCGTTCGAGATTTCAGGAAACTCCATCAGAATTACGCTGAGCCTCGGCGTCAGTGAGTACGATGGTAAGAGTGTTACGACGGTTGGTGGAATGACCGAAAGTGCGGACCGAGCGCTCTATCGGGCCAAGCAAGAGGGGCGAAATCGCGTCTGCTTCCGGAACGCTTAGGTGCCGAAGAGGCGATGGAGTGCGCATTGCAAGTGGAGATCGAAACTCGGCTGCTCGGCCAATTGGAAACCGCGTTCGGCGCCTCGAAGGATCCGCTCACGAAACTCCATTGCTGCTGCGCCCCGAGTGCTTCGATATGCGCGCCGTAGATAGCCCTGAATTGCGTCGATGAGCCGCGCCGCGGTCGCTTCGGCTGAAAGGTCTTCGGGTTGATCGACCGTTTCGAGATAGGCGCTGCGCCCCGCGTGTTCGAACGCCTGATCGGGGACTTCGAGCGCTTCTTCGAGCGCCTGTAATACGGTTTCTAAGAGCTCACGGTGTGCGAGCAGCGCGGCAGCATGGTCTGAGATCTCGAGTTCGTCGCCGGGTTCACGGTGTTGAGGTTCATGTTCATCGCAGGCGGTACGGCGTCGAACACCGATACGGCTTAGCGCCGTTGGTGCCGCGATCGCCGCGATCGCGATGGGGTCGCCACTACCGGAACTGCGATTTGCCATCGCCAGAACTCCCCTGGCCTCCGATTTGTTAAATCGGCATCGCCCGGGGGCGAGCTTGAGCGCAGCCGGGCTCGGTCGTGCATGTGACGACGTAAGCATTTGAATTTGTAATGTTTCGAGTATCGACGCTGTCGATGGGCGGATTCCTTGATACACTCTCGCGGCTTCTGGGAGAGTTACGATGAGTCGGGTTTATCAATGGTTCTACGATCGGTGGAAGCGCTCCGCGTTGCGGCGCTGGGCGCGCACGTTGGATCTATACCAAGCTTGGCGTGAATCAGCGCTATGGGACTGGCTTACGCGTTTGCGCGTGGCGACCGGACCCATCCGGCATTCCCTCCGCGGTGCGCGCAATGCGGGTCGGGTGCAAAGGTCGGTTCCGTTACTTCCTGAGGATGCGACCTACAAGCGTAAGCGCCAGCACGTATTGGTCGATTTGATTCATGAGCAGTTTTCGAATCAAGAACTGTTCATGGCAGAGATTGGTACCGACAACGGCCAGACCGCTGCCCATATCACGCGCTACTGTCCGCAGATTAAGAAACTTGTCGCGGTGGATCTCGAAGCGCCATCGGCAGACGACGACCAGCTACGGGGCATCGATCGAATTCAGTTCATCAAAGGTTATTCGGACGAGGTGGCCAAGCAGTTTGAAGATGAACATTTCGATATTGTTTTCGTAGATGCCGACCATTCCGAAGAATGGGTCGATCGCGATGTTCATGCCTGGTTCCCGAAAGTCAAAAAAGGCGGCATCATCGCGGGCCATGACTACGGCGCTAACCACTTCCCCGGTGTTCGCATCGCGGTGGATCGATTCTTTGAGCGACATCCCTACCCCATAAAGATCGAAGCCAATAAAGTTTGGTGGACGCACCGCTAGGCTAAGGCGTTGGATTGAGACCTGGATGAAGTTCGGGTGATCCTCGATAGACTTCAGGCGGAACGGCGGGCGTCAGATCCGCCGGCAGTTCGATTCGCGTCGCGATCCGATCCATTTTCCGCATGATCTCAAGCGGGGGTTCGGCATCCGGTGACGGATTGCGTTTGAAGTAAAGCGCGATTGCCTTTTCGTAGAGCGCGTTCGCCTCTGGATAGCGTTCGCGAATGACAGATGCGTCGCCTTGAAGTTCCCAGCCCGTCGGGTGATTCGGATCGGCTTCTTGGATTCGCCGAGCATAGATTTCCATCGCGTCCGCGTTTGCATCGATCCGGTGGTAGATTCCCGCGCGAAGGTCACGGATGAGTTCGGCTTCGGCGGAGTCGCGGCGTTTCTGCAGTTCAAAGGTGAGTCCCTGCGACTTCGCTCGCCCCTGCCACATATCGCTGGCGTCGCGCGTGTCGAGAGTCGCGCGGATGGTGTAGGGCCCCTTGGGTAGTTTCGAGAGGGTATCGGCATCGATGCCGAAGAAGAATCCTGCCGCGTTGTTGGCGTCGAGCTTGATCGTCGTGGGGACTTCGGCATTTTTCGATAGGCTACGTGCGGCATTGGGTACGAGATTTCCGTCGGGGCCCGTGAGTTCGCAGTGCACGAGTTGAGCAAGCGGTGACGTCGCGTTCCCCAATGTGAACGAGGGAACGGTTTTCTGCTGCAGTGTTCCCAAAAACTGCTGACGCAGCGTCGTGTTGATATCGCCCTTGTCCAACGCTTGCTTCACCGCTGCGACATCCAAGTTATGTTGCTCTGCAGCAAGTGCGGTAGGGTTCGCAAGTCCGACGTAGAGCAACAAAGGGTCTCTTGGATCGTGCACGCGATCGGATTCAAATGCCGCACTGAGACTTAGATCCGGTGTAATGGGGGTGTCGGCTGTCGCAACGTTCGCGACGAGCAGGCTCGCCAGTAGAATCAGGGTTCGTTTACTCGCCATCGTTTACCTGTAGTTGGCTTTTGCAATTCCCTTTGGTGGCATTGGACGCCGCACGCCCACCCGCATTGTATCCGGTGCCGTTGGGTGAATCGCAGAAATCCCCTGACGCGGCATAGGGTTTCGCGCAAGTGATCCGTAGGTTGCGTTCCATGAACGCCGTACCCCAGGGGTAGTAACGCATATTGCAACTCGCCATCCCGCTGGTCACGCTGTGTTTCTCGCCAAACCATATTCGGGCGGGTAGGTCGTAGCCACAGAGCTTCTTGGCCTCAACCGAGATGCCTCCCCGGTAACGGTACGATGGCCATCCGCGTAAGTCTGCTACGTGTGTGACCAAGATGCGCTCCGTCTTGCCTCGGGGTCCGTGGTGCTCGATTTTCACGGAATGCGCGAGTTCGTGCGCGGTCGTCTCCGCCAGATCATATTCACTGTCGCTGCGCGAGCGGTTGACCTTGACTTCAACAACATTCTTAGGCGGTCCGAGGCCCGAGATGCCGCGGGTGTGAACCGCGCGACCCATCGCGCTGATGTTGTTGTCTACTACCAGCTTTACACCGTTTTGGTCGTGTAGATGTGAGTGACCGAAGTTGAAGTTGATGACGGTGCCTTTGGCGCCCGCGAGCTCGGAGCCGTTGACTTGATGAACGCGTAGTTCCGACGCGCGGAACTTACCCATCGGCAGGTTATCCCGGTTGTGTACGAAGAAGTCCTTCTTCTCAAGACTGGTCCGCGTGTGTTCGTCTTTTACGTAAAAACCGCGGTATTCTTCATATGCGCTGAGTCCATCGCCTTTGACGCCGTTGCCCACCGGATCGTCTTCTTTATCGTCGTCGGAACCCGGTTTGTGGAGTTCGTCGGGATACCAGCCGTCAGCGATCTGATTGTGGTTGTCGTCCTTGGGGAGCTTGACCATGTGCTCCCGTTTCGCGACGTTCGCTTCCACGGCGATGTTGTCTATGCCGTTCCAATCGAGCGGGCGTTTAAGTGGTACGCACTCATCACAATAAGCTTCAAGTAATGACCAACTTCCAAAGTCTTCACTGGTGACGGTGAAGAGGTTATAGCTCTTGGGTTCGTTGGTTTGGCAATGCTTATAGAGGTGCGCTTTGACCTCGGATTCGTCACAAGTTGATGTATCGTTCTTATCCGCAGGAAAGTACAAGTCGGGTGAATTCTGGGGTCCCGGTTGGATGTCTTTGTTGAGGCAGACGCCCTTCTGTCGGGATCGCTCCACAAAACGGATGTGAATGATGCGTTTCTCCTCTGTTCGCACCCAGACGTTGTTCCGTTTTTGGTAGAGCTCCGCATTCATCCAGGTGCTCTTGGCGTATTTGGGAATCCATCGGTCGGAATCACGCATGAGCAGAATTCCCACTGGGCCACCCAATTCCTCGCCGTAGATCGTCGGTGGGGGTGTGTCTCTTGGGTCGTTTGCATCGTCATCGCTCCAGGTCGTACTCGACCAGCCTGATGCCGCCTCGAAAGTCATGCTTTCGTAGGTAGCCCCCAGGCTTAGGCCGTAGCTCCCAACCAACGACTCGTGGCCGAGCTTAAGTGAGCCCGCGTCCCACTCGATCTCTTGGCCGGCAATGAACCCTTCAACGTTACCCACTGTCGGTGCGGCGGTTACATTGGCGTCAACGGGTTTGCCGTTCGGGTCGGTGACGCGCACCGTTACACTTTGACTTTCATCATCGGAATCGGGCTTGCCGTCGGGTATCGTCGCGTCGCCGTCGCCTAAGAGATGTGAATCGAGTTCCGGTAGTTGGAAATCCTGGCAAGAGTCAGGCTCGCAAAGGCGGACCTGCGATTTTAAGCAGTAACCATTCTCGAAGCCCGATAAGAGCGAACCCGTGATCGGAAGGCTGACCAAGGTTCCGCCGCCGGCTTCTTCCGGGATGGGGGTTGCCTGACAATTCTCGGGGTCTACGCCGAGTTCGTTTCCGATTTGCTCGCAATCCGTGGGGATATTTAGGTCGATCAGGAAGCGTCGCGTGGGGTCGAGCTCGACCTCGATCAATTTCGTATCGATCGTGACCAGCGGTGGCTCTTCGCCGGCATTCACCGGTAGCGCGGCGACGGCAATGGCGATCGCCAATAGGATTCGATGTCGCATCGCTTAACCCAGCGTCAACGTAAAACGCGCTTCGCGTTTACGTCCATTTTCATGCTCTGTGATGAGTCGTAGAATCCACTTATTCGATCCGGTGAAGCGTTCCGGGTCAAACTCGATCAGAACACTATCTCGCATGGGTTCACGCATGATCTGAGATGCCTCGCCGAAAGAACTGGGGTTTTCTCCCTTTCCCGCTTCGATCCAAGCCTGCTTGAATTGATCGGCGTCCATCGTGCCGATCACCTGAATGAGCCTTTTGCTGTCGCGTTCAATCAACTGAACATTTTGAATTTCGGCATCGACGTAGAAGCCAGGATCGGCCCGAAGCGCAGCGGCGGCATCGAGGCGACCGTAGCCGGTGAGCTGGTCGATACCGGGTGTCTCGGTATCTTTCGCCGATTGAAGCATCATCCGCGTGACTTGTTCTGCATTGAGGGCGGGATTCATCGCGATTAACAGCGAAGCGACACCGCTTACAAAGGGTGCTGCGAACGAAGTACCCGACGCGCGGTAGTAGCGTTTCTCGGTACCGACGATCCATTGACCGGCTGTGTAGCCTTCGATGCCTGCGACGCGTGCAAAGTCCGTGCGCCGCGCGCGCAACGAGAGGATATCCTCACCGGGCGCGGCGATGTCGACAGCAGTGCCCCAGTTCGAAAATGCGATCCGCTTGTCCGCGGTATCCGTTGCCGCCACGGTGATGACGTCTTCAATACCTGCCATCCCGAACTCGTTCGCGTTGCTACCGGTATTTCCAGATGCCACCACGATCACGACGCCTTTGCGGTGGGCGTACTCGACGGCCTGCCGTTCGGCTTGGCTGACTTTCTTACTACCGACGCTCAAGTTGATGACGCGCGCGCCGTTTTCCGTCGCATAGTAGATAGCGCTCGCGATGCCCGAGCTGCGCCCACGTCCGATGAAGTTCAAGACTTTTAGAGACATAATCCGCGCGCCCAAATTGACACCGGCGATGCCTTCGCCATTGCCCGTCCAGGCCGCAATCACACCTGAGACATGCGTCCCGTGACCGCAACGATCCCAGGGGTTGTTGTCACCATCCACGAAGTTCCAACCAATGAGATCGTCGACGTAGCCGTTGCCATCGTCATCGATGCCGTTCGCGCGTTCGTTTGGGTTACGCCAGACGGTTTCTGGTCGCAGGTCGGGATGAAAGTAATCGATGCCGGTGTCGATGACCGCGACAATGACGGGGTGCTCAACGCCGGTGGTGATTTCCCAACCTGACTTCCCGGTACCCAGTTCCGTGAAGCCGATCTTGCGTAGACCCCATTGGTCGAAGGTGGCTTGACCCCACGTGCCCGAGGAGACGAAGAGCGGGTCCACTGTGCCCTGTGCGTGTGCGAATCCGCAGATCGACACGAGTATGGCAAAGAGGAGTTTCTTGCTTGAAATGGCAGCCCCCAGCGCGGCGATTCCGCTTGATCGATGCGATCAAACGAATACTAGAGCGGGGGCAGGATGTCGAGCTAGGCGCTTTCCTCGGCGCGGACCAGGTGCAGCGCGTGGATGAAGCTGGGTACGTTGGCGTGCCAACGATCCAGCGCCATGGTGATGAGCGTTTCCTCAATCGCGCCGAGCATGACAATGATCGTGGTCATGCGGAATGCCCAGGGCGAATCGAAGCCAAAGAGCAGGATCAACGCCATGCCCATTAGGATCGCGGTTAGTTTAGCGACCCAGGTGTGGTACGAGGTCAACCGACCGTAGCGAAGCCAACCCAACATGATAGGTCCGATGTAGCAGCTGACGCCTGCAGCGACGAATGGAAGTTCGTGCAGCACGATTTCAGGCCAGAGCCACCAGGTTGCAAATGGCAATGCCATGTAGAGCAATAGGTCCGCCCAGCTATCGAGCTTGGCGCCGAGTTCGGAGGTGAAGTGAAATCGTCGCGCGATGTATCCGTCGGCGATGTCGGTGATGAATGCAGCAGCGAGCAACCAAAGAAAAACTGTGGCGTGCCCAAACCAGGCGAGACCCAGCAGAACCGGGATCGCGGCGATTCGCAATGCACTCAAAGCGTTGGGGATCTGCTTCATCGATGGACTCCTCTACGCCCGTGTTTAGTGCGAAGGTCGTGCCAAGATCTCAAATGGATCAGTATTTCCTTTCTGTTTCAGTGGGTTAGGCGGATTTATGCGATTCCTAGCGATCCGCAAGAAGTGGAAGTGGAAGACACTTCCTATGGGGGGGACGACATTCACGGTACCGCTGCGTGTTGACGAGGGGATCGCGATCGGCGCAATCTTGCGTCTATGGGTGGGTGGTTCTTGATCGCGTTCTTGATGGGTTCGTTGGTGCTGGTGGTGTTTCCCGCTAGCGCCACGACGTTCACCGTGACTGACTTTGCCGATACTGCGGAGGGCAGTTGCGATGCACATTGTTCGTTGCGTGAGGCCGAAGCGAGCGTTCTGCTCGCTGCTGGACTGAGATTAGATGGTTGATTTTAAACATTTCCATGAATACGAGCTTCCAGAACGAATCCGTAGTGGTAACGGCGCGTTGGCGTGCGCGGATTTGCGGCGCGTGCCACGTTTAGGACTGAAACTTTCGGGCGGTGGCGCGTATACCTACCGCCCTACGCTAAAAAGTGTTGAAATTGATCCTGGTTTGGAAACGGCGGAGTTGGTGGTGGAACTCAGCCCTGACGCGTGGCATGCGTTTGTTCAAGAGTATCGCTCTGTGCCGGGGCTTCTGTATGCCGGTCTCGCGCGGATTGAGACCGGAAACCCGCTCATGTTTGTGCGTTGGGAACCCGCGTTGCGCGCGCTTTATCACGGGCGCCCCGTGGTGGATCCGAACCATTGTCTGATCGGGAGCTGGGAGCCCGGATTGAGCTTCGAGCCGAACTCGGATCCCACGATGATGCGTCGTTTTCTCGACGAGATGGGTTATTTGCGCGTGCGTCAGGTTTTTATGGAATCGGAGGTGGAAGTGCTTCGGAACGAAACCGATTGGCTCCGTGCCGAAACGGCGATCGATGATCCGCATAGCTGGTGGGGAGAAAACCGAACGGGCGAAAAGGTACTCACGCGTATCACCTACGCGGGAGATCGGTCTCCGCGAATCGCAACCCTCTACGATGACCTACGTGTTCTGCGGTTGATCCGACTTTCGGAACATCCGCTTCGTGCGTCACGCGATCGGGTTGATGGCGTGACGCTCTTGTTCAAGAATCGCGATATGACCGCGGGCCTTTCGGATTTGCCCTGGCATCGCGACTGCGGCCTAGGTGGCCACTCGGTGATCTGCCCCACATTGATTGTTGGAATTCATCTCGGCGCCACGACACCGGAGAACGGCGACTTGCGCGTGATTCCTGGTTCTTGGCGCGGGACCTGCCACGCCATTGATACGTCGAGCCCCAATGCCCCCCGGGGAATTTCACTCGGCGCCGAGGCCGGCGACTGCACACTGCACTACGGCGACCTGATGCACGCCGCTCCGCCTCCGATGGGTAACGGTGGCTGCCGCACGACGCTTTACTTGACCTTTCTTCCGCCCCAGGCGTTTGAACACATCGGCGCGTATCAGGCGTACAACGACGTCTTGCTGGGGAATTCCGACCGGAAGGTCAGTCATCTTCGGGATCTGACTCCGGAGCGTTGAATTCGGGCTAGACTACGCTGATTAGGGGGATCTCATGCTGGATTGGTTTGCCGAACAGCTCCGAAATACCGGTATGAACGACGCGTGGATTTCGACCGCGTCGTTCGCTTTGGCGTTCGTCTCTGTCCTTGTCTTGAGTTGGGTCGCGAATGTAGTGGCACGGCGTCTGATACTACGTCTGGTCACACGACTGGTTCATTCAACAAGTGGACAGTGGGATGATCGACTGCTCGAGGCAGGATTTTTCTCACGCGTCGCGCATTTTGCACCGGCGCTCGTGGTCTATCTCGCAGCAAACCTCTTTGGTGAAGCACAAGCGTGGATACAGCGCCTGGTTTTGGTTTACCTCATCTTCCTGACCATACGCGTACTCGATAGTTTAATTTCTGCATCGCAACGTATTTACCAAGCATCTGAACTTTCTCGCGAAAGACCGATTCGGGGCTATTTGCAGCTCGCACGACTCATCATCGTACTCGTGGGCGGCATTTTCGTCATCTCGACCCTTCTACAGAAAGAACCGTGGGGGCTGCTGACGGGCCTTGGTGCGATGAGCGCGGTGTTGCTGCTGGTGTTTCGTGATTCCATTCTTGGCTTTGTCGCCAGTGTTCAATTGGCATCCAATAATATGGTTCGGCCTGGGGATTGGATTGAGATGCCACAGTTCAAGGCCGACGGCGACGTCATAGAAGTCGGTCTGCACACGGTGAAGGTTCAGAATTGGGATAAGACGATCACCACGATTCCGACCTATCGGATGGTGACGGAAGCGTTCAAGAACTGGCGCGGTATGGAGGAGTCCCAAGGGCGGCGCATCAAGCGATCGATACTGATCGATATGAACTCGATCAAGTTTTGCGACCAAGCCTTGCTCGATCGATTCGGAAAATTCGCGTTGATTCGTGACTACCTGCGTCTCAAACGCGAAGAAGTTGCAGCGTTTAATCGGGAGCGTGGTTATGACACCGGTGAGATGATTAACGGTCGTAGTCTTACCAATATCGGAACCTTTCGGGCGTACGTAGAGGCGTATCTGCAGAATCACCATAAGATCAATCACAAAATGACGTTCCTGGTGCGCCAGCTTGCGCCGACGGACCGCGGTTTACCGCTCGAGATCTACGTCTTTAGCAACGACAAGGCCTGGGCCAATTACGAGGCCATTCAGGCGGATATATTCGACCACCTGCTGGCCGTCGTGCCAGAGTTCGAGCTTCGGATCTACCAGAGTCCGAGTGGTGGGGATTTCGCCCAGGTTTTTGAGCGAATGACGCCTGGTCATTGATTCGATTCCCGTTGGTATAGAATGGGGCGATGAACACATCTACCCAGACCCACTATCGTATTTGCCCCCTCTGCGAAGCGACCTGCGGCTTGGAGATCAAGACCGAAGGTCGCAATGTCACCTCGATTCGGGGTGATGCCGAGGACGTCTTCAGCGCGGGATATATTTGTCCCAAAGGGGTCGCGCTAAAGGAACTCGACGCTGACCCGGATCGTCTGCGTGGGCCGATGGTTCGCCGAAATGGTGAACTGGTTCCCGCAACCTGGGACGAAGCGTTTGCTGAAATCGACAAACGTTTGATCGCGATTCTGGATGAACATGGGCCGGAGTCTGTAGCCGCGTATTCCGGTAACCCGTCTGCGCATAACACATCATTGCTGCTCTACAACCAAGCCATGTTGCGCGTGCTTCCGGGTAAGAATCGTTTCAGCGCGAGTTCGGTTGATCAGGTTCCCAAGCATGTTTCGTCTGGACTTATGTTTGGCACATTTCTTTCGATTCCAGTTCCCGACATCGATCGCACGCAGTATTTCCTGATGTTGGGCGCGAACCCAATGGCGTCCAACGGCAGTCTTTTCACCGCGCCAGATTTTCGCGGACGCGTTCGTAAAATGCAGGAGCGCGGCGGCAAGCTTGTTGTTGTTGATCCGCGTCGATCGGAAACTGCGGATGTCGCCGATGAACATCTATTCATCCGCCCAGGCACCGACGCGCATTTTCTTGCCGCGATCGCGAATACCTTGTTTGCGGAAGGTCTTGTCAATCTGGGCCGCCTCGCACCACATACGAATGGACTGCTGGAGTTGGAGAAAGCGGTTGCGGAGTTTTCCCCCGAGCGTATGGCGCCGTTTTGCGGCATATCGGCGGAAACGATTCGTCGCGTGGCCGGAGAACTCGTCGACAACCAACCCGCCGCGGTCTACGGCCGCATTGGGACCTGCACGCAGGAATTCGGAACGACCGTAAGCTGGTTGATCGATGTCATCAATGTCTTGACCGGGAATCTCGATCGACCCGGGGGGGCAATGTTTCCGTTGGCACCCGCGTTTTCGTCCAACGCGCAGGGACGAGGCGGGCAGGGAAGTGGCGTCAAGCTCGGGCGCGGTCGCAGTCGGGTTCGCGGTGTGCCGGAAGTGATGAGTGAGTTCCCCGTCGCGTGTATGGCGGAAGAGATAGATACACCGGGTGAGGGGCAGATTCGCGCGCTGATCACGGTCGCGGGGAACCCCGCGGTCAGCACGCCGAATACGGCGCGTCTAAGTCGTGCGCTTGCTGCGCTCGATTTCATGGTCTGCGTCGATATCTATCTCAATGAAACAACCCGTCATGCGGATGTGATTCTTCCCGGTCTGTCTCCACTCGAAAATTCCCACTACGACATCGTATTCCCGCAGCTTTCGGTGCGCAACTGGGCACGGTATTCTCCGCCCGTCTTCGAGAAGCCCGATCGGCCTGCGGAATGGGAGATCATGCTGCGCCTTTCGGGAATCTTGATGCGACAAGGCCCGAGCGCCGACATCGCTGCTCTCGACGATTTCATCATTCGAATGCAAGCGCAATCGATGGTAAATCATAAGGACTCGACGATTGTAGATCGTGACGTTGAAGAAATTCTCAAAGCGCTTGAGCCGCGTCGAGGTCCTGAGCGCATTGTTGATTTCGCGCTGCGTTCGGGTCCGTACGGCGACGCGTTTGGCGAGCGTCCCGGGCTGACATTAAGGAGTCTGGAAGAGGCACCGCATGGGATCGATCTCGGCGCGTTGCAGTCGCGGGTACCTGAGGTGCTTTGCACACTGAGCGGAAAGATCGAGCTTGCACCGGAACTGATCGTCGGAGACTTGGTTCGGCTCGAGGAGTCCCTGGCTACGCGTAAGGAAGATCAAATGGTTCTGGTTGGGCGCCGCCAAGTGCGTTCGAATAACTCGTGGCTCCATAACCTGCCACTGCTCGCCAAAGGGCCCTTTCGATGCACCATGCAAATCCATCCCGATGACGCGCAGCGTCTCGGTGTGGCAGATGGGGCTAAAGCCGCCGTGAGTTCGCGAGCGGGTCGTATTACCGTCATTGCCGAATGTACGGATCGCGTTATGCCGGGCGTGGTGAGTATTCCGCACGGTTGGGGGCATGACGAAGACGGTGCATCGTTGCAGGTAGCTGCTGATCGCCCTGGGGCAAATAGCAATCGGCTCACAGACGAATTCGCCATCGACCCCCTTTCGGGCAACGCAGTGCTCTGTGGTATTCCGGTGAGCGTCGAGCCTGCGTCGGTTTGAAAATTCGAGTCGCAACCTTGTTTGCCTCAGTCGGTCAAGTTTAGATGCACTGGTGTGACACGTTCGATTGGCTATAAGCATGGCGTGTGGCACGATGTTGGTTGGTGGCAGTGCGAGCTCCGTGCTGCCTCTGGTGCTCCAAAAGTTCCGGTTGGGTTTTCCTGTATTTCGTGAATCTGATGTGTTCGCTGAGGCGATGAAGCAAGGACAGCTACGCGATGGCCAATGATAACGATGGTTTCACTCTCACGTATGCACGGTGGGTGATTCGCCAGCGTTGGTGGGTCGCGATGGCTTGCATCGTCATGACGCTGGTAGCGGGCTACGGCGGCCAGTTCATCGTTTTCGATAACGACTATCGTGCGTTTTTCTCGAAGGCGAACCCCCAACTTACTGCGTTCGAAACGCTGGAGCGCATCTATACCAAGAACGACAGCGTGCTCTTCGTTATTCGCCCGGACGACGGAAGTGTATTTAGTAAGAGAACGCTCCAAGCGCTGCATGAGATCACCGAAAAAGCCTGGCAGGTCCCATTTTCGACCCGTGTCGATTCACTCACCAATTTTCAGCATACGCGAGCTGATGAAGACGACTTGATTGTCGAGGATCTGGTCGCGGAGCCAGAAGCACTTCTCGATGCCGACCTGGTGCGCGTCCGCGAAGTAGCGATGAATGAACCAGTACTGCTTGGGCGCATGATTTCACGCGATGGTACGACGACTGGTATTAACGTTCGACTCCAAGTTCCGGGTTTGTCGCTTGACGAACTCCCTCAAGCCGCAAACTTTGCACGCGGGATTCGTGATGAAATCAAGTCGAAGTATCCAGAGCTAGAAATCCGCCTAAGCGGCTCGGCGATGTTGTCGAATGCGTTTTCGGAAGCGCCTCAGAAGGATCTTCGGACCCTCATACCCGCCATGTACGGCATCCTATTGGTTGCGACGTTCATCTTTTTTCGATCCATCGCCGGTACGCTCGTGACCGTGATCGTTGTCTTGATGAGCGTCATCACCGCGATGGGCGTGGCGGGTTGGCTCGAGTCGATTCGCCCGACTCTTGATGGAATCGGTCTCGCGGGACGCTTGGGCGGAAAATTAAACGGCGTGAGCGCATCGGCACCGCAGATCATTCTGACGCTAGCTATCGCGGATTCGGTCCATATTCTTGTCACGATGTTCGCCGAAATGCGTCGGGGGAGCGGCAAAAACGATGCGCTCGTAGAAAGCCTTCGCGTTAATGCACAGCCGGTGTTCCTTACCAGCTTAACGACGGCGATTGGCTTTGTGAGTTTGAACTTCGGTGACGCGCCGCCGCTTTGGCATCTCGGTAATATCACGTCGGTGGGTGTGCTGGCTGCGTATCTGTATTCGGTCACATTCCTGCCCGCTGTAGTTGCGATCCTTCCGATTCGAGTTCGCGAGAGTGCGGGCGACGAGAACGACTATATGGCGAGACTCGCGGAGTTCGTGATTCGCCGACGCGTGGTGCTCGGGTGGGGCATGGGTGCTGTCGTGCTCGTGCTCGGTGCGGCTATCCCGCTTTTTGAGATCAACGATCGACCCATCGAGTACTTCGATAATCGCATGGAGTTTCGCCGCGACGCGGACTATGCGATCGAGCATCTCACAGGAATCTACGCGATCGGTTACTCACTGGGCGCTGGTGAGTCCAGCGGTATCAATGAGCCCGAGTACCTTGAGCGGCTCGAGGCATTCTCGAATTGGCTTCGTGAGAAACCAGAAGTCGCGCACGTATTCACGTTCGCCGATGTGATGAAACGCCTCAACAAGAACATGCACGGGGATGATCCGAGTTATTACCGCGTACCCGAGGGCCGTGAACTTGCTGCGCAATACCTACTCCTATACGAGATGTCGTTGCCGTATGGGTTGGACGTTAACGACCAAGTTAACGTGGATAAGAGCGCTACCCGTCTCGATGCAACCATGGCTGATATCGATTTCAAGCGGCTCAAAGAAATCAAATATGAGTCTGAGGATTGGCTGCGAGAGAACGGTCTCAAGTCCATGGAAGCCGAGGGCGCGGGCACGGCGGTCATGTTTGCGTATATCGGTGAACGTAATATCTACGCGATGATCCGAGGCACCGCGCTTGCGTTTACGCTGATTTCGATCGTGCTGGTGATTGCGCTCAAAAGTTTTCGTATGGGCTTGGTGAGCTTGATTCCGAATATTGTACCTGCCATCATGGCATTTGGAATTTGGGCGTTGTTGTTTCGGAAAGTCGGATTCGCGATTTCCATCGTAACCAGCGTCAGTATCGGAATTATCGTGGATGACACGGTTCACTTCCTATCCAAGTACCTACGCGCTCGCCGCGAGCAGGGTTTGAGCAGTGAAGACGCGGTACGCTATGCCTTTCGAACGGTGGGTGTTGCGCTATTCGTAACCTCAGCGATTTTGATCGTTGGCTTCGGTGCTCTCGCGACAAGTGCATTTTGGCCGAACGCGACACTCGGCATGCTGACCGCACTCACGATTACGTGTGCACTGTTTGCGGATTTTCTTTTGCTACCGTCGTTGTTGATGGCGATTGACCGAAAGCAACGAGGAAGGACTGTTGATGAGCGTCAGCAAGCGGCTTAGTTTAGGCATCCTATTTTTAGCGATCGCGTTGCCCGCGGTTGCGGAAACGCCCCAAGAGAAGGGTCATGCGATCGCAATCGAAGCAGATAGTCGCGATACGGGCTTCAAAGATTGGAAGGGTACACTTCGAATGGTTCTCATGAATCGTCACGGCGAAACCAGCGAGCGGGAATTGCGCATGCGCAGTCTCGAGGTTCCGGCTGAAGACGAAGGTGATAAGACGCTCATTGTTTTCGACAACCCGCGTGACGTCAAAGGAACCGCGTTGCTCACCTTTACGCACATTCTGGAGCCGGACGATCAATGGCTGTATTTGCCGGCACTGAAACGTGTGAAGCGAATTAGCTCAAACAATAAGAGCGGGCCGTTCATGGGCAGTGAGTTTGCGTTCGAAGACTTCAGTGCACAGGAAGTGGACAAGTACAAGTACGAATGGTTACGGGATGAGAAACTCGGCGACATAGACTGCTTTGTGAATACTCGTTATCCGCAATACGGAAATTCGGGATACACGCGCCAGATTACGTGGGTCGACAAGGAACACTACCGAGTTCACAAGATCGAGTTCTACGATCGCAAAGATGCTCTATTGAAAACGATGGTGCTGACCAAATATCGTCAGTATCTGGATCGCTATTGGCGCACGCACGATATGTTCATGGAGAACCATCAAACGGGGAAGACGACGCGGTTGGTCTGGGGTGATTACGAATTTCAGAGTGGTTTGAGTGAGAAAGACTTTTCCAAAGCGACGCTACAGCGCATGCGCTAGCGCGATCGCGTGGTCGTTCTATGTGTTCTTGGCTTCCGTGCTGGGTTCTGCCCCGCGGGCGGATGCTGCCGATAGCCTGGATCTGCCCGGAGAACTGACAGGGTTCGTCGCGCTAGACAGCCGTGTCTTTTTCAATTCGCGGCAGTTTCCCCAGCAAGCGCATCATTCTGGGCTGCTGAGCCTGGTTGCTGCGCCTGAGTGGTACCTGGAATGGAACGGTGGTGACGACGCGGTGCTTTTCTCACCGTTCTATCGGGGGGATCTTCAGGATCCAGAACGTGCGCACTGGGATATTCGCGAAGCCAACTACCTGCACGTGGGTTCTAGTTGGGAGCTTCGTGCGGGCATCGCCAAAGTCTTTTGGGGAGTTGCCGAGACTCAGCATTTGGTCGACATCATCAATCAGACCGACGCTGTTGAAGATACTGACGGTGAAGACAAGCTGGGTCAGCCGATGCTGCATCTCAAGTTGGTTCGAGATGCCGGTGTGTTTGAGTTCTTTTCACTGCCCGGCTTTCGAGAGCGAACTTTCCCAGGGCGACACGGCCGACTGCGCGGCCCGCTTGTTGTGGCGGTCGACGATCCTGTCTTTGAGTCCTCAAAGGGGCAACGTCATATCGATTGGGCCGCACGCTGGAGTCACACTCTTGGCAGTTGGGATGTTGCGCTCTCGCATTTCTACGGCACTTCGCGCGAACCGCGGTTAGTGTCGGGACTTGATCGTAAGGCGCGCCTACGCTTGATCCCGTTCTACGACATCATCAACCAAACGGGGGTGGAGGTTCAGTACACAGGCGACAGCTTGCTACTTAAGTTGGAGGCGATCGGTCGTGAGGGTCAGGCGCAATATCGAGCGGCGTTTGTTGTGGGGTTTGAGTACACGTTCTTTCAGTTTTGGAAGGCGGCGGATATTGGAATTTTGAGTGAATACCATTTTACAGATGCGGATCATTCTGCGCCGCTTTCGAGCTTTGAACACGATCTCTTCACGGGTGCGAGGCTCGCGTTGAACGACGTTGAAGACACGCAAGTTCTCGGTGGAGCGATCATCGATACTGTGGACGGTTCCCTGTCTTGGAGCCTGGAAGCGAGCCGCCGCTTATCGGGAAATTGGAAAGTCGAGGTCGATCTACGCCTTTTCGGGAACATTCCGAGTCGTAGCCCGTTCGCATCATTTAACTCAGAAGATTTTGTTCAGCTGAGACTCACGCGATTCTTCTAAATTTCAATCTCGAGGATGGCACGCTGATGGTAGCGGCCCGATAGTTTCGACATCAGATCCGTAAGCCACATCTGTAACCCGTACTTTGAGCGCAACGCCGTGTAGGCCGCCTCTACGCTTGAAGCGCTATCGACGACCGATGCCGATGCAGACTGCCAGTCGCCGTGAACTCGCCCGCTGACGTTGCACGCAGCAACCTCAGCCTTTGAAGAGTTTCGGATGCGTTTCACTTTTCCGGCGTCTTTCGCGCTGAATACGTAGAGTTTCCCCAGGTGCTCGGCAAACCATACGGGCGTATCTACCGCGACTCCGGTTTTTCTGAACGTCCGAAGACTGAGGTAACGTTCGCGATTCCAATCAGGCATCTACGTGCTCCATCGGTGGTTGATCCAGCGGTAGATCGATTTGAATCGTCGTACCGAGTTTTTCTTCACTGCGCACGCTGATCTTTCCGCCGTGGTCCTCAACGATTCCGTGGACGATGCTGAGCCCGAGTCCCGTGCCGCCTGAACCTCGATGGGTGCTGTAGAAAGGATCGAAGATTCTTGCAAGGTCATCGTCGCCGATGCCCCGACCGTTGTCGGTGACGGAGAGACGCGCTGTTTTGCGTTCTATTTCGGTCCGCACGGTGATCTCAACCTGGCTCGGGGCGGCTTCTAGCGCATTTCGTATTAGGTTTACCATCGCCTGTTCGATTTCGATGGGGTTGATCGACGCCCAAATCGCGTCTGGATGGAGTTCCAGTCGAATCGTGCTTTGGCGTTCCCGCGCGTAGGAATCCGCGAGCTGTACCGTTCGCTCGACGATCGTATTCAAGTCCTCAACCCACTTCTCCGTGCGCTCATCGCGTGCAAACTGCAGCACGCTACGCACGATGCGCCCACAACGTTTGGATTCACGCATGATGTCTTGCAGCGCTTGGTTGACGATTCCAGCACCCTCTGGATCGTCTTGACTTGCGTTTGCGTACTCGGCGAATGCGAGAATGGAGCCGACGGGGTTGTTGATTTCGTGCGCGATGCCTGCGGCAAGCGTTCCGATTGAAGCCAAGCGCTCCGACGCGATAAGTTGCTTCTGAGATGCTTCGCGCTGCCGAATTTCTTCGCGCAGGCGCTCATTGGTGCTGCGCAGTTCACCCGTGCGTTCGTCTACTCGGGTTTCGAGTACAGCCGCGACGTCGCGAATTGCACGAAAAGAGCGCGCGTTCGCAAGCGCGACCGAAATCCAAGGGATCAGACCATCGACGAGGTCGAGAGAACGCTCGTCTTCGAGCGGTTCGGGATCCCAGATATGCATCTTCCCCACAACTCGTGCGCCGGCGACAAAGGAGTAGTGATTGGGCTCACCTGGGCCGAGTTCGCCGTCGTATCTCAACATACTGAATGGCTCGTCTTCGCCGTTTCCGAGCACGATGCAGATTCCACGGAACGTGAAACGCGTCCGCAAGAGATCGACGATGGTTTGCCCCAGGTCTTCGAGTTCGGTTTTACGACTGAGTTCTTGACCAAATTGATTAATGATTTCCAAGAAGCGTGCTTGTGCGGCAACTTGACGATTGGCGGTACGCAGGTCGCGATAACTCAATTGCAACTCGGATTGCTGCTGGCTGAGTTCATCGATAACGCTCTTGGAAGCGAAGACCGCGCGTGATGCACGTGCAAAGCGTGTCCAAACTTTCTGGGATGGTGGTGGCTTGATGGTATAGACCGCTTTGCGCTCGCTGAACTCCAGGTCGACCACGGAATCGCCTTGTCCAAAGATCCTCGGGCCGGATCGAATGGTGCCGCGCACGAGATGGAAAAATGCCTCGGAGGGTCGATAGTCCTTCGGAATCTCCAGAGTCACGCGTACCATGCCGTCGTCGAGGTCTTCGAACTTATCATCGATGATCATAAAGAGCGCACGTCCGTGCCAAATCGTGCCGAGCCAATACAGGTCTCGCGCGCTCAGAAACATACGACCAATCCGGCTTAGGAACTCGAAGTAGGGCGATTCGAAATGGAGTGCACCCAAAGTCTCAAGTTGAGCATTACCGCCGACAATGGGCTTTACGCGCTCCAGAACTTCCACAAAGTCGTCCCAAGCGTAGCGCTGTCGGAGATTGTGCAATTGGTCGGTTTGGATCGGAAGCCCATCGAGAACGCTTTCAGGATCGAAACCTCGGTCCCGAACTGCATCTGATAAGAATCGAAAAACTAGGCTGGATACTTCCGGCATCTCGGGCCCTTCATAGATGCGCAGATCGTAGGCGAAATGCATGGATGCAGCACAAAATCAATTAGATCAACTACAGCTATCCGGTATAAATCCGATTGGATTGTAGCTACTAACTGATCAAGGTGTAGTCAATCCGTGACAAAGTCTACACGCCCCATCGAGATTTTTGACGGTATGATCCGCCGCGGCGTTGATGATGGTCTGCTCCACCTTACCGCCGAGGACACGATCCTCGACGGTCGTAGTATACGCGTCGACGGCAAGACCTTGATCCATTTTGGCTCCTGTAGCTACTTGGGCCTCGAATTGGACCCCCGCGTCAAGGCAGCCGCAATAGATGCCATTACGCGCTACGGGGCGCATTTCTCCTCATCGCGCGCCTATGTGTCGGTGCCGCTTTATTCCCAGCTGGAGAGTCTTGCAGAACGCATCTTCGGTGCTCCAGTCGTGATTACGCCCACCACCACGCTCGGACACTTCTCTGCGCTGCCGGTGCTCTTGGAGCCCGATGACGCCGTACTCATCGATCACCAGGCCCACCATAGTTTGCAGCTAGCCACGCAGATTTTGGTGGCGCGCGGCGTGCACGTGGAAAGTGTGCGTCATAACAATCTCGAGCATCTCACCGAACGCATCGAAGCGCTCCAAGATTCCAAGCGACATATCTGGTACATCGCGGATGGTATTTACAGCATGTTTGGGAATCTCTGCCCGGTTGATGAGTTGGTCGAGATGCTTGATGTGTATCCGAAACTCCACCTCTACATCGATGATGCGCACGGTGTGAGTTGGTGTGGCAAGTTCGGTCGTGGCTACGCGCTCTCCAGGGCTGCGGCACAGGAACGTCTGATTGTCGCAACCACGCTCGGTAAATGTTTTGGTGCCGGTGGTTCGGTATTAGTTCTTGGCACGGAGGAACAGCGAAGGTTCATTCGCACCGTTGGCGGCCCAATGATTTTCGCCGGTCCGGTGCCGCCTGCGATACTCGGCGCTGCGATCGAGTCCGCACGGATCCACCTTTCCGATGAACTGAAGACGCTTCAAGGTGAGTTGCTCGAGCGGATTCGGCTCTGCAACCGCATGCTGCTTGAACGTGATCTGCCGTTGGTTGCTGATACTGAAGTTCCCGTGCGTTATGTCGAAGTCGGCCCCTATGAGACGGCGCAGAAGCTAACCAAGCAGATGATGGACGCGGGTTTCTATGTGAATGCGGCGTTCTTTCCGGCTGTGCCGAAGGGTCGTGCCGGGTTGCGTTTTACAATTACGCGACATCAGAATCCCGAAGATATCGAAGCGATGGTGGAGACGATGACGCATGCCTTGATGCATCGCGAGGCGCCGTTCGCCACCAAACTGTCCGCGGTTCAGTTGCAACATGAGACAACGATCGAGGCCATCGATCCCGTGGTCTGGGACGCCTGCCTGGGACAGCGTGGCACCTTCGATTGGCGCGGCATGAGTCTGCTTGAGGATGTCTTTGCGAACGCCGCGAAGCCCGAGGATCGCTGGGACTTCCACTATTACGTGGCGCGTGACGAAGACGGTGAAGTCTTGCTCGCGACCTTTTTCACGGAAGCGCTCTGGAAGGACGACATGCTGGCACCGGCGAAAGTGTCGGCGGATATCGAAGCCCAGCGCGGTGATGACCCATTTCTCATGACGTCGAAGGTGTTGGCGATGGGTTCGCTGCTGACCGAGGGCAACCATCTCTTTATTCGGCGAAAACCCGGCTGGAAGGAAGCCTTCGAGATGCTCCTGGACGTGGTGGAGGAGCATGCGGACCTCAATGGCTGCCAAGGTTTGGTCTTGCGCGATCTTCCCGCGACCGACAAACCACTTGCCGAAATTCTTCAGAAGCGTGGCTATGGGCGTCAGTCCATGCCCGCAAGCTTCTTGATTGACATCAAGTGGTCGAACGGGAACGAATTTATTGAGCAGCTTTCTCCAAAGTCTCGACGCTATCAACGACGGTATGTATTGCCGCATCAGGACAAATACAGCCGTATGATTACGAGCGCCAGCGAACTGCAAGCCTCGGATGAATTGGTAGCGCGGTTTTACGACCTTTACAGCGATGTTTGCCAGCGAAATTTGGGTATTAATACGTTTCCTCTACCACCGGAAACATTTTCACGCATGTCAGCCGATCGCGATTGGGAGTTTGTGTTGCTCTATGTCGAAACCGCTGAGGAGGTTACGGATCACCTGGCAGCTGCGGTCGCTTGTTTCAAAGGTTGGGATCAATACGTTCCGATGCTGATCGGACTTGACTATGAATTTGTCGAGAATCATGGTGTCTATCGGCAAGCTCTCAGTCATATTATCGAACGCGGTCGCGAGCTCGGCTATCAAAAGATTCGCCTCGGCATGGGAGCAGATCTCGAGAAACGTCGTTTTGGTGCCAAGCCCGAATACAACTGCCTCTATCTCCGGAATGTTGATGAGTCATGAATTCGCGCATGCAACCGGTAGTTCGAATCCTGGGACTCTTATGCGTGCTCCTTCTTCTCATATTGCTATCCAGCGAACTGCGGCTGCGTAAGAGCTTTCCATCGACGGTAGCTTCCGACGACCCGCGAATCCCTGGCGGCGATAGCACGCATGGAAGAACACTGGCACTCGCGGCCTGTGCTTCGTGCCACGGGGCTGATTTAGCGGGTCGAGAGATCGCAGACGTCGCGTGGCTCGGTCGCCTGTATGCGAGCAATCTAACGCCGGGCCATGGCGGAATCCCGAAAGGTCAGTTGGCCTCGATGGTCCTGCGTGCGATTCGCGATGGTGTTGATGCGGACGGTCACACACTCGTGCTCATGCCATCGGTCTTCTTACGGAGGATTAGCGACACCGACCTGGCAGATCTGATTGCGTATCTCGCACAGATCGAACCCGTAGATCGAGACTGGCCCGAACGTAGGCTCGGGCTATTCACGCGCGCGGTTCTCGGCCTGGGCCTGGCGGACGAGTTGCTTGCCGCTGAAACGGTGGCAGCATCGGTAGCCGCGACCCCGGCGCCTGTACCCGGCGCCAGCGAGAGTTATGGTGGTTACTTGGTCGACCTTGGTGGGTGCAGAGTTTGCCATCACTCGGATCTGCGCGGCGGTCGTCATCTGTTGGCCGTACCTGGCGAACCCGAACCGCCCAGTCTCCAACCCCACGCGCTACGTCACTGGTCGCTGAAAGATTTCGTCAGCGCGATGCGTGCCGGGCAGACGCCCGACGGGCGGCGTCTCAATGCGGAGTACATGCCTTGGCCGTTCTTGGGCCAACTTGAGGACTATCAGCTCGAAGCGCTTTGGCTCTATCTACGATCTGATTCAGCTGAGCCGGAGGTTTCTTGATGCGTTTAGGATTGGTTCCAGAGAATTGGCTTGAGCGCATTGCGCTGATGTTGGGTTGGGTCCCCGAACCCCTGCTTTACACCATGAATGCGCCATTGCTCGCGCGATCGGTCATGGTGGCGACGGAAAGCGGCCTCTTCGACATTCTCGGCAATGAGGAGCTTGAGGCCGGCGAGGTAGCCGAGCGTTGTGGCTCCCATCCGGTCGCGACGGAAAAGCTCATGGGAGCACTCACGCGTTCGCGTTTGCTCAGGTTTCGCCGGGGTCGCTATCGCATCAGCCGCAGCGCAAAGCGCTGGCTGCTACGCGATAGTCCCGAGTCGCTCTACGATATGGTGATCTTCTGTTCGATGTGTCTGCGACATCTCGATCACCTCGAAGAATATCTACGATCCGGAAAACCGCTCGATATTCACGAGACCGAAAATGATCCTGCAGTTTGGGCTGCATACCAAAAGGGCATGCGAGCGATGGCGTCGCTTTCAGCCCCCGAGGTGGGCGAGCGCACACCGGTTCCCGATGGTGCGACACAGATGCTGGATATTGGAGGATCGCACGGGCTCTATTCGGTCGCAATTTGTCGTCGGCATCCTCGGCTAAGCGCCGTGGTACTAGACCTTCCCGCTGCGGTGGAGCACGCTGCGCCCATCCTTGCCGAAGAGGGCATGGGCGAACGCGTACGACACGAAGCGGGCGATGTATTGCAGGTGGATCTCGGCGAAGATCAATACGACCTCGTACTGATCTCTCAACTCGTACATCATTTTCCGGAAGCGGAGAATCGGGAGTTGATGCGCCGCATCGAACGAGCGCTTCGGCCTGGTGGAAAATTGGTGATCCAAGGCATTACCAAGCCACCCGATAGCGCCACGAATCAATTGGCAGGTTTGTTGGATTTATTCTTCGCGCTGACGAGCCGTGCGGGTTCATGGACGTTCGAAGAGATCGCTAGTTGGCAACGCGATGCTGGGCTGACGCCACGGAAACCCATGATGCTGCGTACGATGCCCGGAGGCGGCCAGCAGGTC
Source organism: Deltaproteobacteria bacterium (assembly GCA_029261895.1). Lineage (GTDB taxonomy): Bacteria > Myxococcota_A > UBA9160 > SZUA-336 > SZUA-336 > JAJDAK01. The sequence goes on from JAJDAK010000100.1 coordinate 45,053, forward strand.
GCGACTAAGTGAATGGACGAAGCTTAACCATCAATTCAGATTGCGAGCGTACACCGACCTTGGTGAAAATGGCACGAAGGTGGTTACGCACCGTATGTGGACTGATGATTAACTTTTCTGCAATCGCATTTACACGGTAGCCATTCATGACTTCTGCGAGGACCTGCCACTGACGCGCTGAAAGATCCTTCAGTTCGGGGATCTGCGCGGGCTCGAAGCCGTCACCGAGCAAGCCGGTCTGATGTCCCATGGATTGCAGTTGCAGCGCGACGCGCTTGAAGCCTTCTTCCAATTTGTGCAACCGCTGCTCGCGACCGTGTAGCGTTTGCTGCTCACGAAGTGCCATCTCAATCTTGGATTTGAGCTCGTTGTAGGTGATGGGCTTCGAGAGGTACGCGTGCACCGAGAGGTCGATGCCTTCGATCGCGGTATCGGTCGATGGAAAACCTGTGATCACGATGACCACGATACGAGGACTGTTCTTCAGCACTTCGCGCGCCAAGCTCAGCCCCTGATTACCGGGCATGCGGATGTCCATCAAGAGAAGATCGTACTCGAGCTCTTGACCGGCCTGAACGGCCTCGTTGAACGAACCGGCACAGGTACAGTCGTAGCCGTCCCGTTGCAGTAGCTTCGCCATCGAATCTCGAAAGCCAATCTCATCTTCGGCAAAGAGAATTCGTGTGGATCGTGTTTCCGTGTCTGTCTGAATCATGTTGCTCCCAATTCCCGACGCCGAGTATAGGGTGCAACGTCGGTGTCGGGCTAGGGTTTCTGTACGACTCGGGTCATTTTCCACTGGGCCTTAACTATTCAAAAAAGTCAGCGGAGTGCGTCCCTCAGGAAAGAATTCAACCGTGAACGTATTCGCTCGGGTTCGAGCTGTGCTAGGCAGGCGACGCCGTATCCGGGGCAGGTCTGACGATGGCATGGGGCGCAGGGTACGTCGCCATGTAAAATCAGACTTTGGCCCCAGGGAGCCCATTCCGTGGCTAGTGAATGACCGCCGAAGAAAACGGCCGTTGGTGTGCCTAGAGCGGATGCCAGCAACGATGGGCCCCCCTCGCAGCCCAAAACCACGCTCGCACGGCTCATTAAATAGGCGGTCTGGGTGAGGGAGAGTCGGCCCTGGGATTGGATCAGGTCAGGTACACCGTTGAGCGTCGGGTCGTCCGATGATCCCACCACGACGGTCGGAAGCTGGAAGTCCTTTTGAAGGCCCAGAAGAATTTCGCACCAATATTCGAGCGGGTAACGCTTGGTCTCAAATTTTGCGAATGGATGGATGACCAGAAACCGATCCGGTGCGCCCCGCGGAAAAAGCAGATCCAACGCGCTGCGATCGTCGGAGTTCCAATGCATTTCCGGAATGCGAAGCTCGTCCAGGGCAAATTCACGGCCCAACAACGGTTTCAAAATCTCCATCAGCTGGAGTGCCTGGTGCTTACGCTCCTCGCCCCAGAGCGATATTTCCGGCTGGTAGATGGAGGTCGATCGCATATGTGGATCGTGCGGATGGATACGGATTTCCGCAGGAATACGTTTGAAGCTTGAAAAAAACAGTGGGTAGGTACGCAGGAAGATCGAAACGTCGAAGTTTCGGCCGCGAAGCGCGCGTAACGATCGGCGCCAACCCGGCAGCAAAATGCGACGGTGTATGCGCCGCGGCTTTACCGCGATAATTTCATCGCAGAGCTGAGTACGTGCAAAGAGCGGCTGCGTGAGTTCGTGGACGACGGCAGTGATCTTCGCTCCGGGTAGCGCACGGCGCAACTCATATAGCGCCGGCAACGCGCAAACCGCATCTCCGATTTCGTCAGGCTTGAATACCAGCACGGATTCGACGCTGGCAGGGTCGATGGTCGGCCGAAAGCTTTCGAGCCGATACGCTGCGCCAGCGGGACGGCGGGCCCAGTTTCGCTGCCTGCGCGCGTCTTCGTAGTCCGCGAGCCGATAGCGTCGGTCCCATGCTTTTAGCCAGTGGTAAAGACGGTCCAACACGTCGCACCTCCCAATGCTGGATGTACCATAGCGGTTGGCATGAATTGAGCGAGCCTATGCTAGGATCGCCTCGATGGGGCAGCGCGGAATTGCAGTGGTTTTGGCGTTTTGGGGGTCGTTGATCGCGTTTGACGGCCATCGTGATTGCCGATACCGTCTTCAATCTCAATGTGGTGTCGGTCGGAGCCATCTCAGTTTCGCTTGTGGGTTTAAACGCGACCCTGATCGGCGGGCCGCTGGTGCTGACGCTGACCGCCCCAAATACCGCTCAATTTCCGCTCGATACGATCGAGCTTTTGGTCACGACGGGGGTTCTGAGCCTGGATGCAGCAGTATTGGAGGAACCCTCGGAAATTCCCACAGAGGATCTATTGCTCGGTTTTGATCCGGGGACCATCGGCACGATCGTCACCACCGATCTGCCAAACGGCAATACTGCGGTGACGGTGACGCTGCCGTTGGTTCACCTCGAATCCACGACCGAATCCGGCATTACCATCGATCTCGATTTCAACGGTGCCGTTGTGCTTGAGGGCACGGTGCCACCGCTGCCAGTTCCGATCTTCCCGTACTTGATTCGCTGAACTATTCGTTGAATTCCAACAGCCCGAAGATCTCGATCGGTTCTTCGATTCAGGGGTTCCCAATAGGCGCATCAGGCCTCGCTGGGCAGCGATTCAGCGCGAAGCATGAAAACCAAGGTCTATCGCAATCAGCGCCTGGATCGCGGGCTCCGAGGGTGCGTAGAATCGAAATCCGAACGGGTAGAAAACAAGCTCACGATCCTGCGGGATTCAAAGTTGTTCGTCCAGACCCATGCTCTCGCGCGAGGAAGACGTTAAGCTCTCGCGCCTCAATGGAAAACGAAACCAAACCCCAAGATTTTATCCGCGAGATCATCGCAAAAGATGTGGCCAAGACCAAGAAGAAGAACGGTGGTCGCGTGATTACGCGATTTCCTCCGGAGCCCAACGGCTATCTGCATATCGGTCATGCGAAGTCGATCTGTCTGAATTTCGGGATCGCGGAAGAGCAGAAGAGCGTCTGCCACCTGCGTTTCGACGATACCAATCCGAGCAAGGAAGAAATCGAGTTTGCCGATTCGATCCAAGAAGACGTGCGCTGGCTGGGCTTCGATTGGGGCGAGCATCTGTACTATGCCTCAGATTATTTTGACCGGCTCTACGACTACGCACTTGAGTTGATTCGGAAGGGCAAAGCCTACGTCTGTGACCTTTCGCCCGAAGAGATGCGTGAGTACCGTGGCACCTTGACCGAGCCCGGGCGGGACAGCCCATTTCGCGATCGAACCGTGGAAGAGAACATTGGGCAGTTCGAGCGCATGACGGTCGGTGAGTTCGAAGACGGCGAGCGCGTGCTTCGCGCGAAGATCGATATGACGTCGGGCAATATCAATCTTCGGGATCCTGTGATCTATCGGATTCAGCATAAGGCGCACCATCGCACGGGCGATGATTGGTGTATCTACCCGATGTACGACTTTACCCATGGGATTTCGGATTCCATCGAAGGAATTACCCATTCGCTCTGTACGTTGGAGTTCGAGGATCATCGCCCGCTCTACGATTGGTTCTTGGATCAGCTCGACATGGATTGCCATCCGCAACAGATTGAGTTTTCTCGCCTCAACATCAGTCATACGGTCTTGAGCAAGAGGGTGCTGCGCAAACTTGTGGAAGATGAACACGTCAGTGGTTGGGATGACCCACGGATGCCAACGATCGTCGGTATGCGCCGCCGCGGTTACACACCATTGGCGATTCGTAACTTTTGCGAGTCAGTGGGGATCGCGAAGAAGAGCGACAGCGTGGTTGCTCTCGCTCAGCTCGAACATTTTGTTCGCGATGATCTGAATCGTGTTGCAGCACGTGTGATGGCGGTGATGCGGCCACTCAAAGTAGTCATCACCAACTACCCGGAAGGACAGGTTGAGGAACTGGAAGCGATCAATAATCCGGAGGACGAGTCTGCTGGAACTCGGAAACTTCCGTTCTCGAAAGAGCTTTACATCGACCGTGAAGACTTCATGGAAAACCCACCCAAGAAATTCTTCCGCCTCACGCCGGGTGGCGAGGTCCGACTTCGCTATGCGTACTTCCTGCGTTGTGACGATGTGGTGAAAGACGACTCGGGCGAAGTCGTCGAGTTGCATTGCAGCTATGATCCGGAAACGCGCGGCGGTCAAGCGCCCGACGGCCGAAAGGTCAAGGCGACGATTCATTGGCTCTCGGCCCAACACGCACGTCGCGCAGAAGTTCGTGAATACAACACGCTCTTCACCAAGGAAGACCCGAACGATGTTTCGGAAGGGGCCGATTTTACCGAGAACCTCAACGCTGAATCGCTGGTCGTTCTACCGAAGGTTTTTGTAGAACCCAGCCTCGCTGGTGCCAAGATAGGGGCGCGGTTTCAGTTCGAACGTGAGGGGTATTATTGCGTTGATCTCGAATCCACGCCTGAAGCGTTGGTGTTTAACTGTACCGTTCCGCTGCGTGATACCTGGGCGAAAGTTAAGAAGACAGTTCGGAAAGTAGCTAAAAAGAAAGTCTCGAAGAAAAGTATTTAGCTGTAGCTACCGGGCGGCGCGGTTTCGCCCGGGTCGGGCAAGTCGAGCATTTTGGCGACCAACCGAGTGACCGGATTGTTGAGTTCGAATGCGCGTCCCGCATCGGCATCCATGATCTCGTAGTGGACTAGTTGTTGTGCGATGCGCGTCATGATGATGCCGAAACGCAAACCAGCGAAGCGTTGATAGAAATCGAGATTACGAATCGTAAATCCCGTGAGTGATTCGTAGCGTGCGATGGTTTCCTCATAGCTAGGAAAACCTTCGAGGCGAGGTGTCGACAAGCCTTCGCTGTGGTGGCGATCAAGAAAGATGCACCACGCCAGATCACTCTCAGGGCTCGCCAGGCTTGCCATTTCCCAGTCGAGAACCGCGGCGGGTGTGCTCCCCTGATAGATGATATTGCCGATTCGGGCGTCACCCCAAACTAAAACCTCCGGTTCGTCTTTAGGCTGATGCTCCACAACCCAATCGAAGGCCGCGTCGAGCGTTGGGTGTGCGCGTCCCTGCTGCGACCAGTCCTTGTACATCCGGTAGTAGCTGATCTCCTGCTCGAGTCCGTTGCGGCCGAGCTTGGGCCGGTCCAGAAATCCAAAGCCGGCTTCGCGTGCGTCGATACGATGGATTTCCGCCATGGATTCGATGCACCCCCACCAGATTGCGGCGCGTTCTTCTGGAGATGCCTCAAGCATCCAACCGCCGGCGTGATACGGCGGGTTGTCGGTCGGAACCCGGCCCTCCAACTGGCCCATCACATAAAACGGCGCGCCAAGAATTTCTGAGTTTGATTCGTACCAATACATCTTTGGCACGGGCACGTCCGAATTCGCTAAGAGCTTCATCGTGTCGAATTGCTGCTTCAAGTCATAGTTGGGAAACACCTGATAGCCCGTAGGGTGAATGCGCACGACAAGCTTCTCGAATCGCGAATTTCCGGACTCCGTCCACTCGAGGTCAAAGAGCAGCGTATCGTTGGAAAAACCTGAAGACCCAGGGGCGACGAGCTCGGACACGCTTAGCTTCTCTGCGTTAGGCAGGCGCTGGCGAATCCACGCTGTGAGGTGAGTTCGGTCAAGCTCGAGATCTCTTTGCCACGGTGTAGGCATGGCGCCACCATCTCAAGAATCAGCGCGACTCGTCAAACAAATCCAAAAGAGTGTACGATTCGGCCTCGTTGGAGCGAGGGTATGGAGCGCAGGTTAGCGGCCGTTTTGAGTGCGGATGTGGCGGGTTATGCGCGCCTCATGGCGACGGATGATATCGCCACGATTCGGGTTCTCGGACAGTGTCGCGAGGTTATGCAGGAGCGGACCCAGGCCTTCCGTGGCCGTGTGGTGGACGCACCGGGCGATAATTTGCTCGCCGAGTTTCCGAGTGCGGCGGACGCCGTGGAAGCGGCCGTCGCAATTCAAGAGCGTCTTGCTGAGATTGAGCAGCCAGACGAATTACGAATGCAGTTTCGAATTGGCATCCACATGGGCGATATCGTTGCCGATGGCGATGCCATTTACGGCAATGGAGTAAACCTTTCAGCGCGTATGCAGAGTCTCTCCGAGCCCGGAAATATTTGTGTTTCAGCCGATGTGATGAATCAAGTGAAGTCGACTTTAAGTTTGGCGACGGAAGATCTCGGCGAACAGAAGCTTAAGAACTTTTCAGAGCCCGTGCGTGCGTTTCGAATTCGCGTGGGTGAGGAGAGGGTCGCGGCGGAAGCAGCTGATTGGATGGTGCCCGGATTTGGCAACCGGCCCGCGATCGCGGTCCTCCCGTTCGAGAATCTCAGTCGTGACCCGGAGCAGGAATACTTCGTTGACGGAGTCGTTGAAGATTTGATTACGCGCCTCTCTGCTTGGCGCGATATTCCGGTGATCGCACGAAACTCAACGTTTGCGTATCGCGGGCAGACGGTGGACCCGACGCGGGTCGGCAAAGAGCTCGGTGCGAGATATGTGGTGCAGGGGAGCGTGAGGAAAGCGGGTGACCGCGTGCGGCTAAGTGTTCAAGTGATCGACGCTCCCGCAGCCACCAACATTTGGGCGGAGCGATATGATCGTGAGCTCATCGATATCTTCGAGCTACAAGACGAGATCACCACAGACATTGTCGGGCAGGTGGGCCCCGAGCTGTTGAAATCAGAACGCAACCGCGCCATGCGTGCGGATCCGAATAATCTAGAGGCTTGGGAGCTTTCGGGTCGCGCATGGTGGCATCTCTATCGATTCACTCGCGAAGAAAATCAGCGGGCGCGTGAACTCTCTTTGCAAGTCATAGATATGGACGAAAATTTTATTGCTGGTTGGTCAAGCCTTTCGCTGACGTATGTCTACGAAATTGCTTATGGCTGGGCGTCAGATTTCGAAACCACAATCGCTGAGGCATTGAAATACGCAGAGCGTGCGGTGGGGATCGATCCCCAGTCCTCCGGAGCGCACACGATTCTCGGGTCCGTACATTCGATGCGCAGCGATCATTCGCGTGCGCGATCGGAACTCGAAGCCGCGATCGATCTCGAACCCAGTCTCGCGACGGCTCGCTGGCGTTTAGGTACGACGTATTTCTACATGGGCGAGCACGAGCTTGCCTTGGAGTCGATTGAGCTCGCAATTCGCCTGAGTCCGCGCGACCCGTTTCTCTTTAACGCGCTGGCTGACAAAGCCTTCGTGCTCTACGACATGAAGCGCTATGACGAAGCGATCGCGTGCGCGCAGCGGAGTATCGGCATGCGTAAGGACTATCCACTCTCGCTCTACATCTATTGCGCGGCCTTGGGGCAAAGTGGCCAGCTTGAAATGGCGGAGGCAGCGATTAACGAACTGCGCTCGATGGGTACCGAGCCAACGATCCAGTCCCTCGCCGGCTATTCGGCTTTTGTGATGCCAGAGACCCAGGTCCATTATTCAGAGGGCCTGCGCAAGGCGGGTATGCGAGATTAATTACTGCATTAGTTTAATTAAATCATTGTCGTTGAAATCCACTTTCATTTTGAAATACAGTGAAGTCGGAGGTCAGCGTAATGCGGGCAAGTTCTATTTTTACTGTAATTTTGCTGGGTGCTGCGGTCACGGTCGCATCTGCCGAGGCCGAGACAGATCTTGCGATCGATAGCTTGCGCGTCCAACGATCGGTGAGCTTGACCGAGAAACAGAAGATTCGACAGGTGCGCGCGAGTCTTCGATTGCGCAACCGAGGTTCCGATTCGGTCGTGTTCCCAGATCAGGCGACGCTGCTCGATGCCGTGCGGATCGAGGCGATTCCTGAAGCGGGAGCCATTCACTGCGGGCCCGTGCTGCGAAGTTTTCTACCGCGAAAATCACAGATCTTTCCGATCGCGTTGGATCCCGGTCAAAGAATTCGGCTGCGTTTCCGTTTGGAAATCAGCTGTGGCTCGAATCCAGCCAAGCAAGCTTTGGATTGGAATTTTGTCGCGAGCGTCGATTCCGCACTGGTTGATGGGTCGATCGATATAAATCCCCTGGACAACCTCTGTCCGCGCGATCGCTCGACTTTGGATCGTGGCTGCGGTAAACCGATTGGCGCTGGACAACGTATTGCACCGTCTTTGGACGTTGTGGATAGGCGAGCGGCGTTGCGTTTCCAACAAACCGGCCCATTTGCGGTTGGGATCACGAATCGAGTGTTTGTGGATGCGAATCGACCGACGATGCCAAACGGCGAGTTTGCCGGCGCACCAGAACGCAGATTGCCGACACGTGTCTGGTATCCGGCCGCCGCGGGTCAGTCTGGTCTCAATGCGCCGGTTCGAGGCAGCGGGGCACCGTATCCCTTTATCATTTTCAGTCATGGGCTAGGCAGCCCCAACAATGCGTCTCAGTTTTTGATGATCCATCTCGCGAGTCATGGCTACATTGTTGCGGCACCCGCATACCCACTATCGAAAATCGGTGCACCCGGTGGACAAACGATCGCGGATACGCCCGCCGAGGCGGGGGATGTCAGTTTTTTAATCGATATGTTTATCGCTTTGAATGAAACGGATGGTGATCGTTTCGAGGGAGGTATCGATGCCACACGGATCGCGTTGACGGGCCATTCTGCCGGTGGGCTGACGACGATCGTGTCGAGCTACGATTCGTTACTTCGGGATACACGAATCAAGGCGTCGGCGCCGATGTCTCCCGCCGCGTGTTTCTTTCAACCCGGGTATTTCGATGATCTGACGGTCCCCATGCTGCTCTTGCATGGCGACCATGACTTGCTCGTGGATGTGGATGCGCATGGACAGTCGGTCTTCGACCGTGCCAACGCGCCGAAATCTTTCGTGCGTATCATCGGTGGCAATCATCTCGGATTTTCCGACGCGGGTACCGTTATTGGCGATGATGTCGGTTGTCTCTTCCTTCCTGATCCCAATACGCTCGGCGATCAGGGGCCGTCGTTGATCGCAGCATTGGGAGGTACGGAAAATTTCGTTTCAGAAGAAGGCTGTCCAACAGAGATTTGTGTCGGCGACCCGATGGCGATCGACGGGTTCCGCCAGCAACAGATCACCAAAGCGGCGATCTTGGCGTTTTTTGAGTGGCGGCTACGCGGAGATCTCGGTGCAGATCAATACCTGCTGAACGATCTTGACCCACAGAACCAAGATCTCAGTTATTCGCAGTTTTAGACTTTCAGGTCTGTCAGCGCATGCCCATCGGTCCACGCGGGAACTTCAACACCCAGCAAGTGAAGTACCGTCGGGGCAATATCAAGAACGTTCGCGGGGGCGAGGTCGATGTTGTGCCAAAACTGATCGCCAAGTGCCCAAAGTCTCGACTCCAACGTATGGTCGCCCGTTCGTGGTGGATGCTCGGGCAACGCCGGCGCTGCAATTCTACCAACGCGTGAACTCTCGCAAGCGCTAAGAGATCCGAGGTCACGTCGAAACACCACCAATATATCGGGGACATCGGGATGATGTTCCGCACCGAAAGCTTCGGTCGCCGTTTTGACTTCGCGTATGATGGACTCGCCCGATGACGGATCTTTGAGAGATAATAGTTCGCGCCGAATTTCTTCGATCAACGCGTCGGCCTCGGCTCCCCTTTGTACGGTTCCATTGGGTTCGCGGCCCGCGAGGTTGAGGCGAATCGCGCCGCAGCGGTTATTGGGTACGGCGAGCGCGCGATTTCCGGGCGTGTCCATTTCGAGCGGTCGACGTCCGAAGACCGATTCCAGTCGTTCCTCGGTGCTGCCCGGTAGAAACGATTGAACCAGCGAACGAATCGGTTTGGGGATCAGCCGCCGTAGCTGAACACGAGCGCTGCGCTTTTTGGGACGGTAGAGACCCATCTTCTTTAAGAAGGTCGGGAGCAACTGCGGTCCGCCAATCTTTGGCCCCATGCCGTGGCTCACGACCACGAGCACACCTGCGTCGGGTCCCGCGGCTTCAATGAGTTGGCCCATGCCGCGGTCAATTTCTCGATACACGTCAAAGATCGTGTGATGTAGTGCCTCGGGTACGTTATGGGCCTTGTCTGCGATATAGCTCGCAGCATGAAAAGTCCAAAACTGGTGACCCACACAATGCGATTCGCAGTAGACCGATGTGAACAGATCCCATTTCCGTCGCGCGAGTAGATCGAGAGATATCGCGGTTTTCTTTTGCGCGCCTTCAATCAGTGCGTCTCGAAGACGGACATATCCTTCGATGGTGTTCTCATGGAATCGATCACAGCTATCAACCGGGTGGTTGCCGTATTGTGAGCGGATTTCATTGATCAGGCCGTGTGGATGGGTTGCGGTTTCGAAGTTTCGGTCGTGGCATCCCCATTCCAAGAGCTGCACCCCGTTCATTCTGTCGTAGGGAATGACTTGGGGAACATCAACGACAGCGACCCGACAACCCGCGTCACTTGCCACATTCCAAAAGTATTGGCGAGGGTCGATGTCGTCGGCGGCCAGCGGGCGAAAGTCAGCTTCACCCGTATGGATCTGCCGAGGATGGTAGAAGTGGCCCAGTTTTCCGCCCGAGCGGCCGGTCGTGATCTCTGGCCAAATCGCGCCGGGGAGTGTGTTCATGCTATTGCTCAGCTCGCGACGTGCACCTTCGGCGAGTAGCCGACTCACTGTTGGCAGATGTCCCTCCTCAGCCCATCGCTCAAGCAATGTGGCCTCGGCGGCATCGATACCAATCACAAGCAACTTGGCAGGCAACAGTAGAATCCTTTCCAGTGAGAAAGCTTTTCGGCTATGAAGTCCGATAAGTTCTCTGGTTCGCTAAACTAACCGAGAGATAACGTCAGGAACATTCGTTGATGCTATCGAACGACACCAGCGCCATCGACTGGCCGAGCATATCTGTCGTGATTCCTCTCTACAACGATATGGAAACGCTGGGCGATCAGCTGGACGCGCTTGCCGCGCAGCACTACGACGGACGCTGGGAAGTCATTATCGCGGACAATGGTTCCACCGATGGTGGGCCGGACCGTGCGCTTGAATGGCGTGATCGCTTACCTGAACTACGTATCGTCGACGCCTCGTCTCGACGCGGTGTAAATCACGCGCGCAATCTTGGAGCACTTGCGGCCAAGGGCGAGTTGATCCTGCTCTGCGATGCCGACGATGTTGTCTCGGTGGGCTGGCTTGCCGCGATGGCGAAGGCTTCTCGCACCGCCGACGTGATGGGTGGCGCCTTTGATGAGGACATCTTAAATGACGAGACCACGCGATCCTGGCGTTATCAACGTCCGATTGGAGAATTACCGACGACGCTCGATTTTCTACCATTCGCGGTAGGTTCGAATTTTGGTGCGAAGCGTAGCGTTTTCGAGGAAGTCGGCGGTTGGGATGAGTCGTACTTCGGTGGCGGAGACGATGTCGAGTTTTCCTGGCGCGCACAACTGGCTGGCTTTACGCTGGCGTTTGTACCCGACGCGATCGTTCAGTCACGTTATCGCCAAACACTAGATAGTTTAGTGCGTCAGTTTTACTTGCGTGGTCGCGCAGGGCCGCGGCTCTATCGGGCATTTGCGGGTGTTGGTGCGAAGCGGCGTTCTCTCAAAGCTACAGTCTGGAGCTGGCTACGCATCGTGAAACATCTTCCGGATGCATTTGGGTCGATCTCTCAGCGAGGTAAGTTGTTCCGAAAAATCGCATATGCATTGGGGCGTATTCACGGCAGCCTTGAGCAGCGCGTTCTTTTCCTATAGATCCAACTAGCGTTTTTGAAAACGTTCTAGCCGAGGTCGGGTCGGTAGAGTCCGCGTCCGGTAATCAATGGGAGATCGAGTGCAGAAAGTGGACCGGGGCGAGCTTCGACGACTGCCGGGATCGCATTAATGAGTCGTGCTGCAGTGAGGACCACGCCGCCGACCGCATGATCTCCGTGCTCGTCTTGGAATTCGTATTCAATTTGCATCGATGGCACGCCCTTGATCAGTACGCGGTAACTGCCGTTGCTCTTGGGCCAGTCAGGTGCCAAATCGTCGTCGAGTCGGGTTACGTGGTCCACCACGACTGCCGCTTGACCGTCGACGATGCCTTGAACTTCGAAACGCAGTGCGGCCATGGTTCCGATTTCGACTTTGTGATCGCCGATTACGATTGGCTTCTCTGCCGCGCGGCGCTCATGGATGGCTCGTACCTCGTCGAGCTTCAATCCGAGCCCTTCCGCGAGAATGCGAATCGTGCCACCCCAGGCGAACTCAAGTGCACCTGGCGTCAAAAGTAGTGGCATGTGATCCATCGCCTTGCCGAAGCCCATCGTGTTGAAGAGCACCTCGGGTTGATCGTAGGTCGCGTAGTTGATGATCTCTTGAATGCGAATCTCTTGCCAATGTTCACAAAGGCCGGAGAGTGTGAGTGGAAGAATGTCGTTTGCGAACCCTGGATCGATTCCGGAGGTCAAAAACGACGAACCACCCGCGCGGCATGCGTCATCGAGTTTCGCGGTAACGGTGGCATGCATGGTCATGGGATGAACAAGACCGACGACCGAACTTGAGACGACGTTCTTACCCGCAGCCAGGATCCGACAAATATCGTCGACCGCTTCAAACGGGCGGAGGTCCGCGGTGGCGGTGTAACAGACGCAATCCGCATCCGTCGCGAGAAGTTCATCGATATTGTCGGTTGCGTTTACTCCCGCGGGTTCGAGACCCGCAAGGGTGCCCGCGTCTTTCCCGACTTTGGACGGGCTGTGGACATAGAGCCCAGCGAGTTCGAGTTCGGGGTGGCCGAGAATCGCGCGAAGCGCGTACCGACCCACGTTGCCTGTGCTCCATTGAATTACGCGATATTTCATCGCGCGATTATAGAACGTCGGTGGTGTAAACGGTTAGTGGCGCGATGATACGCCGCGAGCGCTATGAGGCGGAAACCGCCGCATAGCGCTCACGCTCAGTCGTGAAGAAATCCTCGAGCCCTTGCCGCACCAAGGCTTCGGTCTGGTCCACGTCCTCAGCCAGTTCCGGCGTGAGGGCCGATAGACCTTCGATGATTGTCTTCGCTTCGCCGAGTCCCTGTTCAAAGCCGCGCATAACGTCGGCTTGAAACTGGTCAAAATCCTCAGCGGTCGCGTCTTTGTTTGCGAGCTTGAATGCGCCGTAGATGTAGCTCTTGATGCCGCCAAGGATCCGTTCAGCGGTCGCTTCCGGCGAAAGATCCTCGGGCTTTTCGATCGATTCGAGATACTCGGTCTTGCCTGCGGCTTCGAAGACTTCATGGCCTTCGATCGGTGTGATATCGACCTCAACGCCACCGAATACCGCATTAATTAAGTCATGATCCGCACGTAGGCGTACGGCAGCGGCAGAGATTTCTACCTCCTCGCGTTCAGATGACTTTTTAGCGGGAGCGTCGGGCTGAACCTTGCGGGGCTCCGCTCGTACGACGGAATCGAATGGAGAAACGGTGCGTATCGCCATGAGAAACCTCCTCTTCCGTGAGTGGGATTCTGCGTCCTTGCAGTCTCAGGCGATGGCGCGCTCGAGACCGAGAACATGTATCGTCCGCTGCGCTGGCGAACTTAAGCCCGTCTGTCCGTGGATGCGCAGGGAATGCGCAACTTTGGTGGTATCATCGTTCGCGATGGGGGAACCAAGAAACGCATTACGCCTACTGAGGGCGTTTATCTGGGTTGTGAGACGACTACCCGCGTCATGGGCTCGCGCGTTGGGCGCCGGAATGGGCTACGTAGCGTTCTACACCTACAGGGTGCGACGACCGCTGGTCTTACGCAATTTGCGCGCGGCGTATGCGGGAGAGAAGTCCGAAGCCGATATCTGGAAGCTCGCGCGCGCAAACATGGTTCATATGGGGATCTCGATGATAGAGACCCTGCGAATTCAAAATCTGACCGCTGACCATGTGCATGGGCATGATCGAATCCATGGCATTGAAAACCTCAAGGGAGCGCTCGACAAAGGAAAGGGCGTCATCGCGATCAGCGGTCATCTCGGGAGCTTTGATCGGCTCTGTGTTGTGTGCGCTTTGCTCGGTTATGACGTGAGTGTTCTCGCGAAAGACATCAAAAAGGAATGGATGCAGCAGTTTTGGAGGGAGATGCACGGATCGAAGGGTGTGAAACTTCTGTCCACGAAGAAGGTGACCTTTCAGATCCTGCGAGCGCTCAAGCGCAACTCCATTGTAGGTATGGTGATCGATCAGCACATGCCTGGCGATATGGGCATACCGGTCCAGTTCTTTGGCCGGCCCGCACGGACGATGAAAGGCGTGGCACTCTTGGCCGCACGAACTGGAGCTCCGGTGGTGCCGGTATATACGTATCGAGAAGGGGGAGTGCATCACTATGTAGTGGGTGAAGAGATTCCGTTGATCGAGACAGGCTCAACCGAAGAGAGCCTTCGCGTCAATACGCAACGCTACACCGCGTGGCTCGAAGCACGGATTCGAGAACATCCTGAACAATGGTTTTGGGTGCACGACCGTTGGAAGGAAGCCGAGCAGCGTTAGCGGGGTTTCGGTCCGCTCCAGACGACGTCAGGCCCCAGTGCGTAGGGCTTACACTCCGCCTGTAATCCGCGCTCATCCACAGATTTCTGGCACGCCCCGAGTGCCTTGTCGTTGGCGCGACTGTCCGTGAGCTCAGCTTCCACCACACCGTAGGTCCAGTTCCCCTGGGCGTCGACTGCTACCGCCAGCGACCGTACGGGTTCCAATCGTTCATAGCGGTGCAAGACCTCGCCAAAGTTCTTCACTTCGACGTTCTTGAACTGCTGAGAAGGGCAGCCAGCCAAAGCCGCGGAACAAACTATCAGTAGTCCCCATCGATTCATCACCTACTCCTCGCTAATCTGACTGATATGGTTCGCACAGAGCACAGTACCTCGGAAGCAGAATCCGTTCGCGCTGAGGCGCTTCATCAGCGAGCACAGGTGGAAGCCCATCAAGGGCGTTATGCAGCATCCATTGGCTTGTTTCAACAGGCAATTCGCTTGCGACCCTCCGCACCCGTGTATCACCTCAATCTCAGTAATGTACTGCGTGTTAGTGGACGGGTCCAAGAAGCGTTGGCGAGTTGCAACGACGCACTACGGCTCGCGCCGCGGCGGGTAGATGTACATCTGGTTCGCGGTCAGGTTCTTGCTCAGATGGGTCGAATCGACGTCGCCTTGCAAGCATTCGAAACGGTGATTTCAATCCAGCCAGGTCATTTGGACGCTCACCTACGCCGCGGCACCTGTTTGATGCTCTTGGGGCGGATGGATGAGGCGCTGATTGAATTTGATGCCGTGCTCCGAGTACAACCGAATCAACTCGAAGCGCTGACGAATCAGGGTTGGACACTCGAGCAGGTCGGGCGTTTCGGCGCCGCACATCGCGCGTATTCAAATGCCGTACAAGCCGCACCCGAGCACCCGAGAACGCATTGGAACCATGCGCTTTCACTATTGCTGCATGGCGACTTTTCGCGTGGCTGGGAAGAGTTCGAATGGCGTTGGCAAACCGACGATTATCCAGCGCCCCGACGTCAATTCACGCAGCCCACTTGGGACGGCACAGAGCTCGAGGGGCGACGTATTCTGATCCATGTTGAACAGGGATTCGGGGATAGCATTCAGTTTGCACGGTATCTACCGTCGGTCGCTGAACGGGGTGGCCGAGTGATCGTCGAGTGCAAAGCACCGTTGGTTCCTTTGTTAGAGCGGCTCGACTGTGTCGAGGAGGTGGCGACCTACGGTGAGGATTTGCCCGCATTCGATGTTCATCTGCCGATTCTGAGTTTACCTCGCGTATTTCGCACGACGCTTGAGAACATTCCCGCGGCGGTTCCATACTTTCCCGCCCCCCGCTCGAACGCTGATCGCAAGCGGGTGGGTCTGGTCTGGGCGGGACATCCGCGTCATCCGCGAGACCGCGAACGTTCGATCGCGTTGGCGCAGCTTCGTTCGTTGGTCGCAATTCCTGGTATCGAATGGGTGAGTCTGCAGGTTGGGGAGCGTGCGCGAGATTTGAACGCGGTGCCAGGTTTTGATGCCGTGGAGAATCGTACGCACGAGCTGACGGATTTTGCGAAGACCGCAGACTGCGTCGGAGCGCTCGATCTTGTCATCAGCGTCGACACCGCGGTAGCGCATCTCGCTGCTGCGCTCGCCAAACCGACCTGGATCCTGCTGCCATTCAAACCGGATTGGCGCTGGATGCTCGATCGAGAGGATTCGCCGTGGTATCCGACGGCACGACTTTTCCGGCAGGCGACACCGGCAGATTGGGCTCCGGTCGTAGGGCGTGTCGCGGAAGCGCTACGCGCTTGGACTCAAGCGTGAGAGTTTCTGCTCTCGGGCTTCGAGAATCTGCTTGCGAATCCAATCCACGCTTTCCGGTCCGAGCATCTTTCCTTCGAACGCGAGTGAGCGATAGACGTCGCCGCTGAGCCACTTTCCACAGAAGTAAATCACGTCGTCGATTTTGATCAGCTCAAGCTTGGGGTCCTCGGATGGCTGGGATGCGCCGGTTTCGTGTAAACCGCGTGCTTCCGGCACGACCCAAACTTCCCAGCCGCGGCTACGCGCCGTGAAACTGTAGTCTGAGTCCGAACCAATCATTTTTAGATTGGGATCGAAAAAACCGATTTCATGGATCATCTGCTTGCGAAGCAGCATGCAGGCACCGTTCGCCCAGTAGGTCTGCATCGGTTCGCTGAACTGATCGATCGTACCCTCAACATGTACGCCGCCCGGAAATGCTTCCTTTGCCCCAGCATAGATTACCTGCTGCGGATTGCTCGCAAGTAGTTGTAGCGGTGTTGCGATCCCGCAACGCGGGTGTTCATCCATGAACTCAACCAACTTCTCCACGGCGTCCTTGGCAAGGTACATGTCCTGATTAATGATGAGCATGTATTCGCAGGGCTCGTTCAAGAAACGAAGCAGGCCCTCGTTTATTGCGGCGGTGAAGTAGACGTTGTCATCCGAGTTGTCACGGATGAAGAGTTCGACCTTCGAAGTTTGCCGCTCCAGATTCTGGATGCATAATCGAAGTTGCTCGTGGTTCTTATAGAAAGGAATAATGGCTGGAATCATGCAAAGATAGTCGGGATTCGATTTCCCGTGTGCCAGCGAGCGCGTCGCGGATCAGCATGTTTGTCACTTGAAGTGGATGCTTGAGTACAGCTGTCACGGGTGGATTCCGTTCGCCGCGATCCACCCGACGGAACAAGCTATGTTCTTCGAATGGCCATGTTTTCGGCTTTCACGATTGTTCGCAATGAAGCGATTTTGATTGCGAAACATCTCATCGCATTGGCGGCTCAAACCCGTGATGTTGTATGTGTCGTTCAACCATCGACGGATGCTACGTTGCTTTTCGCACGCGATGTGGCGATGCAGCTTGCGGATTTCGGCTGTGATATTCGCGTTATGCCTCACGAGCCTGAAACGCTCGGCAAAGAATACTCTCTTGCATTCGCATTGGAACAGTGCCGAAACGCTTGGTGTTTCAATTTGGATGCAGATGAAACCTATGTAGGGGCTCCGATCTCACGCTTAATCGATAAACTTCCGGGAGGTGCTGCTGCTGTTAGCATTCCGCATTGGCATGCGGTGGCTGAAACCGAAAGCGAATATTTTAAAGTAGAACCCTTTGTGCCGCGGCTGCGCCTGGTTAATAAAACCCGGCTGCCCAAGCTCGAATTTGCGTTGCATCAGGGTCTGGATCAGCTGCTTCATCTACCGGAGGTTGCGCACTTGGATCGCTCGGCGGCACGGATCCTCGAGTACAAGACTCCGTCACAGCACTATGCCGATCAGCTCTTCTATGAATCGCAGGGATGCCAGATCAACGAAGCGGATCGATGTCGCGAGCGTATGTCATCCGGAGAATTGAACGCCGGTCAATCCACATTCAAGTCGAGTTAACCGACCCTCACCGATTTCAGACTCACCGTGCGATACTGTCACCACAGGAGGCATGGCGAAGATGAAATTCGCGCTCTTCTACGAGATCCCCGTTCCGCGCCCTTGGACACCGAAGTCTGAATTCGAAGCGTTTCAAAACACGCTCGAACAGGCGGTCTACGCGGACAAATTCGGATTTGATTCAGTTTGGACGGTGGAGCATCACTTTTTGGAAGAGTATTCGCATTGCTCCAATCCAGAGGTGCTCTATGGCGCGATTGCCGCACGCACCGAACGTATTCGAATTGGCTACGGCGTTCGTCTCGGGCCGAAACCGTACAACCATCCCGTGCGGTCTGCTGAATCCGCAGCGGTATTGGATTTGATTTCGGGCGGGCGTGTTGAATTTGGTACCGGACGCTCCGCAACGCGCATAGAGATGGAAGGATTTGGTGTGGCTCCCAATCAAACCCGCGAAATGTGGCGAGAAGCTGTCGGACATATCGTGGACTGCTGGACCCATGAGTACACGGAGTTTACCGGGAAGCATTGGCAGATGCCCCGTCGCCGTGTGCAACCCAAACCGTTTCAGGAACCGCACCCACCGATCTGGGGTGCGACCGGTAGTCCCGATGGTCATCGCATGATGGGCGAACTCGGTTTGGGCTTACTCTCGTTTAGCGTGGGTACACCACCAGAAGAATTGAAAGAACGCATCGATCTCTACCGAGCGGGTATCGCGAATTGCACCAAACCGATCGGACGCTATGTCCATGATCGTGCGGCATGCTTCACGATGGTCAATTGTGCGCCGACGAAGCAGGAGAGCTATGACGTATCCCGTGAATCCTTTGCCTGGTACGCCAAGACGTCGGCTGAGTTGGTCTCTTCGGTTCCGCTTTGGCTTGAAGAAATCAAGGCCCAGAACGACGGCACGTACGACTACTTGCAGGTTGCGCGCGAAGCCGTAGAGCAGCGTCTGCATGAGCTCGCAAATCTGGAGAACCTTTTGGCAATGAATGCCGTGATCGCCGGAGATCCAGATGAAGTGATCGAACGTTGCAAGGCTTACGAAGCGACGGGTGCCGATCTTTTGTTCTGCCTGGTCAATCCCTACAAGATTCCGCATGACAAGGTGATGCAGACAATTGAACTCTTAGGTAAGTACGTGATTCCTGAATTTGAGGCTAACGCATGACTGAGATACGCGATCGAGGTGCCGTGGTTACGGGTGGCGCGAGCGGTATCGGCGCTGGGATTGCACTCGCGCTTGCGGAACACGGTATGCGCGTACTCATCGCAGACATTGAGCCAGATGCTGCAGAAGCTCGGGCGGACGAGCTACGCAAACAGGGATTTGATGCGCTTGCGACGCAGGTCGATGTTGCTGATCCGGCGTCGGTAGACGCGCTCGCCTCGTACAGCTTTGAGTTGCTTGGTGATGTCGCGGTGCTTTGCAACAACGCGGGTGTTTACCAGGGCGGACCTCTCTGGAAAATGACACCTGCCGATTGGGAATGGTTGACTGGTGTCAATCTCAACGGGGTGACGCATGGCATTCGAAGTTTCGTCCCGCGTTTGATTGCACAGGATCGACCTGCGCGAGTCTTGAACACCGCTTCGCTAGGCGGCTGGATCACGGGCCCGGAGCTCGGTATGTACAGCGCGACCAAGTACGCGGTGGTTGGAATCAGTGAAGCGCTCGCGCAGGATCTGGCAGAGACACAAGTGGGTGTATCGGTGCTCTGTCCGGGTTGGGTGGATACGCGACTGGGTGAATCCGAGCGGAATCGACCCACGGAGCTGGGAAAGTCAGCGCCACGAACCGACCCACTCATGGCCATATTGAGTACCGGGATGTCGCCTGCTGAGGTCGGTCGGCACGCAGTCCGCGGCATTCTCGAAGATGCGCCATACGTCTTTACTCAGGGAGAGTTCTCGCCGTTGCTCGAGCAGCGTTTTCAGCGAGCGCTCGAAGCCATGAAACACGCGGACGACCCACTCTGATAAAATGCGCTCCGGCGAAGGAGCGTACGATGGCTATCGATTTTAGTTTTCCTGAAGAAATTCAAATACTTATCAAGGAAGTCCGCGAGTTCTGCGACAAGGTCGTGCGCCCCGCGGAACAGCGGATCGACGAAAATGAGGGAAATCGCAAGATTCTCGTCGAGCAGGTCATTCGCATGCGCAAGGCTGCGAAGGAAGCCGGACTCTGGCTGCCCCATATGCCCGAAGAGTTCGGTGGCATGGGGCTTGGGCATGTCGCGATGGCTGCGGTTTCCTCCGAAGCCGGGAAGACGCGCTTTGGTCCGTACGCTCTAAACGCGCAGGCGCCGGACGAAGGCAATATGCACACGCTCTTGCATTGGGCCACGCCCGAGCAAAAGGAAAAATATCTACGGCCGCTCTGTGACGGACTCACCCGTTCGTGCTTCGCCATGACTGAGCCCGATGTTGCGGGTTCCGATCCCACACTGATTCAAACCCATGCGGTTCGTGACGGCGACGATTGGGTCATCAACGGGCGCAAGTGGTTTATTTCAGGAGCCAACGGTGCGCGATTCGCGATTCTGATTGCGCATACCGAAGATGATCCTGAAGTCCCGCAAGCTTCAAACTCCGCGTTTATCGTGGATATTCCATCCGAAGGTTGGGAAATCGTACGCGACATATCGACAATGAGCGGCAGTCACAATCATTGCGAAATTAAAATCACCGACCTTCGCGTGTCGAACGCAAACATCTTGGGTGGTCCTGGGCAAGGTCATTTGCTCGGTCAAGCGCGTCTGGGACCCGCAAGGCTGGCACACTGCATGCGCTGGATTGGCCAGGCAGAGAACGCACTCAATATGATGATTGACCGTGCGATGAAGCGTTATGCGCATGGCTCCTTGCTCGCCGAGAAGCAGGGTATTCAATGGATGATCGCCGATAGCACCATGGAGCTTTATCAATGCAAGCTCATGGTCTTGCATGCGGCGTACAAGATCGATCGGGGCGAAGACTTCAAGTCGGAGGTTTCGATGGCGAAGCACTTTGTTGCGAATTCACTCAATCGCATTATCGATCGTGCAATCCAGGTCCATGGTGCACTCGGATATTCAGAGGATACGCCGCTCGCGATGATGGCTAAGCAAGCACGCTGGGCGCGCTTCGCGGATGGCGCAGACGAAGTCCATCAGTGGCGAATTGCAGCGCGCGCGATTGAAGCGTTCAGTAAGACGGGCGGTGTTTCTGCGGCAGCCGGGGATTTGCCACTCTAACCCTACCGCAGCCACTGCCGGTGCCATCCGGGAGCAACGGCTACCTGTGGCTGTGGCAGACTGCCTCATCGAATTCGTCTGACGTCTGAACAGCGCACGCCACCTGGGACCGCCGATTGCAGTAGACTCGTCGCATGCGTCCATTATGGAACTATCGCCGAACTCACTCGGTCATTCCGGATACCGTCAAACGAGGATCCGGATCCTATTTCTCAAACTATGATGCCGGGGACAACGAGGCCAGAGTTTGCATCGGGACTTCGTGTCATCTCGCCGGCGCGCAAGATACGCGTCCGCGGTTACCGGCGCATTTGCCCCAGCGGAACGCGTATTGTCTCGGCTATTGTTATCGCTCACGCGCGATACTGACCGCCGGCTCGCCTCCCGTGATCCAAACTTTTTCGGATTTCGGTCAATGTACAGATCCTGATTCGGATCCTGCGATTCGTGCGCACGCGGCAGAGGCTATCGTCACGCGCCGGATCGCGCGTGGTGATTTTTCGGGACTGACTGAGGCGCGTGCGGATGGTGTATACGGTGCGTTGGCGCGAGTACTTGGCGAAGCACCAGATCGTGTTCTCAGTGAGATGGAAGCTTCAGGCGAGCGAGGTCGGGGTGGCGCCGGCTTTCCGACGGGTCAGAAATGGCGTGCATGCGCGACTGCCAAGAGCGGGAAAAAATACGTCGTCGCCAATGGCGATGAAGGAGATCCTGGATCGTTCATCGATCGTGTCCTAATCGAGCGCGATCCCCACACGATACTTGAGGGTCTATTGATTTGTGGCTACGCGATCGGAGCCCAGCACGGATTGGTCTACATTCGCGCCGAGTACCCGGATGCTCAACAACGTATGTCACGTGCCATCGAAGAAGCGCGTGCGGCTGGTGTCGTCGGCCAATCGGTTCTCGGCTCGGGCTTTTCATTTGATCTGCAAATGGTCTCCGGCAAGGGAAGCTATGTATGTGGCGAGGAGACCGCATTGCTAAACGCGCTCGAGGGGCTGCGCGGCGAGGTCCGGGTGCGACCCCCGTACCCGACGGAGGAGGGCTTGTTCGGTCACCCTACGCTGATCCAAAACGTCGAGACCTTGGTTAATGTTCCGTGGATCATCGGCCATGGGGCGAACGCATACGCGGAACTCGGGACGCGTACCTCAAATGGCACCAAGGCGATTTGCCTCAACCATGGGTTTGCTCGACCAGGAATCGTAGAAGTCGAATTCGGAACTTCTCTACGCGAAGTGATTGAAGGGATTGGCGGGGGCGGTCGCGATGCCACAAATCTCGAAGCGGTAATGCTTGGAGGCCCGATGGGGAGTCTGCTGCTGCCTGCCGAATGGGATGTGCCGATCTGCTTCGATGCGATGGCTGCGCAAGGTATTCGTCTCGGTCATGGTGGCCTGGTTGCGCTTCCGGTTGGCACGGACTTTCACGCACTCCTGGTCCACATGCTTCGATTTATGGTGGATGAATCCTGCGGCAAGTGCGTTCCGTGTCGGCTCGGTCCAACTGCGGCACTGAAACTCATTGAATCCGATGGAGTGACCGACCGACTTCGGGTCGATCGTATCCTCGAGCTGATGGAAGCCGGTAGCCTTTGCGCGTTTGGGCAACTGATGCCAGATCCCATGCAAAAAATGCTTCGCTGCTTTGGCGATCGAATTTTTGAGGACGAGGCTTGATCGATCGGAACGCGACGATCGATGGAATGCAAGTCAGCATTCACGCGGATGAGACTGTGCTTGAGGCGGCGACGCGCGTCGGGGTCACCATTCCGACATTGTGCAAAGGCAGAGACCTCTCGCCGGAAGGCGGTTGTCGACTGTGTCTGGTTGAGGTTGAAGGAACATCACGGCCGCAAGCTGCATGCCATACGAAGTTGGCTGACGGTATGGTGATTCGTACCGCCACGGACCGGATTGAAAGCCTTCGCCGCGATATTTTAGATCTAACGTTATCCGCCCATCCGGATCAAACGTTTGATGCAAGTTCACCGCAGACCGAATTTGAAGAATTGTTGGCGCAATACGACTTGCATCGTTCTTCCTATCCCGATCGGGCGATGCCAGCCACGTTAGATCAAACTCATCCTTATCTTCGTTACGACCCGTCGCGATGCATACTTTGTCGTCGTTGTATCGATGCCTGCGAGAGCATTCAAGGACAGTTCGTGTTTTCGATCGAGAGCCGAGGTATCCAGAGCAGCCTCTGCTATGGGGACGACGACTCGTTTCTCGACAGTGGCTGCGTTGCATGTGGAGCGTGTGTGGATCGATGTCCAACGGCAGCGATCACTGATATAGATCGGATCGCACGTGTAAAATCTGACCGTGTCACTCGAACCACTTGTGGCTATTGCGGAGTCGGCTGCCAAATCGACGTGCGTTCACGTGATGGCCGGATCACGGAAATCGGCGGAGCCAAGGATGCAGTGGTCAACCGCGGACATCTTTGCGCAAAGGGTAGATATGCGCACGCCTACCAAAGCGCCGACGATCGCTTGACGCAGCCCTTACTGAGGAATGGTGAACACCTTGAACCCGTCAGTTGGGATGAAGCGATTGACTGGGTTTCGACTCGGATTTTGAGCATCGGAAAGCGGTGGGGTCCCGATGCTCTCGGAGTCTTTACTTCGTCTCGATCAACAAACGAAGCAGCCTATCTGTTGCAAAAAATGTTTCGTGGGATCATCGGTACAAACAATATCGATTGTTGTGCGCGTGTTTGTCATTCCTCGACCGCGCTTGCGCTCCGCACGGTGACCGGTACTGGTGCTGCATCTGCATCATACGAAGATATTGAACTTGCCAAATGTATCGTTATCGCGGGTGCCAATCCGACCGAAGCACATCCCGTAGTCGGCAGCCGCATCAAGCAAGCCGTGTTGGACGGGGCCAAGCTTATTGTTATCGATCCACGTCGTATTGAACTGGCCGAATATGCGACGTGCTTCTTGCCACTTCGTCCCGGCACAAATGTTGCGCTCTTCAACGCGATGGCCAAGCTCCTGATCGAGTCAGGACAAGTCGATGTTCGGTATCTCGAGGAGCGAGTGGATGGATGGTCGGAGCTTGAGAAGTTCGTTGAAGGTCTATCGTTGGAACAATCAGCGCAGACCTGTGGAGTCGCGCCGGATCGGATAGCCGATGCGGCCCAAATACTGGGTGAGGTCGGCCCGGCGCTCTTTGTGCACGGGCTCGGGTTATCCGAGCTGACCCAGGGGACGGAGTCCGTTATGACGCTCTGTAATTTGGGAATGCTTACGGGAAGCATCGGAAAGCCAGGGGCGGGGATGTTGCCTTTACGAGGGCAGAACAACGTTCAAGGCAACGCGGATATGGGCGCGATGCCCAATCTTGTTACGGGCTACCAATCTGTGCAGGATTCTGGCGTTCGAGAACGCGTGGGTTCGATCTGGAACGCAACGATTCCCACTCGCCCGGGAAAAACAATTCCCGAGATGATCGATGCGGCGGCAGCGGGTGAAATCCGGGGACTTTGGATTCAAGGAGAGGATGTTGCACAAAGCGACCCGAATGAAACACATGTGAGATCCGCGCTCAATAACCTGGAGCTTCTGGTTGTACAAGAACTCTTTCTCTCCGAAACGGCGCAGTATGCAGACCTGGTTCTACCCGCTGCGGGAGCGCTTGAGCAGGACGGGACTTTCACGAACGGCGAGCGAAGGATTCAACGTGTGCGCGCGGCTGTTGAGCCGCCGGGTCAGGCACGACCGGATTGGGAGGTCGCAAGAAACGTTGCCTGCGCCTTGGGGGCCCATTGGACCTACAGCTGTGCCGACGACGTGATGACCGAGATCGCGGCTGTAGCTCCAGCGATTTTTGGTGGTGTGGCTTTTGACCGGCTGGGCGATGACGGACTGCAGTGGCCCTGTCCCGATCGGACGCATCCTGGTACCCGGCGTGTTCATGAGAGTGAATTCATTCGGGGCCGAGGTCAGCTCATCTGTGTCGAGCATATTGCGAGCCCCGAGCACAGCGTCGACGGGTTTCCCTATCTATTGATTACCGGTCGGGTGCTTGAACATTACAATGTGGGAACGATGACGCGGCGCACGCCGAACCGTACATTGCGAGCGGAAGACACGCTTGAGATCCATGTTCGGGATGCCGCGCGCGAGGGTATCGTGGACGGCAGCCGGGTGGACATCGAAAGTCAGTGGGGAAGTACGAACGTCGTTGCGCAAGTCTCGCAGCGGGTCCAGCCCGGTCATGTCTTTCTGTCTTTTCATTTCCCCGAGACACATACCAACCGACTGACCGGACCACAGCGAGACGCTAAATCCAACTGCCCAGAGTACAAGGTCACCGCAGTGCGACTCCGTACGCCAGAGACTCAATCTCCGCCCGCGTAGTGTGACGATTTTTCTCAGGCACTGCCGATCTGGGTCTGCCCACCACAACCTTGTTCCGATGTATGCCTAATTTGACCGCCGCAGCTTGGTACGACCTTTGCACATCTTGAATTGGGTATCGGGAGATCTCACCCCGGCCTCAAGGAGAACTAAATGTCCATTGCAGCGTACTGCCGCAAAGTTCCTTACTCGGTAAATGGCAAAGCTACTTTGCATGCCGCCGCGCAAATGATGCGTGATTTCTCGGTTGGCTCGTTGGTTGTCACGCGTGACAATCGGCCTGTAGGCATCGTAACCGATCGGGATATTGCGCTTGGTGTGCTCGGAGATCGTTTCGATGCCGCGACCGCGAAGATCGATGAATTGGCGACAAAATCCCCCGTGACAATCGAAGAATCGACTCGCTTGGAAGCGGCGGCTCAAACGATGAGCCTCCACGGTCTTCGTCGCCTGCCCATTGTTAACTCGAGCGGGGAGCTGGTAGGGATTATCACCTCGGATGATCTGCTCAAGCTCTTTTCGAGCGAGCTGTCGGGAGTTGCGAACGTCTCAGCGGCGAATCCGCCAAAGCGATCGCTACCGGTTGTACAACCAATAGGTGAGTCCACAAACTCAGTGGAGGTCTAGCATGTTGGAGCACTATCAGCGCGACGTCGTAACTGTCCGGGAGAATACTTCTGCGACCGAGATTGCGGGCCTCATGCAACAGAAGAGTGTGGGATCTGTTGTGGTTGTTGATGCTGAAAATCGACCGCTGGGGCTGATCACCGATCGTGACCTGATGATTCGGGTGATCGTATCCGGTCGGACGGGCGACGAGACCCCGGCAGTCGCGATTATGAGCAAGCCGATCCTAACCGTTGGGCCGGATGCAACGTTGGACGAAGTTATTGAGTTTCTACAAAAGAATGAGATTCGGCGTGTTCCGATTGTCGAACGTGAGCGTCTGATTGGGATCCTAACGCTGGATGATCTCTTGCTTCGGCTCACGAGTGAACTGGGCGAGCTCAGCCATGCTACCTCGAAGGAGCTTACGCGCGCACGGCGCCAAGCGCGCGTTGCGGAAATCCGTGAAGGGCTCGAGCTGCGCCTGCTGAAGCTCATCGATCGGGTCGAAGACCTTGGTGGCGAAGCGAAAGAGTCGTTTAAGAAAGAGTTCGAGTCTATCCGGGAGTGGCTGAAAGATAGATTCGACTAGGCGAGAAAATATCTTCGCTCTTGGCTACTGAGTGGTTCGCAACGCGAGCAACGCGAGACTGGCGATAACGCCCGCAATAGGAATCCATAGTGGGACTTTGAACGTACTGGGGGCCTCTTGCTCCCGCCATTTGATGACAATTAGACTGAAGTTAGCAGCAGCGAATGTGCATAGCGTGATGATCGACGTGAGTTCGGCGAGGGAAGCCAGAGGTAACGTCGTCGCAAAGACCGAGGCCATAGCTGTGATGAGTACGGTGGCCATCACGGGTGTCTGCAGGCGTGGATGAATGTAGGCGAGCCTTTGGGGTAGCATGCCGCGTGCGGAAAGGCCGTAGACGACACGTGACGCCTTGATGATTTGGATGAGTGCACCGTTTAGCAATGCGACCAACGCGATCAGGCTTAGCATTGCAGGGTTGCCGCCCGCGCGTTCAAAAACCAGCGTGAGAGGTGCGGACGCTTGGCCGAGTTCATCGGGGGTTACCAGCAATACTGCGGTCATCGCTACAGCAACATAGAGCAGCGCCGTGATAGACAAGGTAAGGAGGATGGCTCGTGGCAGAGTTCGACGAACGTCTTGGATTTCTTCTGCCACGTTGACCATGTCTTCAAAGCCCAGAAACGCATAGAAGCAAATGATCGCGCTGGTGCCTATGGAAAACCACGCGGTGGTCGAATGCGGTATGAGCTGGGTAAATTGAATTTCGAAATCGGAAAGCGCGACAGCGCCGAAGAGAATGATTGCGATTAGACCTCCTGTTTCGATCAACGTCGTGACGCCGGCGATTGTGACGGACTCCTTGATGCCCCAGATCGCGACGGCGCCGCTGAAAGCCACGACCGCAAGTGCCGCACCAGGTGGCAGCGGAATCAGATCCGATAGATAGCCGACGAAGGCAACGCTTACGGTTGCGGCCGAAATCAGGCCCGCGATGACCACGAGCACACCCACCAATGTCGCCAACCGAGAAGAGCCAGTGGCTTCCTGGACGTACACCGCTTCCCCACCAGCGAAGGGATAACGTGCCGATAGCTCAGCGAAGCTCAACGCGCTGAATGCTGCGATAATAGCGGCGGTCAGGAACGCGAATGGCGCGAACATACCAGCGCGATCGGCAACCACGCCAGTCAAAGCATAGATTCCGGCTCCAATCGTGGTTCCGAGTCCGTAGAGG
This sequence comes from Deltaproteobacteria bacterium, assembly GCA_029261895.1. Lineage (GTDB taxonomy): Bacteria > Myxococcota_A > UBA9160 > SZUA-336 > SZUA-336 > JAJDAK01. Next base: position 72,955 of record JAJDAK010000100.1, read on the forward strand.
ACGAGCCAGGGAAGGGTCAGGCTGCGTCGGAGGGCTAGGTCTGAGCTAGGTTGGGATCGCACATGAGTTTTAATAGGTCGAGTGCGGTAACAATTCCAATGAGTTCTCCGTTTTCTACCACGACAATTCGGTGCAGGTGTCCATCGACCATCTTTCTCGCGACTTCCACGACATCCGTATCCGGTGAAACTGTGACGACGTCCGGTGTCATAATGTCTTCGACGGTCAGATTTGCGTCAAATAGATCGGATAGTGGCTGACCAGAGCTTTCGCTGAGCGAACGGACGATATCCGTTTTTGACGCGATTCCGACCAGTCGAAGGTCTGAGTCGACAACAGGCGTACCGCTGATCTCTTCCGAGGTCAGCGCATCCTCAAAATCCCGAATCGAAAGTTCCGGGCTAACGGTAAATAGGCTTTTTTCCATGATCTCAGAGATACGCATAATATCCTCACTATTTAAAAACAGATACGAAATCGGTTTCGGTGATGATTCCAACAAGCCGATCCTCAACGACCACAGGAAGACAGCCAAGTTTGTGATCGATCATGAGTTTTGCGGCATCGTTCAGCGGCGTGTCTGGTGTAGTCGAAATCACATCGCTGGACATGGCTTCCTTGATGTAGATCGTGGACATCACTCGATGCGCCGCAGCGGTGCCGAAACCAAGCGCTTGTGCAAGCGCTCCGTGCAGAAGGTCGCGTTGAGTCACGATGCCAGCGACGCGTTGGTCATCATCCAAAACGATCAGATGACGGATCCGTCCAAGCTGCATGATGCTGTCGGCAACTGACAGCTTGTCGTTTCTTTCGACGGTAGCGACCTCGGGACTCATAATATCGGAGACGGTTTTAGGTAGTTTCATAACGTTCCTTTCTCCAAGCGCGAAAAAGCGTAAGCGCCGTTGCAGCTTGCTCGCGCCAATCCTCGCGGTCCATCTGGATCTGAGGGTGCAGCTCCTTCGGCCACTCATCGCGTGGCTCATAGTGGGCTGCGAAACTCTCGTATAGCTCGGCCCCGGCATCGGATGCATCATCGTCGCGCAGCTTTCGTTCGGTGAGTCTTTTTTTCGTGACCGTAGGGTCGCAGGTGGTTTCGAGCAAGAGGACCGGATTGTGTCCGACGTTGGCCCAGTCTCGAAGCTGTCTACGAATTCGAAACTCAGAGAAGCTGGCGTCGAGGATGACGTTGCGCCCGGAATCAAGAATCAATTGCGCGCGTTGGAGCAAACCCTCATAGACCGCGTCTTTCGCAGTTTGTGTGTAACGGTCGGTAACATTCTGATGCTTGCGTAGTCGGTCTGATGAAAGAATGAGTGCATTGGATTGATCGGCCAACTCTTCCGCTAGTGTGCTTTTGCCGCTGCCGATGAGCCCGCTTGTTGCGATCACCCAACCAGGACGCCGCTGGGTAAGCGCATGGCAGGCGAAGTGCAGATGCCGATCTGCGCTCCGCGCTGCAAACTCTCGCTGGTCTGCAGCTAAATCCGAATCTTGTGCCGCGAGCGCCGCTACCTTCGCCCGGACTGCGGCACGATACGAGATAAAGTAGTCGAGAACCGGAAACAGCGGATAGTCATCGCTGATCGCGCAATATCGTGAGAGGAAGGCGTGAGCTAAATCTTCGCGCTGTCGATAACTGAGGTCCATGACTAAGAACGCGATATCCGATGCCGAATCAATTTGGCGTAGCGTTGAATTGAATTCGATGCAGTCGATGATCCTCGGTGAATCGGCGCCTGTGAACCAGATATGTTGAAGGTGAAGGTCGCCGTGGCCATCCACGGCTCGGCCTTCGAGTCGCCGCGCTTCAAAAATTTCCGCATGGCTGGATGCGAAATTATCGATCGCTTGGCCAAGCTCGTTCAATGCAGCGGACTCCTCAGGGTTCTCGATGCAATCGGAAAGCATGTCGACGTTCGCGCGTGCTGGATCTACACAACGCGCCAACCAGGCTTCGGCGCTGATCTCTTGGGATGCAGCCAGGCGATTGTCGCGATGGAACCGAGCGATCAGCGTCGCCGCCGCTTGCATCTGGTTCTTCGTGAGCGTGTTCTTTTCCAGCAGACTCAGTGCATCGCGGCCCTCAGGTAGGCGTCGCATCACCACACAGTGTTCCTGCTCGGGATCGAGAATCTTCTCTGTGGTTGGCCCCACTACCGGCGGATCGTGGGCCGGGTCCAGCGCGGCAAGGCCCAGGTAAACATCTTTCGCCAACCTCCGGTTTAATGAAATTTCTCGTTCACAATCCCCATTCCTTGCCTCCACGGTTTCAAAATCCAGGAACGGAAACTTGACCGCCTTACGAAACTTATAAACGCACGCTTGTGTAAGGTAGACCGTGGAAATATGCGTTTGTATGCGCTCTATGCCCTTGATCGCCTGAGGATCGTTGGGAAACGAGTTTTGATTGAGCTCGGTTTTCATCGTGTAGCTTCTTGGGTTCAGTCGTGAACCCGCTGATATAGGCTGCAAGCTAAGTGCCAGTCGGGGGTGGCTATATCGATAGCACACCCATGTTTCCGGGTAAAAATGTCTCAGGTTGTGACATTCATGCGCTAGAAATGGCCTGACTTCGTTAACGTGGGGCGATAGTCGGCAGCAAAGCAGGCATCGAAGATGCATTACTCTTTTCAGTATGAGGGAACGTTCAAAAGAGTCTTTGGTCCACGATCGTGAATCTTGGTCGCCGAGAAAAATTCTTGCCGGTACGGATTTGTCTGCGGCTGGCAACGCGGCTGTTCGGGTGGCTGCAAATCTTGCGAGGCGGCTGGGGGCGAATCTCGAACTACTCCACGCCTCCCACGCGGATGATCGATCGTTCGGTCAGCAGGAAATGAAAAAGCTGGCGAGCCGCGTAGACGCCGAAAAGGCAGAGATTCACCTGCTCAGGGGTGACCCCGTGGAAGAGGTTAATCGAGTCCGACAATCAGGCGGAGTGGATCTCGCAGTGATCGGTGCCAAGGGTCTGAGCAGCATTCGCCGCTTTTTGCTCGGTTCTGTTTCCGAACAAATGCTACGTCGGCCGGGTGCCCCTTTGCTTTTGATTAATCATGCGCCGCCCGGCGACGAATTTAAACGGATCTTGATTTGTGTCGAAGACCCAGATTTGCCGACACCGTGGTTGAGGATTGGTTTTCAACTTGCGAACAAACTTCGATCCGAAGTGATTCTCGCGCACGTGCTGCCCTACCATCGACATGTTTCGGACGGCCGTCGCGTGGAGATGTATCCCGAAACTGCTGGCGACCGACTCAAGAAACTAGGGGCTGCGATCGATCCAACGGTGCCGCAGACGGTTCGGATGGTTCACGGTGATCCCGTTCTCGGTTTGAAGAAGTTGATTCGCGAGGAGCGTGCGGATCTTGTGGTGATGGGAGCCGAGTCAAATCCAAACGGCGATCCGGGGCTCGTTCCGGATCGCATTGCTCACATGGGTTGCCCAGCGATCTTGCTGGTTTGGGAGAGCCCGCGAAGCACGGATCTTACGCCGCCGCTTTGACGGTGAGTACCGGGCATTCCGCAGTCCGGAGCGTGCGCTCCGCAACACTTCCGATGATGACGTGCTTCAAGCCGGAGAGACCGCGGGTTCCCATTACAATGAGATCCGCACCGAGTTTCCGTGCAGTGTCGACGATGGCGCGATCTGGCGCCCCCTCACAGATATGTGTGTTCACCTTCAAACCGGCATCGCGAATCTTCGACGCCAAAGACTCAAGCCGTTCATTGGCGCTATTGCGCATCTGATTGTGAATATCGTCGAAGTCAATGACCACACCGTAGCTGGCGATCGGTATGGGTACCTGCAGGACATGAATGAGGTCGACCGAGGAGCCCAACGCTTTCGCGAGCTCTTTCGCGTGGTTACATGCGGCTTCCGCCTCATCTGAAAAATCGGTGGGTACAAGGATGTGTTTGAACATGGCCTGCTCTCCTACTATGGGTGTGTTCATTGGTAGTGCATGTTTCGTGCCTAAAGTAGGGACACGAGCAAGGCCGCGATTCGATCGATAAAGCGTTCCCAAAGCGAACGATCGTCCAAGAACTTCTGGTCGATACGTTGGGCACCTTGAAGCTGTGTGGCGAAATGTTCCGACAGCTCAGATGCGATCTCCGGATCTTCAATGATTAGGTTGATCTCGTAATTGTGACGAAAGCTTTGCCGGTCGAGATTTGAGGTACCGACGATGGCCCAGCGTCGGTCAAACACACTGACTTTGGCGTGCATCATACCCCGTTCAAATTCATAGATTTCGATTCCACGATCGATCAAAACAGGAAGCGTCGAGCGGAGCGCGCGGCGCAGCATGACGTGATCTGTGATTCCGGCGAGCAGGAGTTGCACCCGAGGATTCTTCTGCTTGGTTCGGTTCAACGCAGCCATAAGCTTGTTACCCGGCGCAAAGTAGGGGCTCGCAAGGTCAATGCTCTGCTCGCAACCTTCAAGTGCAGAGATCAATACATCGCGCATGCGACGCCTTTGATACGTGGGACCATCACTAAGTAAGGCGCAGCGGGACGAGCCGCATGGGGGCGGAACGTCACGTAGAAATTCATGCCACGGTAGCGACTTCGCACCCGCCCGCGACCAGCTTTCAAGAAACGCGGCTTGAAGATCGCGAACAATCGGTCCTTGGATTTTCAGGTGGGTATCATGCCAATGCGGCTGACCGTTCGCATCTAACGCGGTGTATTCGTTGCCAATGTTCAGTCCGCCCATGAACCCGGTACGCCCATCGACAACGAGTATCTTGCGGTGGTCGCGGCGACGCGGTGAATACTGTTTGATCGGGCGAAGTAATGGGTTGAACGCGATGACTTCCCCGCCAGCGTCCCGCAACCTTTGCAGCTTGGCTTGATTGATTCCTCGCGAACCAAAACTATCGTAGAGCAGCCGTATCTCAACACCTTGGGAAGCACGTTCCGTTAGTGCATCGAGAAACAACTGCCCGGTTTTGTCGGTACGAAAAATATAGGTTTCGAGGTGGATATGTCGTGCGGCGCCTCGAATGGTCTGGAGCATGGCATTGGTTCCGTCGAGGCCGTTTTGAAATAGGTCGATCCGATTGCCGTCGACGTAGCGTAGTTTGCGCGAATGAAGCAGCTCACGTATTGCTTTCGGCCGGCGTAACAGACCGCGTTTGCGCAGACTCGCACTGAGCGATCGATTCATAGCGGACTAACGATGCGTTGCGTAGCCGCGGTAGGTTTCGCCGAAGAGTCGTGGTAGACCTTCGACGCAGAAGCGGTCGAGTTTTTGGATCTTGAAGCCCCCGGATTCGATGATCTGATCCATCTTGCGATTCACGTTGCAGCCACACGCCCAAAATTTCTGAATCGGATTAAAACGATCCTGCCAAGCTGCGACGTTGGGATCATCGCTCCGGCCATGTTCGATGAACATCAATTCGCCCCCCGGTTTCAAAACTCGATTCGCTTCGCGTAGAGCCGAAACGGGATCTGGAATCGTGCACAATGTCCAAGTGATCGTCACGGAATCGAAACGGTCGCGATCAAAGGGCAGCACGCCATCGGCCGGAAGATGATGGATTTCCACGGGAAATGCGGCCGCATCAATGCGTTCCTGGACCGTCCGCGGTAGTGCATCCATGGGATCCACCGTACTTAATCGCTCGACACCATCCGGATAGTGGGAGAGGTTCAGCCCGGTGCCGAAGCCGATCTCAAGTACGTCGCCGTGTGCGAGTTCGAGCGCGCTTGCTCGTAGATTCCACATCGGTCGCATCGCGAGTTCGAGCGCGTGCGGAAACACGTGTTGTTCGTAGAGGTCGTAGAGCTTTCCCATGCGTGCGATTGTAGCATCGGCGGCTCTGGGAGGAATGGAAGCCGGTGACGAGGAGAGCCGCTAAGCGCTCTTGCGGCTCCGTGCGCGTAGGGCGACCAACCCAGCCAGTGCGGCACCGAAAAGTCCCCAGGTACCCGGCTCCGGCACCACGTTTGGGATGGCGTTGGGTGGCGGGTTCAGCGACACGCCATCGATTTGGGCAGAGTTGCTGAATAGATCTTCGTTGAAGAAGAGGGTGGTCGACCCATCGACGATATTCCAAAGCGCCACATCGCCATCACGGAATAGATTGCCGCCAAGCGTGGCCGCGGAAGTCGTCGTGATCAACAACGAGCCGTCGTCCATTGCGTGGATACCGTTGATGTCTTCACCGGTCGCGAACAGATCCTCGTCGAAGTAAAGACTCAGCACGCCAGCAATCGGATCGTATTGCACGACATCGCCATCTTCCCAAATGAAGCCCAGGGTGTTGTGCCCGGAGCGTGTCGAAAACAGATAGTTGCCGTCCATCGTCACGCTGAACGCATCGATATCCACATCGACGCCAAAGAAACTCTCGGCCATCACCGTACCCACCACCATGTTGGTGAGTGGGTTGTACTCGATGACATCCCCATCATTGAACGTAACGCCGCCGAGCTCGGCCAAGGTTGCGGCCGAAAGCAGTAGGTTGCCGTTTGCCAATACGTGAAGCGCATCAACATTTTCGGCAGCAGTGAAGTTTGCGCCGTCGAAGCTGAGTGTCGAGCTGTTGGAGACGCTGTCGTAGTGGACCGCGTCGTCCGCCTGAAATGTGAGCCCTCCCAGCGTTTCTTGCGCATTGGTAGAGAGGTAGATGCTGTCGGCGGATGCGGTTGCACCCAGCAGTAGTACCGCTAAACAGCAAGAAAACATCAGGAATTGTTTAGTAAAGCCCACGTTATCTCCCCGAAATCACTCTAAATCCGGGGCTAGATTACCACTCCTAGGGACAAACCGTGCCAAGAAATTGGCCGCGCTCGGATTTGTATAAATATTGTAATTACGAGGGTTCAGGGGAGGTCAGGCCTATTCCACGTCGATTTCGAGTTTTCGACCATGCTCGAGCTCGTCTTGGCTGCGGATATGGATGAGTCGTTGGCGCTCGCGTTCGGCGTGGGGCGGGAGCGGGTCGCGGCCGAAAACGGCCGTCTTCGTCAGTGTTTTCTCGCTGCCATCCGACGCGCGGGTGTAGACCTCAACGGTGTTCTCTCCGTCGCGAATGGGAATCAGCGCGTAGTAGGTCCCATCGGGCCCGTGTGCCTGTCGGATCGAAGCCTTGCCGGTAGACGCGTTACGAACTCGTAATGTCTCGATATTCGAAATCTGGACTTCCGCCAACAACCGATCCAGTTGGGCGATGTCCCGCACCGCGGTGAAGCTTCCTTTGGATACGGCAGCAATTTTGCGTGGTGCGGTGTCATCATCGTTTGCATCGCGTCCGATTGCGTAGACGTGGATACGTACGTCGCGCTCGCCCAGTTTTTTCGCATAGCCCACCGCTTTGCGCGTGCTATCGGCAGGATCTTCGCCCGGTACCATCGGTGTGCCATCGGTGAGCATCACGATGTGACGCTGTGCGAACTCGCGCTTCGTACTTTCCGCGGAGCGGCCTGCAACGACCTCGATGCCCGCCAGACGTAAGCCTGCGCGCATATTGGTTGCGCCCCATGGCCCCGCGCTCAGAATGTTTTCGAGTGCTCGTTCCACCCGCGCATAGTCTGCGGTCAACGGAGCGTCGACGGTTGCGCTGTCGGCACTTTTCGAAGCGCCCCCCGAAAAGCTCACCAGGCCGACGCGCGTCGTCCTCGGGTCGAAGGATTGAATCATCGATCTGACCGCTGCGATTTCGGCTGCGAGAATATTGTCGTCCTTATCTTTCGCCAAACCAAACATCGGCCGGGCGCCATCTTGATCGACGTCGAAGCCAGCCCAGTACTTGGTGCTACCGGAGATGTCGATTAAAAAGACGACATCGATCCGTTGCAACTTCCCTTCATGCGCGAGCGCACGACCGAAAACGAAGCCGAGCTGTTGCTGCTGGACGGATTGTCCAGAGTCGACGAAAGAATCGAGCGTCAGCAAAATTTCTGCCGCCTGTAGCGATCGAGGAATCAAATTCCCGATCGCAATCCAAGAGATCACCAAAGTCGCGAATACGAAGCGGTGCCGACCCATTGCCATCCTATGTTTCGAGTCTGAAATCGTTCATGATCGGATCAGAGTCTAGCAGTTGTGAATTGGAGGAAGATTTTATGCGCTTGCGTCAAATCGCGTTGGTGGCGAGAGATCTGGATTCAGTCCAATCCCAGCTTCAGTATGTCTTGGGTCTGGGCGAACCGTTTCATGATCCCGGTGTGGGGACGTTCGGTCTGAAGAATGCAGTTTTTGCGCTCGGCGATACCTATCTAGAGGTCGTGTCGCCCAAAGAAAGCGGTACCAGCGCTGAACGCTATTTGAAACGGCGCGGCGGTGATGCCGGCTACATGGCGATCTTTCAAGCGCAGGATCTACACGCGGTTCGCCAGCGCTTGGAGCGACTTCAGGTTCGCATCGTCTGGGAGATCGCTCTCGAAAACGCCGAGACGCTGCATCTACATCCCAAAGACATGGGAGGCGTGCTCGTGTCGATCGACGCGATGCAGCCGGTCTCCTCCTGGCGTTGGGCCGGTGCCGACTGGGAATCCCGTCAGCCCGAAGACCCTTCGCTGCGCATACGTGGCGTGGGTCTCTGCGGTGCAGAGCAGCGTGCACAGGCGGACCGCTGGGCCGCCTTGCTCGATTGCAGGACGGCCGGTGATCAGATCGCGCTGCATGACTCGGAGATCGATTTCACCGAGAGCCAAGGCGAGGGGCGCATCGACTGCGTCACGCTTAAATGCGACGAGGCCGAATCGATTTTGGAGCGTGCCAAGTCGACCGGCCTCGAGCACGATCGTGATTCGTTCCGAATTTGCAGTACGCGGTTTCAGCTGAAGCGCGTAAGAAACTCGTAGCCGAGATCGCTAAAGCGCAGACCTGTATGCGGTCTCAAATCGTTCCGCGATATTGGGCCACGAGAGCTGGGTCGCGAACGCGAGCGCCTGCCGCCTGAATTGCGTCCGTGTGATGGGATCGCGGATCCATTCGTCGAGCGTACGTGCGAGCGCGGCGGGATCGTTTGGCGGCACCAATCGTGCCGCACCATCGATGGCGGCATCGGGCAATCCGCCCACATCGCTGGCGATGCAGGCGAGCCCATAGGCTTGGAACTCCTGCAGAATCCCCGGGAAGTTTTCCGCCAAAGAGGGGACGACGCCGATCGCAGCCCGAGACAATAGATCCGCTTTCTCTGCGCCGTAAATACCGCCCGGCAATTCAATACGATCCGTGTAGGCGCTTTCTGCCGCTTGTTTGCGCAATGCCGCTTCGTCACGACCCAGGCCACCCACAACGAGTTTCCAATCGGGATGTTCAGCGGCAATGCGCGAGAACGCATCGATGATGATGTGAGCACCTTTGATCGGAACAAAGCGCCCGATCATCACGATCACGTTGTCGCGCTCATCACGGAGTGGCACCTCAGCGGGTCGCACGCCGGTCGGAATCACCTGTGTGGTTTCGGCATTCGCGCCCGCAGCGATCGCGCGATCGCGACTCCAATGTGTGGAAACGATGAGCCGATCGGCGACACGTAAACCAAGGCGTGCTCTGCGTTTGGGATAGTGAGATCGGTTGGAAGTGTAGGGAGATAGGAAAACTTTCGGTGCATCGGCACGAAGTCTTCGGAGTCCGTGCGTTGCAAGAATCACTTCGCCATGCGGGATGGCGGAATGGAAGTGCACGATATGAGGTTGCACCTGGCGGATGAGTCGGACGAGCGGCGGAATCTGGCGTAACTTCAACTGCCACATGGGCCAACGATGAACCGTGACCCCAGGGATATCGCCGGGATCATCGCCGGGCACACGACCGATGATGTGCACCTCGTGGCCTCGCTCGGCCAGCGCTTCGGCACCCTGTGATACGACGCGCCCTGGGCCACCCGCCCAATTGAGTTTCGAGCCCACCCAAATCAAACGAAGCTTGGCATCCATCGCAGAATTCAGCTCGCGCTCGTTTCGTTTCGGCTCTGCGTACGGAGCCATTCCCAGCTTTGTCGCACACCGCTGAGGAATGTGGTTGATGGTGTCCAACCAAAGGTCTGTGACGTGCGTTGGGTGTCGAGAACGCTTGCACGCGGTGCGCCTATTCGGCCGGGTGTGTGCTTGATCTGCGGTCGGATGCCGGTGACTTCTTCGACCGCATCCACCACGTCATTCACCGAAATACCGATTCCTGAGCCCGCGTTGAAGATGCCATTCTCGTGCGGCTGCTCGACCATGCTTTCGATTAACGCACAAAAGTCCGCGACGAAAAGATAGTCGCGTTTTTCTGCGCCATCCCCCCAAATTTCGGTCGGCAGTTGATGCTTCACGTCATGCAGAAGCTTCATCACCAGGCCTTGGCGTTTTTCAACGCGTTGACCGGGGCCGAATGCATTGCCGCAGCGCGGGATGACTGCGCGTAATCCGGAACTGCGCATGTATGTTTGAATCAGCTGTTCCGCAGCGACTTTGCCCCAGGCATAGTGACCGGAAGGCGCGACGGGATCCGTTTCACGGTGTGGCTGATCGCCACTATCGCCGTAGACGGTGCCACCGCTCGATGGAAAAATCAGCAAAGTCTCGGGTGCGTTGCGCAGACTTTCGAGGATCCGAGTCAATTCACCAAGCTGTACGAGTTCGTCATCGAAATCGCCAAGCTGGGGATTCGTGGCTGACGCTAAATGTACGATCGTACGATGTGCAGACAGATCAGCCTGATCCGCGATCGTCTGATCTGCCGCGTTTTCGATCAGTGTCAGCGGATAGTCACGGTCAGAAAGAAACCGCACCAGGTTTTGACCGATGAAGCCGCCGGCACCGGTGATGAGGATTGGTCTGCTTGCAGAAGAGCTCACGACCGGGTCCTTAAGTATGGGAGCGCGATTTCGCTGGCGGTCGACATCGGGGGCTAGAGTAGGCCGGCTGGGGCCATCGCGTCCAGCTGCCGCCCGGTTGCTATAATGCGCCCCATTCGACCAGCTGAGAACAGAGCCACAAAACGGACGGGACATGATTCAAATCGATCTGGAGAACGAAGAGGTGATGATAGAGGGGCCTGAGGGGCAAGAGCGGCATGCGCTGGCCTCTCGGGAGGCCTTCGAGATCATCTCCGATGCTTGGCTGCGCTGCGGCTGGGACAATAAATACGTCTATAGCTTCACGTGGTTAGGGCGCCCCGTGATTCAGATGCCCGAGGACATGCTGCGGATCCAAGAGGTGATCGCGCGGGTCAAGCCGGATCTGGTGATTGAGACCGGTGTTGCGCATGGCGGCTCGCTGGTTTTCTACGCATCGCTCTTCAAGGCGATGGGACGCGGGCGTGTGATCGGTATCGACGTTGAGATTCGACCGCATAATCGCGAAGCCATCGAGTCGCATGAGCTCTTTCCGTACATCACGTTGTTCGAAGGGTCATCGATCGAGCCTTCGATGGTGAAAGAGGTTTCATCTCAGATTCACCCGGGTGAAAAAGTCTTGGTCATTCTGGATTCAAAACACACGAAGGATCACGTGCTGGCAGAGTTGGAAGCCTATGCACCGATGGTCACCCCAGATTCGTACGTGATTGTTGAAGACGGCTGCATGGAAATGATGGCAGGAGCACCGCGTACTGAGGCGGATTGGAGCTGGAATAATCCGATCGCGGCCATCGAAGCGTTCGTGGCTTCGAATCCCGATTTCGCGATCGAGGAGCCCGAGTTCGCGTTCAACGAAGGCAACGTCACCAAGCGCGTGACCTATTGGCCGAAGGGCTATGTTCGGCGCCTACGCTAAGTCATGAAAGTTCTAGTCACAGGCATGGCGGGCTTCGTCGGTTCGCATTTGGGTCGTCGTCTAGTAAATGATGGCCACGAAGTCATCGCGTTGCTGCGTTCGCAAACCCAGACGGATCGCATTCAAGATTACCTGCCTGCAGTTCAGGTGATTGAAGCCGACCTACGCGATGCTGCGAGTTATCTGGCCACGCTCAAGAGCGTTCGACCCGAAGTCTGCTTTCACTTGGCATGGTACGCAGAGCCCGGCCGTTTTTGGACGTCGACCGAAAATTTCAATTCGGTTGCGGCATCGCTCGAATTGGCCAAGGTTCTGGTGGCATCCGAATGCGAACATTTGATCGGTGTTGGCACCTGCGCGGAATACGCGTGGCATCACGGTCACCTGATCGAAGAGGAAACGCCGCTCGAAGCCGCGCAGCTCTATGGCACGACCAAGAACGCCACACGCGCAATGCTCGAAGCGTACCTTGAGTCGAGCGCGATGGGTTTTTCATGGGCACGACTCTTCTTTCCCTTTGGCCCGGGAGAGCCGGATGTTCGACTGATTCCATCGGTGGCCCGTGCGCTACTCCGTGGTGATCGCGCGCGCTGCTCGCATGGACATCAGCTGCGTGACTTTATTTATGTTGAGGACTGTGTCGATGCACTGTTGGCGATTGCGACTTCGCGCGCCACGGGTGCACTGAACCTGGGAACCGGCATACCCACGAGTATTCGGCACATCGTCGAGACTTTGGTTCGTGTCACGGGACAGACGCCAAACAGTGTAGAATTTGGTGCCGTGGCGACGGATCCCAGCGAGCCAGGCATGGTGGTCGCAGATCCGAGCAAGCTTTTTAGCGCGACGGCATGGCGGCCCAAATGGGATTTGGAAGCCGCGCTGCAGGAAACTGTTGAGTGGTGGAGAATCCAGGCATGAGTACGCCGCTGGTCAGTGTGGGAATGCCGGTCTACAACGGCGAAACCTACTTGCGTGAAAGTCTCGAGAGTTGGCTCGCGCAGGCCTTCGATGACTTCGAGCTCATCGTTTGCGATAACGCGTCGACGGATGCGACCCCCGAGATCTTGCGCGAGTATGCCGCGCGCGATTCGCGTGTACGGGTAATGACTCGAACAGAGAACGTCATCGCCTGGGAAAACTACATGGGACTGCTGCCGGAGTCCAAGGCGCCGCTATTCACCTGGGCGGCCTGCGATGATCTAAGAGATCCGACGTTCCTCTCGCGTATGGTGCAGGCGTTGAGCGATGACCCCGAGGCGATTCTGAGCTTTTGTCCGGCCCATTACTTTGGCGACGAGACGCGGATGAAGCGCCATCAGGTTCCCGAGGGGGTCGTTGCGGGCACGCAGGCGACGAAAGTTGCGCGCATCTCAGCGCTCTTGCGCGCGCATGAATGGATCTCCATCTACGGATTGATTCGAAAAGATGTTCTAGAACGCACGCGACTCTTTGTCTGGCCGCTCGGATTTTGCGGAGACCAGGGGTTGGTGATGGAGCTTGCGGCACACGGGCGTTTCCACTGTGTACGCGAACCACTCATGAGCTTCCGCTTTCACCCGAAAGCACTGAGCATGGATCTATCTAATCCGATCCACGGCGGTCGTTCCGGGCGCCTATACGATGAACCTTCGCGTGACTTTGTCTACGGTCTTCCACTGACGAGCGCGGAACTCAAATTGGTCGAACGTGAAGTCAAAGTTTGGTGCCGCAAAGCTCAAAAACCGCGTGTTGGATTGTGGAAGTCGGGAGTTTTTCGCTCGGGCTACGCGCGTGCGCTCCGCCTTTCGGTCGATCTATCTCGGGGGCTACAGGGCCTTTAGCTAAAGGATCTGCAGGCGGGGCAGGGGCGTGATGAACCGGCCCCCAGCATCTCGATAGGCACGCTGCTGTTGCATGATTTCGTCGGCAAAGTTCCACGCCAGCAATAGGCAGTAGTCGGGTCGGCGTTTCGCCAGCTCCTCTGCTGCGACGACGGGTAGGCGTACGCCCGCCATCCAATGTCCTTGCTTATGCGGGGATCGGTCCGCAACGAAATCGATGCGTTCATGATTCAAACCAAAGAAGTTGAGCAATGTGCTGCCCTTAGCGGCTGCACCGTAAGCTGCGATCGTTGCACCGCCGGCACGTAATTCATCGATCGTCTTGACCAACTCAGTCTGTAGCTTATCGACACGCTCGGTAAACCCACGGTACGCTTCGCCGCTGACCAGTCCGACCTGCTGCTCCTTTGCCTCGATCTCGGACACGCTGGCTTCGATCGATCGCCGTCCGGCGATCGATACGTAGATGCGCAGTGACCCGCCGTGAATTGGAATTTCACGCACGCGAAAAATATCCAAGCCATTGCGCGCAAAAAGAGGACGGAGTGCGGCGACCGCAAAATAACAAAGGTGTTCGTGATAGATCGTGTCGAACTCGCAGTTTTCGACTAGCTGCAGGACGTGCGGCGCTTCGATCACTGCGATACCGTCGTCTTTAAGCAGCGTTCGAAT